>NZ_JBVHTY010000010.1:0-222699 GCF_055565615.1 Streptomyces sp. NPDC028368 | reverse complement strand
ACCTTACCGGCGGGTGTCCCCCCACTGCATAACAAGGCGCGCGCCACCCTTTACTTGGCGCCGCACTCCCCCCCGGGGGGGGCGCCCCCCGCATGCGGGGGGCCCCCCCCCGACGTATGGCGCATTCCGTTACGGATTACCGCTTCGGCCAAGGATTACCGCTTCGGCCAAGGATTACCGCTTCGGCAGCCGGACCGACTGGCGGTGGCGGAAGAAGTCCGTCGGGTCCCACTTGGCCTTGACCTGCTGGAGCCGGGCGTAGTTGCCCTTGTAGTAGAGGTCGTGCCAGGGGGTGTTCGACGTGTTGAGTTTCGGGTCGGTCAGGTCGTTGTCCGGGTAGTTGATGTAGCAGCCGTCGGTGACGTCGTTGGGGACCGGTACACCACCGGTGTCG
The DNA here is from genome assembly GCF_055565615.1 of Streptomyces sp. NPDC028368. Lineage (NCBI taxonomy): Bacteria > Bacillati > Actinomycetota > Actinomycetes > Kitasatosporales > Streptomycetaceae > Streptomyces > Streptomyces sp. NPDC028368. The sequence goes on along the minus strand of NZ_JBVHTY010000010.1, from coordinate 222,305 downwards.
GAGTACACCTCGCGATAGGTGTCCCGCATCCAGCCGAGGTTCTTCTCGTCGTCCTCGGGCTTGTGCCAGTAGCACTCGTAGAAGATCACGAAGAGCGAGTCACGGTGCACGGCCGCGGTCTCGGCGGGGTCGAGCTCGTTGATCCTGCAGCCGGCCGAGTTGAGGACGACGTAGGTGTACTGGTTCTCGTAATCGGTGCGCGTCAGCTGCTTGTAGAGCGTCTCCAGCTGCCGCTCGGGGAAGCCGGCCTTCATGAACGCCGATTTGTGCATGGTGCGCATATTGGGGTTGTTCAGGGGCTCGCCGGCGGTGGTGGCGAAGGTCATCGCCTTCATGTACGGCAGATGCTGGATATCGCTGAGGACCGGCTCGACGCCGCCCATGGCCTTGCCGAGGAAGGCAACGTAATCGTCCAGCAGCTTCTTGGCATTGGGGATGGTGGCGTCTATCTGACCCACCATGAGGATCGGGCCGGAGGACTTGTGCTGGAGGAAGAGCCAGTGGCCCATGCCGGCGTACGGTGAATCGGCGGCGGCGTGGGTCTTGGCCCACTTTCCGTATTCCGTCAGCAGGTTCTTGAAGCCGGCCTTGGTGACCTTTTCCCAGGGCCAGCCGACGGTGACGTAATAGACGCTGGCGGGCGGCTTGGGCAGCAGCTTCTCGGGCGCGCCGGTGGCGCCGCGGGTGCGCATCCAATAGCGGGTGACGATGCCGACGTTGCCACCGCCGCCGCCCGCGAGCGCCCACAGCAGATCGCGGTTCGGGTCGCTCTCGTCGCGGGTGGCGATGACGCTGCGCACCTTGCCGTCCTTGTCGACGGTGACGACCTCGGCGGCGTACATGTGGTCGCTGACGATGCCGTGCTTGCGGGAGAGCACGCCGTAGCCGCCGCCCGCGAAGTGCCCGCCCGCGCCCACGCTGTGGCAGCCGCCGCCGGGCAGCGTGACGCCCCAGCCGTTGTGCAGGGTCTGGTAGATGTCGAGGAGGGTGGCGCCGGGTTCGATGGAGAAGGCCTGGCGCTGCTCGTCGTAGCCGATCCGGTTCAGCATCCGCAGGTCGATGATGACCTCGACGTCCTTGTTGAAGACCAGGTCCTCGAAACAGTGCCCGCCGCTGCGGACGACGATCCGCTTCTTGGCCCGTACGGCCTCGCGGACCGCCTCGATGACCTGCTGGGTGCTGGTGGGGAGCTTGATGGCCTCGGGCGCGGCGATCAGGCGGGCGTTGCTGCCGGAGACCATGTCGATGTAGCGGGCGTCGGTGGGGGTGACGGTGGAGACGCCGGTGGTGGCCGGTGCCCCCTCGGCGATCAGGGACGACCGGCCCGCCGCCCGTGCGGTGGTGGCGCCGAGAGCGGCGACGGCGCCGGTCGTTGCGACGGCGGCGCCCGTCCCGGCCAGAAACCGTCGTCTGTTCAACATGCTCACGTCGTGCTCCAGTTCTCGCGAGGTCCAGCCCGAGGACTTCTGGGCGCCCTCAGGATGCCCGCGCTCCCGCCCCTCCCCGCATGCGAGAACTGCGGTCTTTGTCAGGTACCGGGGTGCCCGGAGCGTGCGTGGCCGGATCCGCGATGAGGTGACACAGTCCGGTCCGCGCTCGGCGGCCGGGACCGGTACATCGTCAGAATCCAGTCATGCATGCCGCCTACCTTGAGCAGTTCGGGCCGCCGGAGGTGATCCGGTACGGCGAGCTGCCGACGCCGCAGCCGGGGCCGACCGATGTGCTCGTCGATGTCGCGGTCACCGCCGTCAACCATGTGGACACCTTTGTGCGTTCGGGGGCCTGGCGCACACCCGTACCGCTGCCCTTCGTGGTGGGCCGTGATCTGGTCGGTACGGTCGCGGCCGCGGGTCCCGGAGCGCCGGGGTTCTCGGCCGGCGACCGGGTGTGGTCCAACAGCCTGGGGTACGCGGGCCGGCAGGGGGCCGCCGCCGAGCGGGTGGTGGTGCCCGCGGACCGGCTGTACCGGCTGCCGGACGGGGTGGCGGCGTCCGACGCGGTCGCGGTGGCGCATCCCGCGGCGACGGCGTATCTGGCGCTGTTCGTCCACGGGCGGCTGCGGGCGGGCGAGACGGTCCTGGTCGTGGGCGCGGGCGGCAATGTCGGCAGCGCGCTGGTCCTGATGGCGGCGCGGGCCGGGGCCCGGGTGATCGGCGTCGCGGGTGCGCACAGCGCGGAGTACGTGCGCGGTCTGGGCGCCGCCGAGGTCCTCGACCGCGGGGCGGGCCGGGTGGCCGAGAAGGTCCGCGAGCTGGCGCCGTCGGGCATCGATGTGTACGTGGACACCTCGGCCGGCAACGACCTGACGTCCGCCGTCGACCTGCTCGCGCGGCGCGGCCGGATCGTGCTGCTGGCCGGCCTGCTGACGCGTCCCGTACTGCCGGTGGGGCCGCTGTACGTCAAGGACTGTTCGGTCGTCGGTTTCGCCATCTCCCAGGCGTCCGGCGTCGAACTCGCCGAGGCGGCCGCCGGGATCAACCCGCTGCTCGCCGACGGCCTGCTGCGGCCCCATGGCATCGAGCCGCTCCCGCTGAGCGCCGCGGCCGAGGGCCACCGGCTGGTGGAATCGGGAAAGGTACGCGGAAAGGTCGTGCTGTATACGGAACAGGGCGGCGACGGGGTCCGGCAGCGGCGAACCTGACCAACCCTGCGCCGGTTCTTGGCCGTCCTGTCCGGGCCGCTGCGAAGCTTTTCCGCATGACCTCCATCATCGAGAATTCCCCCCTTTTCGAGCTGCGCGCCGACATTCAAGTCGCGGCCTCGCCGGAAGACATTTATGCCGTGGTGAGCGATCTGCCGCGCAGCGGCGAGTGGAGCCCGGAATGCCAGGGCGGAGAGTGGGTTTCGGGCCGGCCGTCGGCGGTCGGCTCGGTATTCCGCGGGGAGAATCTGCGCAGCGAGGACGTCGTCGGATGGGCGCCGCTGGTGCGGGGCGTATGGCACACCGACTCCCGGGTCACCGCCGCCGAGCCCGGCCGTACGTTCCGGTGGATGATGCTCTCGCACGTCGGCGCCGACCAGGAGAGCGTCTGGGGCTTCGACATCGAGCCGGCCGAGGGCGGGGCGGTGCTGGTGCACCACTTCCGGATGGGCACGGCGACCGCGGGAATCCACAAGATCGTCGCCGAGCTCGACGAGCCGGAAAAGGTGAAGTTCATCGAGGAATGGACCGCCAAGCTCGCGAGCGACCTCGACGACACGCTCGGCCGTATCAAGAACATCATCGAGAAGGCCTGACGGCCGCCCCCTCCCCCCCCCCCCCCCCGCATTCCGTAAGGCCCGCATTCCCGCATTCCCGCATTCCTGGACTCCCTAGAGACGAGGGGACGTGCGCATGTTTCTGCAGCGCATCGGAAACAAGGGCATCCGCCTGGGAACACTTTTCGACAGGGCGGCCGCGAAACACCCCGCGAGCCCGCTGATACTCGATCACGATCTGGACATCGCGCCGGAACTGGGCCGCCGCCTCACCCTGACCGAGGTGGCGGCCCTGGTGGACGACTTCGCGTCCCGGCTGTGGGCCGTCGGCGTCCGCACCGGTGAGCGTGTCGTCGTCCACAAGGCCAACGGCTTCGACATCACCCTGCTCGCCTGCGCCATCGCCCGGATCGGGGCCGTACCGGTGCTGCTGTCGCCGAAGCTGGACGGCGAGACCGTTGCCGAGCTGCTGCGCCGGGTGGAGCGGCCCTGGCTCGTCACCGATCAGGCCAAGCTCGAAAAGGACCTGCCGGCCGAGGTGTTCACGCTCTCGCGGCGGCTGCTGCTCACCAGCGGCAGCCACGAGGGCGCGACCGGGCTGGCCTCGCTGGCGGGTGCCCCGCGGGTCGCCCCCGTGCTGATGCCGCCCGACCACCCCACGCTGATCACGCACACCTCCGGCACCACCGGCGTCCCGAAGCTCGCCGTGCACACCGGACGCACCTTCCAGGCGCGCTACCGCCCGCAGGGCACCGTGGCCAAGCTGGTGGGCGCCAACGAACCGGTCGCGATCCATGTGTCGTTCGTGCACTCGCGGATGTTCACCGCGCTGCCCATCTCCCTCCTCCAGGGACACCCCGTCATCGTCCTTGCCGAGGACGATCCGGAGCGCGTCGCCGAGCTGTTCACCCAGGTGCCCCCGGGGCTGATCGAGGCGCACCCGAACTCGTTCATGCGCTGGGAGGAGCTGGTCGATGACCCGCGCGCCCCGCTGGCCCGGGTGAAGTACTTCAGCAGCACCTTCGACGCCATCCACCCGCGCACCGTGCACAGCCTGTTGGGCGCCTCCCGCCGCAAGGGCGCGCTGTTCATCCAGATGTACGGGCAGAGCGAGGTGGGGCCGATCGCCGGCCGCACCTACAGCCACAAGCGCGGCGCCGAGGCCGAGGGCCGTTGTGTCGGCGCGCCGTTCCCCGGCATGACCGGGGTACGGGTCGTCAGCCGTGACGGCAATCCGCCCGGCAAGTCCTCCCCCGGCCATATCGAGGTCCGCAGCGACGGGCGGATCGTCACGTATCTCGGGGAGCACGCGCGCTGGGAGAAGCAGGTCCACGACGGCTGGTGGCGGATGGGCGATGTCGGCTACCGCACCAAATGGGGCTGTCTGCATCTGCTGGACCGCGAGGTCGACGAGATACCGGGCATCGACAGCACGCTGGAGATCGAGGACAAGCTCTTCGGCCGGCTGCCGGAACTGACCGAGGTCATCGTCGTCCCCGGCCCGGACGGGCTCCCGGTGCCGGTGGTCTCCACCCGGGACAGCAAGCCGCTGGACACCCTCGCCTGGCGCTCCGCGGTCGCGGACCTGCCGCCGCTGGCCGAGCCCGTGCTCTGGCGCCTGGAGGACCTGCCGCAGACCGCCACCACCAAGATCAAACGGCTGGAACTGATCCGCCGGTTGCGGCTGCAGGACCAGACGTGACCAGTAGCTATCCGGACTTGATGAACAGCCGTGTCGAGATCGCGGTCGTCGGTGCCGGGCCGCGCGGGCTCTCCGTACTCGAACGGCTCTGCGCCAACGAGGGGGCCGCGCCCGCGCACACCGCGGTGACCGTCCATGTGGTGGACCCGTCCGGCCCCGGCGCCGGCATGGTCTGGCGCACCGGGCAGTCCCGCCACCTGCTGATGAACACGGTGGCGTCCCAGATCACCGTCTACACCGACGGCAGCACGACGATCGCGGGACCGGTCGTGCCCGGACCGACCCTGTACGAGTGGGCCACCGGGCTGCGGGCGCTCGGCACGGTCGGCGACTACCCGCCGGAGGTCCTCGACGAGGCCGCCCGGCTGGGCCCGGACAGCTATCCCACCCGCGCCTTCTACGGCTGCTATCTGAGCGACTGCTTCCGGCGGGTGGTGGCCGCCGCCCCGGAGCACGTCACCGTCACCGTGCACCGCACGCGCGCCGTCGCCATCGCCGATACGCACGGCGTGCCCGGCGGCCCGCAGGGGCTGCGGCTGGCGGACGGCACCCGGCTCAACCAGCTGGACGCCATCGTCCTCGCGCAGGGCCATGTGCCGACGCGCCCCACGGCCAGGGAGGAGCGGACGGCCAGCCTGGCCCGCATCCACCACCTGCGGTATCTGACCCCCGCCAACCCCGCCGATCTCGACCTGAGCGGGATCGGGGCGGGTGAGCCGGTGCTGCTGCGCGGCCTGGGGCTGTGCTTCTTCGACTATCTGGCGCTGTTCAGCGTGGGGCGGGGCGGCCGGTTCGTACGGGAGGACGGCCGGCTGGTCTACCACCCGTCGGGGAACGAGCCGCGGATGTACGCCTTCTCCCGCCGCGGGGTGCCCTACCAGGCGCGCGGCGAGAACGAGAAGGGCGCCTCCGGGCGGTACTTCCCGCGGCTGCTCACCCCAAAGGTGATCCGGCAGCTGCGCGAGCGGGCCCGCGGCGGCGAGGGGGTGAACTTCGGCCGGGACCTGTGGCCGCTGATCCGGCGTGAGGTGGAGAGCGTCTACTACGGCACGCTGCTGGACGCCACCGGCCGCGGCACCGAGCGCCCGGCGCTGGTGGAGAAGTACCTGGCCCTGGCCGACGGCGAGGATCCCGGGCCGCTGCTGGACGCGGCCGGTATCGACGCGGCGAAGCGGTGGGACTGGGAGCGGCTCGCCAAGCCGTGCGGCAAGCGGACGTTCACCGGCCGCGACGACTTCCGGCGCTGGCTGCTGCGGTATCTGGAACACGACGTCCAAGAGGCCCGCCGGGGCAATATGAGCGGCCCGCTCAAGGCGGCGCTCGATGTGCTGCGCGATCTGCGCAACGAGATCCGGCTCGCGGTGGACCACGGCGGGCTCGAGGGCAACTCCCACCGGGACGATCTGGCGGGCTGGTACACACCGCTGAACGCCTTCTTGTCCATCGGGCCGCCCGCATCCCGGGTCGAGGAGCTGATCGCGCTGATCGAGGCGGGCCTGATCGAGATCACCGGACCCGGCAGCCACATCCGCCTCAACCCGGCGGCCCCGGAATACGTCGCCTCCTCGGATCTCGTACCGGGGCCGCCGATACGCGCCGGAGTGCTCATCGAGGCCCGGCTGCCCGAGCCCGATCTGCGGCGCACCGACGACCCGTTGCTGCGCCATCTGCTCAACACCGACCAGGCGATGCCGTACCGCATTGCGGGGTCGCACGGCACGGTCTTCGAGACCGGCGGGCTGACGGTCACCGGGCGGCCCTACCGGCTGGTGGACGGGCGGGGGCAGGCGCATCCGCGCCGGTTCGCGTACGGGGTGCCCACCGAGTCCGTGCACTGGGTGACCGCGGCGGGCATCCGCCCCGGCGTCGACTCGGTGACCGTGGGCGACTCCGATGCGATCGCCCGCGCGGTGCTCGCGCTGCCGCCGGTGGCGCATGTGCCGGCCGCGGTCCGGCCGGAGCCGTCCGAATTCGAGACCGACGGGGTGATCGTGTGACGCATCAGGACGGCGGCCGGCCGGACCCGGGCCTCGATGCGGGGCTGCTCTCCCCCGTGCGGGCGGGCACCCCCATCGAGGCGGTGGTGGCCGATGGGGCGTGGCTGCAGGCGATGCTGGACGCGGAGGCCGCACTGGCGCGGGCGCAGGCCCGGCTGGGGGCGCTCCCGCCCGCCGCCGCCGACGCCATCACCAGGGCGGCTCGGGCCGACCGCCTGGACCTGCGGGCGCTGGCGGTCGCCGCCCGGGAGACCGCCAACCCCGTGGTGGGCCTGGTGGCGGCGCTCACCGAGGTGGTCGCGGCCGAGGACCCCGAGGCCGCCGAGTACGTCCACCGCGGCTCGACCAGCCAGGACATCTTCGACACCGGCGCCATGCTGGTCGCCGGCCGGGCGGTGGCGATCATCCGGGCCGATCTCGCGACGATCGCCGAGTCTCTCGCCGGGCACGCCCAGCGGCACCGGGACACCCCGATGGCCGGGCGGACCCTCGCGCTGCAGGCGGTGCCCACCACCTTCGGGCTCAAGGCCGCCGGCTGGCGGGAGCTGGTCCTGGACGCCGACCGGCGGCTGGGCCGGCTGACCGGGGCGGGGCTGCCGGTCTCGCTCGGCGGTGCGGCCGGCACCCTCGCCGGCTATCTCGTGTACGCCGTGACCGACGGCGCGCCGGGGGCCGAGAAGGATCCGGCCGACTACCTCGACAGGCTGCTGCGGGCGTTCGCCGAGGAGACCGGGCTCGGCGTCCCCCGGCTGCCCTGGCACACGCTGCGCACCCCGGTCGCCGACCTCGCCGCCGCCCTCGCGTTCACCGCCGGGGCGCTCGGCAAGATCGCCGTCGATGTGCAGTCGCTGGTCCGGACGGAGGTCGGGGAGCTGGCCGAGCCGGGGCCCGGCGGGCGCGGCAGTTCGTCGGCCATGCCGCACAAGCGCAATCCGGTGCTGTCCACGCTGGTGCGCAGCGCGGCGCTCCAGGTGCCGGTACTGGCCACCGGGCTGACGCAGTGCCTGCTGTCCGAGGACGAGCGGTCGGCCGGCGCCTGGCACGCCGAATGGCTGCTGCTGCGCGAGTGCCTGCGGCTGACCGGCGGCGCCGCGCACACCGCCGTCGAGCTGGCCGGGGGCCTTCAGGTGCGTTCCGAACGGATGCTGGACAACCTGGGCCTGACCGGCAGCCAGGTCGTCGCCGAGCGGATCGCCGCCGTACTGACGCCGCGGCTGGGCAAGGCCGCCGCCCGGGAACTGCTCTCCCGCTGCTCCGCGCTGGCCGCCCGCACCGGCCGGCCGCTGCGGGACACCCTGGCCGGCTCCCCCGAGACGGCCGGCCACCTCAGCGACCGGGAGCTGAGCGAACTGTGCGACCCGGCGGGCTACACCGGCGCCGCCGGACTGCTGGTCGAGCGGGTACTACCACCGAACGCCGAGAGAGGAACGACGACGTGACCACCGGCAAGCGAGCGCAGCGGTACGCGAGGCTGCGCGAAATCCAGGGCATGGACGTCCACGAGAAGGCCAGCCACATCTGGTGGCTCGGCATCGGCTACGAGTACCCGTGGGACTTCGGCGTCGCCGGGGCCATCGCCTTCGCCAACAGCGTCGCCCCGCCGCATATGGCCGCCCTGCTGGTACGCACCGGCGAGCTGACGGAGAACACCCAGCGCCGCATGGAGCACTTCGGGCTGATGGCCATGGCCATGGTCCGGCACGGCTTCAAGGACGAGCGGGGCAAGGCCGCCGTACGGCAGATGAACCGCATCCACAAGAACGCGGTCAAGCACATCAGCGACGAGCACCAGCAGTGGAGCATCAGCAACGAGGAGTATCTGTTCGTGCTGGCCACCAGCATGCTGGTACCGGTCCGCTGGATAGACCGCTATGCCTGGCGCAAGATGAGCGCCAAGGAGCGGACCGCCGCTTATCTGCACATCAAGGAGCAGGGCGAGCACATGGGGATCAAGGACATTCCCGGCTCGTTCGAGGAGATCGCGCGGTTCCACGACGATTACGTCAGGGCGCATTTCAGCTACTCGCCGGAGGCGGCGAAGCTGTGGCAGGTGCTGGAGCCGACCGTGACCGGGCCGATGGTCGGGGGGCTGCCGGCCCGGCTGCAGCCGCTCGGCAGCAAGCTGGCCAAGGCGGCGGTGCCCGCCCTGCTGACCCCGCACATGCGCACGGCCTTCGGCGTGCGCAAGCCGTCCTGGCTGCTCCGGCTGGCCGTCGACGCCGCCCTCAAGACCCGCTCCGCCTATGTCCGCCGGCAGCCGCCACGCACCGAGGCCGCCTACCCGGACCCGATGCCGACACCGAGTTTCCCCGACGCGGACTACCGCATGGAGGACCTGGGGCCTGCGCACACGACGGGTACGAAGACGGCCGGGTGACGAGGCCAAGGGCCCGGCCGCGCACCGTCACCGGGCACGCACGGAGAGCTGTTTGACCTTCCGGATGCGCCGTGCCTACGCTCGAAGTGACGTCTCTTGAGATTGCAACATTGAGATTGCAACGATGTCTGCGAAGCAGGTCGGAGTCCTGCTAAGTCACCCCGCGGGTGCGCCGGGGCCTTGTGCGTTGCCGGTGCACGGTGGCGGGGCCAGGAGAACTCCACATTGATACGCCGACCGATCGGCGACAGCCGAGCAATCGGCATAATGCACCACCCCCGAAAGGGGACGACCATGCGCACCAAGACCAGAAGCCACCGCATCGTTGCCGCACTTTGCGCAGTGCCTTTCCTCGTGCTGGCCGGCGCCGGCGCCGCGAGCGCAGTTCCCGACGCCGTACCGGCAGTCGCAACTACCCACGTCCAGCACCATGGCTGGGGTTGTGACTACTGGGACTGGGGCTGCGGTTACGGCGGCTACGGCGGTTACGGCGGTTACGGCGGCTATGGCGGATTCGGCGGCCACGGCGGCTACGGCGGATTCGGTGACGGCGGCCACGGCGGCTATGGCGGATTCGGCGGCGGCGGCTTCGGCGGCGGCCACGGCGGCGGCGGATTCGGCGGCGGCGGTGGCGGCGGCCACGGCGGCGGCGGAGGCGGCGGTCGCTGATCATCCGGCCCGAAAAACCACCGACAACCTTCCATCACAGGGGACCTGCCCGCAGGGGCCGGTCCCCTTCCGCTGCGCCCACCGGACACCGAACACTGCACAGGCCTGGGCCGCTACGGCGCGCCCCGCACGGTCCGGGCCGCGCACCCCGCCACCTCGTCCAGCAGCCGCGCCTGCCGGAGCGTGTCCGCGTACGGCGCGGAGCCCGCTTGGACGGCCGCGGCGAAGGCGGCCACGGTGTTGGCCACCTGGTCGTCGGCGCACAGCGGGATCTCCCGGATGCCGGCGGGTCCCTCCAGCACGGCCACCGGGACCCGGTCGGCGGGCGGGGTGAAGGCCCGCTCGAGGGTGATCCGGCCCGTACTGCCGCACAGCTCATAGGCGTTGCGGTAGGCGTGGTCCAGCCCGAAGGTGAGCTGTGCGGTGATCCCTCCGGGGGTGCGCAGCAGGGCGGCGCCGCCGGTGTCGACCCCGAAGCCCGCCGTCGAGGTGAGCGCGGCGCCGAGCACGGTCAGGTCGCCTCCGAGCAGGTGCAGGGCCGCGCGGAGGGGGTAGACGCCGGTGTCCCAGAGCGCGCCGCCGCCCAGTTCGGGGCGGTAGCGGATGTCGTCGGCCGGGCGCCGCGGAACGGTGAACTCCGCCTGGAAGGAGCGGAGTTCACCGATGGCGCCGTCGGCGACCAGCCGGCGCACCCGCGCGTGCTGGCCGTGGTGGACGAACATCACGTTCTCCATCAGCGCCAGCCCGCGGCGGCCGGCCAGTTCGCCCAGCTCGGCCGTCCGGGCCGGGTCCATGGTCACCGGCTTCTCCGCCAGGACGTGCTTGCCGCTGCGCAGCGCCGCCTCGATCCACTCGGCGTGCAGGGCGAGCGGCAGCGGCACATACACCGCGTCCACCGCGTCGTCCGCCAGCACCCCGGCATAGCCGTGCGCCGCCCGCGCCCCGTACTCCGCCGCGAGCGCCGCGGCCCGCGCGGCGTCCCGGCCGGCCACCACGGCCACCTCGGTGGCGGGACAGGCGGCGAACGCGGGGAGCATCCGCCGCCGGGCGATGTCCGCGCAGCCGAGCACTCCGATCCGTACCGGGTCCATCAGGTCTCCGCTGGTTGCCAGTTGGGCAGCAGCCCGGCCGCGACGGTATCGGCCAGGCTGCGGGCGTGGGTGTCCTTCTCCGACATCAGCGGCGGTTCGGTGTATCCCCAGGGCAGGCCGAGTGCGGGGTCCAGCGGGTTGATGTCGATCTGGGTGCCGGGCGCGTACACCGTCGACATGACGTAGCAGATACGGGTGTCGTCGGTCAGCGCGAGGAATCCGTGGCCGACGCCCTCGGGGATGTAGAGGGAGCGGCCGGAGCGCGCGTCGAGGGTGCAGACGTGGTGCCTGCCGAAGGCCGGGGAGCCCACCCTGAGGTCGACGATGATGTCCCGCAGCGCGCCGTGGACGCAGGTGACGTACTTGGCCTGGCCCGGCGGCACGGCCACGGTGTGGATGCCGCGCAGCGTGCCCCGGCAGGACACGGAGTAGCTGACCTGCCGGGGGACGAACGGCTCGCCCAGTACGCGTGCCAGCTTGTCGGTGCGCAGCCCTTCGTGGAAGCTGCCGCGCTCGTCCGGCAGGAGTTCCGGGGTGACGGTGTAGGCCCCGGGGATCGCCGTCGGGGTGATCCGCACCGCGGTGTCTCCTCTCGTGCGTACGGCTGAGTGCGTGTGTACGGCTGAGTGCGTGTGTACGGCTGCGTGTGCGTACGGCGGGCCGTCAGATCCGGGCGGCCGCCAGCTTCTCCACCTCGGCCACGATCTCGCCGGGCAGCGGGAGTTGGGAGATCTCCCGGGACAGCACCCCGGCCCGCTCGCGGTAGCCGGGGTCCGTGAGCAGCTTCCGGCACGCCTGGGTGATGTCCTCCTGGCTGCCGGACTCGATGAGGATCGCGGCACCGAACTCGGCGATCTTCCGGGTCGCCGCCGTCGGGTACTCGGGGTGGGCGATCAGCTGCGGCACCCCGGCGTTCAGCGCGGTCATATCGGTGCCGCCACCGCCGTGGTGCATGATCACGTCGCAGGTGGGGGCCAGCACATCGAGCGGCACCCAGCCGATCCGGACGTCCGGCAGCTCGGCCCGCAGCTCGGCCGCGACGTTCTCCGGCGCCCCGACGACGACCTCCACGCCCAGGCCGCCGATGCTCCTGGCCATATCGTGCAGCGCATCGCCGCTGAACAGCCGGGTGCCGGCGGTGATGTACACCCGGGGGCGGTCGCCCTTGGTGTACATCCACGGCTCCAGGGGCTTTTGCGGGTTGCCCGGGATCCAGCGCATCGGCCGGGCCGGCAGCGGGTCCTGGTCGGGCTGGAGACTCGGCGGACACACCTCCAGCCACAGGTCCGGCTCCGGTACCCGCTCCAGGCCCAGTTCGGCGAGGACCGGCGCCAGCACCGGTGCGGCGCCCGGGTCGTAGGTCCGCGAGTCGATGCGGTCCCATTCCAGCCGTACGGACGGAATGCCCAGGTGATGGGCGAGCAGCGGCGCGGTGTAGAACATTCCGCCGCCGACCACGATGTCGGGGCGCCAGTGGTCGGCCAGATCGAGCAGCCGCTCCAGGCTGTCGACGGCGATCTCCGCGTAGACCCGGCCGACCGCCTTGAGCTGGTCCAGCGGGTCCTGGGGCATCGCGCCCATGAAGGCGCTGACCTCTTCCATCGATACGGGGGAGATCTTGACCGGGGCGAGGCCGACGCTGGCGATGTTCGGCAGCACCCATTCGATCCCGCCCATGAGGACCTGGTGCCCGGCATTGCGCAGGGCGGTCGCCAGGGGCGCGTGCGAAAAGATGGGGTACGGGCTGTTGCCCGGGATGAACAGGACCTTCATGGTCTCTCCGTAGGTCGTGGAGCGTCGTCAGGCGGTCTTGATGAGCACCGCGGCGGCCCGGAAGCCGGAGAGCAGCGCGGCCTCGGTGGTGGGCGAGTTGAAGTAGTCGCCGGCGAACACCACCGGTGCGGCCTGCTGCCGCATCACCTGGACCGACTGCCGGTAGCGGCCCGGTGCCGGGATGGGGAACCCGTACGGCCGCTCGGCGATCTGGAACGGTTCGGCGTCGGCCGGGAAGTCCGGCCACAGGGTGGGCAGCAGCGGCGTGACCGCGGCGAACTGTTCCTCGGGCGAAAGCCCTATCAGGCGGCGGGTGTTGGCGCGGCCCGGGTAGGTGAACACCAGCAGCTTGTCGACCGGCCGGCCGTTCGCGTCCCGTACCTGCCGGGGGTAGGTGATCATGTTGCGCAGCGGCGGGTCGTCGGGCCCGCCGGCCACGATGTGCGCCTCGGCGGGCAGGCTGTCGGCGTCCACCAGGTACGAGACCGACAGCGCCGGTTCGTACCGCTGGGACTCCAGGAAGGCGCGGGTGTCCCCGCCCACCGCCGCATCCGGCAGCGCGGCGACCAGTTTCGCGGCGATCGGCGCCGGGGTGGCGATCACCACGTCGTCGAAGGTGTCGGTGACGGGGTCCGAGCCGTCGCGGGCGGCGGTGATCCGCACGCCGTCAGGGACCGTCTGCACGCCGGTGACCTCGTGGGACAGCCGCAGTTCGGCGCCGGCCGCGTTCTTCTCGGCGATGATCTCCATGCCGTTGCGCAGCACATAGAAGCCGGAGCCGCCCATCCAGGCCAGCAGGGCCCTGGCGTGGACGGCGGAGATCTCCTCGCTGGCGAAGTTCCAGAAGCCCTCGATCTGCGGCCGCAGCAGGAAGTCGAAGCCGCGCCTCGAGACCTGCCGGTAGCCCCATTCGGCGGCGGATCGGCCATCGTCGAACGGCGCGGACTTCACCGGGTCGAAGAGGTCCAGCTCCTTCTGCTTGCGGACCTGCTTCAAGGTGGTGAGGAGGAAGGCGATCCGGTCGCGGAGCGAGACGTGCTTGTAGGTGAGCAGGCTGACGGGGGAGTCGGAGGAGAGGGCGACGGGGACGCCGTTGTCGGCGATGTGGACGTTGCTGGAGATCTTGAGCAGCTGGTCCTTGAGGCCGTACTCCTCGATGAGTGCGGTCATCTCCCGGTAGAAGCTGACGTACATCAGGTTGATGCCGACATCGGGCTCGATCTCCGGCCGGTGCCAGGAGCGGGCCCGGCCGCCGAGCCCGTCCGCCGCTTCGTAGACCACGACGTCCCGGCCGGCCTGGATGAGTTTCTTGGCAGCGGCGGAACCGGCCATGCCGCCGCCGATCACCGCGGTCCTGGTGCGACCGGACATCAACAATCCACCTCCGTGTGGGTCAGACGTATGCGTCAGTGCTCGGCGATCTCGTCGTCGTGCGGGTATTCCGTGCCCTGCCCCAGACCGCCGTCGACGGGCAGGTCGGCGCCGGTGGTGAAGGTGGCGTCGAAGCCGAGGAACAGCGCGGCGGTGGCGACCTCTTCGGGGGTGCCGAACCGCCGCATGGGGGTGAGCCGTTCGCCCTCCACCTGGTTGACGGCGCGCAGTTCGTCGGTGATGTCGGCCAGCCCCATGGACGGGGTCTGGGTGAACCCGGGGCTGACCGTGTTCACCCGGATTCCGCGGGAGAGCAGCTCGGAGGCCAGGACCCTGGAGAAGGCGCGGATCGCCGACTTCATCGCGGTCCCGACGCTGGTGCCGACGAACGCCGTGCCGGTCGTGGCGGAGGTGGTGAAGACGAACGAGCCGCCCGTGCGGACCAGCGGGGCCAGGCGCTGCGCGGTGAAGTACGCGCCCTTGGTGTTGATGTCGAACATCGCGTCGTAGGTCTCCTCGGTCACCTGGCCGAGCGAGCCGAACTTCACATGGCCGACGTTGACGAAGACGAAATCGACCTCGCCGAGGGTGTCCTCGACGGCCTTGCCGAGCGCGTCGATGTCGGCGAGGCTCCCGGCGTCGGAGCGCACCACATGGGCGCGCGGGCCGAGTTCCGCGCGGGCCGCCTCGATGTTCTTCTCGTCCAGCCCGGTGAGCAGCACCTCGGCGCCGCCGTCCAGGAGCGCCTTGACGGCGGCCATGCCGATGCCGTGGGTGCCGCCGGTGACCACGGCTTTCTTTCCGGCGTACCTGGCTGCCTGATTTTCTGCGTGCGCGTTCATGGGGCCCTTTCTGATCGGCCGTTACCGCCGGGGCTCAGACGATGTGGACTTCGGGGACGTAGAGGATCCAGCGGCCGCCCGCCGCACGGAATTCCTGCTCCTTCGCCATGATTTCCTCGGCGTGATTCCAGGCGAAGAGCAGCGCATAGTCCGGATACGGCGCGGAGAATGTCTCGGGGGGCCGCACGGGAATATGCATGCCGGGCGTCAGCCGCCCCTGTTTGGCCGGTGTGCTGTCGCAGATGTACGGCACGAGTTCCGGGCCGATTCCGCAGTAGTTGACGACCGTGGCGCTTTTCGCGGTCGCGCCGTATCCGACGACCGTACGGCCCTGTGCGCGCAGGTCGGTGAGCAGCTGAAGCAGCTCGCGCCGCCCCCGCCGCACCCCGTCCGCGAACCGCCGGTAGGTCTCCGGGCTCGCCAGCCCCCGGGTGCGCTCCTGCGCCAGCAGCTCGGCCACCGCCGGCGAGGGCGTGCGCCTGCCGGGGCGCGCGATGGTGTAGCGCATCGATCCGCCGTGCACCGCGAGCGGCTGGACGTCGGCCAGCGCGAAGCCGAAGGTCTCGGCCATCGCCCGTACCGAGGAGACCGAGAACAGATAGAAGTGCTCGTCGTAGATCTGGTCGAAGGCGTTCTGCGCCATGATGTCGCCGAGGTAGCGGTCCTCGAGGACCAGCACACCGTCCGGGGCCAGCAGCGCGTCGACGCCGCGGAAGATGGAGTCCATGTAGGCGATGTGGCTGGTGGTGTTCGCGGAGAAGATGACGTCCGCCGGGCCGTCGGCGGCGGCGATCTCGCGCGCCGTCGAGTCCTGGAAGAAGTCGGTGCGCACCCGTACGCCATCGGCCCTGGCGAAGTCGCCCACCTGCGCGGACGGGTCGACACCCAGGTGCCGGACGCCCGCCTTCTGGATGGTCTTGAGCATGGTGCCGTCGTTGGAGCCGATCTCCACCATGAACGGGTCGGTGCCGGTGAGTTCGGTCTCCAGCAGCTGCCGGGCGAAGGCCTCGAAATGGTCGTGCATCACGGACGAACCCGAGGACCGGTAGGGGTAGTCCTCGTGGAACATCTGCTCCCGGGGGACCTCTTCGAGCAGCTGGACCATCGTGCACGTGTGGCAGATTCCCACCGCCAGCCGGAAAGAGAACTCACTGCCGGCCGTCTCCGGTGTCACAAAGGAATCGGAAACCGGCTGCCTTCCGAAATCGAAGAATTCCTCGACAGTGCCACCGCAGATCCGGCACTTGGCCACAGTCGTACTCCCTTGAGAGTTCTTTGGCGGACGGGCGTTCTGGGAACGGAGTTTGTTGGCTGCGGCCGAGCGCCCTCAAGACGGCGACGGGATATGTGTCAGGTCCGGCCGGCCAATCGCCCGGCCCATGCGAAAGCGCCGGCCCTTCGCCGGGTGCGCGAAGTTCCGGTGCTTTCGGTGCGGGGCGGGCCCGGCAGGCGGCCGGGCCGGCCGGATCAGTGCTCCGGTACGGGCGAGAGCGCGTCGTCCGCAGGTTCGGCGGCCCCCGCCGGCGGCGCGGGGTCCTCCTTCTTCGCGCCCGCGCGGCGCAGCACGGTGGCCGAGAGGACCACGAGGACGGCCGCCACCACGGCACAGGCGATGCCGATGGTGTTGACGCCGCTGGTGTACGCCTCCCGCGCGGCGATCAGCACCTTGTCCGCCAGCGCGGCGGGCAGCTCCTGGGCCGCGGCCAGCGCGCCCTCGATGCTGTCCCGGGCGCCTTCGGCCGCGCCCGCCGGCAGGCCGTCCGGCAGCGAGAGCTCATTGCGGTAGATGACGGTGCCCAGGCTGCCCAGACCGGCGATGCCCAGCGCCACCCCCAGGTCGCCGCAGATCGACGACAGTGCGGCGGCGCTGCCCGCCTTCTCCGGCGGGGCGGACCCGACCACCAGGCCGGTGCCCAGCGCCCCGATGGGACCGCCGCCGAAGAAGACCACGACGAAGCCGCTCACCAGCAGCGGCAGTCCGCCGGCCGGGCTGACGAACACGATCAGCACATAGCCGAGCAGGCTGCTGCCCAGCCCCAGTCCGATCACGGCCGCCAGCGACATCCGCTTCGCCAGGGTGGGGGCCAGCTGCCCGGCGACGATGGACGCGAGCGCCGAGGGCAGCATCCACAGTCCCGCGGTCATCGGGGAGAGCCCCTCGACCATCTGCAGGAAGCCGGTGATGAACAGGTAGCTGCCGCCCGTGGCGATCATGGAGACCAGCAGGATCGCCAGCGCGGAGGTGAACGCGCCGCTGCGGAACAGCCGCAGGTCCAGCAGCGGATGGGTGAGCGTGCGCTGCCGTGCCACGAACGCCGCGCCGACCAGTACCCCGACCACGATCGCGGCGGCGGGCAGCGGCTGCCAGCCGTACCGGGCGAGCTCCTTGAGGCCGTAGATGACCGGCAGGATCGTCGCCAGCGAGAGCGCCACGCTGATCAGGTCCAGCTTTCCGCCGTCGGGGTCGCGGTACTCCGGCAGCAGCAGCGGCGCCGCGATCAACAGAATGATCATGATCGGGACGCCCAGCAGGAACACCGAGCCCCACCAGAAGAATTCCAGCAGCGCGCCGCCGATGACCGGCCCGAGCGCGGTGCCCGCCATGAAGCAGCTGGCCCATACCGCGATGGCCCGGCCGCGCTGCTGCGGGTCGTGGAACATATTGCTGATCAGGGCGAGGGTGGAGGGCATCAGCGTGGCCGCGGAGACGCCGAGCAGCGCGCGGGCCGCGATCAGCATCTCGGCGCTGGTGGAGTACGAGGCCAGCAGCGAGGTGAGGCCGACGCAGGTGGCGCCGATCATCAGCAGCTTGCGGCGGCCGATCCGGTCCCCGAGCGTGCCCATGGTGATCAGGAAGCCGGCGATCATGAACCCGTAGGCGTCCATCATCCACAGCGTCTGGGTGCCGCTGGGCCGCAGCGCCTCGGCGAGGTGCGGCAGCGCCAGGAACAGCACGCTCTGGTCGAGGGAGATCAGCAGCGTGGGCAGGGCCAGCACGGCGAGCCCGGCCCATTCCCGGCTCCCGGCCTTTGCCGGGGCGGCCGGCGGGGCGGTCGATGACATGGGAGGAGTTCCTTTCGTGTTCGGGGGGTGCGGGAGGGGTACGGGCGGGCCCTGGGGCTCAGCCGGGGTACGGGTGCGCGGCGCGGGCGTCGCGCAGGGTGTGGCCCCACCAGGTCAGCTGGTTGAGCATCGCCTCGGCCGCGGCGCCGCAGCCCTCGGGATCGGTCGGCCGGCCCTCGTCGTCGAACCGCGCCCGGTGGTCGGGGAAGGCGACGGAGTCCCGGACGGTGACGGCGTGCAGTCCGGAGAAGATCTGGCGCAGATGCGCCACCGCGCGCAGGCCGCCGGCGATGCCCCCGTAGGAGACGAACCCGACCGGCTTGGCCTGCCATTCGGCGGTGTACCAGTCGATGGCGTTCTTCAGTGAGGCGGGGAAGCTGTGGTTGTACTCGGGCGTGACGATCACGAACGCATCCGACGACGCCAGCCACGGCGCCAGGTCCCGCACCGCCTGCGGCGTGGGCCCGTCGTCGCCGAGGACCTCGGGCAGCCACACCTTGGCCAGGTCGATCACATCGACGTCGAGGTCGGCGCGGCCGGCCGCCTCGGCGGCGATCCAGTTGGCCGGGGTGGGCCCGAAACGGCCGGTCCGGATGCTGCCGATGATGACGGCCAGACGCAGCCTGCGTGCGGACATCACGGCTCCCTTCGCGCTCTCGGCTTGTTGACGCTGTGCGTCGCTGTTCCGGCAGCCACCTTGCAAAAGCCCACTCCCGAACGGCTCTTGATCCGCTCTCGGCCGCTCTCGGCCGCTCTCTGACGCTCTCGGCCGCTTCCGGACCGATCTCGTCCTGTCGTTGACCGATACGTTCGGCTAGCGTGATCGCATGCGTTTCGGGGTGCTCGGTCCGTTAGGGGTGTGGACGTCCGACGGACGTCCCGTCCGGATACCGGAGCTCAAGGTCCGCGCCCTGCTGGCCCATCTCCTGGCGCAGCACGGGCAGCCGGTGTCGGCGGACCGGCTGATCGACGCCCTGTGGGGCACCAAACTCCCCAACAACCCGGCCGGCGTCCTGCAGAACAAGGTGTGGCAGCTGCGCCGGGCCCTGGAGGCCGCCGAACCGGGCGGCCGCGACCTCGTCCTCTCCAGTCCACCGGGCTACCAACTCCGCCTGGACGACGAAGCGTTGGACACCGACCGCTTCCGCGGCCTGGCCACGCGGGCCCGGGCGGCCGCCGATCCCCGGATACGGGCCGGGCTGCTGGCGGACGCGCTGGCGGTGTGGCGCGGCGCGGCGTTCGCCGACTTCGCCGACGAGGAGTTCGCCCGCGCCGCCCGCGACCGGCTGGCCGAACAGCGGCTGACCGCCCTGGAGGAACAGGCCGAGGCCCGCCTGGAGTTGGGCGAACACGCGCTGGTGGCCGACGAGCTCGGCGATCTGGTCGCCCTGCACCCCCTCCGCGAGCGCCTGCGCACCGCCCACATCCGCGCCCTCTACCTCGCCGGCCGGCAGAGCGCCGCGCTCAGCAGCTACGCCGATCTGCGCGACCGGCTCGCCGAGGACCTCGGCCTGGACCCGAGCCCGGAACTGGCCGCCCTACGGCAGGCGATCCTCACCCAGGACCCCGCGCTGACCGCCGTACCCGCTCCCCCGACTTCCGCCGCCCGCCCGCCGACGAACGTCCCGGCCCCGCTCACCGCTCTCATCGGCCGCGACGAGGCGATCGCCGAACTGTGCTCCCTGCTGACCGCCAACCGCCTGGTCACCCTCACCGGCGCGGGCGGCGTCGGCAAGACCCGGCTCGCGCTGGCCACCGCCGCGCGGCTGGGCGGCGCGTTCCCCGGCGGCGTACGGCTGGCCGAGTTCGCCGCCCTGGACCCGTCGCCGGCGGCCGAGGTGCACGAGGTCGTCGGCGCGGTCCTCGGCGTACGCGACGACTCCCCGCCGGGCCCCGGAGCCACCCCGTTCTCGCTCACCGACCGGCTGGCCCACGCCCTGGGCGAAGCCCCCGCCCTCCTGGTCTTCGACAACTGCGAGCATGTCATCGCCCCGGTCGCCGAGCTGGCCGAACAGCTCCTCAAGGCCGCCCCGGGCCTGAGCATCCTCGCCACCAGCCAGATGCCGCTGGGCGTCACCGGCGAACACCTCCAGGAAGTGCCGCCGCTCAGCCGCCCGGCGTCCACCGCCGACCTCTCGCCGGAATCCGTACGGCACTTCAGCGCCGTGGAGCTCTTCGTGGCGCGCGCGAGGGCCGCCGCCCCGAACTTCGTCCTCGACGACACCACCCTCCCGCCGGTCGTGGCGATCTGCCGGCGCCTGGACGGCATCCCCCTCGCCCTGGAAATGGCCGCCACCCGCGTCCGGGCCCTGGGCGTGACGGAGTTGGCCGCTCGCCTGGACGACCGCTTCTCCCTCCTGTCCGCGGGAACCCGCAGCGCCCCGGCCCGCCAGCGCACCCTCCGCGCGGTCATCGACTGGAGCTGGGAACTGCTCGGCGACCAGGAGCGCGCGGTGCTGCGCCGGCTGGCCGTGCACGCCGACGGCGCCACCCTCAGCGCCGCCGAGGAGGTCTGCGCCGCCCCCGGCCTGGCCCGCACCGACGTCCTCGACCTGCTCGCCCGCCTCGTGGACTGCTCCCTGGTCGTCATGACCGACACCGCCGACGGCCCCCGCTACCGCCTCCTGGAGTCCGTCACCGCCTACTGCCTCGACCGGCTCCGCGACAGCGACGAACTGCCCGACCTCCAGCTCCGCCACCGCGAGCACTACACCGCCCTCGCCGAACGCGCCGAACCGCATCTGCGCGGCCACGGCCAGCGGCAGTGGCTGCACCGGCTGGACGCCGAGAACGCGAACCTGCGCACCGCCCTCGACACCGCGGTCCGGGCCGGCGACGCGGACCGCGCGCTGCGCCTCGTCAACGCGCTGACCTGGTACTGGTACCTGCGCGGCCGCAACAGCGAGGCCCGGCGCTCGCTCACCGCCGCGCTGTCGGTCCCCGGCCCCCGCCCCGCCGCCGCGGTCGCCCGCGCCACCGCCTGGCTGGGCGGCGTACGCCTCGTCCTGGGCGGCGTCACGGACCCGGTCGCGGAATACCGCACCGCCCTCGCCCCGTACGAGGAGGTCGACGACCCCGGCGGCCGGGCCCGGATGGAATGGTTCCTCGGCTCCAGCCTCTACGGCATCGGCGACCTGGCACCCAGCGAGGAACTCGTCCACGGCGCCCTTGCCGCCTTCCGCTCCCTGGGCGACGACTGGGGCACCGCCGCGGCGCTCGGCAGCCGCACCTTCCACGCGAAGCTGCGCGGCGACTTCACCGCACTGCGCCGCGACGGCGAGCAGAGCCTTGGCCTCTTCCGCGAACTGGGCGACCAATGGGGCCAGCTCCAGGCCCTGACCCCCCTCGAAACGCTGGCCGAGATCGTCGGCGACTACGCCCACGCCGGCCGCCTCTACCGCGACGGCCTGCGCATGGCCGAAGACCTCGGGCTCTGGCCCGAGGTCTCCTTCCAGCTCACCGGCCTGGGCCGGATCGCCCTCCTGACCGGCGACCTCCCCCGCGCCCGCGAATTCCACGAACGCGCCCGCCGCCTCTCCGCCGAGCAGTCGGACAAGTTCGGCGAACAGTTCGCCGAAATCGGCCTGGCCATGGGCGCCCGCCGCGAGGGCGCCTACGACACCGCCGAGGCCCACCTCCACAGCGTCATCGCCCTCCACCGCGAAATGGGCTACGAGCCGGACGTCCCCGCCCTGATCCTCGCCGAACTCGGCTTCCTCGCCGAACTGCGCGGCGACGCCGACCGCGCCCTGGAACTCCAGCTCCAGGGCCAGGCCGCCGCACGGGCCACCGGTGACCCGAGGGCGGTCGCCCTGGCCCAGGAGGGCGAGGCCGGGGCGAGGCTCCTCGCCGGCCGGCCCGACCACGCGGCCCGGCTACTGGGGGCAGCCGATGCGGCGCGGCGGTCGGTGGGCGTCCCCCTGCCGGCCGGTGAGCGCTACGACGTCACCCGCATCGAGGCGGGCGCGCGGCGGGCGCTGGGGGAGGCGGACTACGAGGCCGCATTCGCGCGGGGGGCGGCGGGAGGCGCGTAAGGCGAGCTCGCGACAAGCCTCGCCGGCATCGCCTCACCATGGCAGCCCAACGGCCAGGAACAGCAGTGCTGTTCCTGGCCGTTGGCGCGGGCGGAACCCGCCGATCGGCTACCGCTTCAGGCCGGTCGCACTACACCTTGAAGTAGTCCTGCCAGGCGTCATAGAGCGCCTGCCTGATGGCTTGATCAGCCTGTTGCGCCGCCTGATTGAACGTCCCGGTCACGCCGTAGTAGTAATAGGCGCCATCGTTCGTCGCCATGTGGTCCTCGGCGGAGTTGTCCACGTGGCGGCTGAAATGGATGTTCGCGAAGGCGTTGACGGCGGTGCACACGTAGTACACCCAGTTTCCCGTCAGGTTCTCCATGGCGTTCGTCGGACGCCAGTCCTGCATCGGCATTACGATCCCCCTTTTTCCTGGTCCCGGTTCTCGGATCAGACTGCGGACAGGCTGATGTCACCCGTGCCGTTGACCGTCATCTGGTAGTCCTGCGGGCTGTGCTCGACGTTGGCGAGGACGAACTCCCCCTTGCCGTCGTCCCACTCGCCCTTCACCTTCCAGTCGGAATCCCAGATGATGCAGCGACCCCGTCCGGTCTGGACGGCCAGCGGCTTCTCCTTGTGCTGCGAGATCCACGCGTACGCGTCGCTGTGCGACCTCGGGCTCACGGACTGGCTGTCCCCCGCGTGCTCCTCATTGACGAAAGAGACGAAAGAGTTCGACTGGTTGTCGCAGCCTTTGATTCCGGTGGTCATGCGGATTTCCTCCCGTAGGCGGGGTCCCCGTGCCGCGCTGGTCCCAGACTTTGCGGACTTCGCTTCTGCAGGTTCCCCGTGAGTTGCGTTCGGTGCGATCGATGCCCTGTGCGGGCCCCGTGAGCACCTGGTCTGCTTAGAGCTTCGCGCCCCGCCCTAACGTTGCGCTGACGTCTCGCTGGCGCCCCGCTGCCGCCTCGCTGCCGCCTCGCTGACGTCGGCCTGACCTCGCGCTTCACGCGCACACCACAGAAGATGCCCCGTGCCTCAAACGCCTTGAATCCCTCAAGCAAAGGGGGAGTTCGCCATGCACACCCACGTCGTGGGGTGGGACCTGTCCGCTTCAGGCGGGAAATGAGCCGGCGGTGCCGTACGGGACGTAGTGCAAACCTGCACAGCGCCCTCGGCACCACTCGTATGTCAGCCCTTCAGGCTCGCGACGAACGTGGCCCAGGCCCGGTGGGGAACGAGGAGCGCGGGGCCGTGCGGGTCCTTGGAATCGCGGACGGGAACGACGCCGGGGCAGCCGTCGGCGACCTCGACGCACTCGCCCCCAGTGTTGTTGCTGTAGCTGGACTTTCGCCAGGTGATGGGACTCGGCATGCTGTCCTCCCATGGCTCGGCGCCCGCCGTAGCGGGCGCCGGTCTCTTGTGTCAGGCCTTCAGGCTCGCGACGAACGTGTCCCAGGCCTTGCTGAGGACAAGGAGCGCGGGACCCTGCGGGTCCTTGGAATCGCGGACGGGGACGAGGCCGGGGCAGCCGTCGGCGACCTCGACGCAATCGCCCCCGTTGTTGTTGCTGTAGCTGCTCTTGCGCCAAGCAGCGGCGCTCAGGTCCGGGGTCATTCGCATGCCGTCCAGTCCTCCATTGCCTCTCGGATCATCGCCTCGGAGTTGCGAGGCGACAGGGCCATGGCCCTGAGCAGATCGTAGGACGCCTCAAGCTCCGACACTTCCTCTCCGTTCTCGATTATTGACCCCGACCGGCTGCCCTCCAGGTAGGCCACGACTGGTTGGTTGGGCATGGTGTAGAGCGTCAGCGAACCACCCATCTCCGCATGCTCGCCTGCGTCGTACGGCAATACCTGGAGAGTTACGTAGGGAGATGTCCCGCGCTCGATCAGGCACTGCATCTGGTGTCGCATCACCTCGGGACTGCCGACCCGTCGGCGCAGGACTGCCTCGTCCAGAACGAACCAGCAGCGCGGCGGCTTTGGTCCGTTCAGCAGTACCTGCCGGTCGATGCGCGCCTTAACCATCGCCTCGATTTCCGCGTCTGGCGCATGTGGCAGTCCACAGCGCAGCCCTCGCGCCGCGAGCTCCGGCGTCTGGAGCAGACCGGGGACGGTGGAGCACGTGTACTGCCTGATGGCGGTCGCCTGGTTTGCGATCTCGGTCATGCGGCGGTACTTGCCGGGAAACGGCTCCTGCAACGCGAGTTCATACAGGCTCGCGAACAGCCCGCCCGTACCGAAGCAAGCATCCAGCTTCGACGGCAGATCGTCGTACGGCAGCGCCTCCGCCCGCTCATACCGCGCCAGCTGCGACTTGCTGTAGCTCAGCACGTCGGCGAGCCGCCTCAGCGACATGTCGGCCTTCGTCCGGTAGTAGCGGATTCTCTCGCCGAACAGATCGCGTGCCGAGCGGCCCGGATCAAGGTCGTGTGGTTGGAACGTCATCAGCCCATCCCTTCCTGTCCCCAGGAGCGTGCGGGACAGCTGCACCCTGCACATCGTAATCAGCGCAGAGCAACCATGGGGAGACTCGCAGTAATCGCCCCGGCGACCGCCTCCAGCGGCCCCGGGGCATGGCCAACGCTTGATCCCTCAATCCCGAAGGAGCGTCAACATGGGGCATTTTATTGCCCGTTGCCTCGCCTGGGTGCGCGCTTTAGCCATCCCCGCCGCGCACACCTGCACCTGCCGGGTGACCGTCCGTACGGTCCTCTACGAGGCCGGTTTCGAGGTCGTCTCGTGAGCGCCGGATGGACGCCGCCCCCGATGGCCCCGCCATCCCGCCAGTCCCTGATGACCCTGCGCGTCTACACGGCGGGCCCTGACGGCGTGGTCAAGGAGCAGCGGGCCGAGGTGCACGTCGTCGCCGGGGACCCCTTCGCCCCGTACTGCCTCACGCAGGCGTGGCCGCCCTGCGCCTGCCCCCGCCACCGAGGCAGGTAGGGCGGAACCCGCCGGAGTCTGTCAGGTCGCCGAAGACCTGACAGACTCCCCGACCGCCGCCCGGCGCCTTCCCCTCGCTCCGCTAGATTGCTGAGCGTATTCCTGGAATAGCGGGGTCATCCCCCATTCATGTGTCATCGGGTCGCGCATCCCACATCAGTGACCGGCTAAAGAATTCACTTGGGAAGGATCGGCAGGATCCAGTGAAGGCTCTGGTGTTATCCGGCGGAATGGGAACCCGGCTGCGGCCCTTTACCTACTCCACGCCGAAGCAGCTCGTTCCGGTCGCCGGCAAGGCGGTGCTGGAACATGTGCTGGACAACGTTCTGGAAGCGGGCGTCACCGACATCGGCATCGTCGTCGGCGATCAGGCCGGACAGATCGCCGCGGCGATCGGCGACGGTGCGCGGTTCGGCGCCCGTATCACCTACCTCCACCAGGCCGAACCGCTGGGCCTGGCGCACGCGGTGCGGATCGCTCGGGGCTTTCTCGGCGAGGATGATTTCCTGATGTATCTCGGGGACAACATGCTGCCCGAGGGGATCACGGAGATCGCGCGGTCGTTCGCGAAGGAGCGGCCGCCGGCGCAGATCGTGGTCCAGAAAGTGCCCGATCCCAGCGCGTTCGGCGTCGCCGAGATCGACGCCGACGGCACCGTACAGCGGCTGGTGGAAAAGCCCGCGCAGCCGGTCAGCGATCTCGCGCTGACCGGCGTCTATTTCTTCACCCCGGCGATTCATGAGGCGGTCGCCGCAATCGAGCCCAGCGCACGCGGGGAACTGGAGATCACGGATGCCATTCAGTGGCTGCTGACGCACGGGCATCAGGTCAAGGCCAGTGAATATCTGGGGTATTGGCAGGACACCGGGCAGATAGCCGGCGTTCTGGAATGCAATCGGCGGGTACTGGACGGGCTGCGTGGCGAGCGGCTGGGGGCGGTCGATGCCGCGAGCCGGGTCACCGGCCAGGTGCTCGTCTCCCCCAGTGCCCGGGTGGTGCGGTCGGTGATCGAGGGCCCGGTGGTCCTCGGCCCCGGCACCGTGGTCGAGGACAGCCACATCGGCCGGTACACCTCGATCGGCAGTGGCTGTGCGCTGCACGGCACCCGGATCGAGGACTCGATCGTGCTGGACGGTGCGCGGGTGTCGGGCCTGGCGGGGCTCAGCGGTTCGGTGATCGGCCGGTCGGCGTCGGTCCGCAGCGGTGAACGTCACCGGCTGGTCGTCGGCGACGAGTGCGAAGTGGAGGTCGCGTCATGAGGATCCTGGTGACCGGAGGGGCCGGATTCATCGGCTCGCACTATGTGCGCACCCTGCTCGGCGGGGGATATGCGGGCGCGGAGCGGGCCCGGGTGACCGTCCTGGACAAGCTCACCTACTCGGGGAACCGCGCCAACCTCCCGCTCGGCGCGGAGCGGCTGGACTTCGTCGAGGGCGACATCTGCGATGCCGGGCTCGTGCGGGAGCTGCTGCCCGGCCATGACGCGGTGGTGCACTTCGCCGCCGAGTCGCACGTCGACCGCTCGATCGACGGGGCGGGGGACTTCTTCCGTACGAACGTCCTCGGCACCCAGGTGCTGCTGGAGGCCGCACTGCACAGCGGCGTCGGGCGGGTGGTGCATGTCTCGACCGACGAGGTGTACGGGTCGATCGCCGAGGGGTCGTGGACGGAGACGTGGCCGCTGGCCCCCAACTCGCCCTACGCGGCGTCCAAGGCGGGTTCCGACCTGGTGGCCCGCTCCTATGCGCACACCCATGGGCTGGATGTGTCGATCAGCCGCTGCTCCAACAATTACGGGCCCTATCAGCACACCGAGAAGCTCATCCCGCACTTCGTGACCCGGCTGCTGGAGGGGCGAACGGTGCCGCTGTACGGGGACGGGCACAACGTCCGCGAATGGCTGCATGTGGCGGACCACTGCCAGGCCGTCCATCTGGTCCTCACCAAGGGCCGGGGCGGCGAGGTCTACAACGTCGGTGGCGGGGTGGAACACCCCAATACGGTGATCGCCGAGCGGCTGGTGGAGCTGTGCGGCGCGGATCCGTCGGCGATCCGGTACGTGGCGGACCGGCCCGGACACGACGGCCGCTACTCCCTGGACGACACCAAGATCCGGGAGGAGTTGGGGTACGCGCCCCAGGTGCCGTTCGAGGAGGGGCTGCGGGACACCGTCGCCTGGTACCGGGACAACGTCTCGTGGTGGCGGGCATGACGGCGCCGCCCGTACCGCGGCCCCGGGAGGACCCCGGCGTGGCCGAGCGGATGGCGCGGTCCGCCCGCGCGGTCCACGGCCGGCGGCTGCCCACCGAGGAATTCGACGGATGGCTCGCGGGCCGCCGCGCCGCGCACCGGTTCCGGGTCGCCCCGATCCCGTTCGCCGCGCTCGACGGCTGGTCGTTCGCGGCCGGGACCGGGAATCTGGTGCACCGCAGCGGCCGGTTCTTCTCCGTCGAAGGGCTGCATGTCACGGTCGGCGAGGGCCCGTTCCCCGAGTGGCAGCAGCCCATCATCAACCAGCCCGAAGTCGGCATCCTCGGCATCCTGGCCAAGGAGTTCGACGGCGTACTGCACTTCCTGATGCAGGCCAAGATGGAGCCGGGCAACCCCAATCTGCTCCAGCTCTCCCCGACCGTGCAGGCCACCCGCAGCAACTACACCAAGGTGCACCGGGGCGCGGACGTGAAGTACCTCGGGCACTTCCTGCGGCCGGGGCGGGGCCGGGTGCTGGCCGATGTGCTCCAGTCCGAGCACGGCGCCTGGTTCCACCAGAAGTCCAACCGCAACATGATCGTCGAGACGACTGACGAGGTGCCGCTGGACGACGACTACTGCTGGCTCACCCTGGGGCAGCTCGGGGCACTGCTGCGCCGGGACAACGTCGTCAACATGGACGCCCGTACGGTCCTGGCCTGCGCTCCGCCGGCCGGCACCGAAGAGGGCGCCCACCGAGCGCTGCATCCGGATACCGAGCTGCGGTCCTGGATCACCGGGGAACGCTCCCGGCACGACGTCCGCATACGCCGCATCCCGCTGGCGCAGGTCGCGGGCTGGGTCCGCGGCGCGGACAGTATCGAGCACACCCCGCAGCGGTACTTCCGGGTGATGGCGGCCTCGGTGCAGGCGGACAACCGTGAGGTCACCAGCTGGACGCAGCCGCTGATCCAGCCGCTGGGGACCGGCGTCACCGCCTTGCTGACCCGCCGGTTCGGCGGGGTGCCGCACGTCCTGGTGCAGGCCCGGCTCGAGGGCGGTTTCCTGGACACCATCGAGCTGGCGCCGACCGTCCAGTGCACGCCGGACAACTACCGCCACCTGGCCGCCGCGGACCGCCCGCCGTTCCTCGATCCGGTACTGGCCGCCACGCCCGGCCAGGTGCGTTACGAGGCGGTGCATTCCGAGGAGGGCGGCCGCTTCTACCACGCCGAGAGCCGGTATCTGATCGTCGAGGCCGGCCCGTCGGACGCGCCCGACGAGCCACCGCCCGGCTATCTCTGGGTCACCCCGGGCCAGCTGAACTCCCTTGTCCAGCACGGCCATTACGTCAATGTGCAGGCGCGCAGCCTTCTCGCCTGCCTCACCACCGGAGCGGCGCGGCTGTGAGGCGGCCGGCCGCACCGGTACCCCGCGACGGCTCCCGACGAGCGTAAGGAAGGTCCATGGCAGCGAGCACCGAAGTCCGTCCCGCGCCCGGTGCGTTACAGCGGTTTTCCGTCTACGCCCGGCTGGTCAAGTTCCAGTTCGTCCTCGACTTCTTCCTCGCCCTGGTCATCGTGTGGACGGGAATGGAGCCGGCGACCCGGCTCGACGGCCATGTCCTGCTGACCCTCGCGCTGTTCGCGCTGGGGAAGGTCGGGGTGCTCTCCGCGGTCATGACGCTGGACGATGTGACCGGCATCAAGGACGGCAGTGACAGCGCCAACTACCTCGGCGACGGCAACACCGAGCTCCGGCCGCTGAAGCGCAAGCCGCTGCTCACCGGCGATCTGACCGTGCACCAGGCACAGCGGTTCGGCTATCTGGGCCTGGCCTGGGGCGCGGTGTGGTGGCTGGCCGCCACCCTGCAGGCGCCGCACACGCCCGTCTGGGCGCTGGTCGTCGCCACCCTCCTGCTGGTCTTCAGCGTGCAGTACTCATGGGGCCTCAAGCTCAGTTACATCGGCCTCGGCGAGCTGCTGCTGATCTTCTCCGCGGCGGCGTTCGTGCTCGCCCCGTACGGCATCACGGTCGGCGAGCTGCCGGCGCTCATCCTGGTGGAGGCGCTGCTCTTCGGGTTCGGTCAGCTGCTGATAGCCGGCTACTCCAACACCAAGGACATCAGCGGGGACGCGGCCGTCGGCCGCCGCACGGTCGCGGTGCTCACCTCGGAGCGCGGCAACAAGATCTTTCTGGGCGTGCTGACCTCGCTCAATGTGCTGGTCATCGCCGTGCCGACGGCGGCGGGCTGGATTCCCTGGGGGTTCGCGGTGGCGCTGCTGCCGCTGATGGCCGTACGCCTTCGCCAGTACGGGTCGTTCCTGCGCACCGGGCATGCGCTGCTGGCGCGCAGCCGCGGGGTGCTGGCGTTCCGGGTCACCGTGGTCTGTGTGGTGGCCTTCAACGTGGTCCACTTCGGGTTCTGACCCGATCCGCCTCGGGTTCCGGCCCGATCCGCCTCGGGTTCCGAGGGCATCGGCCCGGTAGGCCGGCCGTACCGCGGCCGGCCTACCTGCGTGCCTACTCGGCGGCGGCCGACACCGCCGCGTCGGCCCGCTTCGCCATCCAGCTGGCGACCTGCACACGGGAGGAGCACTCCAGCTTCCGCATGATCTTGCGCAGATGGTTGACGGCGGTCCACTCCGCGATGTCGAGGCGGCGGGCGATCTCCCGGTTGGTCAGGCCACCGGCCACCAGCTCGGCGACCTCCAGCTCCCGCTGGGTCAGCGGGTTGTCGGATCCGGGCCACTCGGCGGCGAACCGGGTGACTTCCAGCGGGCTCAGCACGGCAGCCACGGCCGCATCGGCCTCCGTCCGCGCGCCGGCGGCCGCCAGCTTCTCGGCCTCCTGGTCGCCGAGCCGTACCCGGGTGGTGGCGGTGACGGACTCGACCTCCATCTTGGTGGTGGCCGGCGGGACGCATCCGGTGACCGCACGGATTCCGGAGGCGGCGCCGAGGGCGTGCGCCACCCGCCGCCAGCTCTCCGTCGACCGGCCGCGGCAGCGGGTCAGCAGGATCGCGAACTTCTCCAGTCCGATGGCACAGGCGAGCAGATGTTTGAGCTCACCCACCTGGAGCAGGGCCGCCTGGTAGAGCTCGATGGCGGTGGTCTGGTCGCCCATGTCGAAGGCGACATCGGCCCGTACGTAATTGGTCAGCGCGATATTGCGCACATCCTTGGTGCGCTGAAAGATCTCCAGAGCTTCCTCGGCCCGCCGCCTGGCGGCCGGCAGATCGCCGGAGACGCGACGGCAGTCGGCGAGATTGCGCAGCGCCTCGGCATGTTCTCCGGCGCCGTCGATCCAGGAGACCGCCACGCATTCCTCCAGCCGGCGGTCGGCCTCCACCAGGTCGCCCCGGTGAAAGGCCACCAGGCCCGAGCGCCGCATACATCCGGCGACACCCGCGTTGTCCCCCAGTTCCTCGTACTTGGCGCGGGCCTCGACCAGACGGTTCTCGGCGGCCGACAGCTCACCGGCACACAGCAGGAGTTCCGCCAGCGCGCGCTCCGCCTTGGCGGCAAGCGGAAGCGGCAGCCCGGCGCCGTCGATATACGCGTTCAGCCAGCAGATCCCGTCCCGGACCATGCCCCTGGCCTGCCAGTACAGCCGCATCGCGGCGGCGATCCGGACCAGCCGTGCCCCGTCCCCCGCTCCTGCCAGGAAGTGGAGGACGCTGGTTATGTCCGGCAGCCAGTGGTCGATCTTCTGTAGCCACCAGCCCTGGTCGGGGCCGAGCAGGTGCTCCTCGGCGCCCTCGACCGTCTCGAGGTAGAAGTCCGCGTGAGCCTCGTGAAGCTTCGTAAGATCTTCATGTTCCCGCAGTCTTTCCAGCAGGTACTGACGGGTGAGTCCGAGCATCGCGATAAGGATGTCGCCGTCCGGGCATTCGCTGGTCCGCAGCAGGCTCTTGTCCACCAGGATTTCGAGCAATTTCTGCGTTTCGGCGGAGCTGGTGGGCGATACTCCGTCGGCGGCCGCGAAGTCGAACTCGCGGTGGAACATCGCCAGTCGGCCCAAGAAGTTCCGTTCCTCGTCCCCCAGGCCATTCAGGCTCCGCTCGATCGCGGCGCGCATTCCGCGGTGCCGGGAGCGGGTGTCGAATTCCGCTCCGGACAGGCTGTCCAGGCCCTCTTCCAGCTCCGCCAGCAGCCGGTGCGGCGACAGCAGTTTCATGCGTGCCGCGGCGAATTCGATGGCCATGGGCAGGCCGTCGGTACGGACGCAGAGCCGGGCCACCGCTTCGAGGTTTTCGTCGGTCAGTACGAAATTGGGCCGGACCTGTTGGGTGCGTTGCACGAAAAGCCGGACCGACGGAATGTTTTGTAGCGCTTCCGGGTCCTTGTGGTCGTCCGGCAGTGGCACGTCCAGCGGGTCCAGCCGGAACAGCACCTCGCCGTAGACACCGAGCCGTTCGGGACCGGTGACCAGAACCGTGAGACCGGCGCAGGCCTTGACCAGATCGGTGATGCACGGGGTCAGCACGGTGCGCAGATGGTCACAGCCGTCGAGCACCAGCAGGAAGCTCCGCGGACGCAGATGATCCAGCAGGCGCACCGATACCGGCTCGGGGCCCGGCGCGGCGCCGAATCCGATCCGGTCGGCCAGCACTTCCTCCAGTTCCTGCCGGGAGGAAATTTCGCTCAGGTCGACAAAACATCCGCCGTGATGGAACTCGCCGGCCGCGGCGTCGAATACCGCGGCGGCCAGTCGGCTCTTGCCGACGCCGGCCGGACCGGTGACCGTAAGAATACCGCCCGCCGGGCTGATGAGTCGTCGACGGAGTTCCGTGAACTCGGATTCACGGCCCACCATGCCGGGCATGTCTTGTCGGTTTGAGAACATGAATGATCCCTTCCGATGGTTATCGAGCTAACCGCGCTCCACCGGGTTATCCGCGAAAGCGATATCTGGATCATTCGGACGGCTTGACCACAACACGCCCATGCATGACCCCCGTTCATGATGATCTTGTACTCCCCCGGTGACTATGCCAACACGTTACCTCGGCATCCGAGACAACCGCAGCTGTCAATTTTGAAATGGGACGAAGCCCGCGGTCAGGGCAACCGTGGACCGGTGGGGCACCGGGGACGGTCAACCCCCCTTTACCTCTGCATTACGTGGCCCACTTCCTCTGTACCAATCGCACCGGAAGGCCGAAGGGCGACAATCGAATTGGCCGAAAACCGCCTGCCGTTGACGATCCTTTCGGCCAGATCAACACGGCGCGTTATGCCGGGAATTGACGGCTTGGCGGCGAAAAGCGAACGGCCCGCCAGGTGACCTGACGGGCCGTTGGGACACCCGGGCCGCTCAGCCGGCGGAATCCGGCGTCACGATCACGGCGCCCGGCTCACCGCCGGCCGCGAGCTCCCGCTCCTCGGCGAGGCGCATCGCCTCCTCCACCAGGGTCTCGACGATCTTCGATTCCGGCACGGTCTTGATGACCTCGCCCTTGACGAAGATCTGCCCTTTGCCGTTGCCGGAGGCCACCCCGAGGTCGGCCTCCCGGGCCTCGCCCGGCCCGTTGACGACACAGCCCATCACGGCCACCCGCAACGCCGCCGGAAAGCCCTCCAGCGCCGCGGCGACCTTCTCCGCCAGGGTGTGCACATCCACCTGGGCACGCCCGCAGGACGGGCAGGAGACGATGTCCAGGCCCCGTTCGCGCAGGTTGAGCGACTCCAGGATCTGGTTGCCGACCTTGATCTCCTCGACCGGCGGCGACGACAGCGACACCCGGATGGTGTCGCCGATCCCCTCGGCCAGCAGCGCGCCGAAGGCCACCGAGGACTTGATGGTCCCCTGGAAGGCGGGCCCGGCCTCGGTCACCCCCAGATGCAGCGGGTAGTCGCACTGCGCGGCCAACTGCCGGTAGGCCGCGATCATCACCACCGGGTCGTTGTGCTTGACCGAGATCTTGAGGTCCCGGAAGCCGTGCTCCTCGAACAGCGAGCACTCCCACAGCGCCGATTCGACCAGCGCCTCGGGCGTCACCCGCCCGTACTTCTCCAGCAGCCGGCGGTCCAGCGACCCCGCGTTGACCCCGATACGGATCGGGATCCCGGCGTTCGCGGCCTCCTTGGCGATGGCGCCGACCTGGTCGTCGAACTTCTTGATGTTGCCCGGGTTGACCCGGACCGCCGCGCAGCCCGCGTCGATCGCCGCGAACACGTACTTGGGCTGGAAGTGGATATCGGCGATCACCGGGATCCCCGACTTCTTCGCGATGACCGGCAGCGCCGCCGCGTCATCGGCGGACGGCACCGCCACCCGCACGATCTGGCAGCCGGCCGCGGTCAGTTCGGCGATCTGCTGCAAGGTGGCGTTGATGTCCGAGGTCAGTGTGGTCGTCATCGACTGCACCGATACCGGGGCCCCGCCGCCCACCGCTACGGGTCCCACATGGATCTGCCGGGACCGGCGCCTCTCGGCCACCGCCGGCAGCGGCTCCTCGTTCCGGATCTTCGGTATGCCCAGTCCTACGGTCGTCACCGTTTCTCCCCTCGGCCGGTCTGCTCCAGCAGCCGGGCCACCTCGTCGTCCAGTCCGTCCGGCGGCTCCTTCTCCGGGCACCCGTCCGGACCGCTGATCTCCTCCACCACCGTGCGGGCGATGTTCTGCGCGGTCAGCCCGCAGCCGGACAGCACATCGGCGCGGCTGCCGTGGTCCAGGAACCGGCGCGGGATGCCGAACTCACGCAGCGGCGTGGCCACCCCGGCGTCCCGCAGGAACTGGGCGACGGTCGAACCCACCCCGCACGTACGGCTGTTGTCCTCGATCGTGATCACCAGCCGGTGCCGCCGGGCCATATCCGCCAGCGCCGGATTGACCGGGCTCACCCAGCGCGGGTCCACCACCGTCGCCCCCACGCCCTGCGCCCAGACCACCTCGGCGACCCGCAGCGCCATGGCGGCCAGTGCGCCGACCGAGACGATCAGGACGTCCAGCGGCCCGGCCCGGTGCAGTACGTCGATACCCGCGAACGTCGCCTTGGTCGGCAGGTCCTCGCCCGTCGGCCCCTTGGGGAACCGTACGAGGGTGGGCCCCTCCTCCCAGTCGACGGCCTCCGCCAGCAGCTCGGCCAGCCGCGTGCCGTCCCGCGGCGCCGCGATCCGCAGCCCGGGAACCACCTGCAGCACCGACATGTCCCACATGCCGTTGTGGCTGGGCCCGTCGTCGCCGGTGACCCCGGAGCGGTCCAGGACGAAAGTGACCGCGCGCCGGTGCAGCGCCACATCCATCAGCAGCTGGTCGAACGCCCGGTTGACGAAGGTCGCGTAGATCGCCACAACGGGGTGCACCCCGCCCAGCGAGAGCCCGGCGGCCATCGTGACGGCATGCTGTTCGGCGATCCCCACATCGATGACGCGGTCGGGGAAGCGGCGCTGCATCGGCAGCAGCCCGGTCGGCTCCAGCATCGCCGCGGTGACCGCTACCACCTCCGGCCGCCGCTCCGCGATCTTGGCGAGCTCCCGGCCGAACACCGAGGTGAACGAGGGGCCGGCGGACGTGCTCAGCGGCCGGCCGGTGACCGGGTCCATGGGCTTGATCGCATGGCCCTTGTCCAGTTCGTTGTCCTCGGTGTGGGCAAAACCGCGGCCCTTCTCGGTGACGGCATGGACCACCACCGGTCCCCCGGCCTCCCGGGCCCGGCGCAGCGCCTCCTGCAGCGCCGCGACATCGTGCCCGTCGACCGGGCCGAGATAGGTGAGCCCCAGCTGCCCGAACAGGCCGGGCCCCGGCTGCCGCCCGCTGCGCAGATCGCCCAGGTGCTCGGCGAAACCGCCCGCGGTGGGCGCATACGAGCGCTGGTTGTCGTTGAGCACGATGACCAGCGGGCGGTCCGGGCCGCCGGCGATGTTGTTCAGCGCCTCCCAGGCCATGCCGCCGGTCATCGCGCCGTCGCCGATGACCGCCACCACCGCCCGGCCCGAGGTGCCCCGGTGGGCATCCGCGCGGGCCAGGCCGTCGGCGTACGACAGGGCGGTGGAGGCATGGGAGTTCTCCACCAGGTCGTGCTCGGACTCGGCCGGGTTCGGATAGCCGGACAGGCCGCCGCCCCGCCGCAGCCGGTCGAAGCCCCCGGCCCGGCCGGTCAGGATCTTGTGGACGTAGGACTGGTGTCCGGTGTCCCACAGGATCCGGTCCTGCGGCGAGCGGAACACGCTGTGCAGCGCGAGGGTCAGCTCCACCACGCCCAGATTGGGGCCGAGATGGCCGCCGGCCGCGGACACCTTCTCGATCAGGAAGGTACGGATCTCGGCGGCCAGCGCCTCCAGTTCCGCCACGGTCAGCTCCCGCAGCCGGTCCGGGCTGTGCACGCTCTCCAGCAGTGACATCCGATCGGTTCCCCTCACCGGTTGCGGTAGGCGACTTCGGCGGCCATATCGGTCAGTTCGCCGCGCCAGGCCGCGTCCAGGTCCGCCCGGTCGAGCGCCCCGCAGGCACGCTCCACCAGCGTGCCGATGCGCCCCTCGATACGGTCCCGGCTCTCGCCCAGCCGGTCGAGGATCTCGGCGGTGTCCCAGTCCCGGCGGGAGATCAGCTTGCGCACCCGCTCGTCGCGCTGCGCCGCCTCGGCGAGCAGCAGGGTCATCTTGTGCTGCGCCAGATCCCCGCCGACGGGCTTGCCCGCGGCCGAACTGTCGCCGAAGGTGCCGATGAGGTCGTCGCGCAGCTGGAACGCCTCGCCCAGCGCCTCGCCGTACTCCTCGAACACCGGCCCCAGGCCGGTCCGTCCGGCGATGGCGGCGCCCAGCAGCAGCGGGCGGGTGATGCTGTAGCGGCCGGACTTGCAGATCGCGATCCAGCGGGACAGCTCGGGCTCGATCACTCCCTCGGCCGCCACCGCGACATCGAGGTACTGGCCGATCTGGATCTCGGTGAGCATCTCGCCCCAGATGTCCCGCGCCGCGGGCGGCAGATCGCGGGTGAGCCGGTCGGCGTAGATGTTGGCCAGTACGCCGGAGATGATCGCCACGCCCTCGCCGTAACGGCGCGGCTCGCCCAGCCAGCCGTGCGCGAGGTGCCCGGCGGCGTGCCGGGTGTGCACCGCCGGTGTGCCGCGCCGCAGTTCGGAGGCGTCCAGAACGTCGTCATGGATGAGGGCGCCGGTATGGATCAGCTCGACGCCGGCCGCGCCGGCCACGACCAGCGGGTCAGCCGGCTCACCGCCGGCGGCCAGGAAGCCACTGACACAGAAGGCGGGCCGCAGCCGCTTGCCGCCGGCGGCGACCAGCCCGCTCACCGCGTCGACGGGCACCGCGCCGCGGTCGTTCACCGCGGCCCAGCGCAGCCGTTCCGCGGCCAGGAACTCCGTCAGCCGGTCCTCGACCCGCGCCATCACCTCGAAACGCGTCTGCCGTGCACCCACGACCGTAGGACTCGCCATTTCGCCCCTTCCTTTCTTCCCCGATTCCGCGGTCATGCCGTGCCGGCCGGTGCCGGATCGGTGAGCCGGGCCGGCGGATGGAAAACGACATCTTCCTGTGCGACCCGTTCGATCTCGATATCGCGATAGCCGTGTTCGGCGAGTTTTTCCAGCAGTTCTTCAACCAGAATTTCGGGCGCACTGGCACCCGCGCTCACACCGACCGTCTGCACGCCGTCGAGCCACTTCTCATCGAATTCGGTGACATCCGGTACGAGATGAGCGGGGGTACCGAGACGGGCCGCGACCTCGACCATCCGGACCGAATTGCTGGAATTGCGGGAGCCGACCACCAGCACCAGATCGCTGCGCGGGACCACGGCCTTGACGGCGTCCTGCCGGTTCTGGCTCGCGTAGCAGATGTCGTCGGTGCCGGGTCCGCGCAGGTCCGGAAAGCGGCGGTGCAGCACCGCGATGATGTCCTCGGTCTCGTCCACCGAGAGGGTGGTCTGGGTGAGGTAGGCGACCGGGGTATCGGCCGGCAGATCCAGCCGCTCGGCGTCCTCGACCGTCTCGATGATCACGGTCTGATCGGGCGCGTGCCCGTAGGTCCCTTCGACCTCTTCGTGCCCCTCGTGCCCCACCAGAAGCAGCGTTCGGTCCTCGCGGGCGAATCGCCGGGCCTCCTGATGCACTTTGGACACCAGCGGGCAGGTCGCATCGATCACATCGAGGCTGCGCACTTCCGCGTTCC
The DNA here is from genome assembly GCF_055565615.1 of Streptomyces sp. NPDC028368. Lineage (NCBI taxonomy): Bacteria > Bacillati > Actinomycetota > Actinomycetes > Kitasatosporales > Streptomycetaceae > Streptomyces > Streptomyces sp. NPDC028368. The sequence continues at coordinate 184,935 of NZ_JBVHTY010000010.1, read as the reverse complement.
GGCGGACCTGCGGCGAGACGCCGTGCGCCGAGAACACACAGACCGCGGACTCGGGGACGTCCTCCTCGGAGTCGACGAATATCGCGCCGCGGCGCTCCAGCAGGCGCACCACATAATGGTTGTGCACAATCTCCTTGCGCACATAGATGGGGGCGCCATAGCGCTCGAGCGCCAGCTCGATAATCGATATGGCCCGACGGACTCCGGCGCAGAAACTACGCGGCTCCGCCAGGATAACTTTCTTGTCGAGCTTGCCGAGAACCCTATCCAGCGCCGTATCGCGCGCCGTATCGCGCGCCGTATCAAGCGCCTCATTGAGCGCCATATTCGCTCCGCTTCCCAAGCTAGGTTCGGTGCCACCCCGGAGCGGCACTCCCGCCGACTTCCCCTTTATCACCGGTATCCCGACTCTGGCGTTCGGGCCGCCTCCCGGTCAACCGCCCAAATACCCATCGGCACGAAGTAGTCATGCCCTCCGACAAGCCCAACCGCTGAACCTTGCCATCGCATTGTTATTCAATTTGCGACCGGTCAATTCCTAATGTGATCGCCAGATGCGGAACGTCAGCGAGCGATCGCCGCCCACTCGACCGGAGGAGTCACATGAGCACCGTCAGCCAGCAGTTGGCCGCTGACCTGCCGACGCCACGGGCCGCCCGGCTGCCGGCCGCCGACGACCCCGAAGCGGTGCTGGCCGCGCTCTGCACCCCGTTGTTCCGGTCACTGCGCCGCAGCGACCAGCGCAGAAAGGGCATGGAGTACATCCGGGGGCTGCTGTCGACCAGGGGCCGTAAGTCGATACGCAACATGGCCGCGCTGATGGGCGGCAGCGGCACCGGACAGAGCCTGCACCACTTCATCTGCAGCTCCACCTGGGACTGGATGCCGGTGCGCCAGGCGATGGCCCGGTACCTGCTCGAGACCGCGCCGCCGCAGGCGTGGGTGGCCCGCCCGATGACCATCCCCAAGGTCGGCCGGCACTCCGTCGGCGTCAGCCGCTACTTCTCGCCCGCCGAGGGCCAGGCGCTCAACGCTCAGCGCGCGATCGGCGTGTGGGCGGTGTCGGACCGGATGAGCGCCCCGCTCAACTGGCGGCTGCACCTTCCGCAGACCTGGATCAAGGACGGGCTGCGCCGCAATCAGGCGTCGATCCCCTGTGAGATCGAGCCCGAGACGATCGGCGACTGCGTCCTGACGGCCTGCCGCGAAATGCTGACCGACTGGCGACTGCCGGCCCGCCCGGTGGTCGTCGACATCGCCGAGGCCGACCCGACGGCCACCATCAGCGGCCTGCGCGCCGCCGGCCTGCCCGCGCTCGTACGGATCACCGGCGACCTGCCGCTGACCGTGACGGACCGGGGGCTGACCGGCCACGGCACGCACCAGCTGCCCGCCGCCGAGATCATGCGGGCGGCGCGGAACATGCGCCGCACCGTCGTCTGGCAGGGGCGCGGCCCCCAGCGGCTGCCCCGTACCAGCCTGGTCACCGCCGTCCAGGTCACCGTGGCGGGCGCACCGCGACCGGCCGTCCGGGGCGGCGGCCGGCTGCTGCTGGTCGGCGTGGGCGAGACCGGCCGGCGCGGTCCCGCCGAACTGTGGCTAACCGATCTGCCCGTCTCCCAGGCCGCCGCGGTGCCGCAGCTGAGCAGCTGCTCGCGCCGGGTCGACCAGGTCTTCGACGACGTCACCGCGCAGGTCGGTATCCGGGACTACGTGGGCCGCTCGTACAGCGGCTGGCACCGGCACGTCACCCTCGCCTCGGCCGCACACACCGTCGCCGTGCTCTCCGCGGCCGCCTGCGACCGCCCGGACCAGGCTCCGCAGGCCTCCTGACGGGGCCTCCTGACGGCCGCCGGCCTGCGCCTCCGGCTTTCCGCCGCTCGCCCGACGCGCTCGACGCACTCGCCCGACGTCCGTCCCTGTTCAACCCGCCCGCTCAACGCGCCTGTTCAACCCGACCGCTCAACACGCCTGTTCAACGTGCCTGCTCAACATGCCTGCCCAACGTGCCTACCCAACGTGCTAGTTCATCTCGGACGTGGAGGAGTCAGTGGACAACGATCTGCTGGATATCCGCTCTCGCACGGCTTTTCAGCAGCCTGACTGGTCCCACGACCCGCGGCTGGCGACGGTCCGTGCGGAACTGTCGCGCCGCACCCCGCTGGTCCGCGCCGAGGACGTACGCCGCCTCCGTTCGGCGCTCGCCCAGGTGGCCGCCGGGCGCGCCCATCTGGTGCTGGCCGGTGACTGCGCCGAGGACCCGGCGGAGTGCACGACCGGCTATGTGGCACGGAAGGCGGGCCTGCTGGACGTGCTGGCCGGCACGCTGAAGATGATCACGCATCAGCCGGTCGTACGGGTCGGGCGCATCGCGGGCCAGTTCACCAAGCCCCGCTCCCGCCCCACCGAGCGGATCGGCGGGGTCGAACTGCCCGTCTACCGAGGGCACATGGTCAACAGCCCGGAGCCGGACGCGTCGTTCCGCCGTCCCGACCCCACCCGCATCCTGGACGGCTACCAGGCGGCGGCCGCGGTGATGACACAGCTCGGCTGGCCGCACCCCGGCACCCCGCAGGACAGCCCGAACCCACCGCAGGACACCGCCCCGCACCACCCCGTCACCCCGCCCACCCCCGACGTTCTCGACACCCCCCTCTGGACCAGCCACGAAGCGCTGCTCCTCGACTACGAGCTCCCGATGCTCCGCCGCGACCCGGCCGGCCGGCCGCTGCTCACCTCCACCCACTGGCCCTGGATCGGCGAACGGACCCGGCAGGTGCACGGCGCCCACGTCGCCCTGCTCGCCGGCATCGCCAACCCGGTGGCCTGCAAGGTCGGGCCGGGCATGACGGCCGACGAGCTCCTCGCCCTGTGCGCACGGCTCGACCCGGAGCGGGACCCCGGCCGGCTCACCCTGGTGGCACGGATGGGCGCCGGCGCGGTGGCCGGCACGCTCCCCGCGCTGGTGACGGCCGTACGGGAAGCGGGCCATCCGGTCATCTGGCTGACGGATCCGATGCACGGCAACACGGTCACCACCCCGTCGGGACTCAAGACCCGTTACGTGGACGCCATCGTGCAGGAGATCCAGCAATTCCAGGTGGCGGTACGGCAGTCCGGCGGGGTGGCCGGCGGCCTGCACCTGGAGACCACCCCGGACGAGGTCACCGAATGCGTGACCAATGAGTCGTTCGTCGACCGGGTCGCCGAGAAGTACACCAGCTTCTGCGATCCCCGGCTCAACCCGGGCCAGGCGATGGCGGTGGTGGCGTCCTGGCGCGGCTGACCCCGCCCGGCGCCCAACCGGCCCGCCGTACCCGTCCCGGACGTCGTCACCCCGATGCGAAGGAGATGCGATCAATGGAAGGCACAACAGCCCTGGTGACCGGCGCGGCAGGCGGCATCGGTGCCGCGGTGGCCGGTGCGCTCGCCGCGCAAGGAGCGACGGTGGCGGCCGTGGACCGGGACGCCGAGCGGCTGCGCGAGACCACCGAGAAGCTGGCCGCGGACGGCCTCGATGTGCATTCCTTCCCCGCCGATGTCACCTCGGCCGCGGAGGTCGAGTCCGTGGTGGACGCGGTGGAACTCCGGCTGGGCCCGCTCGACCACCTGGTCAACACCGCGGGCGTCCTGCGCCTCGGCGCCGTCACCGAACTGAGCGCACAGGACTGGGACACCACCCTCGCCGTCAATGCGACGGGCGTCTTCCTCATGTCACAGGCGGTGGTCCGCAGGATGACGGCCCGCGCGCACGGCGCCCTGGTCACCGTGGCCTCCAACGCCGCCGGCACCGCCCGTACGGAGATGGCCGCCTACTCGGCGTCCAAGGCCGCGGCGACGATGTTCACCAAATGCCTCGGCCTCGAGGTGGCCCGGCACGGCATCCGCTGCAACATCGTGGCGCCCGGCTCCACCGACACCCCCATGCTCCGCTCGATGTGGCACGACGAAACCGGCCTGCGCACGACCATCGACGGCTCCCCCGACGCCTACAAGGCGGGCATCCCGCTGCGGAAGGTGGCCACCCCGTCGGACATCGCCGACGCCGTCCTCTTCCTGCTCTCCGACCGGGCCGCGCACATCACCCTGCACACCCTCACCGTCGACGGCGGCGCCACCCTCGGCAGCTAGCCAGGCAGCTAGGACACCCCCTAGCTGCCTGGCCCCCACATCTCGATACGCGAATCCAGCAGAGGTGCACCATGCCAGGCATCCCCGAGATCCAGCCCTACCCGTTGCCGACCGCGGCCGACCTGCCCGCCAACACCGCGCCCTGGGCCGCCGACCCGGCCCGCGCGGTGCTGCTCATCCACGACATGCAGCGGTACTTCCTCCGCCCGCTTCCCGCCGACGGGACGCTCCGCCAGGACCTCGTGGACAACATCGCCGCACTCCGCACCCGCTGCGCGGACCTCGGTGTCCCCGTCGGCTACACCGCACAGCCCGGCGGCATGACCGACGAACAGCGCGGTCTGCTCAAGGACTTCTGGGGCCCGGGAATGCGGGTGGACCCGGCCGACCGCCAGGTCGTACCGCAGCTGACGCCGGCACCGGACGACTGGCAGTTCACCAAGTGGCGCTACAGCGCCTTTTTCCGCTCCGATCTGCTCGCCCGGATGCGGGAACAGGGGCGCGACCAGCTGATCATCTGCGGGGTGTACGCCCATGTCGGCGTCCTGATGACCGCCGTCGAGGCCTTCACCCACGACATCCAGCCCTTCCTGGTGGCGGATGCGGTGGCCGACTTCTCCCGGGAGCACCACCGGATGGCCATCGAGTACGCGGCTCAGCGCTGTGCCGTGGTCGGCCTGACCTCCCATCTGCTCACCCAGCTCGGCACGTCCGTACGGGACAGGGCCACCGCATGACCACGAAGGAGCCCCTCATGGCCCCCGCCCCCGGCCTGCTCGACTCGGTGCTGGCCCCGCAGCCGCCCGCCTTCGCCCTGCTGCACCGCCCGGAGGCATCCGGCCCCGGAACACTCGAGGTCCTCCTCGGCGAGGTCTCCACCCCCGACACCCTCGCCGACCTCCCCCTGCCCGAGAACGCCGGGTCCACCGGGTCTGCCGGGCCCGCCGACGCCACCCCCCGCCACGACACCCTCGTCCTCGTCCCCTACCGCCAACTCGCCGAACGCGGCTTCACCTGCGCCGACGACGGCTCCCCGCTGATCGCCATGACCATCACCGGCCAGGACACCGTGCCGCTCGCCGAGGCCCTGCAGCGCATCCCCCGGGCCGGCCTCACCGTCACCGGCGAGCGCTTCGACGTCGACGACGACACCTACGCCGACCTCGTACGCCGCATCGTGCGCGACGAAATAGGGCAGGGCGAGGGCGCCAACTTCGTCCTCAAGCGCTCCTTCACCGCGGAGATCACCGACTACGGTCCCGGCTCCGCGCTGGAATTCTTCCGCCGGCTGGTGGAACGCGAATCGGGCGCCTACTGGACGTTCCTCGTGCACACCGGCGACCGTACGTTCATCGGCGCCACCCCCGAGCGGCACCTCAGCCTGCGGGACGGCGTCGCCACGATGAACCCCATCAGCGGCACCTACCGCCATCCGCCGTCCGGCCCGAACCTCCCCGACCTGCTCGGTTTCCTCGCCGACCGCAAGGAAACCGACGAGCTCTACATGGTCGTCGACGAAGAGCTGAAGATGATGACGCGGATCTGCGACGCCGACGTCAAGGTGGTCGGCCCGTACCTCAAGGAGATGGCCCGGCTCTCGCACACCGGCTATTTCATCGAGGGCCGCAGCAGCCGCGATCCCCGCGAGATCCTCCTTGAGACGCTGTTCGCCCCCACCGTCACCGGCAGTCCGCTGGAGAACGCCTGCCGGGTCATCAGCAAGTACGAGCCAAAGGGCCGCGGTTACTACAGCGGCGTCATCGCCCTGATCGGCCGGGACGCACAGCGCCGCCGCACCCTCGACTCGGCCATCCTCATCCGTACCGCCGACATCGACCGCACCGGCCGGCTGACGATCGGCGTCGGCGCCACGCTGGTCCGCCATTCCGACCCGGCCTCCGAAGTCGCCGAGACCCGGGCCAAGGTGGCCGGCCTGCGCGCCGCACTGGAATCCACCCCGGCCCCCGCCCCGCCGTCCCAGACCGCCGCACCGGATGCCGCCCCCACCCCGCCGTCCCTGGCCGGCCACCCCCGCGTCCGCGCCGCCCTCGAGGCGCGCAATGCGGCCGTCGCCGGTTTCTGGCGCGGCCAGGCCCCGGTCGCCGCCTGGTCGGACCTGGCGCTGTCCGGCCGCCGGGTGCTGATCGTCGATGCCGAGGACACCTTCACCTCGATGCTGGAGCACCAACTCCGTTCGCTGGGACTGCTGGTGACCGTCCAGCGCTACGACGAGGACTACCGCTTCGACGCCTACGACCTGGTCGTCCTCGGTCCGGGCCCCGGCAATCCCACCGACGCCGGCCACCCCAAGATCGCCCACCTCAAGGCAGCGGCCCGCACCCTGCTCTCCGCCCGACGCCCGTTCCTCGCCGTATGCCTGAGCCACCAGGTCCTCAGCATCGAACTGGGCCTCACCATCGCCCGCCGGGACATCCCGAACCAGGGCGTGCAGCGTCCGATCGACCTCTTCGGCGCCCACGAGAACGTCGGCTTCTACAACTCCTTCGCCGCCCACAGCGACACCGACCGCTTCCACCACGCCGACTTCGGCCCGGTCCAGGTCAGCCGCGACCCGTCATCGACCGAGGTGCACGCCCTGCTCGGCCCGCACTTCGCCTCGCTCCAGTTCCACGCCGAGTCCCTGCTCACCTCGCACGGCGTCCGCATCTTCGCCGACGTCCTGAAACGGATCCTGCCGTCCGAGACGAACCTCCAGACCGTCCCCGCCCCGCGGCACGGCACGCACCAGGGCGTACCGGAGGAAGCCTCCCTCCGCGCGTAAAAGACGCGACGCCCCACAACACCACCTAACGCCCCCTGTCCCCCTATCGCCCTATCGCCCCGTATCCAACGAGTGCCCCGTGGTCGCATCCACGTAATCCGGCACCTCGTCATGCCGATCGCCCACGGTCAGCGTCCCGGTGGGCTCGAACAGCATGATCGAGGCGCCGTCCGGCGAGTACGGCTTGTGCTCGGTGCCCCGCGGGACGGTGAAAACCGAGCCGGCCGGCAGCGTCACCGAACGCTCGCCGTCGGCATCGCGAAGCCCGATGTGCAGCTCGCCGTCGACTACCAGAAAGAACTCATCGGTGCCCTCGTGCACATGCCAGATGTACTCCCCCTTCACCTTGGCGATCCGCACGTCGTAGTCATTGACGCGGGTGACGATGCGCGGGCTCCACAGCACATCAAAGGAGGCCAACGCCCCGCCCAGAGAAACCGGTTCGCCACTATCGGGCCCCCCGCTCCCAGGCCCACCGCCCACGACTTCACTACTCACGGGCCGATTACTCACGGATCGATTACTCACGGATCGATTACTCACAGGTCGATTGCTCACCCACTCATCCTCGACCGCACTTCCCCACCCCCGCGAGTGCTAGAAATCGCACATGCCGCAAGATTCCTCGCACCCCGCGCACCCCGCGCACCCCGCGCACCGCGCGCACCGCCCGCACCGGGTCGTCGTGATCGTCGACGAGAACTCCAACCCGTTCGAACTCGGCTGCGCCACCGAGATATTCGGCCTCCAGCGCCCCGAACTGGGCCGCGACCACCCCCTCTACTCCTTCGCGCTCTGCTCCCCCGAGCCCCGCACCCTGATGCGCGACGGCTTCTTCACCCTCACCGGCGTGGCCGACATCGACGATCTGGCCGACACCGCCGACACCCTGATCGTGCCGAACCGGCCGGACACCGAAGTCCCGCGGCGCCCAGCCGTGCTGGACGCCGTCCGGCGGGCGCATGCGCGCGGGGCCCGCCTGGTCGGCTTCTGCAGCGGCGCCTTCACCCTCGCCGAGGCCGGGGTCCTGGACGGCCGCCGGGCCACCGCCCATTGGCAGTGGGCGGACTCCTTCCGCGACCGCTTCCCCTCCGTACACCTCGAACCCGACGTGCTGTTCGTCGATGACGGCGACATCCTGACCGCGGCGGGCAGCGCGGCCGCCCTCGACCTCGGACTGCATCTCGTCCGCCGCGATCACGGCGCCGAGATCGCCAACTCCGTGAGCCGCCGCCTCGTCTTCGCCGCCCACCGGGACGGCGGCCAGCGCCAGTTCATCGAACGCCCCGTCCCCGACATCCCGGACACCTCCCTGGCCCCCCTCCTCGCCTGGGCCCAGGCACGACTGGCCGACCCCCTCACCATCGCCGGTCTCGCCGACCGCGCGGCCGTCAGCCAGGCCACCCTGCACCGCCGCTTCCGCGCCCAGCTCGGCACCACCCCCCTGGCCTGGCTCACCGGTGAACGCATCGCCCTCGCCTGCCGCCTCATCGAACGCGGCGAGGACCGCCTCGACGTGGTCGCCCAACGCAGCGGCCTCGGCACCGCCGCCAACCTGCGCGCCCTCCTGCGCCGCGAAACGGGCCTCAGCCCGTCGGCGTACCGTCGGCGTTTCGGCCCGGGGGCGTCTTCGCCCGGCCCGGCAGCCCCACTTGGGGCGACCAAGGCCAAGACCAAGGCCAAGAAAATGGCGGAGCAGCCATGAATCCGAATCTGAGCACCGCATCGGTTCGAGAGTGGGCGGAGGCGATCCTGCACCAGCTCGGCGACCCCGCCGGCCACACACTCGACCTGTCGACGCCCGGTCCAGGCGAGCAACCGCTCTCGACTGACGCCGCGGTCATCGTCACCCTCACCTACCGTGACGGCTCCTCGGTCGCCGTACATCTGGACCACACCATGGACGAGGCCGAAGCCGTGGCCCTGCTGGCCGATCGGCTGCAGGTGAGCGTGCTGGAAAACACCTCCGGCACTCCGGCCCCACCCTGCCCAGGCCACCCACACCCGGCAGTCGCCGAAGTAGTGAACGGCATCCCTTCCTGGACATGCCCGAAGACCGGCCGAGCCCGCCCCATCCTCGCCAGCACCACCTACCCACCTCAGTGACGCCCCCAGCCAACAGAAAAGCCAGGTCAGACGACATCTGACCTGGCTTTTCCCACTGAGCCGCCTTCGGGATTCGAACCCGAGACCTACGCATTACGAGGCCCCACAAGATCATCCCGCCTGGTGCCGGGCCGTGCCACCGAATCCTGTTTCCCCAGGTCAGCAAGGTGCGGCCCGGCCCCCGCATGCCGCCCAATCCGCCCTGTGCCACCCCGTCCGCTCACGCAGCGCTCACGCGGCGAGCCGCAGTTCGGGACACGGAAGGAGAGTCGGCCTTGTAGTGATGCAGGTGACGGATCGCCTCGCGCAGAGGGTCGCCACGACGGTGTGCGGCGTCGGGACTCACGCCACACCTGGGTGATGCTGTTGCGATTATTTCGGTTACTGCGGATAATGCGAATAGGTTCGCCTTCGCGAGCCCATGTCGCCACACGAAGGGACCGGTCACATCATGAGCACCTCGACCGCTCGGCCCACTCCCCCAGTCGGGGCGAACGCTGACTTCGCGGCCCGCGCGCTGAAGCCGGTGAAGCGATCTCTCGCCCGCTCACCGCACGCCGATCGGATCCGGTTCAGGATCGAAGACGGAGAACCGGATCTTGAAGTGCCCCGTGAGGCAGTGGAGCTCCTGGCGACAGTCCTGAGTCACATGGCAGCAGGTCGCACCGTCTCCATCGTTCCCGAGCACGCGGAGCTGACCACACAGCAGGCCGCCGACATGCTGAACGTGTCGCGGCCATTCCTGATCGGGTTGCTGGAGGCTGGTGAGATCGACTACCGGAAGGTCGGCACACACCGCCGAATCAAGGCACAGTCGCTGATTGAGTACCAGCGCCAGGACGACCAGAAGCGCCGGGCGGCTGCAGACGAACTCACGGCCCTGAACCAGGAGATGGGGCTGATCTGATCCCGTGGCGTTCATCGTCGTCTACGACGCCTGCGTTCTGTACCCGAGCACACTGCGCGACCTGCTGATCCGGATAGCCCAGGCCGGGCTCGTTCAGGCGAAGTGGACTGATCGGATCCTGGACGAAGTGTTCCGGAACCTCCAAGCCAACAGGCCTGAGCTTGATCCAACGAAACTGGCCCGCACGCGGGAGTTGATGATGCGCGCCGTCCGGGACTGCCTCGTCAAAGGACTACGAGCCCCTGGAGGCGGTGCTCGAACTGCCAGACGCTGACGACCGCCACGTGCTCGCTGCCGCCGTCAAGTCCCGGGCTCAACTCATCGTCACCAACAACCTCAAGGACTTCCCCCAAGAGACCCTCACAGCGTGGAACGTCGAAGCTGTTAGCGCAGACGACTTCGTCTTGGCCCAGATCGACCTGGATCGTCAGCGAGTCTTCGCAGCCGTCCAGCAGATCGCCGACTCCTGGCGAAAGCCGCCCGGTGCTGCGAGTGACGTCCTCGATCGGCTTGAGCGAGACGGCCTCGTAGAGTCGGCCGCCGCTCTCCGCGCCGGCTGATGGCGCGCCCCCGGCGCTCACGCAGAAGCACCCCCGCGATCCTCAGGAAGGTGCTTCCACGTGACCCAAATAGCAAAAGCCCCAGGTCACGGCGAGTGAGTCCTGAGGCTTCTACAGAGCCGCCTTCGGGATTCGAACCCGAGACCTACGCATTACGAGTGCGTTGCTCTGGCCAACTGAGCTAAGGCGGCGTGGTGCGCGGCCCAGTCTACACAGTGCCAGGGGGTGCTTCGTCACCGGTTTAGCGGCTGGTCAGGGGGACGGGGAGGTGGTCAGGTGCAGCGCTTGCCCTTGGGCGGGGTGGTGCCGTCGAGGAGGTAGGTGTTGATGGCGGTGTCGATGCAGTCGCTGCCGCGGCCGTAGGCGGTGTGGCCGTCGCCGTCGTAGGTCAGGAGGGTGGCGCTGGAGAGCTGGCCGGCGAGGCTCTTGGCCCAGGTGTAGGGGGTGGCGGGGTCGCGGGTGGTGCCTACGACGACGACGGGGGCGGCGCCCTTGGCCTCGATGCGGTGGGCGTTGCCGGTGGGCTTGACGGGCCAGTAGGCGCAGTTCAGGGAGGACCAGGCGAAGGAGTCGCCGAAGACCGGGGAGGCCTTGCGGAAGGCGGGGAGGGCGGTGCGGACCTGGTCGGGGGTGGTGAAGGCGGGCGGGAGGTCAAGGCAGTTGACGGCCGGGTTGGCGTACATCTGGTTGGAGTAGTGGCCGTCGGGCTCGCGCTCGTAGTAGCTGTCCGAGAGGGTGAGCAGGCCGCGGCCGTTGCCGTTCTTGGCCTGGGCGAGGTACTGACGCAGGGTGGGCCAGGCCTGTTCGTCGTACATCGCGGCGATCACGCCCGTGGTGGCGAGGGACTCGGTGAGCTTGCGGGCCTCGCCGGTCTCGGCCGGGTGGGCGTCGAGCCGCTTGAAGAGGGCGGAGAGCTGACGGCCGGCGTCCTCTGTGTTCTTGTTGCCCAGGGGGCAGCCCTTCCGCTTGACGCAGTCCTCGGCGAAGGCGGTGAAGGCGGTGTTGAAGCCGGCGGTCTGGTTGATGTTGATGGTGCGGGAGTCGAGCGCCGGGTCCATGGCGCCGTCGAGGACCAGGCGGCCGACGCGGGTGGGGTAGAGGCCGGCGTACGTCGCGCCGAGGAAGGTGCCGTAGGAGGCGCCCACATAGGTCAGCTGCTTGTCACCCAGGACGGCGCGCAGCACATCCATGTCGCGGGCTGCCTCGATCGTGGAGACATGCCGGAGCAGCTTGCCGGAGCGGGCCTCGCAGCCCTTGGCGAAGTCGCGGTAGGCGGTGGTGAGCTTGTTGACCTCGGCGGCGGAGTCCGGGGTCTGGTCGGTCTGGGTGTAGCGGTCCATCTGCTTGTTGGAGAGGCATTCGACCGGTGCGCTGCGGGCCACGCCGCGCGGGTCCATGGCCACCATGTCGTAGCGCGCGCGAACGGCTGCGGGCTGGGGCGCGTACTGCTGGAGGTAGCTGATCGCCGATCCGCCGGGGCCGCCCGGGTTGACCATGAGGGAGCCGAGTCGGCTGCCGGGGCCGGTGGCCTTCTTGCGGGCCACCGCGAGCTTGATGTCGCCGGCGCCGGGGCTGCCGTATTCCAGGGGCACCTTCATCGTCGCGCAGTCGAAGCCGGATACGCCGCATGCGTGCCAGCTGAGCTTCTGGTCGTAGTACGCGCGGAGGGCGGCCGGGATGGCGGTCGGGAGGGGCTGGAGCACGGACGAGCCGTCGTCGGGGGTGGTGCGCTCGGCGCCGGCGTCGTTCGCGCGGCCCGGGGATGCCGCCGTATCGGGGGCGGCCGGGCCTCCCGACGAGCAGCCGGAGATCAGCAGGGCGGCGGCCGCGAAGACGGCGGCGGTGGTGCGGGACAGGCGGCTTGTGGCCATGGGCGATCGATCCCTCGGTCTCGGTCCCTGATGCGGCGAGGCGGCGTAGGCGGCGTACGCACCGTTGGCGGCGGTGGCGACGGTCGGCAGGGGCGGTGGCGACGGCGTCGCGGTTGCGGCCCTGAACGGAGCGTATCCGGGTTGGCACGGTATGTGCCTCCCGGCCGCGGGCGAGGTGGCGCAGAGCGGGGAACTCGGGCGGGTGGTGGGCGGCTCCTCTCCGGGGTGGACGGAGGGCCGACGGCCGGTGTGGTCAGCCGGCTCGGAGGGCGACGGTCATCGCTTCCACGGCGAGCAGCGGGGCCACATTGCGGTCCAGGGCGCCGCGGCAGGCGATGACGGCTTCTATGCGGCGCAGGGTGCGCTCGGGGGTCGAGGTGGTGGCGATGCGCTGGATGCTGTCGCGGACCTCGTCGTTGGCCAGGGGGACGGAGGCGCCCACCTGGAGGGCGAGGACATCGCGGTAGAAGCCGGTGAGGTCGACCAGGGCCAGGTCGAGGCTGTCGCGCTGGGTGCGGGTGGAGCGGCGCTTCTGTTTGTCCTGGAGCTCCTTCATGGCGCCGGCCGTGCCGCGGGGCATCCGCCCGCCGGTCCCGGCCGCGGCGCCGAGCGCGGCGCGCAGCTCCTCGGTCTCCTTGGCATCGACGTCCTCGGCGACCTGCTTGGCATCCTCGCCCGCGGCGTCGATCAGCTCCTGGGCGGCCTTGAGGCAGCCGCCGATGTCATCGATGCGGAGGGGCAGTTTGAGGACGGCGGCACGGCGGGCACGGGCGCGCTCGTCGGTGGCGAGGCGGCGGGCGCGGCCGATGTGGCCCTGGGTGGCGCGGGCGGCGCGGGCGGCGGTCTCCGGCTCGATGCCGTCGCGGCGGACCAGTACATCGGCGACGGCGTCGACCGGCGGCGTACTCAGGGTGAGGTGGCGGCAGCGCGAGCGGATGGTGGGCAGAACGTCCTCGACGGAGGGGGCGCACAGCAGCCAGACCGTACGGGGCGCGGGCTCCTCGACGGCCTTGAGGAGGACGTTGCCGGCGCCTTCGGTGAGGCGGTCGGCGTCCTCCAGGACGATCACCTGCCAGCGCCCGCCGGCGGGCGAGAGAGAGGCGCGGCGGACCAGGGCGCGGGTTTCCTTGACGCCGATGGACAGCAGGTCCGTACGGACGATCTCGACGTCGGCGTGCGTGCCGACCAGGGCGGTGTGGCAGCCGTCGCAGAAGCCGCAACCGGGTGCGCCGCCGAGCGCGCGGTCGGGGCTGACGCACTGCAGCGCGGCGGCGAACGCGCGGGCGGCGGTCGACCGGCCGGATCCGGGCGGGCCCGTGAACAGCCATGCGTGCGTCATCTGGGAGGCACCGCGCTGCCCGGTGGGCGCCGGTCCACCGAGCGGGGCCGCGGCGGCCCTGCCCGCGGCGACGTCGACGGTCACGATGGCGTCCGCGTCGCGCGCGGCCGCGGCGAGCTGCTCCGTCACCCGGTCCTGGCCGACCACGTCGTCCCATACCGCCATCGCGCTGCCCGCCGTTCCGTCCGTTCGTGCTCTTGCCCGTTGCTTTGACCCATTGTGGTGCAACCCACTGACAAATGGATCGGGGAGCCGGTCGCGAGCGCGCCGGATGCCACCACAGCGCGCCCGCCCGTACCGCAGAAAACGGCCGTGGCCGCAGCATGTCCGCTGCGGCCACGGCCGGTGTCCTACGAGGTGCGGGCTCAGCCGCGGTCCCCCCGCCGTCCCTGGCCACGGCGGTCGTCGGCGTCCTCGTCGGAGCGCGGGCCGAGGAGTTCATCGGCCAGCGTCGGCAGATCGTCCAGCGGGGTCTCCTCCGCCCATTCCGGGCGGGGGCGGCTGCGCTGCGGCGGCTCCACGGGGTGGCCGGTGGCCGGGTCGATCTGCGGGAGTTCGCGGGTGCGCTCGGTGCCCGACTCGGCGGGAGCGGACTGCTGCCGCGCCGCGTCGTCCGGGTCCTCCTTGCGGAACATCCACGGCGGCACCCGGTCGGCGGGGGCGCCCCCGTCGTCCCGTACGGCGGGCAGCACGCTGGTCTCCTCGGCGTCCGGCCCCTGCGGACCGGCGCCGTGCTGCCCGGCGTGCTGCCCGCCGTACTGCGGCAGCACCGCCGTCTCGTCCGTCGCGCCCTGCGACGCCTCGGGCCGTGGCAGCGACTCCGTACGCTCGCTGTCGCCGCCGGGAGCCGCGGAAGAGCCCGTTCCGCCGCTCTCCACGACCCGCTTCCGCAGATCCGCCACCGGCGTCTCCGCGGTCGGCGCATCGGCCGCCTCTGCCGCCTCCGCCGCCGCCCTGGCCTCCGCCGCGGCCGCCGCTTCCGCAGCCGCGACCCGCGCCTGTTCGGCGCGGAGCAGGGCCTCCTCGGCCTTGCGCTGCTTCTCCAGGCGGCGCTCGTCGGCCTCCCGGCGCAGCTTCGCCTCCTCCTCGGCACGCCGGCGCAGCCGCTCCTGCTCGGCCTGGCGGATCTGCTCCTCGGCCTCGCGGCGCTGTCGCTCCGCCTCCGCCGCCTGGCGGGCCTCCTCGGCGCGCTGCCGCGCCTCTTCCGCCTGGCGGGCGGCCTCGCGGGCCCTGGCCGCCTCTTCCTCCTGACGCTTGCGCTCCGCTTCCTCGGCGCGCAGCTTGGCGAGCTGCTCGTTGCGCTCGCGCTCGAGCCGCGCCTCCTCCGCCTTGCGCGCGGCCTCTTCCTCGGCCCTGCGGCGGGCCTCCTCCTCGGCCGCCTTGCGCGCCTCCGCCTGGGCCTTGGCCTCGGATTCGGACAGCGGAAGGACCTGGTCGAGGCGGTGCCGTACGACCGTGGTGACGGCCTCCGGCTCCTGTCCGGCGTCGACGACCAGATAGCGGGCCGGGTCGGCGGCGGCCAGGGTCAGGAATCCGGCCCGTACCCGCTCATGGAATGCGGCGGGCTCGGACTCCAGCCGGTCCGGCGCCTCGGTGAAGCGCTCGCGGGCGGTCTCCGGAGAGACGTCCAGGAGGACGGTCAGATGCGGTACGAGGCCGTCGGTGGCCCAGCGCGAGATGCGGGCGATCTCCGTGGGGGCCAGGTTGCGCCCGGCGCCCTGGTAGGCGACGGAGGAGTCGATGTAGCGGTCGGTGATGACGATGGCGCCGCGTTCCAGGGCGGGCCGGATCACGCTGTCGACGTGCTCGGCGCGGTCGGCGGCGAACATCAGCGCCTCGGCCCGGTCCGAGAGCCCGGACGTGGACACGTCCAGGATGATCGAGCGCAGCCGCTTGCCGATGGCGGTGGCGCCCGGCTCACGGGTCACCACGACCTCGTGGCCCTTGCCGCGGATCCAGTCGGCCAGCGCCTCGACCTGGGTGGACTTCCCGGCGCCGTCGCCGCCCTCGAGGGCGATGAAGAAGCCGGTGGTGGCGGGCTTCTGGTCCGGGTCGCCGCCGCGCAGCGCCTCGCGCAGATCGCGCCGCAGCGGTACGCCGTGCCGGTCGTCGACCTTGCCCAGCACCCAGGCGGCCACCGGCAGCAGCAGCGCGCCGACCAGCATCAGCGTGAAGGCGGCGCCGCCGTGCGCGAGCTCGAAGGTGCCGTTGTCGAAGCGGTGCGGGCCGATGACCGCGGCCAGCCCCGGCGCGACGATGGCGGCCAGCGCGACCGTGAGGCGTACGACGGCGTGCAGATGCTCGGTCGTACGCGCCGCACGGAACTCCTCGACCTCCTGCTCCAGCAGGACATGGCCGGTGTTGGCCGCGACCCCCGCACCGACTCCGGCGAGCAGCCCCAGCAGCAGCACCGTCGTCGCGTCCGGGACCAGCCCCATGGCGAGCAGCGCGAGCCCGGTGACGGCCACCGCCAGGGCGAGCAGCCGGCGCCGGGGGAAGGCGGGCAGCACCTTGTGAGCACCGCGGATCCCGGCGGCCGTACCGCCGGTCAGCACGAGCACCAGGAGCGCGAAGGTGGCCGGCCCGCCGTTCAGGTCGAAGGCGTGCAGGACGGCCAGCGAGACGGCCGCGGCGATCGCGGCGGCCACGGCGGCGCAGGCGAGCACCAGCAGCGGGATCGCGCCCGTACGGCCCTTGTCGACGCCCGACGCGGCCGTCCTGGGACGGCGCAGTCCCTCCAGAGGGGAGCGCGGCCGCGGTGTCTGGGAACCGGGGAGCTCGATGAAGTAGAGGATCGATACGGAGGCGGCGAACAGACCGGCCGCCACATAGGAGCCCAGGGCCGCCTGGTGGAGGTGGAACCAGTCGATGCCGGTGCCCAGCAGCTTGCTGATGAGGGTGACGACCACCAGGGCGGCGGCCGCGATCGGCAGCGCGATGAAGCCGGTGCGCAGCGAGAGGCGGCGCAGCGCGTCCATGCTGTCGGGCAGCGGCCGGACGGCGGCGCCCTCCGGGGGAGGCGCGGGCAGCAGGGCGGGCGCCGCGCTCTCCCGCGCGACGGTCCAGAAGCGCTCGGCGACGCCGGTGACGAAGACCGTGACCAGCAGCCAGGCGAGCGCGTCCGACGGTGTCCAGTCGATCCACAGCGGCGCGATGACCAGCAGCGCCAGCCGCAGTCCGTCCGCGCCGATCATCGTCCAGCGCCGGTCGAGCGGCCCGGATGGTGAGGTCAGGGCCGACAGCGGGCCCAGCAGGACGGCTCCGAAGAGCAGGGTGGCGAGCATCCGGGCCGCGAAGGCCGCGGTGACCGCGAGGGCGGCGCCGCGATAACCACCGCCGAAGACGGCCTCGCCGCCCACCGGTACGTACAGCGCCGCCTGCAGGGCGAGGAGTACCAGGACAAACATGGACAGGGCATCGCCGATGCCCCCGACAAACTGGGCGCTCCACAGTCGCTTCAGCGGAGGGAAGCGGAGCAGGGCTCGCACCGCGCGCTCGCGGGAATCCGCGGCTAGGGCGCCTGAAGTGGGGGTCACGACCGTTGGCTGCTCGGCACGCGTCATCCTGCCAGCCTATCGGGACGGTCCACACGACCGGGCGCCCGCCCGAACAAAGAGGCGGGCCCGACGGACCGGAGTCCGTCTTGCCCGCCCTTGTCCCGCGCGTCGGCCGAAAGCCTGACGGCTCAGTCCTCGGCCGACGCCGCCGTCTTCTTGGCCGCCGCGGTCTTGGCGGTCGTCTTCTTGGCCGTGGTGGTCTTCTTCGCCGCGGTCTTCTTGGCCGTCGTGGTCTTCTTCGCCGTGGTCTTCTTCGCGGCAGCCTTCTTCGCCGGCGCCTTCTTGGCGGTCTTCTTCGCCGGCCCCTTGGCGCGCTTCTCCGCCAGCAGCTCATAGCCGCGCTCGGGCGTGATCGTCTCGACGTCGTCGTCCCGCCGCAGCGTCGCGTTGGTCTCGCCGTCGGTGACGTACGCGCCGAACCGGCCGTCCTTGACGACCACCGGCTTGCCGCTCACCGGGTCGGTGCCCAGCTCCTTGAGCGGCGGCTTGGCGGCCGCCCGGCCGCGCTGCTTGGGCTGCGCGTAGATCGCCAGCGCCTCGTCGACCGTGATGTTGAAGAGCTGGTCCTCGGTCTCCAGGGAGCGCGAGTCGGTGCCCTTCTTGAGGTACGGGCCGTAGCGGCCGTTCTGCGCGGTGATCTCCACGCCCTCGGCGTCCTTGCCGACGACGCGCGGCAGCGACATCAGCTTGAGCGCGTCCTGCAGGGTGACGGTGTCCAGGGACATCGACTTGAAGAGCGAGGCGGTGCGCGGCTTGACCGCGTTCTTGCCGCTCTTCGGGGTGCCCTCGGGAAGGATCTCGGTGACGTACGGGCCGTAGCGGCCGTCCTTGGCGACGATCTGGTTGCCGCTTTCGGGGTCCATGCCCAGCTCGAAGTCGCCGCTCGGCTTGGCGAGCAGTTCCTCCGCGTACGCCACCGTCAGCTCGTCGGGCGCGAGGTCTTCGGGGACATCGGCGCGCTGGTGGGCTTCATCGCCCTTCTCACCGCGCTCGACGTACGGGCCGTAGCGGCCGACGCGCAGCGTGATGCCGTCGCCGACGGGGAAGGACGAGATCTCCCGGGCGTCGATCGCGCCCAGGTCCTCGACCAGCTCCTTCAGTCCGCCGAGGTGGTCGCCGTCGCCGTTGCCGGCGTCCGAGGCGGCGCCTTCGGCCTCGCCCTCACCGAAGTAGAAGCGCCGCAGCCACGGCACGGCCTGCGCCTCGCCGCGGGCGATGCGGTCGAGGTCGTCCTCCATCTTGGCGGTGAAGTCGTAGTCGACCAGCCGGCCGAAGTGCTTCTCCAGGAGGTTGACCACGGCGAAGGAGAGGAAGGAGGGGACGAGCGCGGTGCCCTTCTTGAAGACATAGCCGCGGTCGAGGATCGTGCCGATAATCGACGCATACGTCGACGGGCGGCCGATCTCGCGCTCTTCCAGCTCCTTGACCAGCGTGGCCTCGGTGTAGCGGGCGGGCGGCTTGGTGGCGTGCCCGTCGGCGGTGATCTCCTGCGCGGTCAGCGCGTCGCCCTCGGCGACCTGCGGCAGCCGGCGCTCGCGGTCGTCCAGCTCGGCGTTCGGGTCGTCGGCGCCTTCCACATAGGCCTTCAGGAAGCCGTGGAAGGTGATGGTCTTGCCGGACGCGCTGAACTCGGCGTCCCGGCCGTCGGCGGCCCGGCCACCGATCTTGACCGTGACGGAGTTACCGGTCGCGTCCTTCATCTGGGAGGCCACGGTCCGCTTCCAGATCAGCTCGTAGAGCTTGAACTGGTCGCCCCTCAGACCGGTCTCGGCGGGCGTGCGGAAGCGGTCGCCGGAGGGGCGGATCGCCTCGTGCGCCTCCTGGGCGTTCTTGACCTTGCCGGCGTAGGTGCGCGGCTTGTCCGGCAGGTAGCTCGCGCCGTACAGCTGCGTCACCTGCGCGCGGGCCGCGGCGACCGCGGTGTCCGAGAGCGTGGTGGAGTCCGTACGCATATAGGTGATGAAGCCGTTCTCGTACAGCTTCTGCGCCACCTGCATGGTCGCCTTGGCGCCGAAGCCGAGCTTGCGGCTGGCCTCCTGCTGGAGGGTGGTCGTACGGAAGGGGGCGTACGGCGAGCGGCGGTACGGCTTGGACTCGACGGAGCGCACCGCGAAGTCGGTGTTCTCCAGGGCGGCGGCGAGCGCGCGGGCGTTCGCCTCGTCCAGGTGGAGTACCTCGTTGTTCTTCAGCTGCCCGTTGGGGCCGAAGTCGCGGCCCTGGGCGACCCGGCGGCCGTCGACGGTGTTCAGACGGGCGGTGAGGATCGAGGGGTCGCTGGCGTCACCGGCGCGGCCGGTGGAGAACGTGCCGGTCAGGTCCCAGTACTCGGCGGAGCGGAAGGCGATGCGCTCGCGCTCCCGCTCGACGACGAGACGGGTCGCGACGGACTGCACCCGGCCGGCCGACAGCCGCGGCATGACCTTCTTCCACAGGACCGGCGAGACCTCGTAGCCGTAGAGGCGGTCGAGGATGCGGCGGGTCTCCTGGGCGTCGACCAGCTTCTGGTTCAGGTCACGCGGGTTGGCGACGGCCTCGCGGATCGCGTCCTTGGTGATCTCGTGGAAGACCATCCGGTGGACCGGGACCTTGGGCTTGAGGATCTCCTGGAGGTGCCAGGCGATGGCCTCGCCCTCGCGGTCCTCATCGGTGGCGAGGAAGAGTTCGTCGGACTCGGCCAGCAGCTCCTTGAGCTTTTTGACCTGGTCCTTCTTGTCGCTGTTGACCACGTAGATCGGCTGGAAGTCGGCGTCGACATTCACGCCGAGACGGGCCCAGGACTCGCCCTTGTACTTCGCGGGAACCTCTGCCGCGCCATTGGGGAGGTCGCGGATGTGCCCGACACTGGCCTCGACCACGTAGCCAGGGCCGAGGTAGCCCTTGATCGTCTTCGCCTTGGCAGGCGACTCGACGATGACGAGTCGGCGGGTGCCGCCCTCTGCGGTCTCGCTGGTCGCGGACAACTTCGCTCTTCTCTCCGGTCGACGCTGGGAATGCCCCCCGGCCGGACGCCGGGGGCCACTGCGGTGACGCTTGACGCTGCGGAGTGTGACGGTACCTCCCGCCCCCGTGTCAAACGGAAAAACCCCACAACGCCACTCGAACGGTAACCCGACTACATGTCTTCGTGTCGCCGCGGACCGCACACGGCCCTTCCTGCGGGACCTTGACGATCTTCGCCACCAGGGCGGCGCCCTGTCCGTACCCTGCCTCGATCCCGCGCTCACCGCCACAGCGCCGCCGCCGGTGATCTCGCACAGTGACGATCCCCACGGCGGCCGCCGCCGGAACGGGGCTGCTCACGGCCCGGCGAGGGTTACGCCGAGTGTCACAAGGAGGACCCGGAAGCCGCCGCCGTCTTGATCCGGCGTGTCGGGCTGCTGGCAGGATGGACGTGGCACGGCTCACGGCTCGAGCCGACAACTGCCGTCATCACGCACTCGGGGGGTCACAACACTCATGGCGAACCAGTACCCGGGACCGCCGCCGGAAGAGCCCGGCCACAATCCGTACGCCCAGCAGCCGGGCGCCGAGCCGGCCGCCGGCAATCCATACGCCAAGCCGCAGGGCGACACTCCCGCCCCTGGATACGGCTATCCGCAGGGCGGCCGCCCCGGAGCGCCCGGGTACGGATATCCGCAGGCCCCCGCAGACGCCGCCGGGATACGGCTACCCGAACGCGGCCCCGCAGCCCGCCGCCGCGCCCGGATTCCCGCCGGGCGCCCCGCCGCAGCCCGCGCCGCTCCCCGTCCCGATGCAGGCCCAGGTCCCGCAGCCGGCCGGTATGGCGCTCTCGGTCGGCGATATAGCCGTGACCGGCGACACGATCATGACGCCGGCCGGCCCCATGCCGCTCAAGGGCGCCGTGTGGACGGTGACGGACATGTCGCGGACGGAGGAGAAGACCCCGACGCACGCGGTGGTGCTCGCCGTCATCTTCTTCTTTTTCTGTCTGCTCGGTCTGCTCTTCCTGCTCATGAAGGAGCGCACCACGACCGGGTTTGTGCAGGTCACGGTGAACAGCGGCGGCCGGCACCACGCCGCGATGATCCCGGTGCAGTCGCCGGAGCAGGTCATGTTCGTGATCAACCAGGTCAACTACGCCAGGTCGCTGAGCGTGTGACCGCGATGGCGCTCACCGCTGCGGCGATCCGCAAGCGCACCGTCCGTGTGGCCGCCGCCGGGCTCGGCGTCGGTGCGCTGGGCGCCGTCTACCTCTGGCACACCAACCCGCACGAACCCGGGCAGGTGCTGCTTCCCTGCCCGCTCAAATGGGCCACCGGGGTGCTGTGCCCGCTGTGCGGCGGGACGCGGATGGCGTACGACCTGCTGCACGGCGATGTCGCGACCGCCTTCCACGACAACATCGTGCTGCTCACGCTGGGCGTACCGGCCGTCTGCTACGTCGTCGCGCGCTGGCTGAGCGCGGGCCTGCGCGGGCGGTACTTCCGGCCGCGGCTGTCCGCCCGCGGCAATGCCGTGGTGCTCGGCATCGCCGCGGTGTGGATGATCGCCCGCAATCTCGTCGGCTGAGCCGGACCGGACGTCCCGCCGGGCCGGCTCAGCCCGGCGCTCAGCGGACGGTGACGGTCACCACCGGCGATATGGCGCTGCCCGCACCGACCCGGAGCTGGTTGACGCCCTTGAGGCCGAGCTTGACCCGTACCGAGTACGTGCCGGCGGCGTTGACCGGGGCCTGCGCGGGCAGCGCGACCCACTTGGTGCCCTGCTTCTGCTGGACGGTGACCTTGCTGCCCGCCTTGATGCCCTTGGCCGTACCGGAGATCCGGAACTCCTGCCAGGGGGCAACCTTGGTCGCGCTGGCCTTGGCCGTCAGCTGCGCTGCGGCCGGGGCGGTGGCCACGACGGGGGACGGCGCGTGCAGCTGGGCCGGCTCGGCGAAGGCGGCGGCCGATCCACCGGCCAGCAGGGCGACAGCGACCACACCGACGGTGGCGTAGCGAAGTGCACGGTTCATGGGGGTTCCTCACTGCTCAAGCCTGTTCGTGACCTTCACCGAGAAACACGAACGGCACGATGAGGAGGTTCCCCGTCCGCGGCGTGTCGGCCACCCGGAACGCAACTGGCCGGAAGTGAACGCCCGGTGCCGGGCGACCGGTTGACGACCGGTCGGACAGCGACGGGTGCGCCTACAGCAATGCCAGCATCCAGCACCCCGCGCCCAGGAACACCGCCCCGAACAGCAGCGCCGTCACCGCCCCCACCGCCCGGCCGACGCCATCGGCGACCGGCGCCCCGGTCCGTACGCATACGCCCGTCCACAGCAGCAGTCCGGCGCCGAACAGCGCGAAGGCCGCGCCCGCGAACGCCTCGGGTCCACTCTCCATACGGGCAGCGTGGCACCCGCGGGCGGCGCCCCGGAGAACGCCGGATGAACGGCTTCCGCTTGCCCCGCGCGGATGTCCGGCACGAGCCCGGCAAGAAGACCCCGTACGGGAGGGAAGGCCGGTCCGCCGCGTCAGCTCCCCGCGGCCACCCGCTCCAGGAATCCCTGCTCGATCAGCGTCCGGATCGAGGCCGGCGTGCGGTCCCGCAGCAGGACCGGGTCCTCGCCGACGAGTTGGGCGATGGCGTCCAGGATCCGCCCGGCGGACAGCGAGCCGTCGCACACCCCGGCGAAACCCGCGCCGACCGTGTCCACCTTCGTCGCCCGCCGCATACCGCGGTTCTGACGCAGCACCACATGCTCGGGGTCCTCCGCCCCGGGCAGCCCGACCTGCTCCTGCACCACCTCATCCGCGAGCCGGAAGTGGCCGGCCAGCAGCGCCGCGTCGTCCGTGGCGCGCAGATAGTCCTGCCGGTCGAAGTGCCGTACGACCGACTCCCCCAGCGGCTGTTCCACCGGATGCGGCCATTCCTCGACCGTGATGGCCGGGCTGTCGGAGCCGGACTTGCGCAGCGTGATCCAGCCGAAGCCGACCGCCTTGGTCTTGCGCGCCTCGAATTCGTCGAGCCAGGCGTCATACCGCTCGGCGTACGCCCGGTCGCCGGCGCGGTGGTCGCCCGCATCGCGCAGCCACAGCTCGGCGTACTGCGTGACGTCCTGGACCTCCCGCTGCACGATCCAGGCGTCGCAGCCGCGCGGCACCCAGGAGCGCAGCCGGTCATGCCAATCCTCGCCCTCCACATGCTGCCAATTGGCCAGCAGCTGGCAGTACCCGCCGTCGCTCAGATGCGCCGCGCTCTGCTGGACGAGGGTCCGGCACAGGTCGTCGCCGCCCATCCCGCCGTCGCGGTAGGTGAGCCGGGCGCCGGGCGAGATCACGAAGGGCGGGTTGGACACGATCAGGTCGTACGTCTCCTCCCCGACCGGCTCGAAGAGCGAGCCCTCCCTCAGGTCCGCCGGGCGCGCCCCGGAGAGCGCCAGCGTCAGTGCGGCGATCCGCAGCGCCCGCGGGTTGAGGTCGGTGGCCGCGACGCGGGTGGCGTGCTGGGCGAGATGCAGCGCCTGGACACCGGAGCCCGTACCGAGATCGAGGGCCTTGTCGACGGGCGTGCGCGCCGTGATCCCGGCGAGGGTCGTCGACGCACCGCCCACACCGAGCACCAGCTCCGCGCGGGCCTGATCCTCCTCGCCCCGGATGCCGCCGGCGCCGCCCACCGCGCAGCCCAGGTCGGAGACGATCCACCAGTCCTGCCCCTCGGGGCCGCCGTACGGCCGGACATCCACGGTGGCGCGCACCTCGTCGCCGTCCCGCACCAGCCAGCCGTCGGCGAGGCAGTCCGCCACCGGCAGCGCGGCCTGAGCCCGCCGCTCCGCCACCGGACGCTGCAGCAGGAACAGCCGCACCAGGGTTTCCAGCGGGCTGTCACCGCGCGTCGCCCGCAGCGCGGGGACGGTCTCGCTGCGCGCCAGCGCGGCATAGGCCGGCGCGCCGAGCAGGTCCAGCAGGCCGTCGGCGGTGAAGCCGGCGGTCAGCAGCGCCTGGCGCAGCCGGTCGGTGCGGGCCCTGCTGTCGGGGTCCTGGGCATCTGCGGTGGGGAGGTGCGTACTCACGCTCCCATTGTCAGGGCAAGCACTGACAATCGGCGACGGCCCGGCGCCACGCCTCTGTCGGGCGCGTCGCCGGGCCGTTGCGGGGCCTGTGGGCCGGATGACTACGACGACTTGGACGGCTTGGCCGAGGGGGCTCCCGACCCGCTCTGGCTCTGGCAGCCCTTCTGCTGGGCCATCGCCTTGCCGACGTCGCCGGACTCGAGGTTCTTGAAGGCCTGCTCGCTCTGGGTGTTGAGCTTCTTGATGCCGTTGGACAGATCGCTCAGGCCCGCCGCGAACTTCGCCTTGTCCTGGGTGCTGAGCGAATCGATCTGCTTCTTGAGGCTCTCGTAACCCTTCGAGAGCGAGTTGAGCTCGTTCACCGCGCTCTTCTGGGCGTCCTGGCCGCCGTCGCTGGGCGGGGCGCCCGCCTTGTCCAGGGACTTGGCCAACGAGGCATAGGCGTTGGAGATCTTCTGGAAAGCCGCCGAATCCGCCTGCTGGACCTTCTTGGAGTCCGTGTTGCCGCCGCCGGCCGTCTGCATGGCGGCGTTGGCGTCCTGGATCGCCTTGAACTGGGCCTGCGCGGGGTCGCAGAACTTCTTCGCCCAGCTGTCGAGTTCCTTGTTGCTGTCGTCGCTGCAGCCGGTCAGCGCGAGCAGGAGTGCCGCACCGCCGGACAGTGCAGCCACAAGCTTCTTGTTCACCGGATTGGTCCCTTCCATGGCTCTCGGCCCCGGAACTTACACGTCCGAACGGCCTGGTCCATGGGTCGGCCATCCCGTCGGCCCCTCATTGCAGCCATTTGCACCAAGGAGCGCAGGGCCGGCCGAGCACAACGACGGCGGGTGGCCGGCGCCCGCAAAATGCGCCGTCCACCCGCCCGTTGAGCCGCTGTCAGGGCTTTTCCGAGTTCGCTGCGGCTAGGACACCGCGGCCGTCTCTGTCGACTTGGCGACCTTTTCCGGCTGCTCGGAGTTGTCTTCGTCACCTACGGCGATTCCGCGCCGCTTCGAGACGTACACCGCCCCGACGATGACGGCGATCGCGAGCACCGAGACCACGATCCGCACGCCGACGTTCTTGTCGTCGCCGTATGAGAACTTCACCACAGCCGGCGCGATCAGCAGGGCCACCAGGTTCATCACCTTCAGCAGCGGGTTGATCGCTGGGCCCGCGGTGTCCTTGAACGGGTCGCCCACGGTGTCACCGATGACCGTCGCGGCATGCGCCTCGCTTCCCTTGCCGCCGTGATGGCCGTCCTCGACCAGCTTCTTGGCGTTGTCCCAGGCGCCACCGGAGTTGGCGAGGAAGACCGCCATCAGGGTGCCGGTGCCGATCGCGCCCGCCAGGAACGAGCCGAGCGCCCCGACGCCGAGCGAGAAGCCGACCGCGATCGGGGTGAGCACCGCCAGCAGCCCGGGGGTCGCCAGCTCGCGCAGCGCGTCCTTGGTGCAGATGTCGACGACCCGCCCGTACTCCGGCGTCTCGGTGTAGTCCATGATCCCGGGGTGCTCGCGGAACTGCCGGCGCACCTCGAAGACCACCGCGCCCGCGGACCGCGATACGGCATTGATCGCCAGCCCCGAGAACAGGAAGACGACCGAGGCGCCGAGCACCAGCCCCACCAGGTTGTTGGGCTGCGAGATGTCCAGGCTCAGCCCCATCCCGCTCGCGGCACTGCCGATATTGCGTACGGCGGTCGCGATGGCGTCCCGGTACGAGCCGAACAGCGCGGCCGCGGCCAGCACGGCCGTCGCGATGGCGATGCCCTTGGTGATGGCCTTGGTGGTGTTGCCGACCGCGTCCAGGTCGGTCAGGACCTGCGCGCCGTCACCGGTGACATCGCCCGACATCTCGGCGATGCCCTGCGCGTTGTCGGAGACCGGGCCGAAGGTGTCCATCGCCACGATCACGCCGACCGTGGTCAGCAGGCCGGTGCCGGCCAGTGCCACCGCGAACAGCGCCAGCATGATGGACGCGCCGCCCAGCAGGAACGCCCCGTAGACGGCCAGACCGATCAGCACCGCCGAGTAGACCGCCGATTCCAGGCCGAGGGAGATACCGGCGAGGACGACGGTGGCCGGGCCGGTCAGCGACGTCTTGCCGATGTCCCTCACCGGCCGCCGGCTGGTCTCGGTGAAGTAGCCGGTCAGCTGCTGGATCAGCGCGGCGAGCACGATGCCGATGGCGACCGCCACCAGCGCCAGCATTCGCGGATCGCCGGCGTGGCCGAGGATGTCCTCGTCGGTGACGCCCTTGAGGTCCTTGTAGCTGGACGGCAGGTAGGTGAACACCGCGGCGGCCACCAGGACCAGCGAGATGCCCGCGGAGATGAAGAAACCGCGGTTGATGGCGGTCATGCCGCTGCGGTCGCTGCGCCGGGGCGCGACGACGAAGATGCCGATCATCGCGGTGACCACGCCGATGGCCGGGACCAGCAGCGGGAAGGCGAGCCCGGCGTTGCCGAAGGCCGCCATGCCCAGGATGAGCGCGGCGACCAGCGTGACGGCGTACGACTCGAAGAGGTCGGCCGCCATGCCGGCGCAGTCGCCGACGTTGTCGCCCACGTTGTCCGCGATGGTCGCGGCGTTGCGCGGGTCGTCCTCGGGGATGCCCTGTTCGACCTTGCCGACGAGGTCGGCGCCGACGTCCGCGGCCTTGGTGAAGATGCCGCCGCCGACCCTCATGAACATCGCGATCAGCGCGGCACCGAGGCCGAAGCCCTCCAGCACCTTGGGCGCGTCGACGGCGTAGACGAGCACGACGCAGGACGCGCCGAGCAGGCCGAGCCCGACCGTGAACATGCCGACGACGCCGCCCGTACGAAAAGCGATCTTCATGGCCTTGTGCGAGACCGCCGTAAGATCCTTTTCTTTCGTATCGCCCTCGGCCGGCGTGGCTTCCCGGGCGGCGGCGGCCACGCGCACATTGCTGCGCACGGCGAGCCACATGCCGATATAGCCGGTGGCCGCCGAGAATCCGGCACCGATCAAGAAGAAGGCGCTGCGTCCCGCGCGCTGCGTCCAATTGTCCGCGGGCAGCAGCATGAGCAGGAAGAACACCACAACGGCGAATACGCCGAGGGTCCGCAACTGCCGTGCCAGGTAGGCTTTTGCGCCTTCCTGCACGGCCTCCGCGATCTTCTTCATACTGTCGGTTCCCTCACCGGCCGCGAGCACTTGGCGGACCAGCACCGCCGCAACGGCCAGCGCGGCCAGTGCGACGACGGCGATCACCAGCACGATGGCGCGGTTGCCGGACGTCAGTGACGGCCCGGCAAGAAATGAGGGGGTGTCCAGCAACTGAGGGGTGTAAGGCCCCGCCATTCGTCCTCCTTGACGTTTGGCACATGGGCGCGCGGAAGCACGCTCAGGCGTCCTGAGCAAGATGTGGACGGATTGTAGGGAGCCGCACCTGATCAAAACAGTGCGCCTCAAAGGGAATTAGCCGGTAGCCGCGATGATCAAAAGGATGACGCCCACAGAATTCGCCCGGACGAAGGAAAGCGACCAATTCGCTGACCGGTGACCGATGATCTCGCTGTCGTACTGATCGCCGCTGTTCAAAGACGCTGCGCGACCATGTGAGCCGGGTGTGTCCCGCGTGACGGCGGAAACAATTGATACGCCTGGTTACGGCCGAACGGGTGACCCGGGGCGGCCACCGCTCTTGCGGCCATGGTTGATGCGATGTCAGATCGAGTCCGGATCGGAACCCTGGAGGGTGACGACGTGCGACGCCCGGCAGCGCCGCAGGCGGCTGCCTTCAGCGCGTACGTCGGGGTCCGCTGCCCCGCGTCCTCAAGGGCGCCGCTGCAGACGTCATGGCGTCTCTCACCGACGCGGCTGATACCTCACCGACGCGGCTGGTCTCCCGCTGACGTGGCTGGTCCCCCACCGGCTGCGGACAAAGACCGGGACGTGCTCGTCCCGCGCCACGGCATCCGCGCCGCGGCATCCGCGCTACGGCACGACCGCGGCAGTCGCCGTCGGCCAGCTCATCCGGATCACGCCGCCGCTCTCGCCGGACGTCACCTCGACGTCGTCGACCAGGCCGCTGATGACCGCGAGGCCCATCTCGTCCTCGCCCTCGGGCTCGCTCTCCGCGCCGCCCGCGGCCGCTTCCCCGGCATGCGCACCGGCCCCGCTCGGTACCTCATCGCCCACCTCGATCGAGAACTTCTTCTCGTCCTCGATCAGCAGCACCCGCACGGGGGCTGTGATGTCGTTGCTGGCATGCAGGCCCACGGCGCGGCTGCACGCCTCCCCGACGGCGAGGCGCACCTCGTCCAGCACGGCCTCGTCCACCCCGGCGCGCCTTGCCACGGCAGCGGCGACCAGACGCGCGGTCCGGACGTGCTCGGGAAGGGCGCTGAAGCGAAGTTCGACGGTGGCCATGCCATCCCCCTCGATATGCGGACGTGCAACGCAGGGGGCCGGACGGAGCGCGCCCGGTACCCCCCACTACTTCCTTACCCCGCGCCTGGGGCGCGGGGCACCACCCAGCCGTCAGTCCGTCGCGGCGACGGCTTCATCGACCGAGGTGTGAATCGGGAACACCTTGGTCAGACCGGTGATACGGAAGATCTTGAGAATGCGCTCCTGGTTGCAGACCAGGCGGAGCGAGCCCTCATGGGCACGCACCCGCTTGAGCCCGCCGACCAGGACGCCGAGCCCAGTGGAGTCCAGGAAGTCGACACGTTCCATGTCCACCACGAGGTGGTAGCTTCCGTCGTTCACAAGCTCGACCAGCTGCTCACGCAGCTTGGGCGCGGTGTATACATCAATCTCGCCACCGACCTCGACGACCGTACGGTCGCCAACGGTCCGGGTCGACAGGGACAGGTCCACGGATCCTCCAGCACCTTGCTATCGAGCGGTCGCCCCCCTGGGGCCTCCCCACCGAAGTAGGGGCGGATCTGGCAGCCGCGATGGCATTCAATCACTTACCAGCAGGCGTGCACGACGCCTTGTCAGCATTGTCGGTCAGTCCGGTGACACACTCGGTGCCGATGGCCTCCAATCGACTGCCGCAGGACGCGGGCGCGCGACCCTCCCCAGGCATGATTCTCGACCGTCTCGCCCGGGGCGCGACCCGCGCTGCGCGCATCACTCATACGGAGCACTTGCCCCCGCGCATCGGAAGCCATGCCGACTGGCCCGAAGAGATCCGGCCGGAAGTGATCGATGCCATCCGTTCGGCCGGAATCGATCGTCCCTGGGCTCACCAGGCACGGACATCCGAACACGCGCTGCGCGGCGAGTCGGTCGTCGTCGCCACCGGGACCGCCTCCGGCAAGTCCCTGGCGTATCTCGCGCCGGTCCTCTCCACGCTCCTGGACGGCTCCGAGGCGCCCAACGGGCGGGGGGCCACGGCCCTGTATCTGGCGCCCACCAAGGCGCTGGCGGCCGACCAGCGGCGTGCCGTACGCGAGCTGGCCGCCCCGCTGGGCACCGCCGTCCGGCCCGCGGTCTACGACGGCGACACCCCGGTCGAGGAGCGCGAATGGGTGCGCCAGTACGGCAACTACGTCCTGACCAACCCCGACATGCTGCACCGCGGGATCCTCCCGGCCCACCCCCGCTGGTCCTCCTTCCTGCGCGCGCTGCGCTATGTCGTCATCGACGAGTGCCACTCCTACCGCGGCGTCTTCGGGTCCCATGTCGCGCAGGTCATACGCCGGCTGCGCCGGATCTGCGCCCGCTACGGCGCCGAGCCGGTCTTCCTGCTGGCCTCCGCCACGGCCGCTGAGCCCGGCGAGGCCGCGACCCGGCTGACCGGGCTGCCCGTGGTGGAGATCACCGAGGACACCTCGCCGCGCGGCGAGCTGGTCTTCGCGCTGTGGGAGCCGCCGCTGACCGAACTCCACGGCGAGCAGGGCGCCCCGGTCCGCCGCACCGCCACCGCCGAGACCGCCGATCTGCTCACCGACCTCGCCATCCAGGGCGTCCGCACCGTCGCCTTCGTACGCTCCCGGCGCGGCGCCGAACTGATCGCCCTGATCGCGCAGGAGCGGCTCGCCGAGGTGGACCGCTCGCTGCCCGCCCGGGTCGCCGCCTACCGGGGCGGCTATCTGCCCGAGGAACGCCGCGCGCTGGAACGCGCCCTGCACAACGGCGACCTGCTCGGCCTGGCCGCGACCACCGCCCTGGAGCTGGGCGTGGACGTCTCCGGCCTGGACGCCGTGATCATCGCCGGCTATCCCGGCACCCGCGCCTCCCTGTGGCAGCAGGCCGGCCGGGCGGGACGGTCCGGTCAGGGCGCCCTCGCCGTCCTGGTGGCCCGCGACGATCCGCTGGACACCTATCTCGTCCACCACCCCGAGGCGCTCTTCGACCAGCCGGTCGAGTCCACCGTCCTGGACCCGGACAACCCCTATGTCCTCGCCCCGCACCTGTGCGCGGCCGCCTCCGAACTCCCCCTCACCGAGGCCGACTTCCCGCTCTTCGGTCCCGCGACCGCGGGGCTGCTGCCGCAGCTGGAGTCCGCCGCGCTGCTGCGCCGGCGCGCCACCGCCTGGCACTGGACGCGCCGCGAGCGGGCCGCCGACCTCACCGACATCCGCGGCCAGGGCGGCTCGCCGGTGCAGGTGGTGGAGGCCGGCACCGGGCGGCTGCTGGGCACCGTGGACGCCGGCGCCGCGCACACCACCGTCCACGAAGGCGCCGTCCACCTCCACCAGGGCCGCACCTACCTGGTCAGGCAGCTCGACCTGGACGACTCCGTCGCCCTCGTCGAGGAGGCCAGCCCGCCGTATTCCACGACGGCCCGCGACACGACCGCCATCTCCATCCTCGAAACCGACACCGAGATCCCCTGGGGTGACGCCCGGCTGTGCTTCGGCTCCGTCGAGGTCACCAACCAGGTCGTCTCCTTCCTGCGCCGCAAGCTCATCACCGGCGAGGTACTGGGCGAGACGAAGCTGGACCTGCCGCCGCGGACGCTGCGCACCCGCGCGGTGTGGTGGACGGTCACCGAGGATCAACTCGACGCCGCCCGCGTCAATCCCCAGCAGCTGGGCGGCGCGCTGCACGCCGCCGAACACGCCTCCATCGGCATGCTCCCGCTGTTCGCCACCTGCGACCGCTGGGACATCGGCGGCGTCTCCGTCCCGCTCCACCCGGACACCCTCTTGCCGACCGTCTTCGTCTACGACGGCCACCCGGGCGGCGCCGGCTTCGCCGAGCGCGCCTTCCACACCGCCGCCGACTGGCTCACCGCCACCCGCAGCGCCATCGCCGCCTGCGAGTGCGACGCCGGCTGCCCGTCCTGCATCCAGTCCCCCAAGTGCGGCAACGGCAACGATCCGCTCCACAAACGGGGCGCGATCCGGCTCCTGGGCGAGCTGCTGCGAGGGGCCGCGCAGGGGGCGTAGCGGGTGCGCTGCGGCGCCCTGTGCGGCATCGGCGGCCGGCCCGGCTCTGGCTCGTACCCGCGCGGTGTACGGGGCGCGGCCCGCCTCGGCCGAGACGTCGGCGACCGCTCCGGCCAGGGTGCAGCGCACCAGTCGGGTGTGCTGTGCCGCGGCCACCCGCAGCGCCGCCGCGCAGGCCGTGGCCTGCCCCTGGAGGGCACGATCCGCGGCGGCCAGCGCCGCCAGGTCCGCGGCGCCACCCGCCCGGTGCCGCGCCGTGACGGCCTGGCCCACGCCGATCAGGGCCACGAACACCGCGCAGAGCGCCGCGGCCGCAAAGACCGTCCACACCGTCGCGGAGCCTTCATCGCCGCCCCACCGTCTCCTCCGCAACCGTCTCCTCCGCAAGAGCCACCGCCTCCCCTCTGACCTGCGCCGTCAGCCGCCCCAGACCGGGCAGCTCGGCCTCGACCCGTACGCGCACCAGATCGCCTTCCCGCGCCACCGCGACCCGCGCGCCCGGGGGAGCCGCGCCCCGGGCCGCCTGGATCACCGCCGCCGGCGGCTCCGACCGCGCGGCCGCCCGCGCCCCGGCCCGCGCCGCATCCACACACTCGATGCGGGCGCAGACCGCCATCAGCCCCCAGACGAGCGCCGCCACGACCGCCACCAGCACCGGCATCACGACGGCCGTCTCCGCCGTCACGAAGCCCGCGTCCCGAGCGGTCCGGCCGCGCGGGCCGGCCTCAGAACTGGACACTCAGTGCCCTCTCGAGCGCACCTTGCAACAGGTCCGCCACTGCGCCGCTGGTCACGACCTTGTAGAGGACCGCCGCCAGGGCACAGGCCGCGAGCGTGCACATGGCGTACTCCGCCGTGGCCATCCCCCGGTCCGCCTCCGCGGCGCGCACCCGCATCCACCAACGTCGAAACATGCCAACCCCCTTGAACTCATGACTCGTGGATCTCCCTTACTTCCAGATCTCAGTGACGCCCCAGCAGTCCGCCCGCCAGACCGATCAGCACCGGCGCCACCCCGAGCGTCAGGAACGCCGGCAAGAAGCACGCCGACAGCGGCAGGGTGACCAGCACCCCCGCCCGCCGGGCTCGCGCGGCCGCCGCTCTGCCGTGCTCCGCACGGAGCTCCGCCGCGATCCGCGCCACCGGCTCGACGGCCGGCACGCCCGATATCCCGGCGCGCTCCATACAGCGCGCCAGCCCCTCGGCCCCGGGGAGGGCGGCCAACCGCGGCCATACGACGGCCGGTTCACCGCCCAGACGGAGTTCCGCAGCCACTTGGCGCAGCCGCTCGGCGACGACGCCCTCCAGTGACCGGCCCACCACCTCGGCCGATTCCCGTGGCCCGGCCCCGGCGGCGAGGGTGGCCGCCAACAGGTCGGCGACCGGAGCCAGTTCGGCACGCACGTCGGCCTCCGCCAACCGCCCGGCTTCCGCGGCCCGTTGCCGTACGAGCCAGAGGTGCGCGCCGTAGCCCACGGCCAGCCCCGATATGACACCGGCCATTCCATCGACGAGAATGATCACGAAACCCGCCGCCCCCAGCGGCCCCGCCCACTCCTTGAGCCGACGGCCCATCCGGCCGTCACCCTTCGCCCGGCGCCCGCCGGCACGCGGCGCCGGCCGCCCGCGGCCCACGATCGCCCGAGCCCGTCTGCGTAGGGTCCGCTCGCGGCGGGCCGCTCGCACCAGCGCCGGCGCGTACGCCACAGCGATCGCAACCGCCGGCACTGTCCCCAGCCTGTGGACAACTTCCACGCTCACCGCACACCCCTCTCCTCGCCTGCGTCCACGACGATCCGCGCCGTCCAGGCCACGCCGCCCCACTCCAGTAGTCCGCCGATCACCAGACAGCCCCATCCGGCCGGGGTGTGCAGCAGCACCCGCAGCGGGTCGGCTCCGAGAGCGCTGCCCATCAGGAGCCCGCACACCGGGAGGAGTGCGAGCATCAGCGCCGTGGCCCGGGGGCCCGCCAACTGGGCGCGCAATTCCTCCTGTTGGTCGCGCCGGGCCCTGAGGCCGGCCGCGATCCGTTCCAGACCGGAGGCGAGCCCGGCGCCGCCCTGCACCGCGACCTGCCAGCAGGCCGCCATCCCGGTCAGCCCGTCGGCCCCGGGCAGCCGCGCCGCCGTGCGCAGCGCCTTGGGGACATCACCCCCATAACGCGCGGCCGCCAGCACCGCCGCGCCTTCGCCCCCGAGACCCGTCGCCCCGGTGGCGAGCAGGGCCCGGTCCGGCTGCTGTCCGGCCCGCAGTTCGCCCGCCACGGCCGCACACAGGCCGATCACCTCCGCCGTACGCCGGTCCCGTGCGCGCTCCGCACCCCGGGCGGCCAGCCACCTCCGGATGACGAACGCGGCCGCCGGCGAGGCGAGCACCGGCACCACCGACCCGCCGGCCACGCCGATCCCGAGCCCCACCGGGAAACACCAGGCCTCCCGCCCGATACGGCCACGGCCCCAGCGGCCGGCGCGCCACCGGGCCCACCACCGCGCCCTCTCCGGTGGCCTCCCGAACAACTCCCGAGCCCGCCGCCCCGGAATATCCCGCCACCCGCCTGCCGGCCACCCCGCCCCACCCGCGCAGAGCACCGCCATCACCGCCACCACCGCCGCTCCCGAGCCCGAAATCCCCCTCACCGCTCGCCACCCCGCGCGCAGAGCTCCCTCAGCCGCCCCCAGCCACGCGCCTCCCGGAAGCCGTCCGGGGCCCAGAGCGCGGCCGGTACGGTCACCACGAGGCCGTCGCGGTCCCGCTCCAGAACATGGATCTCGGCGATCCGCCGGCACCCTGACCGATCGCGTACCAGATGCAGTACGACCGAGAGCGCGGCCGCCAGCTGGCTGTGCAGAGCGGCACGGTCCAGGCCGGCCGTGGAGCCCAGGGCCTCCAGCCGCGCGGGGACGTCGCACGCGGCATTGGCATGCACCGTGCCGCAGCCGCCCTCATGGCCGGTGTTCAAGGCCGCCAGCAGGTCGGTGACCTCGGCGCCGCGCACCTCGCCGACCACCAGCCGGTCCGGTCTCATTCGCAGCGCCTGCCGCACGAGGTCCCGTAGCGTCACCCGCCCGACGCCTTCCTGGTTGGCCGGACGGGTCTCCAGCCGCACCACATGGGGGTGGTCGGGCCGCAGCTCCGCCGAATCCTCGGCCAGGACGATCCGCTCGTTCGGGCCGACCAGCCCCAGCAGCGTGCTGAGCAGCGTCGTCTTGCCCGAGCCCGTGCCGCCACTGATCACAAAGGACAGCCGGGCCGCCAGCACCGCGGCGAGCAGCCGGTCGCCGCCCGGTGGAACCGTCCCGGCCGCCACCAGGTCCGCCAGGGTGAAGGCCCGGGGCCGCAGCACCCGTAGGGACAGGCAGGTCCCGGCGACCGCCACCGGGGGCAGCACCGCATGCAGCCGGGTGCCGTCCGGGAGCCGGGCGTCCGTCCAGGGACGGGCGTCGTCGAGCCGGCGCCCGGCCACCGCCGCCAGCCGCTGGGCGAGCCGGCGTACCTCCGCCGCGTCCCGGAAGCGCACCGCCGTCCGCTCCAGTCCGCCGCCCCGGTCCACCCACACCTCGTCCGGCGCGGTGACCAGGACGTCCGTCACATCCGGCGCGGCCAGCAGAGGCTCCAGCGGCCCGCTGCCCACCATCTCGGACCGCAACGCGGCCACCACGCCCAGCACTTCGGCGTCCCCCAGGAGCCTCCCCTCCTCGCGAAGCGCCACCGCCACCCGGGCCGGCGTCGGCTCCGCCCCCGCCTCGGCCAGCCGCCTGCGCACCACGTCCAGCAGGTCCTGGCCGCTCATGCGCCCACACCGCCCCGGACAGCGGTGAATGCCGGCCTGCCGACGGGCGGACGGGACCGGGACGGGTCCGGGCCCGAGGGCGCCGGCATCCGCCCCCAGAACGCCGCACAGAACCGGGCCAGCGGACCCCGCGGCTGGGATCCCGGCGGCACACCCCGCGCCGTATCCCCCAACAGGCCCGCTTCCCATGCCAGTTCGCCGGCCAGCGGAAGCTCCAGTAGGCGGGCGATCTCCTCCGGGTCCAGGCCGGGGTCCGGCCCGGGGTCCGGCCCGGGGCCGCCCCGCGCGACCACGCGCACATCGCCGAGCACTCCCCGCACCCCCGCCGCCACCCGCTGCGCCGCCGCGACCGCGCGCAGCTCCCCGGGAACGATCAGCAGCCCCAGGTCCACCTGCGCCAGCGCCTCCGCCACCGCGTCATCGACCCGGCGGGGCAGGTCCACCACCACGACGCCGCCCCGTCGGCGCGCCGCCGCCAGCACCGCGCGCATGGCCGGTGGCGGAATGGCGACCTCGCCGCCCCGGTCCCAGCTGAGCACCCGCAAGGAGTGCAGCCGCGGCAGCGACTCCGCCAGGGCGCCGCCGGCCACCCGGCCCCGTGATTCGCGGAAGGCGGGCCAGCGCAGCCCCTTCTCCTTCTCCCCGCCGAGCAGGACGTCGAGCCCACCGCCCAGCGGATCGCCGTCCACCAGCATGGTGCGCGCTCCCTTACGGGCCGCCGTGACGGCGAGAGCGCAGGCCAGGGTGCTCGCACCGGCCCCGCCTCGGCCGCCGATGACGCCGACCGTGCGGGCCGGCGGGCCGACGCCCTCGACCGCGTCGGCGATCCGGTCGACCAGCCAGCGCTCACCGTCGGGGAGCGCCAGCACCCGTTCCGCCCCGATGGCGACGGCCTGCCGCAGGAGCGCGGGATCGTCGGCGTCGTGACCGGCCAGGACCACGCCCTCCCGGCGCCCGGCGCCACCCAGCCGCGCCGCGCAGTCCTCGCCGATGATCACCAGGGCGGCCGATTCCCAGCCCCTTTTTCGCGCCGGCAGACCGTGCGCCACCTCGGGCAGTGCACCGGCCGCCGCGCTCAGCCGCAGAAGATCATCGAGAAGCCGTTCATCCTCGGTGATGATCAGCAGGCGGCCCCGCTCTTCCTCGCTTCGATCCGGCCGTTCGGAAGTCATGGATCCGGCCACGTTCCGTCCCCCTATCGCTACACAACTCATGCATCCGCGAACTCGCGGACTTTCACGGTGCAGCGATCGGAAAAATCTCGTGGATCTTGACCCAAAACTGTGGACAACTCCGCGGCTGTGAATATCCCCGTCACCTATTCCGGCGACGAACCACTACTTCTACGGCCACAGAGCGGGACGAAGCCCGACAAGAAGATCCGGCCCGAAGTTGAGCTTTCGCAGAGCAGCGCAGCAGCTACAGGCAGTTACGAGTAATGCGCGTCGACGACGGGCGTCACGCGAGAGAAGGGGAACGGCGGGATCCGGGTTCCGCGACGCAAAACGCGTCCGGACATGCGACGACCCCCGCCGGGGGGGAGAGCGGGGGTCGTCCCCACGGCCGACTCGGGGGGGGAGGAGCCGGACCGGGTTAGCACGGTCGCGAACGATCCGTGACTTCCATGGTGTACCCGAGAGCCTTCTCAGGCAAACCCACGCGCCACACCTTACGCCGAATGGTTGGCCCCTATGCTCGCCCCGTGGAAAACCACTCCGTGCCTCACTCGACACCCCGTACTGCCGCGTTCTTCGACTTGGACAAGACCGTCATTGCAAAGTCGAGCACGCTGACCTTCAGCAAGTCGTTCTACCAAGGCGGCCTGATCAATCGCCGGGCTGTCCTGCGCACCGCGTATGCCCAGTTCGTGTTCCTCGCCGGCGGCGCCGATCACGACCAGATGGAGCGTATGCGCGAATATCTCTCCTCGCTCTGCCGCGGCTGGGATGTGGCCCAGGTGCGGGAGATCGTCGCCGAAACGCTGCACCGTCTGATCGACCCGATCATTTACGACGAGGCGGCCTCACTCATCGAGGAACACCACGCCGCCGGGCGGGACGTCGTCATTGTCTCCACCTCCGGCGCCGAGGTCGTCGAGCCGATCGGCGAACTCCTGGGCGCCGACCGGGTGGTGGCCACCAGAATGGTGGTCGGCGAGGACGGCCGCTTCACCGGCGAGGTGGAGTACTACGCCTACGGGCCTACCAAGGCGCAGGCCGTCCGGGAGCTTGCCGCGTCCGAGGGCTACGACCTGGACCGCTGTTACGCGTACAGCGATTCGGCGACCGATGTCCCGATGCTGGAGGCGGTCGGCCACGCCTTCGCGGTCAATCCGGACCGCGCGCTGCGCCGCGAGGCGGTCGCGCGCGGCTGGCCGGTGCTGTCCTTCAACCAGCCGGTACCCCTCAAACAGCGACTGCCGACACTGTCGCTGCCCCCGCGTCCGGTGCTCGCCGTCGTCGCCGCGGTGGGCGCGGCGGCCGCCACCGCGGGCCTTGTCTGGTACACGAGCAGGCGCAGAACGACGGCCAAACGCCTAGCCCGTATTGCCCGCATTTGAAGCCAAACGTAAATATCTGCGGTGCGGGGTTCCACTTGCCCCGCATCAGTAGTACAAAGGACTTAACGGCCCGCGAGACCAAGGACATCCGAGAGGACTACCTGAAAACGCAGCAAGGCCCACGGACCGATGCATGAAAGTCGGGCACCCACGCGACGCCGACCCGTCGATTACGGGCCAGCCGCACCAGGTAACGGACAAAGATTCCGACCTGATCGGCAAATATCGTGCACGCATGGTCACGCGACGGACATGCCAGCGACGGTACCCATCGGCAACGGGTACCGTCGCAACCCCTTTCCGGGGTAATGAAGTTCCGGCCTGTTAAAGGCCGGTCGAGGGCGCCGCCGTTCAGGGCGGGCGCCCTTACACCTGCTTATGCCGCGCCGCGCTGCAGCGCCTCGCAGACCGCGGTGCTCTCCCGCGCCCCCAGGTCCACCGCGCGGCCGCAGTGCGCGATCCACGCCGCGACGCCCTCCGGAGTCCCCGAGGCATAGCCCTCCAGCGCCGCCACGTACGCCGCACGCCCCAGCTCGGCGTGCCCGACCTCCGCCGGGCAGATGGACTTCGGGTCCAGCCCGCTGCCGATCAGCACGATCCGCTCGGCCGCCCGCGCGACCAGCCCGTTGTACGAGCCGAAGGGGCGCAGCGCCAACAGCTCGCCGTGCACCACCGCGGCCGTCACCAGGGCCGGGGCCTCGCTGCCGGCCAGCAGCAGCCGCGTCAGCCCGTCCAGCCTTCCGGCGACCTCATCGGCGTCCGGCAGCGCCAGCTCGATGAGCGGTTCGTCCACCGGCTCGGCCCCCAGTCGCGGCCGCCCCACCGCCTCGTCCGCCGCACCTCCGCCGGCCGCCACCAGGTGCAGGCGTGCCAGCACCCGCAGCGGCGACTGCCGCCATACGCTCAGCAGCTGCCCGGCCTCGGCGGTCAGCCGCAGCGCGGCGCCGACCGTCCGCGGCTCGCCGTCCACGCCGAAGTCGGTGCGCCGCCGGACCTCCTCGAGCGCCCAGTCGGCCCCCGCGAGCGCCGCGGAACCACGCGCTCCGCGCAGCGCCGCCTCGGAAGTGACCTCATTGCTGCGGCGTCGCATGATCCGGTGCCCGTAGACCCGGTCGACCCCCTTGCGCACGGAGTCCACCGCTTCGAGGACCCCCGGGAGCGACGCCAGGGCGGCGAGCGGATCGGCGCCGGCGTTCGGGGGTGCGGGGGTCGCGCCCCGGGAGTGTGCAGCCATGGGTACGACCCTACGCACCACCAGGCCGGACCCCTCGAAGGAGTGGTCTTCTTCACGCAAAGCCCTCACCCATCGCGATATGACGATTACCCTTGGTGAACATGAAGATCGCTTTCGTAGGCAAAGGCGGCAGCGGCAAGACCACGCTGTCCTCCCTGTTCATCCGCCATCTCGCCGCATCCCGGCTCCCCGTCATCGCGGTGGACGCCGATATCAACCAGCACCTGGGCGCCGCCCTCGGTCTGGACGAGGCGGCGGCCGCCGCGCTCCCCGCGATGGGCGCCCATCTCCCGTTGATCAAGGACTACTTGCGCGGCAGCAACCCCCGCCTCCCCTCCGCCGAGACGATGATCAAGACGACGCCGCCCGGCGAGGGGTCCCGGCTGCTGCGGGTCTGCGAGGACAACCCCGTCTACGACGCCTGCGCCCGCACCGTGCCGCTGGACGACGCCTCCGTGCGGCTGATGGCGACCGGCCCGTTCACCGAGTCCGATCTGGGCGTGGCGTGCTACCACTCCAAGGTCGGCGCGGTCGAGCTGTGCCTCAACCACCTGGTGGACGGCCGCGAGGAGTATGTCGTCGTTGATATGACGGCCGGTTCGGACTCCTTCGCCTCTGGGATGTTCACTCGCTTCGACATGACCTTCCTGGTGGCCGAGCCGACCCGTAAGGGCATCGCCGTCTACCGCCAGTACAAGGAGTACGCCCGGGACTTCGGCGTCCCCCTGAAGGTGGTGGGCAACAAGGTGCAAGGCCCGGACGACCTGGCCTATCTGCGCTCCGAGGTGGGCGACGATCTGCTGGTGACCGTCGGGCACTCCGACTGGGTGCGCGCCATGGAAAAGGGCCGCCCGGCCCCCTTCGCGCAGCTGGAGGAGGCCAACCGCCGTGCTCTCGAGGCCCTGCACAGCGCGGCGGACGCGTCCTACGAGCGCCGCGACTGGGAGCGCTACACCCGCCAGATGGTGCACTTCCACCTCAAGAACGCGGAGAGCTGGGGCAACGCCAAGACGGGCGCCGACCTGGCCGCCCAGGTCGATCCCGCGTTCGTACTGCTGGAGGGGGCGGCTACTCCACAACCGGCCTGATCCGGGCATCCGCACCGGCGGGCAGCACCGGCCCGTCCGGCCTGTCCGCCGGTCCGCGCGGGGCGCCTTCGGGGCCGCCGGAGAGATACGAAGCCCAGCCGCCCTGCGGCGACTCGCCGACCGACAGCTCCTGCAGCCTGGCCAGCACCTCGGGCTGCTGCGCGTCCAGCCACTCGGTCAGCTGCTTGAAGCTGACGCACCGCACGCCCGTCCTGGGGCAGATGGCCTTGATCGCTTTCTCGACGGCCCTCATGTAGGTCCCGCCGTTCCAGGACTCGAAGTGGTCGCCGATGAACAGCGGTGCGCGATTGCCGCGGTAGGCCCGCGCGAAGCCCTCCATGACGCCCGCGAACATCTGCCGGCCCCAGGAGGCGTGCAGGGCGCGGTCGCCGTGGGTGGTGCCGGACTGGTTGGCGAGGAAGTTGTAGTCCATCGAGAGGGTCTCGAAGTCCCGGCCGGGCATCGGTATCTCCTGCAGCGGAAAGTCCCAGAGGCCGGCGGTCTTCCGCGGCCAGGTCTGCAGCCCCCCGGACGAGCTGGCGTCGTAGCGGAAGCCCATCTCCTTGGCGGCGGGTATCAGGTTGTGCTGCCCCTCCAGGCACGGCGCCCGCCCGCCGACCAGTTCCTTGGAGTAGTCGAACGGCAGCGGCTGCTCGGATATGAGGCCCGAGTTGGTCTTCCAGTGTTCGACGAACGCCTCGGTCTGCTCGATCTCGCTGATCCATTCGTCGGGCGTCCAGACCCCGACGCCCCGGGGGCCGCAGAAGTGGCCGTTGAAGTGCGTGCCTATCTCGTGGCCGTCCTGCCAGGCGCCGCGCATCTGCGTCACGGTGTCCCGGATGCCTCTGACGTCATTGAAGCCGATCTCCGAGGTGCCGACGGCGTGCCGGGGCGGGGCGTACAGGTCCCTCTTGTCCTCCGGGAGCAGGTAGACGCCGCTGACGAAGAACGTCATGGCCGCCTGGTACTTCTTGCCGACCGCGCGGAAGTGCGAGAACAGCTTCTGGCCGTCCTCGCCCGCGCCGTCCCAGGAGAACACCACGAACTGCGGGGGCCGTTTGCCCGGCTCGAGGCGCACGGGGGTGGGCTGGTGCGGCTGCTCACCGGTGTACGCGGTCGAGCCGTCGCCTATGAGCTGGACCGTCTGGGCGGGGACATGCGGCGCGGCCCGTCCCTTCCTGGTGTTCTGCGGCGGGCCGCCGCGGGTGGGCCCGCCGCAGCCGGCTATCGCAGCCAGCGCCACCGCTGCCGCAATTCCCGCCGTCACCTTCGCCGGTGTCGCCATCGGCCCACCTCATTCCCGATGCCGTAGCACCTTCCGAGTGATTAATAGGAAGAACTACCCATAGCGGGATGCAAGCTCATAACTAGGAGAAAGAAGGCAGCCTAATGGTCATTAAATTCACCCCATAGAGGGAACGACTGCCTCATATGCCCGAAAAGGCTTCTCTTTATCTTTACGCGTCATTACGATCCGTTTACCGATGCTTGGGAGTCACCAGGTCGTCGACCCATCGCGACGACCACCTGGTCGGCTCGCGTCCCGCCGCAGTACACCGCCGCCCACGATCGCGCCCCGCGCGACCGCGTCGCCCCGGAGGAGACGGGAATGTCGCAGATCGAGAAGTCGCCACCGCCGAAGCCGCGTGCCCCGCATCCCGCCGAAATCCCGCCCGAGATTCCGCCCGAGTTCCCGCCCAGGATCCTCAAGGCTCCGGTGCCCGAGCCTCGCGTCAAGGAGGCCGGCCTCGCGGCTCTCCGCCGGGACCTTTCCGCCTCCGTCGTGGTCTTTCTGCTCGCCGTTCCGCTGTCGCTCGGCATCGCGCTCGCCACCGGCGCCCCGCCGCAGGCGGGCCTGGTCGCCGCGGCCGTCGGCGGCATTGTCGCCGGCCTGCTGGGCGGCGCCCCGCTCCAGGTCAGCGGGGCTGCCACCGGGCTCCTGGTGGTCACCGCCGATCTCGTACAGCGCTATGGCTGGCGGGCCACCTGCGCCATCACCGTCCTCGCCGGCCTCGTCCAACTCGCGCTGGGGGCGCTGCGGTTCGCCCGTGCGGCGCTGGCGATCAGCCCGGCGATCGTGCACGGCATGCTGGCCGGGATCGGCGTGACGATCGCCGTCGGGCAGCTCCATGTGGTGCTCGGCGGCAGCCCCGACAGCTCGGCGCTCGACAACGCCGCGGCACTGCCCCGCCAGTTGGAGCACCCGCATGCGGCCGCGCTGCTGATCGGCGCCGTCACGGTCGCCGTACTGGCCGGTTGGAAGCATCTGCCGGGCCGCGGCGGGCGCTGGGCACGGGTGATCCCGGCCCCGCTGGCCGCCGTCCTCGCCGCGACGGCCGTCAGCGCCGGAATGGCGGTGCCGCGGGTCGATCTGCCCTCCTGGCAGCCGCCCGGACTGCCCGCGCTGCCGGACGCCTCCTGGCCGGCCGTCGCCGCCGCGGTGCTGACCGTCACCCTGGTAGCCGGCACGGAGTCGCTGCTGTCCGCGGTGGCGGTGGACCGTCTCGCGGCCGAGCGGCCCGGCGCCCCCGGGGGCCGCTCGAAGCTCAATCGGGAGCTGGCCGGACAGGGCGTCGCCAACGCCGTCTCCGGGCTGCTGGGCGGTATGCCGGTCTCCGGTGGCGCGATGCGCGGCTCGGCGAATGTGAAGGCGGGCGCGGCGACCCGGCGTGCCACCGTGCTGCACGGCGTATGGGTGCTGCTCTGCGCGGGCCTGCTGGCCGGGACGCTGGAGCTGATCCCGCTGGCCTCGCTCGCCGCCCTGGTGATGGTCGTCGGCGTACGGATGGTGAGCTTCGCGCATATCCGCCATGTGCAGCGGCACCGCGAATTCCCGGTGTATGCCGTTACGTTGGGCGCGGTCGTGCTGCTCGGCGTGCTGCAGGGCGTGGCAGCGGGCATCGCGATCTCGGTGTTCCTGGCGCTGCGCCGGCTGACGCACACCCGCATCGCGGTCACGGAGGAGGCCGACTGCCACCGGGTGCGGGTCAGCGGGCAGCTGACGTTCCTGGCCGTACCGAGGCTGACCCGGGCGCTCGCTCTGGTGCCGGCCCGCGCCAACGTCGTCGTCGAGCTGTGCGGTTCGTTCATGGACCACGCCGCCTACGAGGCGCTGCGGTCCTGGTCCGCCGGGCACCGGGCGCACGGCGGCTGGGTCACCCTCGGGGGCCGCTCGGGCCGCCCGATCGCCGAACCCGCCAGCGCACACTCCTGCCGCCCGTGGACGCCCTGGCGCAACCACCACTGCACCCGGCCCGACCCGGCCCGCGAGGCGGCACCGGCGAGCAGCGGCAGCCAACTGCTCGGCGGGGTCAGCGCGTTCCAGCGCCATACGGCCCCGCTGGTGCGCGAGGAGCTCGCCCGTCTGGCGCGGGAGGGGCAGCGGCCCACCCAGCTGTTCCTGACCTGCGCGGACTCCCGGCTGGTCACAAGCATGATCACCTCCAGCGGTCCGGGCGATCTCTTCACCGTGCGCAATGTCGGCAATCTGATGCCGCCGCCCGGCTCGGACGCCTCCTGCGACTCGGTGGCGGCGGCGATCGAGTACGCCGTGGAGGTGCTGCGGGTGGGCTCGATCACGGTGTGCGGGCATTCGGGGTGCGGTGCGATGGGAGCGCTGCTGGCCTCCGCCGCGCCGGACGAGGCCGAGCCGACGCCGCTCGCCCGGTGGCTGCGGCACGGCCGCCCGAGCCTGGCCCGTATGCGGCGCATCGGGCGGCTGGGCCGGGGCGAAGTCGCCATCGACAACCGGCCGGTGACCGACGACCAGGAGCGGCTGGCGCTCGTCAACGTCCTGCAGCAGCTCGACCACCTGCGGGCACACCCGTGCGTGGCCCGCCGGGTGGCGGAGGGCTCGCTCGCCCTGCACGGCATGTATTTCCATGTCGGCGACGCACAGGCGTACGTGCTGGACGAGGCCTCCGGGCAGTTCGCGGCGGTCCACGGCGAGCCGGCGCCGGTCCGCGTCTGACCTGCGCGGGCGCCGCCGAAGAGCCCTGCGGAGGACCGGCGCCCGACAGGTCTACACCAATAGTTTTCCACAGCCCTTGTCACGGCCGGGCGCGGGCTGATGAGCTATGGCCTGGGACACATCTGACGGCCCGGGAATGGGAGATGTTGTGAGCAACGAAAGCCTGGCCAACCTATTGAAAGAGGAGCGACGGTTCGCACCGCCCGCCGATCTGGCCGCGCATGCCAACGTCACGGCTGCCGCGTACGAGCAGGCCGCGGCGGACCGGCTGGGCTTCTGGGCCGAGCAGGCCAAGCGCCTCAACTGGGCGGTCGAGCCCACGCAGACACTCGACTGGTCCAACGCGCCGTTCGCAAAATGGTTCGCCGACGGCAAGCTCAACGTCGCGTACAACTGCGTGGACCGCCATGTGGAGAACGGCCTGGGCGACCGGGTCGCCATCCACTTCGAGGGTGAGAGCGGCGACACCCGCTCGATCACCTACGCCGAGCTCCAGCGCGAGGTCTCCAAGGCCG
Organism: Streptomyces sp. NPDC028368; assembly: GCF_055565615.1. Taxonomy (NCBI): domain Bacteria; kingdom Bacillati; phylum Actinomycetota; class Actinomycetes; order Kitasatosporales; family Streptomycetaceae; genus Streptomyces; species Streptomyces sp. NPDC028368. The sequence goes on along the minus strand of NZ_JBVHTY010000010.1, from coordinate 140,153 downwards.
CCAACGCGCTGATCGAGCTGGGCGTGCAGACCGGCGACCGGGTCGCGATCTACATGCCGATGATCCCGGAGACGGTCATCGCCATGCTGGCCTGCGCCCGCCTGGGCGCCCCGCACTCCGTCGTCTTCGGCGGCTTCTCCGCGGACGCGCTGGCGACGCGGATCAACGACGCCGACGCCCGCGTGGTGATCACCGCCGACGGCGGCTACCGCCGCGGCAAGCCGTCCGCCCTCAAGCCCGCCGTGGACGAGGCGCTGACCAGGCCCGGCACGGAGAACGTCCGCAGCGTTCTGGTCGTGCGCCGTACGGGCCAGGAGGACATCGCCTGGCACGACGACCGGGACGTGTGGTGGCACGAGATCGTCGAGCGGCAGAGCGAGACGCACACGCCCGAGGCCTTCGACGCCGAGCACCCGCTGTTCATCCTCTACACCTCCGGCACGACGGGTAAGCCCAAGGGCATCCTGCACACCACCGGCGGCTATCTCACCCAGGTCTCGTACACCCACCACGCCGTCTTCGACCTCAAGGCGGAGACCGACGTCTTCTGGTGCACCGCCGACGTCGGCTGGGTGACCGGCCACTCGTACATCACCTACGGCCCGCTCTCCAACGGCGCGACCGAGGTGCTCTACGAGGGCACGCCGGACACGCCGCACCAGGGCCGCTGGTGGGAGATCGTGCAGAAGTACGGCGTGACGATCCTCTACACCGCGCCGACCGCGATCCGCGCCTGCATGAAGTGGGGCGACGACATCCCGGCGAAGTTCGACCTGTCGTCGCTGCGGATCCTCGGGTCGGTCGGTGAGCCGATCAACCCCGAGGCGTGGATCTGGTACCGCAAGCACATCGGGGCCGATACGACGCCGATCGTCGACACCTGGTGGCAGACCGAAACCGGCGCGATGATGCTCAGCCCGCTGCCGGGCGTCACGGAGACCAAGCCGGGCTCGGCGCAGCTGCCGCTGCCCGGCATCGCGGCGACGGTCGTGGACGACGACGCCAACGAGGTGCCCAACGGCGCCGGCGGCTATCTGGTCCTGACCGAGCCGTGGCCGTCGATGCTGCGCACCATCTGGGGCGACGACCAGCGCTACCTCGACACGTACTGGTCCCGCTTCGAGGGCAAGTACTTCGCGGGCGACGGGGCCAAGAAGGACGACGACGGCGACATCTGGCTGCTGGGCCGGGTGGATGACGTGATGCTGGTGTCCGGCCACAACATCTCCACCACCGAGGTCGAGTCGGCGCTGGTCTCGCACCCGAAGGTGGCCGAGGCCGCGGTCGTCGGCGCCGCCGACCCGCAGACCACCCAGGCCATCTGCGCCTTCGTCATCCTGCGTGGCGGCGCGTCCGCCGAGGACGAGGGCCTGGTCGACGAGCTGCGGGCGCATGTCGCCCAGCAGCTCGGCCCGATCGCCAAGCCCAAGCGGATCATGCCGGTCGCGGAGCTGCCCAAGACGCGCTCCGGCAAGATCATGCGGCGGCTGCTGCGCGATGTCGCCGAGAACCGTGATCTCGGCGATGTCACCACTCTCACCGACTCCTCGGTCATGGACCTGATCCAGGCGAAGCTGCCGAGCGCGGCCTCGGAGGACTGATCGGAGTACGTCCCGCAGGGGGCACCGGCCGACTCGGCCGGTGCCCCCTTTGGCGTTCGCTCGGCGGCCGAGTGCCCGATATGTACGTAAAGTGAGACCTGCCGGATAGCCTCACACATCCGCCCGGTAAAGTGGTGAGCGCGTTAATGACACGCCAAGAAATTCAGGGTGCGCCGGGAAGTCTGGTCGGCAACTGCAACAGCCGTACACAGCTGCCGAATTGACCGGAGGTCATCCCGTGAACGCGCCCAAGACCCGTCGTTCCATATTCCTCGGGCGGATGTCACTGCCGGAGCGGAACTTCATCGCGGACGCGCTGCGCGCCGAGACCGTCGGCGGAGTCCTCCTTCTCGTCGCCGCCGTTGTAGCCCTGATCTGGGCAAACACCCTGAGCGGCAGCTACGCGTCGATCCGCGATTTCCACCTCGGCCCCACCTCGCTGGGCCTGGACCTCTCCGTCCAGCACTGGGCCGCCAACGGCCTCCTCGCCGTCTTCTTCTTCGTCGCCGGTATCGAGCTCAAGCGCGAGCTGGTCGCGGGCGAGCTGCGTGACCCCAAGGCCGCCGCCCTCCCGGTGATCGCCGCGATCTGCGGCATGGCAATGCCCGCGGTCGTCTACGCCGCCGTCAACGTCATCGGCGGCGGCTCGCTGCAGGGCTGGGCGGTTCCCACCGCCACCGACATCGCCTTCGCCCTCGCCGTCCTCGCGGTCATCGGCACCTCCCTGCCCTCCGCGCTGCGCGCCTTCCTGCTCACCCTCGCCGTCGTCGACGACCTCTTCGCGATCCTGATCATCGCGATCTTCTTCACCTCGAAGCTCAACTTCCTGGCGCTCGGCTTCGCCGTCGTCGGCCTGGTGATCTTCTATCTGCTGCTCCGCAAGGGTGTCCGCGGCTGGTACATCTACGTCCCGCTCGCGCTGGTCATCTGGGGCCTGATGGAGAACAGCGGGGTGCACGCGACCATCGCGGGCGTCGCCATGGGCCTGATGCTGCGCTGCCACCGGCGCGACGGCGAGAGCCAGTCACCCGGCGAGCACATCGAGCACCTGGTCCGCCCGCTCTCGGCCGGCCTCGCGGTGCCGCTGTTCGCGCTGTTCTCCGCCGGTGTGTCCATCTCCGGCGGCGCGGTCCACGACGTCTTCACCCGGCCCGAGACGCTCGGCGTCGTGCTCGGCCTGATAGTCGGCAAGGCACTGGGCGTCTTCGGTGGCACCTGGGCCACCGCCCGCTTCACCAGGGCGGAACTCAACCCCGACCTCAAATGGCCGGACGTCTTCGCCGTCGCCGCGCTCGCCGGAATCGGCTTCACGGTCTCGCTGCTCATCGGCGAGCTGGCCTTCTCCAAGGACCTCGCGCTGGCCGCCGAGATCAAGGCATCGGTGCTGGTCGGCTCGCTGCTGGCCGCCGTTTTCGCGGGCGTGCTGCTCAAAGTCCGCAACAACAAGTACAAGAAGCTGTGCGAGGACGAGGAGCGGGACGATGACCAGGACGGCATCCCCGACATCTACGAACTCGACAAGCCGGAATACCACCTGCGCATGGCCGCGATCCACGAGGCAAAGGCCGCCGAACACCGCCGCCTTGCCGAAGTAGCCGCCGACGCACACGCCGGAGACGATGGTCCGGCATGATCTGAGAGGCTTGGCAATCCGGGTGAAGACAAGAGGGAGACGGCGATGAGCGCAGCCGACGGGAGCACGGACCGCAGCCTCGGGCAACTGGTGGCCACGGCCACCGCCGAGATGTCCGCACTGGTGCATGACGAGATCGCGCTGGCCAAGGCGGAGTTCCGGCAGGACGCCAAGCGGGCCGGCATCGGCAGCGCCGCGTTCGTGGTGGCGGGCGCGCTGGCGCTGTTCGCGCTGCCGGTGCTCAGCTTCGCGGCGGCGTACGGCATCCACAACCTCGGCCTCGGGCTCGCCTGGTCCTTCCTGATCGTCGGCGGCGCCTTCCTGGTCCTCGCCGGCCTGCTGGTCCTCATCGCGATGGCCAAGATCAAGAAGATCAAGAAGCCGGAGAAGTCCATCAACTCCGCCAAGCAGACCGCGGCCGTACTGCAGAAGGCCAAGCCACACCCGCGCGTCGCGCCCGCGGACCACCCGGTCCTGGAGTCTGTGACACGCTCGTCGGTATGACAGCCCCTGACAGCACCGCCGCGGTCGTACGGATCGGCATCCCCGGCGGGAGAGAGGTCTCGCACCGGGACGTCGCGGCGAACGGCGCGCGATTCCACATCGCCGAGATGGGCGACGGCCCCCTGGTGCTGCTGCTGCACGGCTTCCCGCAGTTCTGGTGGACCTGGCGCCACCAGCTCCCCGCGCTCGCCGACGCGGGCTTCCGGGCGGTCGCGATGGACCTGCGCGGCGTCGGCGGCAGCGACCGCACCCCGCGCGGTTACGACCCGGCGAACCTCGCCCTCGACATCACCGGCGTCGTGCGGTCCCTGGGCGAGCCGGACGCCGCGCTCGTCGGGCACGACCTGGGCGGCTATCTGGCCTGGACGGCGGCGGTGATGCGGCCCAAGCTGGTGCGCCGGCTGGCGGTCTCCTCGATGCCGCACCCGCGGCGCTGGCGCTCGGCGATGCTCGCCGACGTACGGCAGAGCGCCCGCAGCTCGCACATCTGGAACTTCCAGCGGCCCTGGCTGCCGGAGCGCCGGCTGACCGCGGACGACGCGGCGCTGGTCGGCCGGATGATCCGCGACTGGTCCGGGCCCCGGCTGCCCGAGGACGACGACGTCGCGGTCTACCAGCGGGCGATGAGCATCCCCTCGACGGCACACTGCTCGATCGAGCCGTACCGCTGGATGGTGCGGTCGATGGCCCGCCCGGACGGCATCCAGTTCAACCGCCGCATGAAGATGCCGGTACGGGTCCCGACTCTGCATCTGCACGGCTCGCTCGACCCGGTGATGCGCACCCGCAGCGCGGCCGGTTCCGGCGAATACGTCGAGGCCCCCTACCGCTGGCGGCTCTTCGACGGGCTGGGCCACTTTCCGCATGAAGAGGACCCCGCGGCGTTCTCCACGGAACTGATCAACTGGCTGAAGGACCCGGAACCGGACCGGTGAGACCCGGAACCGGGGACCGGTGAGGCCGGGCCTCCGGGGACCGCTGAGCGGACGCCGTGGGCCGCTGAGCGGGCAGTTGAGGCCGTTCGGTGCGATCCGATCACAGCGATCTCGAACGTTCGTGTGACGAACAGCCAATTGCCTGGCGCATAGGCCAATTGGCGGCTCCCGGGGCGGTTACGGACCTTGGGCCACGGGCAGTGTCGTGGGTATGGGCTGGACGCACGACTACCGTGACGTGGCACGCAACCGCCGCAGCAGTGCCGCTGCAGTGGGCACTCGAGAGAGGGAAACCCCGGATCTCAGGTCCGGCGGCTCCCCCGATCCCGGGCACCCGATGGGCATTCCGCGCATCCTGCGCCGCAGAGCGCGCTGGATGAGTGCGCGCCTTCGCCATCCCCGAAGTTGAGCCGCCGCGCCCCGGCGCGCGCCCCGGCGGCACCGGCGCGGGAAACCTCGGTCCCCCGCGCCGCGCGCCTCGCCTGTCTCAGATCGCGCAGCCCTGGCTGTTGACCTGCCGCACGGCCGTACGCCCCTTGGTGATGTCCTCGCGGATCTCGTCGGCGGTCAGTGCGTAGCCGGTGTGGGAGTCGTCCAGCGACTTCGCGAAGACGACGCCGTAGACCTCACCCTTAGGGGTGAGCAGCGGGCCGCCGGAGTTGCCCTGCCGGACCGTGGCGTAGAGCGAGTAGACATCCCTGGCGACCGTGCCGCGGTGGTAGATGTCCGGGCCGTTGGCCTGGATACGGCCGCGGATCCGGGCCGCGCGGACGTCATAGCCGCCGTTCTCCGGGAAGCCGGCGACGATGGCGCTCTTGCCGCTGTTCGCGTCCGGGCCGGAGAACTTCAGCGCCGGGGCGTCCAGCGAGGGCACGTCCAGGACCGCGATATCGCGCTCCCAGTCGTAGAGCACCACCTTGGCGTCGTACTGGCGCCCCTCGCCGCCCACCTGGACGGTCGGCCGGGTCACACCGCCGACGACATGCGCGTTGGTCATGACGCGGTGCTTCCCGAAGACGAAGCCGCTGCCTTCGAGGACCTTGCCGCAGCTGGGCGCCGTACCGACGACCTTGACGATGCTGCGCTTGGCGTGCGCCGCCACCGGGCCGCCCGCCAGCGCCGGGTTGGGCGCGGGCACGTTCGTGATCGGCTCGTTGGAGAACGGCGTGAAGACCTGCGGGAAGCCGTTCTGCGCGAGCGCGGCGGAGAAGTCCGCGAACCAGGTGTTGGCCTCCTGAGGCATCACCCGGGACACGCCCAGCAGCACCTTGGAGTTACGGACCTCCTTGCCGAGCGTCGGCAGGGACGTGCCCGCCAGGGCCGAGCCGATCAGCCACGCGACCAGCAGCATCGCCAGGACGTTGACCAGCGCGCCACCGGTCGCATCCAGGGCCCGCGCCGGTGACCAGGTGATGTAGCGGCGCAGTTTGTTGCCCAGGTGGGTGGTGAGCGCCTGGCCCACCGAGGCACACACGATCACGATCGCGACCGCCGCGATGGCCGCGAAGGTGCCGGGCGTCGCGTCGCCGGTGATCTCGTTCCAGATCACCGGCAGCAGATACACCGCGATCAGGCCGCCCCCGAGGAAGCCGATCACGGACAGGATGCCGACGACAAAGCCTTGCCGATAGCCGACGATCGCGAACCACACGGCGGCGACCAGCAGCAGGATGTCCAGGACGTTCACGCCGGACACCGTCTCACGAGCGCCAGTCGAGCGGGACCTGCTTGTCACGGTCCCACGGAATCTCCCAGCCGGCGTAATGCAGAATCCGGTCGATGACACCGGCCGTAAAGCCCCAGACCAGGGCGTTCTCGACAAGGAACGCCGGGCCGACGTGTCCACTGGGGTGGCGGGTGGTCACCCGATGTGCCGGATCCGTGAGATCCGCCACGGGAACCGTGAAGACCCGGGCGGTCTCCGCCTGGTCCACCGCGCCCACCGGGCTCGGCTCGCGCCACCAGCCCAGGACGGGCGTCACGACGAAGCCGCTGACCGGGATGTAGAGCCGCGGCAGTACACCGAAGACCTGGACACCGGCCGGATCGAGGCCGGTCTCCTCCTGGGCCTCGCGCAGCGCCGCCCGCACCGGGCCGTGCCCCTCGGGATCGCCGTCCTCCGGGTCGAGGGCGCCACCGGGGAAGGAGGGCTGGCCGGCGTGCGAGCGCAGGGTGCCGGCGCGCTCCAGAAGCAGCAGCTCGGGGCCGCGCGGGCCCTGGCCGAAGAGGATCAGCACCGCGGACTGCCGGCCGCCGCTCTCGGGCGGCAGGAAGCGGCTGAGCTGCCGCGGCTCGATCGTGGCGGCCGCGCGGGCCACCGGGGCCAGCCACTCGGGCAGGCCGTCGGCCGTGACGGTAACCTCCCGGCCGCACACCGTCCCCGCGCGGGTCTCGGTCTCCTCGCCGTACTGCTCCCGTGCACTCGTCATACGCGCCCCTCAGCCCCTGGCATCTATGGTCGGTCCCCCTTCTGGGGGCCTCCGGTGGTCATCGCGGCGGCCGTCATGAGGCCGCCATCGGGGGCGCGGGCTGCCCCGGATAGTCGGCCGGCGGCTTCAGCCGCTGCCCCGGCTGACCGCCCAGCTCGTACTTCAGCAGCTTCTTCGCCTTCTCCGGGTCCGTCTCGCCCTCGCCGTACGAAGGGCAGAGCGGGGCGATGGCGCAGGCGCCGCAGGCGGGCTTACGGGAGTGGCAGACGCGGCGGCCGTGGAAGACGACGCGGTGCGAGAGCATCGTCCACTCGCTCTTGGGGAAGATCGCGGCGACGTCCGCCTCAACCTTCTCGGCGTCCTCCGCGGTGGTCCAGCCGAAGCGGCGCGACAGCCGGCCGAAGTGCGTGTCCACGGTGATCCCCGGCACGCCGAAGGCATTGCCCAGCACCACATTGGCGGTCTTGCGGCCGACACCGGGGAGCGTGACGAGGTCTTCCAGGCGGCCCGGCACCTTGCCGCCGAAGCGGTCGCGCAGCGCCGCCGACAGCCCGAGCAGCGATTTGGTCTTGGCCCGGAAGAAGCCGGTCGGCCGGATCAGCTCCTCCAGCCGCTCGGGGTCCATCGCGGCCAGGTCCTCGGGCGTCGGACAGACCGCGAACAGGCGCGGGGTGGTCTGGTTGACCCGCAGGTCGGTGGTCTGCGCCGACAGCACCGTGGCGACCAGGAGCTCGAAGGGGTTGGTGAAGTCCAGCTCCGGGTGGGCGTACGGATACAGCTCGGCCAGCTCCTGGTTGATCCGGTGCGCCCGCCGCACCATGGCGGCCCGCGACTCGGGCTTGCGGGCGGGAGCCTTCTTGGCGGGGGCCGCCTTCTTCGCGGCGGCGGACTTCTTGGCAGGAGCGGACTTCTTGGCGGGGGTTTTCTTGGCCGCGGCGGTCTTCGTAGCGGCGGTCTTCGTAGCCGCCTTCTTCGTCGCGGCCGTCTTCTTCGCGGCGGTCTTCGTCGCGGCAGGCGCCTTGGCCACCGCCGCCTTCTTCGTCGCGGCGTCCTTCGTCGTCACGGCCTTCTTGGCGACGGTCTTGGCTGCGGACTTGGCTGCGGTCTTCTCGACGGCCTTCTTGGCTGCCGCCGGCTTCGCGGGGGTTTCCTTCACGGCGCCCTTCTTCCCTGCCGAGGTCTTGCCTACCAAGCTCTTCGATACGGAGGTCTCAGCGGTTGCGTCCGCCCGTATCCCGCGCTTGGCCGCCGCGTCCCGCGTCGCTCCCGAAGCCGGCCGCGACGCGCCGGACCGCTGCGCCGCCCCCGTCCGGCCGGACGTCACCCCGGAGAGGGATTTGTTACCTTTATCCGCATTCGCCGCATCGGTGGACGGGTGTTCGCCCACAGCGGAATCGCCCTCGGCGCTCACTCGCTCAGCCCCCGAGTCCCTTGCTCTCACCGGCGTATTGGACACTCGGCCAGACTAAGGCCACCCACTGACATCCGCCCCGGCCACTGTGATTCGTGACCCCAATCGGCCCCCTGCCTTATGGCTTGCGGCACCGGTCCGGCAAACTTGTGATTGATCGCACTGTTTTGCATTCCGGCATGATGGGGACCACAGTCCCCCGGAGCATGTCGACAAGGAGAGATCTCGTGGACGACGTTCTGCGGCGCGCACCGCTCTTTGCGGCGCTCGATGACGAGCAGGCGGCCGAGCTGCGCGCCTCGATGGGAGAGGTCACGCTCGCCCGCGGCGACGCCCTGTTCCACGAAGGGGACCCCGGCGACCGCCTGTACGTGGTCACCGAGGGCAAGGTGAAGCTGCACCGCACATCCCCGGACGGCCGCGAGAACATGCTCGCCGTCCTGGGCCCCGGCGAGCTCATCGGCGAGCTCTCGCTCTTCGACCCGGGCCCGCGCACGGCCACCGCCTCTGCGCTCACCGAGGTCAAGCTGCTCGGCCTGGGCCACGGCGACCTTCAGCCCTGGCTGAACGCCCGCCCCGAGGTCGCCACGGCCTTGCTGCGCGCCGTCGCCCGCCGCCTGCGCAAGACCAACGACCAGATGTCCGACCTGGTCTTTTCCGACGTGCCGGGCCGTGTGGCGCGCGCCCTCCTGGACCTGTCGCGCCGCTTCGGCGTGCAGTCCGAAGAGGGCATCCACGTCGTGCACGACCTCACCCAGGAGGAGCTCGCCCAGCTCGTCGGCGCCTCCCGTGAGACCGTCAACAAGGCCCTCGCCGACTTCGCCGGCCGTGGCTGGCTCCGCCTGGAGGCCCGCGCCGTGATCCTCCTGGACGTCGAGCGGCTGGCCAAGCGCTCGCGCTGACACCACACCGCGGCAAGCCTGGGAAGGGCCCCTCGGAATTCGAGGGGCCCTTCGCCATGCGGCCGCCGCTACCCCACCGGCTCCTGCTGCGTCGCACAGTGGATCCCGCCGCCCTCCGCGATCACGTCGATCGGGATCTGCCGGATCTCCCGCCCCGGATACAGCTCGCGCAGCGTCCCGGCGGCACGGTCGTCGGCCGTCCGGTCGCCGAAGCGCGGCAGGATCACCGCCCCGTTGGCGACGCAGTAGTTGACGTACGACCCCAGGAAGTCCGGTCCGCGTTCGCCGACTTCGGACGCCTCGGACAGGTCGACGATCCGCAGCCGCCGCCCGTCCGCGTCCGTGGCCCGCTCCAGGGCCGTGCGCGCCTGTTCGTACACCCGCTGCCATACGGGAGGCGCAGCGGGCTCCGGGCGGCTCAGGACGACCACGCCGGGCTCCGTGAAGCGGGCGAGGGCGTCGATGTGGCAGTCGGTGATGTCCTCGCCGCGTACGCCCTCGATCCAGATGACGGTGCGTACGCCGAGCGCCTGCCGCAGGGCGTTTTCGATGTCGGCGCGCGAACGGCCCGGATTGCGGTTGGGGTTGACCAGCGAGCTCTCGGTGGCCGGCAGGGTCCCCTCGCCGTCGGCCTCCAGGGCGCCGCCCTCGGCGGTGACCCCGGCGGCGACCCCGGCGGCGACCCCGGCGGCGATACGAGGCGCTCCGGCGCGCTTCAGGAGGCGGCGGGCGACATTCCCGTCCCGGGGACGGGCTGTTCGCCGCCCCACCCGTTGAAGCCGAGGTCGACGCCCGCCACGCCACCGGGGCCCGTCACAAAGACCGGCCCGCTGTCCCGTACCCACAGGTCATCCACCGGGACGGGCAGGATCTCCACCCCGGAGCGGTCCGAAGCGGACACCCCGCAGGCCTGACGGGCCCGCCGCTCCTCCTCCGGGGCGGCCGGCACCGTCACCGGTTCGTACGCGGCGATGGTCCGGGCCGGCCCGGCAATGTCCTGTTGGACGGCGGGGGTGTCCGCGCCCCACACGGACGCGGCGGGCGGCCAGGCCAGGTAGGTACGGGCGTGCGGCACGGTCTCCGCGGGCATCGCCCACACGTCCGCGGCCCCGGCCGCGCACGGGAGTTCGGTCACGGCAGGCTCCGGCTTCGTCCGCGGATCAGATCAGCCCATGCTCGCCCAGATAGTCCAGCTGCGCCCGCACCGACAGTTCCGCGGCCGGCCAGAGGGAGCGGTCGACGTCGGCGTAGACGCTGGCGACAACCTCGCCAGGGGTGCGACGGCCGGATTCGACCGCGGTCTCCACCTGGGCGAGACGGTGCGCGCGGTGCGCCAGATAGAACTCCACCGCCCCCTGAGCGTCGTTCAGGACCGGCCCGTGGCCGGGAAGGACCGTCGATACGCCGTCGTCGACGGTGAGGGAACGCAGCCGTCGCAGGGAGTCCAGGTAGTCGCCCAGGCGGCCGTCAGGGTGCGCGACCACAGTGGTGCCCCGCCCCAGGATCGTGTCGCCGGTGAGGACCGCGGCATCGGCCGGGAGGTGGAAGGAGAGCGAGTCCGCGGTATGGCCCGGTGTCGGCACCACGCGCAGCTCCAGGCCGCCGGTGGTGATGACCTCGCCCGCCGCCAGGCCCTCATCGCCGAGCCGCAGCGCCGGGTCCAGGGCTCGTACGGCCGAACGGGTCAGCTCGGCGAACCGGGCGGCGCCCTCGGAGTGGTCCGGATGACCGTGGGTCAGCAGGGTCAGCCCGATGCGCTTGCCGGCCCGCTCGGCGGTGTCGATGACCGTCTGGAGGTGGGTCTCGTCGAGCGGTCCGGGGTCGATGACGACGGCAAGATCGGAGTCCGGTTCGGCCACGATCCAGGTGTTGGTGCCGTCGAGGGTCATCGCCGACGGGTTGGGGGCCAGCACGCAGTGGGCGCGGGCGGTGGCCTGCCCGGAGATCACTCCGCCTCGGGGCTGGCCGGGGAGGGCGGCTGCTTCGGTCATGGGGTCCCTCCCGAGGGGCTCGTGGCGCCTGAGGAGCCATCGGCATCGCCGTCCCCAGGGCCGTCATCGGTCGCGATGTGCTTGGTGAACTCGTCGTGCCCCGGCCAGCTCAGCACGATCTCGCCGCCCACCAGACGCGCACGGGCCAGCACCGGCGTCAGGTCCTGGGCCGCCGCCGCGGCCAGCGCGTCCGCGGCGGTGCCGTACGGCTGGAGTCCACGCAGCGTCGCGATGGTCGGCGGCATCATCAGCAGCTCGCCCCGGTCGTAGCCGGCCGCGGCCTCCTCCGGGCGGATCCACAGCGCGAGGTCCGCCTCTGTGGAGGCGATGGGGGTCCCCCCTGGACCGGAGCTTGTCGAAGGTCCTTGGGGGAGGGTCCGCTGGCCCTCGGGGAGCGCGGCGACGAAGAACCAGGTGTCGTAGCGCCGCGGCTCGAATTCCGGGGTGATCCAGCGCGCCCAGGCGCCGAGCAGATCGGAGCGCAGGACCAGGCCACGGCGGCCCAGGAACTCGGCGAAGGACAGCTCGTGGGCCACCAGGGCGGCGCGGTCGGCCTCCCAGTCCTCACCGGTGGTGTCCGCGACGACCGTGCCGGCCGAGGCACCGGCGAGCAGCACGCCCGCTTCCTCGAACGTCTCCCGTACGGCCGCGCAGACGATGGCCTGCGCGGTGGCCGGGTCGACGCCCATCCGGACCGCCCACTGGGCGCGCGACGGCCCGGCCCAGGCCACCGGGCGCTCGTCACGCGGGTCGACGGAGCCGCCCGGATATGCGTACGCGCCTCCGGCGAAGGCCATGGAGGCGCGTCTGCGCAGCATATGGACGGCGGGGCCGCGCGAGGCGGAGCCAGGGGCGGCGTCCCGCAGCAGCAGGACGGTCGCGGCCCGCCGGGGTGTGGCGGGGGTCAGCTCGCCGCTCGCGAGCGCCCGGATCCGGTCCGGCCACTCCGGCGGGTACCACTGGCCATTGGTCGTGGACGACATGGCCGGATGCTATGCGCTCGCGCGCGGATGTTCGAGGGCCCCTTGGGCGCTATTCGGCGCCCCTGGCCACTCTTCGGCTCTTCGGCTCTTCGGCTATTCGGCGATCTCGACCTGGATCTCGACCTCGACCGGGGCATCGAGCGGCAGCACCGCCACGCCCACCGCGGACCGGGCGTGCACGCCCTTGTCGCCGAGGATCTCGCCCAGCAGCTCGCTGGCACCGTTGACGACGCCCGGCTGACCGGTGAAGTCCGGCGCGGAGGCCACGAACCCGACGACCTTCACAACCCGCTGGATCTTGTCCAGGTCGCCGACCACCGACTTCACGGCGGCCAGCGCGTTGAGCGCGCAGGTCGCGGCGAGTTCCTTGGCCTGCTCCGGGCTGATCTCGGCGCCCACCTTGCCGGTGGCCGGCAGCGCACCGTCCACCATCGGCAGCTGGCCGGAGGTGAAGACGTACGCACCGGAGCGCACCGCGGGCTGGTACGTGGCCAGCGGCGGCACGACCTGCGGCAGCTTCAGGCCGAGCGCCGCGATCTTGTCCTCCGCCGCGCTCATGCCTTCGCCCGCTTCAGGTAGGCCACCAACTGCTCGGGGTTGTTCGGGCCCGGCACGACCTGGACCAGCTCCCAGCCGTCCTCGCCCCAGGTGTCCAGAATCTGCTTCGTCGCGTGCACGAGCAGCGGCACGGTCGCGTATTCCCACTTGGTCATGGGGCGAGCGTAATACCTGCACGGGGCGGCGGCGGACGCCGTCCACGCCGGGCCCCTGAGGTGCGTTCCCGCCGCGCCCCTGACGTGTCCCGGAGATTTCCGCCACGGATCTGGGGGACATCCCAGGCGTATCCCGTGCGTAGCCGCGACGCGGACTGGTTAGGCTCCTTGGCGTGAGCAGGCTCCATGTCGTCAGCGGCAAGGGCGGCACCGGCAAGACCACGGTCGCCGCTGCCCTCGCCCTCGCCCTCGCCACCGAAGGGCGCCGTACCCTCCTGGTCGAGGTCGAGGGCCGGCAGGGCATTGCCCAGGTATTCGAGACCGAGGCGCTTCCGTACGAGGAGCGCAAAATCGCGGTGGGACCAGGCGGTGGGGAGGTCTTCGCCCTCGCCATCGACGCCGAGCGCGCCCTCCTGGACTACCTCCAGATGTTCTACAAACTGGGCGGCGCGGGCCGGGCGCTGAAGAAGCTCGGCGCCATCGACTTCGCCACGACCATCGCGCCGGGCCTGCGGGACGTCCTGCTGACCGGCAAGGCGTGCGAGGCGGTCCGCCGTAAGGACAAGAGCGGCCGCTTCGTCTATGACGCGGTCGTGATGGACGCCCCGCCGACCGGCCGCATCACCCGCTTCCTGAACGTCAATGACGAGGTGGCGGGGCTGGCGAAGATAGGCCCCATCCACAATCAGGCGCAGGCCGTGATGCGGGTCCTCAAATCGCCCGAGACCGCGGTCCACATGGTGACGCTCCTGGAGGAGATGCCGGTCCAGGAGACCGCGGACGGCATCGCTGAGCTGCGCGGCGCCGGCATCCCGGTGGGCGGCATCGTCATCAACATGACCCGCCCCGCCCTGCTGGACAACGGTGACCTCGACATCGCCGCCCGCGGAGCCCGTACGGGCATCGCCAAGGCGCTCTCCCAGGCCGGCCTGGGCGGCGCACGGCGCGGCGGACTGGCCGACCGGCTGATCGACCCACTGCTGGAGCAGGCCCGCGAGCACGCCGAGCGGGTCGAGCTGGAGCGCGCCGAGCATGCCGAGCTGACGGCAATCGGCCTGCCCACCTACGAGTTGGAGCTGCTCCCCGAGGGAGTGGACCTCGCCGGGCTCTACCGCCTGGCGAGAGACCTGCGGAAACAGGGGCCCATATGACCTCGGACGACACGACGCTGGACGCCTCGGCCCCGTGGCTCGAGATCGATGCGCTGCTCGACGACCCGCGCACCCGCATCGTGGTGTGCTGCGGCTCGGGCGGCGTCGGCAAGACGACCACCGCCGCGGCGCTGGGGGTACGGGCTGCCGAGCGCGGCCGCAAGGCCGTCGTGCTGACCATCGACCCGGCCAAGCGGCTGGCGCAGTCGATGGGCATCTCGGAGCTCGACAACATCCCTCGGCAGGTCAAGGGCGTCGACGAGGCGGCAGGCGGCGAACTGCACGCGATGATGCTGGACATGAAGCGCACCTTCGACGAGATCGTCGAAGGGCATGCGGACGCCGACCGGGCGCGCGCGATCCTGGAGAACCCCTTCTACCAGTCCCTGTCGGCCGGTTTTGCGGGCACGCAGGAGTACATGGCCATGGAGAAGCTCGGCCAGCTCCGCGCCGGCGACGACTGGGACCTGATCATCGTCGACACCCCGCCGAGCCGCTCCGCGCTGGACTTCCTGGACGCCCCCAAGCGCCTCGGTTCTTTCCTGGACGGCAAGTTCATCCGGGTGCTGATGGCACCGGCGAAGGTCGGCGGCCGGGCCGGGATGAAGTTCCTGAACGTCGGCATGTCCATGATGACGGGCACCCTCAGCAAGCTGATGGGCGGTCAACTCCTGCGCGATGTGCAGACCTTCGTGGCCGCGATGGACACCATGTTCGGCGGCTTCCGCACCCGCGCGGACGCCACGTACCGGCTGCTGCAGGCGCCCGGCACGGCGTTCCTCGTGGTGGCCGCGCCGGAGCGGGACGCGCTGCGCGAGGCGGCGTACTTCGTCGAACGGCTGGCCGCCGAGCAGATGCCGCTGGCCGGACTCGTACTGAACCGTGTGCACGGCAGCGGCGCCGCCCAACTGAGCGCGGAGCGCGCGCTGGCCGCCGCGGAGACCCTCACGGACCATGCCGAAAATCTTGAACCGGCCGGCATTGTCGATCATCACAACGGGAAGGCTGCTTCAGGAACCGCCGGCGGCCTCTCCCCCGCTGCCGCGGCGGAGCAGGTGCCACCCACATCGGCCTCAGCGGCGCAGCTTGCCGCCGGGCTGCTACGACTGCACGCGGAGCGCATGCAGGTCCTTGCGCGCGAACGGCGCACACGGGACCGCTTCACCGCGCTGCATCCCGAGGTCCCGGTGACCGAGGTCGCCGCGCTGCCCGGTGACGTCCATGACCTCGCCGGCCTGCGCGCGATCGGCGATCGCCTCGCACTGGGCCCGGCCGATGCCGAAGGCTGACCAAGCCGACGGCTGACCACCCAAGACGACTGACCAGCCAAGACGATTGACCAGCCACGACGATTGAGCAAGCCAGCGACTAAGCAGGCCGACGACTGACCGCTGACTGACGGCCGACCACCAGCGTCCGGACCACGCCCACTTGGGCAGATCCGCCGATCCAGTGGTTTGCTGACGCAGCAGACCACTGCCTGGTGGCGTGCCGACCCAATGGCCCGCCCGCTCGCTCGCTATCGGCCCGCTTCCGGCCCGCCGCTTTCGGCTAGCCGACCGCGGCGTACTCGTCGAAGGCCTCGTCCTCGCAGTCCACCGGCAGGATGCCCGTGCTGCGCTCGTATTCCGTACGCGCTGTCTCCAGCAGCCGGCGCCACGACGTCACGGTCGGGCGGCGGCGCAGCAGCGCCCTCCGCTCCCGCTCGGTCATGCCGCCCCACACACCGAATTCCACCCGGTTGTCCAGGGCATCGGCCAGGCACTCCGTACGCACCGGACATCCGGTGCACACCGCCTTGGCGCGGTTCTGCGCCGCCCCTTGCACGAACAATTCATCCGGATCGGTAGTGCGGCAGGCTGCCTGTGCACTCCAGTCGGTTACCCAGCTCATGCTGGCGCCGTCCTCTCCCGAATCGAGGCTCCCCCACGGCGGCAAGCGGCATATTCACCGTTGCCAGTTGAGGACGTTACGGAAGGCAGGCAGGGCGCAACACCCCCTTCGGGCCCAATCTTGAATGGCCCGAACGGACTATGCGTACGCGGCAGATCACCCAACGGAGTGACCGGACGGCATATGTCGCTTTCCATCCAAGTCCGGACACTTCACCGTGGACACAAGGGACTTGCGGCGACACAAGGGGTCAAGAGGGGTGCGGTCTGCACAGAGAGAGGGGGTTGACGAACCGAGGCGTAACCATCCCGCTGTGACAGGTGAGAACAGGCTAAGCGAACAGGTGCACCCCTGTCCGGCGATTCAGAACGTAGGGTTGTCCGCATGGCTAAGAAGCGCGATGGCGGAGGTCTGTCCAAGACCCAGATGGCCGCCAAGTTCCTCGGTGTCAGCGTCCTCGCCGGAGCCGTACTCGCCGGCATCGCGCTGCCCGCAGCCGGGGCGCTGGGCCTGGCCGCCAAGGGCTCGGTCGAGGGTTTCGACGACATACCGGCCAACCTGAAGACGCCACCGCTCAGCCAGCGGACCACCATCCTGGACGCCAAGGGCGGCGAGATCGCGAAGGTCTACTCCCGCGACCGCACCGTGGTGGGCCTCAAGGACATCTCGCCGTACATGCAGCAGGCGATCGTCGCGATCGAGGACGCCCGCTTCTACCAGCACGGCGCCGTCGACCTGAAGGGCATCCTGCGCGCGGTCAACAAGAACGCCCAGTCCGGCGGCGTCTCCGAGGGCGCCTCGACGCTGACCCAGCAGTATGTGAAGAACGTCTTCATCGAGGAGGCGGGCGACAACCCCGACAAGGTCGCGCAGGCCACCCAGCAGACGCTCGGCCGCAAGGTCAAGGAGCTCAAGTACGCGATCCAGCTGGAGAAGGAGCTCGGCAAGCGCAAGATCTTGCAGAACTACCTCAACATCACCTTCTTCGGGCAGCAGGCGTACGGCATCGAGGCCGCCTCGCAGCGCTATTTCAGCAAGCCCGCCAAGGACCTGAAGCTGGAGGAGGCGGCCCTGCTGGCCGGCATCGTCCAGTCGCCGAGCCGCTACGACCCGGTCAACGACCCGCAGGAGGCGGCCCGGCGGCGCAACACCGTCCTGCAGCGGATGGCCGACGTGAAGGACATCACCCAGGCGCAGGCCCACGCGGCCGCCCAGAAGCCGATCCGCCTGTCGGTCAGCCGCCCCAAGAACGGCTGCATCACCGCCGTGGACGGCGCGGGCTTTTTCTGTGACTACATCCGCAAGGTCTTTCTCAGCGACAAGGCTTTCGGAAAGAACCGGACAGCCCGTTCCAAGCGCTGGAACCAGGGCGGTATGACGATTCACACCACCCTCGATCCGCAGACCCAGAAGGCGATTCAGAAGTCGGTCAGCGATCACGTCTACGAGGACGACCCGGTCGCCAGCGCCGCGACGATCGTCGAGCCGGGCACCGGCAAGATCCTCGGCATGGGCCAGTCCCGGCCGTACGGTCTGGGCGCGCACGAGACCCAGATCAATCTCTCGGTGGACCACGACATGGGCGGCGGCGCCGGCTACCAGCCCGGTTCGACCTTCAAGCCGGTGGTCGCGGCGGCCGCGCTGGAGCAGGGCACCAGCCCGTACCAGAAGTACTCCTCGCCGTTCCGGATGCAGTATCCGAGCCCGGTGCAGACCTGCAACGGCGAATGGCAGGGCACGGATGCCACCCAGAACGAGAACAAGTCGGAGGTCGGCCCGTACGGCATGAAGGAGGCGACCGCGAAGTCGGTCAACACCTACTTCGTCCAGCTGATCAGCGACATGGGCATCTGCCCGGCGGTCAAGATGGCCCAGAAGATGGGTATCGAGCGGGCGGACGGCAAGCCGTTGCAGCAAGTTCCGTCGATGACGCTCGGCGTGCAGGAAATGTCGCCGCTGACCATGGCCTCCGGTTACGCCGCCTTCGCCAACGGGGGCGAGTACTGCTCCCCCATCGCCATCGAGTCGATCACCGACGCGCGCGGCAAGGCGATGACCGTCCCGCAGAGCAGCTGCCGCAGCGCGATGTCCAAGAAGACCGCGGACACGATCAACACCCTCCTCAAGGGCGTCGTGCAGGACGGCACCGGCCAGAAGGCGGGCCTCAAGGGCCGCGACAGCGCAGGAAAGACAGGCACCAGCGACAGCCGTTACGCCGCCTGGTTCGTGGGCTACACCCCGAACGCGGCCGGCGCGGTCTGGGTCGGCGACCCGCAGCACCAGCGCAAGATGTACGGCATCACCATCGGTGGCGTCCCCCACGACAAGGTCTACGGCGCCGACACCCCCGGCCCCATCTGGCGCGACGCCATGACCGGCGCCCTGGCCGGCCGCCCCGCGCCGGCCCTGTCCACCGTCCCGATCAACGACCCGGGCAAGGGCAAGGGCGACAGCGGCAAGGGGAAGGGCAAGCCCCGGCCCGGCCGGGGCCACGGCGGCGACAACAAGCCCGGCGGTGGATGGCACATCCCGGGCTTCCCGGACATTCTGGGCGGCAATAACGGAGGCTGGTAACCGGCCCGTTGGACGGCCGGCGCCGGCCGACGGGACGAACGGCCGCCACGCCGACGCAAGGAAGAAGGGGCGCCCTCCATGAGGAGAGCGCCCCTTCTTCTGCCGTCCGGCGGCAATGCCGGGCGAGGCGGCGTGGGCTCAGCCCGCCAGCAGCTTCTTCACCACCACGGCGACCCGGCCGCCCTCGGCGCGGCCCGCCACCTGCGGGTTGACGATCTTCATGACGGCGCCCATCGCACGCGGCCCCTCGGCGCCGGCGCCCTTGGCCTCCGCCACGGCCGCCGCGACCAGCTGCTCCAGCTCGTCGTCGGTCAGCTGCTTGGGGAGGTAGTCCGCGAGCACCTCGCGCTCGGCGCGCTCCCGCTCGGCCGACTCGCTCCGGCCGCCCTTCTCGAAGGCGTCCGCGGCCTCACGGCGCTTCTTCGCCTCCTGCGCGATGATCTTCTCGACCTCGCCGTCGGACAGCACGCGCGCCTCGGTGCCCGCGACCTCCTCCTTCTGGATCGCGGTCAGCGTGAGACGGAGGGTGGAGGAACGCAGCTCGTCGCGCGCCTTGATCGCGGTGGTGAGGTCGTCATGCAGCTTGGACTTGAGCGTGGTCATGCCGTCGAGTATGCCCCTACCCACCGACAACCGCCGCGCCTTTTCCCGCCGCCCGGCCCTGCCGCCCCTCCCCTTGCCCACTCCACTCCCCTCCCCCTCCCATTCCCCCCTCCCCCCTCTCCTCTGCAACGATGGGGACATGCGCGCGCGATACGGAGTACCCCTGACCCTGACCGCAGTCGGCGCGGCCGGCCTGGCCTACGCCGCCGGCTTCGAAGTCCGCTCCTTCCGCCTCCGGCGCGTCACCGTGCCCGTACTGCCCCGCGGCATGCGACCGTTGCGCGTCCTGCAGGTCTCCGACATCCACATGGTCGGCGGGCAGCGCAAGAAGCAGCGCTGGCTGCGGTCGCTGGCCGGGCTGCGCCCCGACTTCGTGATCAACACGGGCGACAACCTCTCCGACCCCGACGGCGTCCCCGAGACGCTGGACGCGCTCGGCCCCCTGATGGAGTTCCCCGGCGCCTATGTCTTCGGCTCCAACGACTACTACGGCCCCAAGCTGCGCAACCCCGCCCGCTATCTGATCGAGAAGGCCCAGGGCCGGCACGGCCTCAACGGCAATGCGCCCGCCGTCGGAGTCGTCCACAACCCGTGGGAAGACCTCCGCGACGCGTTCGACGCGGCGGGCTGGGTCGGCCTGTCCAACTCCCGCGGCCGCCTGAAGCTGGAGGGCGTCGAGATCGCCCTGACCGGCCTGGACGACCCGCACATCAAGCGCGACCGCTACGCCGAGGTGGCCGGTGGCCCGGAATCCGGCGCCGACCTCTCCCTGGCCGTCGTCCACGCCCCCTACCTGCGCTCCCTGGACGCCTTCGCCGCCGACGGCTACCCGCTGATCCTGGCCGGCCACACCCACGGCGGCCAGCTGTGCATCCCCTTCTACGGCGCCCTGGTCACCAACTGCGACATCGACACCGACCGCGTCAAGGGCCTCTCCACCCACACCGCCGCCGGCCGCACCTCCTACCTCCACGTCTCCGCCGGCTGCGGCACCAACCGCTACACCCCGGTCCGCTTCGCCTGCCCCCCGGAGGCGACGCTGCTGACCCTGGTGGCGCGGGACTGACGCCACCGGTGCCGCGGGACCGATGACACCGACGTCACGGGCCGAGGCCACCGATGGCAACGGGGCCGATGACGCCGAAGGCGGGCCTTTGACGGCACGGGCGCGATGACGCCGAGCCGCACCGCCCCTGCGAGGCCCACGGCCGGACCGAGCGGCCCGGCCGATCGGGGAGGGACGCTACGGGCCCCGGCCCGGCCCCGTCCCTCCCCCCATCCGGGGCCCGCCCCCTAACGTGGAGGAATGTCCGACCCCACCCGGACCTCGCAGTCCACGCGCCACGCGACCGGCCCGGCCGGCGCCGCCGCCCGGACCCCGGCAGCGGCCGTCGCCCCCACCGTCCGCCGCCCCTTCGCGGCCACCGTGCGCGCCCTGATCGTCGCGACCGCCCTCACCGGCCTCGCCCTGGCGGCCACGCACTCCCCCGACCCGCCGCGTCTCCTCGCCGACTTCGCCTTCCAGGCCAACCTCGCGGCGGCCCTCGGCTTCACCGTCTCCGCCCACCGCGCCTGGACGGGCCGCCGCCCCGTATCCCCCCGTATCACCGGCGCGCTCCTCTGCTTCCTCGCCCTCACCGTCCTCGTCCCACCCACCGGCACCACCAACCACCTCCTCACCACGGCCACCCCCCTCTGCGCCCTGGCCGACTGGCTCCTCCTGACGGCGCCCCGCGGCTTCCGCCGGCCCTACGCCTGGCAGTGGCCGGCCTACCCCCTCCTCTACCTAGCCCTCACCACCGTCCCCACCTTCCCCAGCGCCCCCTCCCACCCCCTCACCCTCGCCGCGGCCGCCTGCCTCCTGCCCTTGATCACCATCGCGATCGACCAGGTCAGGCCCGCTCCCCGCCGCCACAAGAACCGGATTTCACCTATGGGGATCGGTCCGCTAAAGTAGAGCTCGTTGCTTCGGGGTGTAGCGCAGCTTGGCAGCGCGCTTCGTTCGGGACGAAGAGGTCGTGGGTTCAAATCCCGCCACCCCGACTGAAGGAACACAGGTCAGGCCCGGTTTTCGGAAACGGAAACCGGGCCTGATGCGTTCTCTGGAGCGTCTCCGGAGTGAGCGAGGGGTGGATCTTGAATGTGCGTCCGTCAGGCGCCACCCGCTGACGCTCCTTCAGGGGCATTTCCCTTGCTTGCCGAGCACCGCATCGGAAGTGATCCGCGCCACAAGCGACGGCGCCCCCGCAGCGCCGGTCGCCTCGGCGGGACAGGTCTCCGGGCTCAACTCGCCCTCGGGCCGGCAGGCGAGCCCACCCGGACCGCACTCATGCTCCGAGCCTCAGGGCAAAAACAACGCCGCGCCATTCGGCGCCGGTCCCTCCCCTCGTGGGGACCGGTGCCGAACGGTGCGGCGGTGTCGATCCGCGCCCCCCGTACCGGCGCGGATCGAGAAAAGGCCGGCCTCGTGGCCGACGCGGCGGCAGTCCGGAGGGGACCTGCTTCACAGATCCCTGGCGCTCATGCGCCGAGGCCGTCACCATCGGCTCGTGACTCCGACGGGAGATGACTGAGAACATGCGTCATGAGTTGTCTCTTTGGGCACTGAGCTGGTGGCCTGTCCGGGCTACGCCCGGTTGCTGCGCCGCTGCGTCGTGATCCTGCCAGCTGTGGCTCCCGCCGAGGAGGTTCCGGCATGGGAACAACGGCTTAACCACAGGTCAGACAGCTAAGGTGAGTTTTCCGGTCCGGACGCAAGCGCGGGGGAAGTAAGGAGTGGAGACCTTGAGTTCCGACTCAGGGGCACGCACAGCTTTCGCCGAACGTCTCGCGCTGCTGTACAAGGAGGCCGGCAACCCTCCCCTCAAGAAGGTGGCCGAGGCGGTCGTCCGCCTTCAGCGGGTCGACGAACGAGGGCGGCCCGTGCGGGTGTCCGTGCAGCGGATCAGCGACTGGCGACGCGCCAAGAACGTGCCTGCGCAGTTCGCCGCCCTCGCTGCGGTGCTGCACATCCTGATCCCCCAAGCACGGCGCTCGCGGCCCGCGCCGGTGTCCGCGGGCCTGTACGACCTGGCCCAGTGGCAACGTCTGTGGGAGCGGGCGGTCGCCGACCCGGTCGGCGACCGCGCCGCGCCATCCGCGCCAGAGGAGGAACACCCGCCGGCCGAAGCCGCGACCGTCCCCGGTGTGTGCCCGTACCGAGGGCTGGCTTCGTATCGCGAGCAAGACGCCCGGTGGTTCTTCGGCCGGGAGCGGAGCACGGATGCCCTCGTTGCCCAGCTCCGCGCGGCGGAGAAGACGGGCGGCCTGGTCATGCTCGTGGGCGCCTCAGGGGCGGGAAAGTCCTCCCTGCTCAACGCCGGCCTGGTGCCCGCATTGCAGAACGGCGCACTGGGCGATGAGAACAGCCCGGAGAGGGAGGTACTGCAGCTCATGCCGGGAGGCGATCCTCTCGCGGAGCTGACCCGCCGGATCCCTGGGCTCGCGCATGTCGTCTCTGCCTCAGAGGAGTCGGCGGCGAAGGAGCCCGGTACTCCGCACTTCGCGCACGCGGTGAGGGAGGCCGCCACGGCATGGGCGGAGCGCGGGACGTCCTCCGCCGCCCGTCCGGTCGTGATCGTGGATCAGTTCGAGGAGGCGTTCACCCTCTGCTCCGACGAGGCGGCCAGGCGCACGTTCATCCAGCTCCTCCACGCCGCCTGCACGCCCACCGAGTCGGGTGACCCGGCCCCCGTCCTTGTCATCCTCGGCATACGTGCCGACTTCTACGAACAGTGCCTCGGCCATCCCGAACTGGCCGACGCGCTACAGCACCGGCACATGGTGCTCGGGCCGCTGACCACCGCGGAGCTGCGCGAAGCGGTGACCGGCCCGGCCAAGGCCGTGGGTCTGGAACTCGAACCGGGGCTGACGGAACTGATCGTCCGGGAGGTAAGCGCCGACGGCCACGGCGGGGCGCACGACGCGGGGGTGCTTCCGCTCCTCTCCCACGCCCTGCTCGCCACCTGGCAGCGGCGGAAGGCGGGACGGCTGACGCTGTCCGGTTACCGCGCGGCGGGCGGAATCCAGGGGGCGGTGGCAGCGACCGCCGAGCGGGCCTGGTCCGGCCTCGACCCGACAGCACGTACGGCCGCGAGGCTGCTTCTCCTCAGGCTGGTCCGGCTGGGCGAGGACACCCAGGCCACCCGTAGGCGGGGGACGCGGCGCCAACTGGCGGACGAGTCGACAGACCCGAACAAGACGGAGGAATCGCTCGAAGCGCTGGTTCACGCCCGATTGGTGACGCTCGACGCAGAGGCTGTGGAGATCACCCACGAAGCGCTGCTCCACGCCTGGCCACGTCTGCGCGACTGGATCGACGAGGACCGGCACGGCAATCTGCTGCGCCAGCGGCTGGAGGAGGACGGCAGGGCCTGGGAGGGCTCGCACCGCGACTCGTCACTGCTCTACCGGGGTTCCCGTCTGGAGCAAGCCCGCAATTGGGCACAATCCGCCGGGGACACCTTTCTCACCCGCAGCGCGGTGGAATTCCTGGCGGCTTCGGTAAGACTGCGCAAGCGCACCGTCTGGATCAGCCGTGGTGCGGTGGCGGCTCTGATCGTCATGGCGATGCTTGCTGTCAGTTCGGCGGTGATCGCGTGGCAGCAGCGGGACGACACCGTTTTCGAGCAGGTGCTCGCCGAGGCCGATCGCGCCCAGTACACCGATCCGTCCCTGTCGGCTCAACTCGACCTGGTGGCGCACGGCTTGCGGCCCAACGACGAGGGCACCAAAAACCGGCTGATCTCGATCGTGAACGCGCCGCTGGCCACACCGCTTCTGGGCCACACCGGCGCCGTCTACCTCACCTCGTTCAGTCCGAACGGGCGGATCCTGGCCACCGCCAGTTACGACCGGACCGTTCGGCTGTGGGACGTGGCGGACCCGACTCGCCCCAAACCCCTGGGCAAGCCCCTCACCGGCCACACGAGCTGGGTGAGCACGGCTGTCTTCAGCCCGGACGGCCACACCCTCGCCAGCGCTTCGGACGACGGCACGATCCGGCTGTGGGACGTGCGGGATCCGCGCCACCCGCGCCCGCTCGGGGCACCCTTGGCCGGCCATGACGGCACGGTCTACCTGCTCGCCTTCAGCCCCGACGGACACACGCTGGCCGCCGCCGACGAGGATCACACCGTTCGCCTGTGGGACGTACGCGACCCGCACCGGCCGAAAGCGCGCGCTACCTTGACCGGCCACACCGGCGCCGTACGCTCCGTGGCGATCAGCCCCGATGGACGGACGCTGGCGGCCGGTGGCGATGACCGCACGATCAGGCTGTGGGACCTGGCCGAGCACCGTCGTCCGACGCCGATCGGCCAGGTGCTGACCGGCCATACGGGCACGGTGCACTCCGTGGCCTTCAGCCCGGACGGCCGCACGCTCGCCAGCGGCAGCTCGGACAACACCATCCGCCTCTGGGACGTGGCCGCCCCACGCCACGCGGCACCGCTCGGCCCGCCGCTCACCGGCCACACCGGCCCCCTGTGGTCCGTGGCCTTCAGTCCCGACGGGAACATGCTCGCCGCCGGCAGCGCGGACAGCACGGCGAGCCTGTGGAACATCAGCGATCCGGCATTCCCGTCACAGGTCGGCGAGCCCCTCGCGGGCAGCAGCGGTGAGATGTACGCCGTGGGCTTCAGCCCTGACGGACGGACGCTCGCCACGGGGAGCGGCGACGGCAAGGTCCGTCTGTGGTCGATTCCGACGTCGCACATGGTCGGCCGGAGCGGAGCGTTCCGCCCGGACGGGCGAGTGCTCGCCACGGCCGCGCGCGACGGACGGATCCGGCTGTGGAACGTGGAGAATCCCGACCGGCCCGTGTCGCGGAGCGAACCGTTCATGCCCGGGGACGGCGGCGAACGTTCGCTGACGTTCTCCCCCGACGGCCACACCCTCGCGGTGCTGACGGCGAACCGGGCGGTGTATCTGTGGAACGTCACCGACCCGGCCCGGCCGGTCTCCTACGGGCCGCCCGTCACCCTACGGACACGGTTCATGGGTCCCGATGCGCTGGCCTTCAGCCCGGACGGACGCACGCTCGCCACCGCTTACAACGAGCACACCATTCAGTTGTGGAACGTCGGCGACCCGTCCCACGTCGTTCCGTTCGGCGCGCCGCTCACCGGTCACAAGGGTTACGTCAACTCCCTCGCCTTCAGCCCGGACAGCCGCACGCTCGCCAGCGGCAGCGCGGACGGCACCATCCGGCTCTGGAACGTGACCGACCCACGCCATACCGCCCGGCTCGGCGCACCTCTCACGGGACACCTGGGACCCGTCAACGCGCTCGCCTACAGTCCCAACGGCCGCACATTGGCCAGCGGCAGCGACGACGACACCGTCCGGCTCTGGAATATGGCCGACCCCCGCAAGGCAACCCGGCTGGGCTCCCCTCTCACGGGCCATACCGAAGCGGTCGCGTCGCTGACATTCAGCAAGGACGGCCGCACCCTGGCGAGCGGCGGCAACGACAGCACGGTCCGGTTCTGGAACGTCACGCGCTCTTCCGGGGCCACTCCCATCGGTCAATCGACAAGCCCCAACGCCAAGACAGGCAATTTCTTGGCGTTCAGCCCCAAAAGCCACATGCTCGGAGTGTCGAGCGGCGCCGGCACCGTCCGGCTGTGGAACCTGAACGCCGACAAGGCAATCCACCGCATTTGCTCGACCACTCGGGGCGTTCTGACCCCGGAAAAATGGCGCGAGTATCTGCCCCATCTCTCGTACGCGCCTCCGTGCGGCGAGTAAGGAAGCCGAGGCTCAACGAACGGCATGTGTCCGAGCGTCAGGCGGACGCCCACGGGCTCCTCTGCGGCGCTTCCCCGGTACTCCGTTTCCGCTCCGCGCCCGACCGCGTCACGTGACTCCGATCACAACTCCGCGTGCTAATTCAGCAGTTGGCTCCCGTCGCGCAGCCAGTCTTGCTAGCCTTGGCCGTAGCCCGATCGCTGGTGCATCCCCCGTCGCCAGCGATCGGGCGCTTTCATGCCCTGCGCGGAACATGAACAACGCCAAGCGGAACGTGAACTACGCCAAGCGGAACGTGAACAACGCCAACGGGGAGACGCGAAAGCGCTCATCACACTCCCCCTCCCCTCACGTGACAAGACCTCACCCCCGGTGGTCGCCGTCCGCCCATTCACCACCAGGCATGCAATGGCGCGGCGCTTTCGATACGGCGGACTGAAGGCCTGCATTAAGGCAATAACCCCCCTCCCCAAACCCCTCCCCGTTCTGTTGAACAAACAACGGGTCAGGCCCTGGACGGAACTACCGACGCATCTTCAGGTGCTTCCGCAGTAGCCGATCGAACAGGCCCTACGGATGATCCGGGACAGAGCGCCCATCGCGCGCCGGGCGACTCCACTCATCAATGCCTCTTGAGGAGTCGTAAGCTGAGGCCGACTGACCGGCCTGCCGATCGACCGATCGAGCGATCGCCCAGGGCGCCAGGCAATGGAACGGTGAGCACTCATGGCAGTGGTGTACGAGCGGATCGCGGACGATCTCCGGAAGTCCATCCGCGCAGGTGAGCTCAAGCCCGGGGACCAGTTGCCCGCCGAGTCGACGCTCGTGGAGAAGTACAAGCGCAGCGCACCCACCGTGCGGCGAGCCCTCGAGGTACTCCAGGCCGAGGGCCTCATCGAGAGGCAGGAGGGGCGCGGCAGCTACGTCCGCCGCCCCCGCACCCCGGCGGTGCGGACGAATCTCCGCCACCAATGGGAGAAGGGCCGGGCGCGAAAGCCGGTGGAGCGGCGCGCCCAGGCCGGCGCCACCGAGCACGACACCGGCCTGAAGGTCGCCGACCTTGTCTTCCATGCGTCGTACCGAGCGATCGAGGCGAACGAGGATCTCGCGAAGGCGTTCGGCCTCCCGGAAGGCGCCATCCTCCTCGAACGCACCTACCGAACGAGGTACGCGGCCGAGAGCGCGCCCTTCAGCCTGGTGACCTCGTATCTCGTCCACGACCTGGCCGCGAAGAACCCCGACCTCCTGGACGCGTCGAAGGAACCGTGGCCTGGGGGTTCGCAGAGCCAGCTCTACACCGTCGGTATCGAACTGGACCGCATCGAAGAGCGCGTCACCGCGCGCCCGCCGACGCCTGAAGAAGCGGAGGAGCTGGAGCTGCCGCCCGGTACGCCGGTGCTCGTGCTCCGGAAGACCTCGTACGACACCCATCACCGCGCCGTGGACGTCTCTGACGTCATCCTGCCTGGCGATCGCACGGAAATGCTGTTCACCACTCCCCTGGAAAGGTGGTGAGTGCCGTGCGCCGGCGCGTCATCATCGTCACTGCCGTCCACGCCCCGTCGGCGCACTACCTGCCGGACGCGTACAAGTCGCTCTGCCGGCAGGAACTGCCCGAGGGCTGGGAGTGGCACTGGGTCATCCAGGAGGACGGGACGAGCGACGAGGTCGCCCCGCACGTCCCCGATGACGAGCGGGTGACCTTCCGTCAGGGGCGGCCCGGCGGCCCCGGCGTCGCCCGCACGATCGCCCTCTCGCACGCGGACGGCGAGTACATCAAGGTTCTGGACGCTGACGATCAGCTGCCGCCGGGCGTACTGGCCCGCGACCTGGCCGCTCTCGAAGGCGACCGCAGCATCGGCTGGGCGACGTCGCGTGTCCTCGACCTGCTGCCCGACGGCTCCACCGCCGGCTTTCCCGGCGATCCCGAGGCCGGACCGATCGAGCGCGGCGCCGTGCTCGCCTTCTGGAAGGCGAACGGCTTCCGCGCCCAGGTCCACCCGGCGACCCTCTTCGTCCGCCGCGACCTGCTGCTCGCCCTCGGCGGCTGGATGGCCCTTCCGGCTTCGGAGGACACGGGTCTGCTGCTCGCGCTGAACGCGACGAGCCGCGGTTGGTTCACGCCCGAGGTCGGGCTCCTCTACCGGAAGTGGCCCGGTCAGGCGACCAGTCAGGCGTCCCACACCGACACCGCGGAGCGCGACGCCCGCATGGCGGTCGTGGAAGCCAGGGCGCGGGAGCTCGCGCACTTCAAGTGGCAGTACCCCACTGCGGACTGACCGGCACGTCGTAGACGACTTCGCAGGGCACGGCGGGCACCACAACGTGCGTGGCCTCACGTGACCAGAAGGTCCGAAGCACGGTCAGGTCACTCACGCGATCGCCTCTTTTCCTCCCCTCCCCCCGCTGGCGCCTGGCGTCAGACAGTGGCCGCGGCCGCCCGGTCCCGGTCGAACGGCAGGTCGAGCATGCGAATCGCATTGCCGCGCAGCAGCTTGTACACGATGTCGTCCGGCAGTCCGCCGACATGATCGGCGGCCACCTCCTTGGTGTGCGGCCAGGTCGAGTCGACATGCGGATAGTCGGTCTCGAACGTGGCGTTGTTGACCCCGACGGTATCGATCGCCGCGACGCCGTGCTTGTCGCGGAAGAAGCAGCAGAAGATCTGCCGGTAGTAGTACGTCGACGGCGGCTCCGGGATCAGGTCCTTGACCCCGCCCCAGGCCCGGTGCTCCTCCCAGACCGCGTCCGCGCGCTCCAGGGCGTACGGGATCCACCCCATCTGCCCCTCGCTGTACGCCAGTTTCAGCCGCGGGAACTTCACCAGGACGCCGCTGAAGAGGAAGTCCATCATCGAGGCCATCGCGTTGTTGAAGCTCAGGGATGCCTGGACGGCGGGCGGTGCGTCCGGCGAGGCCGCCGGCATCTGCGACGACGAGCCGATGTGCATGTTCACGACCGTCCCGGTCTCCTCGCATGCCGCGAAGAACGGATCCCAGTAGCCGGAGTGGATCGACGGCAGACCGAGGTACGTGGGGATCTCGCTGAAGGTCACCGCCCGCACACCGCGAGCCGCGTTCCGGTGGATCTCGGCGACCGCAAGATCAATGTCCCACAGCGGGATCAGACACAGCGGGATCAGCCGGCCGCCGCTGTCCCCACACCACTCCTCGACCATCCAGTCGTTGTACGCCCGGACGCACGCCAGCCCGACCTCCTTGTCCTGCGCCTCGGCGAAGGTCTGGCCACAGAAGCGCGGGAACGTCGGGAAGCACAGCGACGCCTCGACGTGGTTGACGTCCATGTCCTCCAGCCGCGCCTTGGGGTCCCAGCAGCCGCGCCGCATCTGCTCCCGTGTGATGCCGTCCAGCGTCATCTCGTCGCGGGAGAAGCCGACGGCCGCGATGATGCGCTTGTACGGGAAGAGCAGGCCCTCGTACTCCCACCAGTCCGTGATCTGGCCCTCCGGGTCGGTGGTGAACCGGTACTTCCCCCCGACGTACTCCAGCTCGCCGATGCCGGCGGTGAAGGGCTTCGGCCCCTTGTCGCGGTGTTTCTTCGGAAGCCAGGTCTCGAAGAGATGCGCGGGCTCGATCACGTGATCGTCCACGCTGATGATCTTCGGAAGCTCCCCGGTGCCAGGCTCGTTACTGACCACGCCGTACCCCCAACTGCCCTGTCGACTCGGGGCCCATATCTGACGCCCCATCAGATTGAGACTATGGGATCCACCCTGCCGCGACAAGGACGAGGCCGCGATCCGCACCCCTTGCGAGATCGCCGAATGTTCGCTGAACTGACACATCGTCAGCTCCGCTCACGGCTTTGGGGAGAACACCATGCAGACGATCTGGCTCACCGGAGCCGAATGGTTCGCGGTCCTGCGAATCGGCCTCGGCCTGTGGTGGCTGGAGAGCTGGCGGCACAAGGACAAGAAGACCTGGTTCAACGGCGGCGGGATCGAGTGGGCGGCCGGCATCGCGGCCAAGCATCGGTGGCCCGTCGTCCGGCGGAGCTTCGACCGCATGGTCAAACCCCGCCCCCGCGCCATGGCGTATCTCGTCGCCTACGCGGAGCTGGCGCTCGGGCTCGGGCTCATTGTGGGCCTGCTGACACCGGTCGCCCTGGTCGCGGGGACCGTGCTGAACCTGATCTACCTGGTGCTGATGATCCACGACTGGGCGGAGCAGGGGCAGAACCTGATGATGGCGCTGATCTCTGTGACGGCGCTGGTTGCGATGAGCTGGCAGAGCTGGTCGCTCGATGGGGCCTTGGGGTGGTTCTTGCGCTAAGGGCTGTCCCGTAGGGATGCTGGAGAGATGGTGGCGACGTATGTCCGTCACCACTCCGACCGACCCCTCCGCGCCGCAGCACTCGGGTCAGGACCGCGCAGTATGGCCGCTGCTGATCCTCGTGCTCGGCGCCGTGGGGTGATGTTCGCGGCCGGCCTGCTCATCGTCTCCGCGCGGTACCCGGCGCTCGCCACCCCGCTGCAGGTCGCCCTCGGCGGGGCGACCCTCTACGGCGCGGTCGTCACCATCGCGGTCAACCTGGCCCGCCGGTAACCGCGTCTGCGTCCCGCCGGCTGACTCGGTCCGCTGGCGGGACGCCTCCGTACGCCTGGGCCGGCACGCGCCCCCAGCTGATGAAACGCTGCCTCAAGACGCTTTGGCCGGGCCGCCCATCTACTGGCCGCCCACCTGTTTGAGCCGTGAGCTGTCCACGCAAGGCGTCGGGCGCCTTCAGCTCCAGCCTGCCTTCCTCGCCGCGGCGACGGCAGCAGCCTCGGTCGCATCCGCCTTGGCGTTCAGCTCCGCATCCCGGCCCATGCCCTCCCTCCCCGATGCGTCTCCGGCAGCCCGGGATGCCGCCATGGCAGCTTCGTACGCAGCATTGGAGAGCTCGCTACCGGCGTCGTAAGACCGTGCCACTTGGGCCGCAACAAGTGCCGCGGCAGAGGCATTTCTTGCGCATCGTGCATCCGCCGCAGGGTCGGGCGGGCTCTCGGCAAGGTGGGCGAGTCCCTGCGACGACAACCGGAGGGCATGGGCGGCCCTCGCTGCGGGATCCGTTGGTACCACTGCGGCCGCGTCGTTATCGATGCCTGCGTACCGGCAGGTGGCCGCGGCCCGGTCGATGGCACTTCGGCCGCGTGCGACGTGACGTTTTCTGAGGGCTTCCTCGGTGCTCGATGGCACCTCGTGGGCCGACAGGACTTGGGCCGGCGAAACGGGGGTCGGCGGAACAGGGGTCGGCGGAACGTGGGTCGATGGGGCGTGTAATTTCTCACCGCTGCGGGAGTCACTCATTCCCGTCTCCTTGTCTGCCAGGGCAATTGAGGCGCCTGAGGGAAGGCCCGTTGTCGGCCTCAGAGACTGCACCGGCCATGAGCGAGCAACGGGCGTCCGGCAGGGTGGCACGTCGAGCGCCAACAGGCCAGAGAGGCGCCGGAACTCCGCGGGGTCAGCGAAGCCCGAAGGGAAATCTTCAGCTTGCTCGGCCAGAAAGCCGAGCAGGCCGAGCAGGCGGCGATGGCGCGTAGAGGCCGGCCGGCCTCACCCAAGGCGGTAGTGAAGGGCGAGGGTTCATCCTCCGCCGGCCCCCGGGCGCGGCGCCGGGCCGGTATTGCCGAGCCGAGGGGGGAGGGCGGGCTCGCCCCGGCGGACCGAGCCAGGGGCGCGGCGGCTGGGGCGCGGCGGGCGGCGTTCGGAGGAGCTGAGGTGCCAGGGGACGCTGGTGACCATGACGCCGGGGGCGAAGAGAAGGCGGCTTTTGAGCCAGAGGGCGGACTGGTTGTGGAGGAGGTTCTCCCACCAGCGGCCGACGACGTATTCGGGGATGAAGACGCTGATCACGTCGCGGGGGCTGGTGCGGCCGATGGACCGTACGTACTCCACGACCGGGCGGGTGATCTCGCGGTAAGGGGATGCAAGCGTTTTCAGCGGGGTGTCGAAACCCGTTGCATCCCACTGCGCGGTGAGGGCCTCGAGCTCATCGCGGTCGACGGCGACGGTGAGCGCCTCCAGGAAGTCGGGGCGGGTGGCACGGGCGTAGGCCAGGGCCCGTAGCGTCGGCTTGTGGATCTTGGAGACCAGGACGACGGCATGGACGCGTGAGGGCAGCACCATCTCGGTCCGCGGGTCCACGACGGCGAGTTCGGCCGCGGTGTTGTCGTAGTGCCGCCGGATGCCGCGCATCATCACCCACAGGACGATGGCCGCGATCACCGCCAGATAGGCGCCCTGGGTGAACTTCGTGAGCAGCACGACGACCAGCACCAGGCCGGTGATCACGGCGCCCACGGCGTTGATGGCGCGGGCGATGTGGTGGTGCCGCCGCTTGGCCGCGACCGGCTCGGCGCGCAGGGCCCGGTTCCAGTGCCGGACCATGCCGGTCTGGGAGAGCGTGAAGGAGGTGAAGACGCCGAGGATGTAGAGGTGGATGAGGCTGGTGACGGAGGCGTGGAAGGCCCACAGGAGGGCTCCGGCCACCACTGCCAGTGCGACGATGCCGTTGGAGAAGGCCAGCCGGTCCCCTCGGGTGTGCAACTGGCGCGGCAGATAGCGGTGCTGGGCCAGGATCGACGCCAGCAGCGGGAAGCCGTTGAAGGCGGTGTTGGCGGCCAGCACCAGGACCAGGGCGGTGGCGGCCTGGATGTAGAAGAAGCCGACGCTGTGGACTCCGCCGAAGATCGACGCGGCGAGCTGTGCGATGACGGTGCGCTGCGGGGTGGTGTGGCAGTTGCCGATGAAGCCGGTGAGCCGGCAGGCATCGTCGGTGATGTGGACGTGCGAGATCAGGGCGAGGGCGGTGATGCCGGAGAACATCACGATCGCGATCAGGCCCATGGCGCCCATCGTGGTCGCGGCGTTCTTCGACTTGGGTTTGCGGAAGGCCGGGACGCCGTTGGAGATGGCCTCCACACCGGTCAGCGCCGTACAGCCGCTGGAGAACGCGCGCAGCCCCAGCATGAGCAGTGCGAGGCCGGCCAGGTGGGCGTCGCCGGGGGCGGGCTCGATGCCGTACGCGGCGGACTCGGCCACCGGGGCGTCGCCGATGAGCCAGCGGAAGAGTCCGGTGACGCACAGGATGAGGACCCCGGCGATGAAGAGGTAGGTGGGGGCGGCGAATGCGCGGCCCGATTCGCGCACACCGCGCAGGTTCACCGTCGCGAGCAGGGCGACGAAGACGACCGCCATGACCGTGCGGTACTCGTTGAGGGACGGGACCGCGGAGATGATGTTGTCCACGCCCGAGGCGACCGAGACGGCGACCGTCATGACGTAGTCGACCAGGAGGGACGCGGCCACCACCAGGCCGGCCGACGGACCCAGGTTGGTGGAGACCACCTCGTACGAGCCGCCGCCCGACGGGTACGCGTACACGACCTGACGGTAGGACAGCACCACCACCGCCATCAGGCAGACCACGGCGACCGCCGCCCAGGTGGCGAAGTGCAGATAGGCCAGGCCGCCCAGGGTGAGGACCAGCAGGATTTCCTGGGTGGCGTACGCGACGGATGACAGCGGGTCGGAGGCGAAGATCGGCAGTGCCAGGCGTTTGGGCAGCAGCGTCTCCTGCAGGCCTTCACTGGGCAGCGCCCGGCCGATCAGCAATCGCTTGACTGCGTCCACGATTTTCGCCACGCGGGCGAGCGTACGGGCACGTCAGCGCGGAGCGGGGCTTTGGCGTGACCGCCAGAAGGGCTAGGCGGAGCGGCGTGAGAAGGGGAGGTCCCTCCCTCCCCGAGAGCCCTGCCCACGGGGACTGAGCGCAGGGAGCACTGCCCGTCTTCAGCGGCCGCACGCCCCCGCCCGGAGCGGCCATACCTCAGGGAGCGACGTAGAGCCAATCGTGGTGTCATCGAAGGCGGGGGGAAACAACGCTCCAAAGGCGGGAGAAATCATGGCTATGAAGCTGCGAGCCCGAGACATCATGTCCGCCGGGGTGCAGTGCGTAGGCGCGCATCAGTCGCTTCTCGACGCGGCGAAAATGATGCGCGACATGGATGTCGGCTGCCTGCCCATCTGCGGTGACAACAACAGACTTATGGGCTTGATCACCGACCGTGACATCGTCATTCAGTGTTGTGCGGAGGGAATCGATCCGGCGACGGTACAGGCCGGTTCGCTGGACGGCACGCTGCACTGGATCGATGCCGAGGCGGACGCCAACGAAGTTCTGGAAACCATGGAGACGCACCAGATCAAGCGCCTGCCGGTGATCGACGTCAAGGGCGGCCACCAGCTGGTCGGAATGATCACGGAGTCCAATCTCGCGAAGAACCTCAGCGACGAACAGATCGCGGAATTCGCGAGCCGGGTGTACGCAACCGCCGGCTAGGGCGTCCGCACAGCCGCGGCCGGGGGGCCGATGCCTTGTCGGAAAGCCGTCAGCCATCAGCCGTCTCCGTCTGCCCCGGGCCGGTCCGGCCTGACCCGGTCCGGCCCGGCCACACCCGGCCCGGCCAGGCCTCCACGATCTACCGGATCACGTACGTTGTCGCCGTTCCTGCGCGTATTCGGGGTTCGGGGTTCGGGGTTCGGGGTTCGGGTTTATGGATGCGGGAATAAGGGTGCGGGATTCGGGGTCTCTTGACGGCGATTTAACGGGAATTTGACGGCACCTCAGCTCCCTGACGGCAACGCGGCAGGGCAGCCGTAAGAGAGCCGCCAATTCCGTGCGTATCGAGGCATCCGGGCATCGATTGCGGCCTAGATTTCTTTCCGGCCGCCAGGCTGGACATGCCGGCCGGTGAACGTCCGCGCACGCGCACCAGTGACTCGGCGGCCACCCATCCCCGTCCCCTATCGGCCCGTCCAGCCGCCCGCGCCTGCGCGTGGCCGGACTCGCAGAAGGTCTCCCCGCATGCTTCCCGCCGCCCCGCCGCAGCCTCCTACGACTCCTCAGGACGATCAGACTCCCGGCGCGGCAAGGGCACCGAGAGGCCGGTCGCGGCGGCGGCGACGCGAGAGCGGCGGATTCTTCGACCCCAAACAGCTGCTCAAGGCCCTTCCCGACGCGCTGCGCAAGCTGCATCCCCGGGCGCTGGCCAAGAACCCCGTGCTGTTCGTCGTGGCGACCGGATCCCTGCTCACCACGCTCTCCGCGGCATTCCATCCCTCCGTCTTCACCTGGGTGATCAGTCTCTGGCTCTGGCTGACGGTGATCTTCGCCAACCTCGCGGAGGCGGTCGCCGAAGGCCGCGGCAAGGCCCAGGCCGCCTCCCTGCGCAAGGCGCGCACCGACACCGTCGCGCTGCGGCTGCGTAACTGGCGGGTCGGTATGCATCTGCAGCACGCGGACACCGAGGTCATAGCGGCAAGCGAGGTGCAGCAGTTCGACTTCCTGCTCATCGAGGCGGGCGATCTCATCCCGGCCGACGGCGATGTGGTCGACGGTATCGCCGCGGTCGACGAATCCGCCGTCACCGGCGAGTCCGCGCCCGTTATCCGGGAGGCCGGCGGCGACCGCAGCGGTGTCACGGGCGGTACGACGGTGCTGTCCGACGGCATCGTCGTACGGGTCACCGCGCGCCCCGGGCACTCCTTCCTCGACCGCATGATCGCCCTGGTGGAGGGCGCCACCAGGCAGAAGACCCCGAACGAGATCGCCCTCAACATCCTCCTCGCCGCGCTCACCATCGGCTTCATCCTGATCGTCGTCACCCTCCAGCCCATGGCCGGATACGCGGGAGCCACACCGTCCACCACCGCTCTCGTCGCCCTCCTCGTCACCTTGATCCCGACCACCATCGGCGCACTGCTCTCGGCGATCGGCATCGCCGGCATGGACCGGCTCGTACAGCGCAATGTGGTGGCGATGTCGGGGCGCGCCGTCGAGGCGGCCGGCGACGTCAATACGCTGCTGCTGGACAAGACCGGCACCATCACTCTCGGTAACCGAGAAGCGACCGCGTTTGTTCCCCTGCCCGGCATCGACGAACTCCAACTCGCGGAAATCGCCCAGCTGTCGTCCCTGGCGGACGAGACACCGGAGGGCCGCTCCGTCGTCGCGCTCGCCGAACGTCGCTGTGGCCTGCCGGCCCCCTCTGAGGGGGAAATGGAGCACGTCATATACGTCGAGTTCAGCGCGCAGACCCGGATGAGCGGCGTCGATCTGCGCTGGGCCGATGGCAGCGACGGCGCGATCCGCAAGGGCGCGGCCGCCCAGGTGATCGAGTGGGTCGAGCGGTACGGGGGCCATGTCCCGCCCGAGGCACGGAGGTTCAGCGAGGCGATCGCGGCCTTTGGCGGCACTCCGCTTCTGGTGGCGGTGCACGACGCTCACGGGCGACGCATCCTCGGCGTCATCCACCTGAAGGACGTGATGAAGGACGGCATCCGCCAACGCTTCGCGGAGCTGCGCCGGATGGGCATCCGTACCGTCATGATCACGGGTGACAACCCGCTGACGGCAAAGGCCATTGCCGCCGAGGCGGGGGTGGACGACTTCCTGGCGGAGGCGACGCCCGAGGACAAGATGGCGCTCATCAAGCGGGAGCAAGCCGGCGGCAAGCTGGTGGCGATGACCGGTGACGGCACCAACGACGCGCCGGCGCTGGCTCAGGCGGACGTCGGTGTGGCCATGAACACCGGTACCTCGGCCGCCAAGGAGGCCGGGAACATGGTGGACCTGGACTCCAACCCGACCAAGCTCATCGAGATCGTCGAGATCGGCAAACAGCTGCTCATCACCCGCGGCGCGCTGACCACCTTCTCCATCACCAACGACGTCGCGAAATACTTCGCGATCATCCCCGCCATGTTCACGGGCGCCTATCCGGGGCTGGCGGCGCTGAACATCATGGGCCTGCACAGCCCGACCTCGGCGATCGCCTCCGCGATCATCTTCAACGCGCTGGTCATCGTGGCGCTGATCCCGCTCGCGCTGCGCGGCGTGCGCTACACCCCGTCATCGGCGGACGAGTTGCTACGGCGCAACCTGGCCGTCTACGGGCTCGGCGGGCTGGTCGCGCCGTTCATCGGCATCAAGATCATTGACGTGGTGATCTCGGGGGTACCGGGGCTGGGGAGTTGACGGGGACGCGGGAGGAGAGACGGACGCCGGGGAGAGTGAGAGGGCCGCGGGAGGGGTGCGTGAGGGGGAGAAGGACGCGGGGAATGCCGGGCCCCGGACCTACTTGCCGGCCTTCGGCGCCGCCCGCCAGGTAACCAGCGGCTGGCCTGCCACCTCGCTCTGGAAGACGAGGGCGACCGGCGGGTCCCCCTTCGCCATCAGGTGGATGGAACACTCGGTCACCGTGGCGCCCGGCTTCACCATCTTGTACGGGACGGCATCGGGGCACTGGGGTACTCCCGGGCCACCGAGGTCGAGCAGGGTCAGCTTCCTCGACTCCTGGCCGCCGGCGCTCCGCAGCTTCATGCTGTCGTTCATGCTCGGCAACAGGCCGTACTTGCCGCGGTTCCGGTACTGCACCGTCACGTAATACGGGGTCAGCTTCTTCTCGTCCTCCCCCAGGTCGAACCGGCTCAGATCGGCGACGGAGCCGGTGCGCACGCTCTTCGGTGTGATGCGCAACGCGACGGAGTGGCTGCTGCTGTCCGCGGTGAGACCGTTGGCGGGCTCGCCGACGGGCAGCATGCCGCCGGAGGCTCCTCCCTTGGGGCCGTCGACCTGCCACAGAAGCGTGCCGCCTTTGTCGTCCTTGTACGAGACGGTCGCCGGCTGAGCGCCCTTCGGCAGCATGAAGATCGTGCAGTCCGCCGAGGTGTCGTCGGCGGCGAGGGTGGTCGTGCCGCTCTCGCGGCACTCGGCCGGCACGCCCGAGCTGGTGGCCAGCGGGTTGCTCTGGAACAGCGAGACCTGCTGGGCCGCCTGGCCGTCCGCCCCGTTGACGGAGAAGTTCCGCGCCGGGTCCGGACGGTTCACCGTCTCCTTGCCGATGTTGGTGTAGGAGATGGTGAGGTAGTAGGGCACCTGCCCCTTGAGGTCGTCGTCCAGCCGGATGTGCTTGAGGTCGGATTCCGAGCCGCGGGCCAGCCGCTTGGGTGTGATCCGCAGCTGGTGCGGCTTCTTCTCGGTGTCGGTCCAGGTGGCCTGCCGGGGCGTGGCCTTCATCGGCAGCGGCGTGGCCGGCCGGGCGGCGTCGGACGCCTGCGGCGATGCCTTGCCCGGTGTCGATGCGCCGCCGCATCCCACGGCCAGCAGCATGAACACACCGACACCCGCGGTACCGCCGATACCTCTGCGCACCCGCACAACAAACCCCCGTTGATCTATGCCGCCGACGCGTCGTCCGCGGACCGGTCGTCCGCCCACCCGGCAGCGGTCCTCGGACCGGCCGGACCGCCTGGCCATCCGGCCGCTCGGCCTTCCGGCCGTACCGAACCGGCCGACAGACTAGCCGCCCCGGGGCGGTCGGATCGCGGCGGGCCCAAGGCGTACGGGGTGCGGGGTATGGCGTGCGGGGTATGGCGTGCGGGTGCGACGTACGGCCCCCGGCGTACGGGGGCACGTCACCATGGACGGCTCACGCCTCCCGCGGACGGCTCGCCTTCAGCGAGTACATCAGGGGGATGCGGGGGCGGTCGTCGGGGAGCCGGTAGTAGCCGTCGTCGTTGCGGCGTAGTGCGCTGAAGCGCTGGAACATGGTCATGTCGTGTTCGTGCAGGAAGTCGATCCGCAGCCCGGCGCCGGCCAGGGCGGTGATGACGTCGCCGAGCGGGTGCTGCCATTCGACGCTGCGGTTGTTGACCGTGGGCGCGCTGAAGTCCGTGTAGGTTCCGGGGGTTTCGTCCACCCATGCGTCGCGGCTGAAGTAGTCGTAGGTGATGCGCGAACCCGTCTCTTCGTCCAGGGCGTCGCACAGCGGGTGGAATTCGGCGAGGTAGAGGAAGCCGCCGGGAGCTATGAGGGAAGCCGCGGTCTCGGCCCAGCGAACCAGGTCCGGGAGCCAGTTCAGGGCGCCGATGCCGGTGTAGACGATGTCGTACGACGAGTCGGGGACGGCTTCTGCTGCGTCGTAGACGTCGGCGGCGACGAAGGACGCGCGGTCCGGGCCATAGCCGAGCTCGGCGGCCAGTTCGCGGGCGGCCTCGATGGCCGGCTCGGAGAAGTCCAGGCCGACGACGTGGGCCGCGCCGCGATGGGCCCAGGACAGGGTGTCCTGGCCGAAGTGGCACTGAAGATGCAGAAGCGTACGGCCGGTGACATCGCCGACCTCCGCGCTCTCGAAGTCGCGGATCACGTCCCGGCTGCGGCGGAATCCGTCCTGGTCGTAATAATCGCTCGTGGTGTGGATAGCCACGCGTTCGTCCCACATCGCGCGGTTGGCCTCACGCCAGTCGTCGGGGCCGATATGTCTGTCCATGCGGCGAAGTTATCCACAGGCTGACGGCCTCGCCAACGCATTTGTGACGCCGGGCGCAGAATGGGCCCATGACGAACGAGACCACAGGCTCCGCCGAGGCCCCCGACCCGAACCGCTCGAACCGCCAGGACCATCCGACCCCTGCGACCAGCTCCAACAGCTCCCTCACCTCCCCGGGCTCGACCACCTCCACGGACATTCCTGACTGGGAAAAGCGGTTCCGTGCTCCGCGGATCGGACTGCCGGACTGGGCCGAGGACGCCCCGGACCGTTCCCTGTTCGTCTCGAACGCCACCGGCACCTTCGAGCTGTACGCATGGGACCGGGAGACGGGCGGTCAGCGGCAGGCCACGGACCGGCCGAACGGCACGACGGACGGGACGCTCTCGCCCGACGGCGAGTGGATCTGGTGGTTCTCCGACACGGACGGTGACGAATTCGGCATCTGGATGCGCCAGCCGTTCGCGGGCGGCCCGGATGAGCCGGCCACGCCGGGCCTGGCGGCCTCGTATCCCGCGGGGCTGTCCATCGCCCGCGACGGCACGGCGGTCGTCGGGCGTTCCACGGACGACGAGGGCTCGACGGTCCATGTCGTACGGCCCGGAAAGCCGCCGGTGGAGATCTACCGCCACCGTGAGTCGGCGGGTGTCGGCGATCTCTCGCACGACGGCTCGCTGATCGCGATCGAGCACACCGAACACGGCGATGCGATGCACTCCGCGATCCGTGTCGTACGGGCCGACGGTTCGACGGTGGCCGAGCTGGACGACACCAACGGCGGGACCGAGGAACTGGGCCTGTCGGTGATGGGCTTCGCGCCGGTGGACGGTGACGCCCGGCTGCTGGTGGGGCATCAGCGGCGGGGCCGCTGGGAGCCGATGATCTGGGATCCGTTGACGGGGGTGGAAACCGCCCTGGAGATCGACCTGCCCGGTGATGTGGGTGCGGACTGGTACCCGGACGGATCGGCGCTGCTGGTGGAGCACGAGTACCAGGCGCGGAGCGAGCTGTGGCGCTACGGCCTGGGCACGCCGACCGGCGATGACGGCGCGGCCGCGGAGGCCGGCCATGTGCTGACGAGGGTCGAGACTCCAGCGGGTACGGTCTCGGGCGCGACGGCCCGGCCTGACGGGACGGTGGAGTTCCTGTGGTCCTCCGCGGCGCAGCCGCCGGAGGTGCGGTCGACGAGCGGCAAGATCGTGCTGGACCCGCCCGGGATGAAGGCGCCCGGGTCGGTGCCGGTGACCGATGCCTGGGTGGAGGGCCCCGGCGGCCGTATCCACGCACTGGTGCAGCGGCCCGAGGGTGAGGGCCCTTTCCCGACCATCTTCGACATACACGGCGGCCCGACCTGGCACGACAGCGACGCCTTCGCCTCGTCCCCGGCGGCCTGGGTGGACCATGGCTTCGCGGTCGTCCGCGTCAACTACCGGGGTTCGACCGGCTATGGCCGCGCGTGGACGGATGCGCTCAAGCATCGCGTCGGGCTGATCGAGCTGGAGGACGTGGACGCGGTACGCGAGTGGGCGGTCTCGTCCGGGCTCGCCGACCCGAAGCGGCTGGTGCTGGCCGGTGGTTCGTGGGGCGGCTATCTGACGCTGCTCGGGCTCGGCACTCAGCCGGAGGTGTGGTCGGTAGGCCTGGCCGCCGTCCCGGTCGCTGACTACGTGACGGCGTACAACGACGAGATGGAAGCTCTCAAGGCCATGGACCGGACGCTGCTGGGCGGTACGCCGGAGGAGGTCCCGGAGCGCTTCGAGGCGTCGTCGCCGCTGACGTATGTGGAGGAGGTACGGGCGCCGGTCTACATCTCGGCGGGCGTCAACGACCCACGTTGCCCCATCCGCCAGGTGGAGAACTACGTCCAGCGGCTGGAAGGGCGCAACCACCCGCATGAGGTGTACCGCTACGACGCGGGGCACGGCTCCCTCGTTGTGGAGGAGCGCATCAAGCAGGTCCGCCTGGAGCTCGAATTCGCGCAGCGGCATGTGTTCGGGGACGAGGGTGACCACGGAGCGGCGTGAGTGTGCGGAGCGGCATTAGCCCGCGGGGGGGGAGGCCCCCAGGAGCCGCAGCGCTCAGGCGTGCGCCACAGGCCTCTCCCCGTCCCCGCCCCCATCCCCGTCTCCGTCCGCGCCCTCGCGTCCGTCCGTGCCCCCGTCCGCCTCGCCGTTCCGGCTCGCACCCGTGTCGCTCTCCGGCGGGAGGATGCCCAGTGCCGCGTCCTTCGCGGCTTCGGCCTCGCGGCGGAAGAGGCGGAACCACATGAAGACGACGAAGCCCGCGAAGACGAACCATTCGCCGGTGTAGCCGAGGTTCTGGAAGGCCTTCAGGTCCAGCCCGCTGCCCTCCGCCGCGACCGCGGGAACGGCGCGTAGCGGGGCCGGGGCGTCGCTGAGGGTGATCCAGGCGTCGTAGACCTTGTACGGCACGATGTTCACCAGGGACGCCGCGCTGATCATGCCGAGCTGTCCCTGCGGCAGCCCGCCATCGGACTGGACCCCGTCGGTGCCCTGGTTCTCGGACGCCTGCAACGCCCCGGTGACCGTCACCTCACCCTTCGGCGGCGCGGGCACCTTCGCCCGGTCGGCCTTGGAGTTCGCGTCGCCGGGCAGCCAGCCCCGTACGACCGGGAGGGCCTCGCCGGCATCCGTACGCAACAGGGTCAGCACATAGAAGCCCGGTCGCTCACCCTTGGCGCCCAAGGTGCGGTCCGGGACGAGCAGTTGGTGGCCGGCGTCATAGCGCCCGCGGGCGCTGGCCTGGCGGCCGGAGGTGACCTGGTCGACCGGCAGCAGGCTGTCCAGCGGCCGGGCGGCCGCGGCCTTGGCCTGGGCGGAGCGGTCTTCTTGCTGGTGGTGCGTATCGACACGGTCCTCGAAGCGGCCCAGCTGCCAGCTGCCCATGAAGATGCAGAAGGGAATTGCCAGTACGGCGAAGACGTTGATCCCCCACCACCGCGGGGTCAGCAGGAACCGATACACCCCACCAACGGTACGGGGCTCGAACAGCGAAGCCGCACCGCCCCCTCCGCGGCCCGGTTCCGGTCGTCAGGAGTCAGGCCGAGCCGTACCGGACCCATCCCCGAGTCTCCAGGCCCCGAGCCAGGTACCCAACCACGCCAGCACCCCAACACCCAGGCACCCCGTGCCCCACAGCTAGCCCATCAGCACCCGTACCAACACCAACATCAGCACCAGCACCAGCACCAGCACCAGCTACTGGTCCCCCAGCGCCTCGGTCCGGTACACGGTGCCGGCACACGCGTCCGTGATCTTGGCATCGGCCGCGGCCGGCTCACCGGCCTCCGGTGTATGGCTGAGCACAACGCCACCGGACGCCGCGCCACCGCCACCACCATCGGCGCCGCCCGTACCGTCGGCGCCGCCCGCCTGGCTACCGCC
This sequence comes from Streptomyces sp. NPDC028368, assembly GCF_055565615.1. Taxonomy (NCBI): domain Bacteria; kingdom Bacillati; phylum Actinomycetota; class Actinomycetes; order Kitasatosporales; family Streptomycetaceae; genus Streptomyces; species Streptomyces sp. NPDC028368. The sequence continues at coordinate 97,304 of NZ_JBVHTY010000010.1, read as the reverse complement.
GCCGTCCGTCGCCGCGGCGCCGGACTCCGGGGAGTCGCCGGGCGCCTTCGAGGGCTCGGGCGTCGGCGAGGGCCCCGGATTGGCGCATCCTGTCGGGCCGCCGCCGGCTTCCGGGATCCAGGCGAACTTGACCTCGTACGCCTCGCCCGGCTTGAGAACCAGCTGGTCAGGAGTGGTGGCCGGGTCGGGCAACCCGGTTGCTTCGTCGCCCGAGGTGTGGTCGACGACATGGATACGGTCGGCGTTCGTGGCGCCCTGCGCGCTCACGCCGACGGTGCCGCCGCCGTCGATCGAGCACGCCGCGCCGGACGTGTTGACGACTCGGAACGCGCCGTAGACGCGGCCGGCCGAGTCGGCCGCGCCGACCGAGCTGGTGCCCTGCCCGAGCTGATCGCGGCTGCAGACCGGCGAGGTGACGTCCATCGTCTCGTCCGGGGCAGGGGTGCCGGCGCCCGCGCCGTTGCCCGTGCCGTTCTTCTCCCTGGCCCGGCCGTCCTTGCCCTCGGGCTTGCCCGTGCCCGCGCCCCGGCCGTCCTTGCCGGTCGGCTGCGGGAAGGCGTGCTCGGTGCCCTCGCCGTGTGAACCCTCGGTGCTGCCCGGGGCGCGCTGGCTGCTGGCGGCGTTGGCGGGCCGGTCCTCGGAGGAGTCGTTGAGATTCGCTACGTGCACCATGGCGGGGATCGACGTACCGCCGAGCAGCAGCGCGGCGGCCGCGCCCACGACGACGTGCCGACGGCGCTGACGGCGGGCCGGGACCGCGCGGCGCAGCTGTTCCAGCGCGTCCGGAGCGGGTTCCAGATCGCCGACGCGGTTCTGCAGGAGCCGCCTCAGCTCGTCCTCGCCACCGAAACCCCCGCCGAAGCCACCGCCGGTTTCCGTCCCGCAGTCGCCGCCCCCACCGTTGCCGCCACCGCTACCGTTACCGCTGCCGCCGTGCGCGTCCCGACCGTCGGTACCAGCGCCCTCAGCGAACTCGGCCTCATCACCGAACCCGTCCCGCTCCCCAAGCTCGGGGCCGTCGGCACGCCCAGGCTCAGCACTGCTCCCGGCCCCGCGAGGACTCCCAGCGCTTCCCACGCGCCCAGTGCCCCCAACACCGTCAGGGCTCCCGGAGCTATCGGAGCCCCCCGCTCCCTGCCTCTCGCGCACCACGTACAACCCACGCACCACATCACCCGGCACCCGCCGCACGTCACCCGTGTCGCCGGCCACCCCGTAAGAACCCATCACCCGCGACGACGGGGCCGTCCTGCCCGCGCCTCGCCGCGTTCCCCATCGGTCGAACCGATCAAACGAACCGGCTCGATCAACTCGACCAACCCGATCGAACCGACCGAATCGATCGACCGGTTCGTACGGACCGAACGTCTTGCCACTCATGCTGGAGCCTCCATCGCGACGCGAAGCGCCGCGATGCCACGCGACCCGTACGCCTTGACCGAGCCGAGCGATATGCCCAGTGTCTCGGCGACCTGCGCCTCGGTCATATCGGCGAAATAGCGCAGCACCAGTACCTCTCGCTGCCGCCGCTGCAGGCCGCGCATCGCCTGGATCAGCTGGTCCCGCTCCAGCAGGTCGTAGGCGCCCTCCTCGGCACTCGCCATGTCGGGCATCGGCTTGGAGAGCAGCTTCAGCCCGAGGATGCGGCGGCGCAGCGCGGACCGCGAGAGGTTGACGACCGTCTGGCGCAGATAGGCGAGGGTCTTCTCCGGTTCGCGCACCCGTCCGCGCGCGGAGTGCACGCGGATGAAGGCCTCCTGGACGACGTCCTCGCAGGAGGCGGTGTCATCGAGGAGCAGCGCGGCGAGACCGAGCAGTGAGCGGTAGTGCGCGCGGTAGGTCTCGGTGAGGTGATCGACTGTTGTGCCCGCTGCCATCGCGTCGTCAGTGTCCCCACGCTGAGCGGGAACCTGCGCGGGGCCCGCGGTGGGCCAGGGGGCGATCACCGGCATGCCCCCGGACACCCGGGAGCGCGGCGGACGTATCGTCGCGCCTGCTGTGCCCCCTGGGGCGATGGTGAATCCGAGTACCTCTGCCACGCCTGTTGGACACGCTTCCCCCCATAAGGGTTGTACGCGCAAGGCACCGCTTTTGGCGGTGCATCAAATGCCCTCATGCGTACCAGCTCTTCCCCAATGCCCCATATTTCCGACGCATTTACCCCGACACCCGAGGCTCCCGAAGCGGCCCGCGGGTGCCCCGAACCGTCCACGAGGAGTGGCCGGGATGACGCTTCCCGCCGAACCGCCGGTTGCAGTGTGACGGGGGCGAACAGTTAAACGAATCATCGACCCAGATCAAACGGCTCGGACCGAGGATCGCTCACGGAATCTTCACACGTCGCACAAGGTGTCCACAACGTATCTCTGAGAGATCAAGCCCGCGACACCCAATCCCGCCAACTCACGGAGACAAGGTACGGCGACTCGACGCGACACTCCGCGGCGAGCACCTCGGGGGCACCCCACACACAGACACCCCCACAAACGCCCCGCAAACGCCCCCCGCAGACGCCCACGAAGCCCCTGACCTGAGGAGACGCCCTCATTCCCGCCCCAGAACCGCCCGCCCCGACGGCCCGACGCCCCTAAGCCCCCCGCAACTCCCGCGCCACCAGCTCCCCCACCTGGGCCGTATTCAAAGCCGCCCCCTTGCGCAGGTTGTCCCCGCACACGAACAGCTCCAGCGCCCGTGGATCGTCCAGCGACCTCCGGACCCGCCCCACCCAGGTCGGATCCGTACCCACCACATCGGCGGGCGTGGGGAATTCGCCCTCCGCCGGGTCGTCGCTGAGGACCACCCCGGGGGCCGCCGCCAAGATCTCGTGCGCGCCCGCCACCGTGACGTCGCGCTCGAACCGCGCGTGCACGGCCACCGAGTGCGCCGTGATCACCGGCACCCGTACGCAGGTCGCGGTGACTCGCAGCCCCGGCAGCCCCAGGATCTTGCGGGACTCGTTACGGACCTTGAGCTCCTCCGAGGACCAGCCGTCCTCCTGGAGCGACCCGGCCCAGGGCACGACATTGAGCGCGATCGGCGCCGGGAACGGCCCCAGCGTGTCGCCGACGGCCCGCCGCACATCGCCGGGCGTCGTCCCCAGCTCCGTACCGGACACCGCGGAAAGCTGCGCCCGCAGCGTGTCGATGCCGGCCCGGCCCGCCCCCGAGGCGGCCTGGTACGAGGAGACGATCAGCTCGCTCAGCCCGTACTCGGCGTGCAGCGCTCCCAGCGCGACGATCATCGTGAGGGTGGTGCAGTTGGGGTTGGCGATGATCCCGCGCGGCCGCACCCGCGCCGCGCGCGCATTGACCTCGGGCACGACAAGGGGCACGTCCGGGTCCATCCGGAACGCGCCCGAGTTGTCCACCACCACCGCACCCTTGGCCACCGCTACCGGTGCCCACCGCGCGGAAACCTCGTCCGGTACGTCGAACATCGCGACGTCGATACCGTCGAAGGCCTCCTCGCTCAGCGCGACGACCTCGACCTCCTCGCCCCGCACGGTCAGCTTGCGGCCGGCCGAACGAGGGGAGGCGATCAGCCGGATCTCGCCCCATATGTCGGCGCGCTCGGACAGGATGCCGAGCAGCACCGAGCCGACGGCACCGGTGGCACCGACGACGGCGAGATGCGGCTTACGGGCCGTACGGGCGCCCGCCCCCGCGATGACCTCGTGGGACGGACGGCCCGCCTCGGCCGGAATCATCGTCCGGTGCCGCCTATCGCCCGGTACCGCCGTAGACCACGGCCTCATCGCTCTCGGTGTCCAGACCGAAGGCGCTGTGTACGGCCTGTACGGCTTCCTTGACGTCATCGGCGCGGGTGACGACCGAGATGCGGATCTCGGAGGTCGAGATGAGCTCGATGTTCACGCCCGCGTTCGACAGCGCCTCGAAGAACGTCGCCGTGACGCCCGGGTTGGTCTTCATGCCCGCGCCGACCAGCGAGATCTTGGCGATCTGGTCGTCGTAACGCAGCGAGTCGAAGCCGACCGCGGCACGGGTGCGCTCCAGCGCCGCGACGGCCTTGCGGCCCTCGTCCTTGGGCAGCGTGAAGGAGATGTCGGTCAGTCCGGTCGACGCCGCCGACACGTTCTGGACGACCATGTCGATGTTGACCTCGGAGTCCGCGATGGCACGGAAGATCCGCGCGGCCTCGCCCGGCTTGTCCGGGACTCCGACGACCGTGACCTTCGCCTCGGAGGTGTCGTGTGCGACGCCCGAGATGATTGCCTGCTCCATCGGCTGGTCCCCTTGCGGTTCGTTGCTGACCCACGTGCCCTTGAGCCCCGAGAAGGAGGAGCGGACGTGGATCGGGATGTTGTAACGGCGTGCGTACTCGACGCAGCGGTGCAGCAGCACCTTGGATCCGGAGCTGGCCAGCTCCAGCATGTCCTCGAAGGAGATCCAGTCGATCTTCCGGGCCTTCTTCACGACCCGCGGGTCGGCGGTGAAGACACCGTCCACATCGGTGTAGATCTCACAGACCTCGGCGTCCAGCGCGGCCGCCAGCGCGACGGCGGTGGTGTCCGAGCCGCCCCGCCCCAGCGTCGTGATGTCCTTCTTGTCCTGGGACACACCCTGGAAGCCGGCGACGATGGCGATATTGCCCTCGTCGACCGAGTCCTTGATCCGGCCCGGCGTGACGTCAATGATCCGTGCCTTGTTGTGCACGGAGTCGGTGATGACGCCGGCCTGGCTGCCGGTGAAGGACTGCGCTTCATGGCCGAGGTTTTTGATCGCCATCGCCAGTAGCGCCATGGAGATCCGCTCTCCGGCGGTCAGCAGCATGTCGAACTCGCGCCCCGACGGGATCGGGGACACTTCCTGAGCGAGATCGATCAGCTCGTCCGTCGTGTCGCCCATCGCCGAAACCACGACGACCACCTGGTGGCCGTTCTTCTTGGCTTCGACGACTCGCTTGGCAACGCGCTTGATGCCCTCGGCATCCGCAACGGATGAGCCGCCGTACTTCTGCACGACAAGGCCCACGTGCGCTCCTCGCAACTGTCTCTTCGGGAGTTTCCTCCCGGACCCCCGGAAATGGGGGTACTGCGGTCGGCTCAGTTTACCGAGCAAGCGGACTCCGCCCCGCGAATACCGCATCGTGAGACACGAAACTCATCTGGTGACCGCTGTCCGGAGCACCGTGAGCGCCGCGTCCCGGCGGCGGATCCGCGCGGCGCATCCTCACGCCGGCTCGGCCAGCACATGCCCGCTACGGGCCCGAGCACACAGGAACGTAACTCAGGTCACATGCCCCGGGCCATACGCACGCACCGGGCGCTCACGTCCCCTGCAGCCCCAGCGGCCCCGCGATCTCCGCCGCCATGACCTTTCCGGCCTCCTCGGCGAGCCGCTCCTCGTCGCCGTCGGTGCCGCCCATGGCACTGTCGGTGTCCAGACCGTCCAGCTCGTCCAGCGGCTGGTCGAGGCGTACGTGGGCGACCAGCGACTGCAGGGCGCGCAGCGCGGCCGAGGCGGTCGGGCCCCAGTTCGTGAGGTAGGAGAACTGCCACCACCACAGGGCTTCGCTGATCCGGCCGGCGCGGTAGTGCGCCAGGCCGTGCCGCAGGTCGGTGACGATGTCGGCGAGATCGTCGGAGATCCGGCAGGGCACCGGCTCCGCGCGCGGCACATACGGGTCGAAGACCTCGGAGTAGACGTCCACCGGGTCGAGCATGGCCGCGAACCGCTCCCGCAGGTCGTCCACGTCCGGCTCCGGGCCGCTGTCCGGCTCGTAGCGCTCGTCGGGAACGATGTCCTCGTGGGCGCCCAGGCGGCCGCCGGTGAGCAGCAGCTGGGAGACCTCCAGCAGCAGGAAGGGCACCGCGCTGTCCGGCTCGTCGCCCTTGGCGACCTCCGTCACGGCGACGATGAAACTCTCGATCGAGTCGGAGATCGATACGGCGAAGTCGTCCGGGTCCTGTGTCGCGTTGTGCAGCGTGGCATCAGACATCGAGAAGTCTCCTCCCTTCGAAGGCCCGCCCGAGCGTGACCTCGTCTGCGTACTCCAGATCGCCGCCGACCGGCAGCCCGCTCGCCAGTCGCGTCACTCTCAAGCCCATGGGTTTGATCATGCGGGCCAGGTACGTGGCCGTGGCCTCGCCCTCCAGATTCGGGTCGGTGGCCAGGATCAGCTCGGTGACGCTGCCGTCCGCGAGCCTGGTCAGCAATTCCCGTATCCGCAGGTCATCGGGGCCGACGCCCTCGATCGGGCTGATCGCCCCGCCAAGGACGTGGTAGCGGCCGCGGAACTCGCGGGTCCGCTCGATCGCCACGACGTCCTTGGGCTCCTCCACGACGCAGATGACCGCCAGATCGCGCCTCGGGTCCAGGCACACCCGGCACTGCTCCTCCTGCGCGACATTGCCGCACACGGTGCAGAACCGGACCTTCGCCTTGACTTCCATCAGCGCGTTCGCGAGCCGGCGGACATCGGTCGGCTCGGCCTGAAGAATGTGGAAGGCGATCCGCTGCGCGCTCTTGGGACCGACGCCGGGCAGCCTGCCCAATTCGTCGATCAGGTCCTGAACCACGCCTTCATACACGGAACGTCTTCTTTCTCTTCTGCCGTGCTGCGTACGCTAGTTGGCTACTCCTCAGAAGGGGAGACCGGGGATGCCACCGCCGCCCAGACCCTGGGCGAGGGGGCCGAGCTTCTGCTGCTGCAACTGCTGGGCGCCGGCATTGGCGTCCCGGACCGCCGCGAGGACGAGGTCGGCAAGCGTCTCGGCCGTCTCCTCGGCGGAGTCGGTGTCGATCGCCTTGGGGTCGATGACCAGACCCTGGAGCTCACCGGAGCCGGTCACCGTCGCCTTGACCAGACCGCCGCCCGCGGAACCCTCGACGGGTGTCTCCGCCAGCTCCTGCTGGGCGGCCGCGAGGTCTTCCTGCATCTTCTGGGCCTGCTGAAGCAGCTGCTGCATATTGGGCTGACCACCGGGGATCACGACGTGACTCCTGCCATACGACAACGATTTGGTGCGGTAGCCCGAGCCTACGTGTTTCGCGCCCGGCGCGCCCTACGCCGTACGGAGGAGCCCGGATATGCCCCGTAGGCCCCCGTGCGCGCCGTGGTCCGGGGCCGGTTCATGGCGATCGGGGCGAGGGAATACCCGCCCGTAACCGCCGCCTGACCGCTCCCCATGACGGACCGCAACGCCCCGCGACAGCCCGTCATCCACGGACTTCCGCGGCTGCGCCGTCACCCGCTGCCGTCCCTCTTCACGCACCGTCGCCCCCGCTCATCATGGTCCGCTCACTCGTTGTTGTTGAACTCTTCCACCACCGTTGCGCCCAGCTCCCGCACGATCAGGTCGTGGCCGCTGAGGGCGGAGTCGACCAGGTCCGGGTCGTCCTCGGCCGGCATGTCGTACTCGATCGACATCGGCGGGGGCTCCGGCGGGGTGTAGGAGGGCTCCGCCGCGGAACCGCTCCGGCCGCCGCCGGCGGACGCCGAGGGGGCCACCGCCTCGCGCGCCATCCGCGCGCCCTGGCCGCCGCCGGTCCCTCCGCTCTGGCCGCCCTGCCCGCCGCCTTGCCCGTACTGCCCGCCGGCGCCCTCGGACGCCGCCGGGGCGCTCTGCTGGGGCGGCTGCGGCGCGTACTGCTGCGGCGCGGCGGGCGCCCCGCCGCCGAAGCCGCCGCCCGCTCCGCCACCGCCGCTACGGGGCGCACCACCGGCCGGCGGATTGGCGCCGCCCGACGGGTCGACGATCGCCTCGACCCGCCACTGCACCTGGAACCGCTCGGCCAGCACGTCCTTGAGGACTTCCTCGCTGCCGCCGTTGGCGAAGCTGTCGCGCGCACCGGCATTGGGGAAGCCGATCTGCAGGGTCGTGCCGTCGAATCCGGACACCTGAGCGTTCTGACTCAGCAGGATCCATGTGAAGCGCCGGCGGCCCTTGACCGCATCCAGAATGTCCGGCCACATCTGCCGCACCTGTGCGGCTCCCTGCGCCGGTGCCGCCTGCGGCTGCTGCTGTACGGGGGCGGGAGCGCCGGCAGGCGGTCCGGCGGGGGCCGGAGGCCCGGCGGGCGCACCGCCTTGCGCTCCTTGGCCCCCCTGCCCCGGCGTCACGGCCGACGGCCAGCCGCCGGGCTGCCGCCCGCCGCCACCGCCGCCACCCCCACTGCCGGTGCTTCCGGTGCTGCCGGTGCTGCCGGGCCACGCCCCGGGCCGCGCGGGCGCACTCGCCTGCGGGCCGGCCTGCGGCGCTGCCGCGTCTCCCCCGCCGGCCCGCTGCTGCTCGCCACCGGAACCGGCAGCCGGCCCGGCGGGCGCCTCCTCGGCAGCCGGTGCGGCCTGCGAAGGCCCTGGTCCCTGCTCCGGGGCGGCCTGCGGCACCTGAGCCGCCGGCACTCCGGCCCCCGCCCCCGTCTGCGTACCGTTCCCGCTTCCGCTTCCGTTCCCGCTGCCGCCGCCCGTCGCCCCGCGCACCGCGGCCCGCGCGGCCGCCGGTCCGGACGGGCCCGCGGGCGCCGCCACCGGATGGGCTTCCGGCCCCGGCACATACCCGGCCGCCGGCCCGCCCCCGGAAGAAACCACCGGCGCCCCCGCCCCGAGGCCACCGCCCCCGGCCGGTACGCCGCTCATGCCGGCCGGCGCCATCGCACCCGCGCCGCGCTCCAGCCGGTCCAGCCGCGCCTGCACCGACCGCTCGTCGTCGTACGCCGCGGGCAGCAGCACCCGCGCGCAGATCAGCTCCAGCTGCAGCCGCGGCGAGGTCGCCCCGCGCATCTCCGTCAGGCCCGTATTGACCAGATCGGCGGCCCGGCTCAGCTCCGCCGCCCCGAACACGGACGCCTGCGCCGTCATCCGCTCGACAACGTCACCGGGGGCGTCGATCAGCCCCTTCTCCCCCGCGTCCGGGACCGCCGCCAGGATCACCAGGTCGCGCAGCCGCTCCAGCAGGTCGGCAACGAACCGCCGCGGATCGTTGCCGCCCTCGATGACCCGGTCCACCATCTCGAAGGCCGCCGCCCCATCCCCCGCGGCGAACGCCTCCACGATCGAGTCCAGCAGCGACCCGTCGGTGTATCCCAGCAGGGCCGTCGCCATGGCATACGTCACACCATCGGCGGCCGCACCGGCGAGGAGCTGATCCATCACGGACATCGAGTCACGCACGGACCCGGCGCCCGCCCGGACGACCAACGGCAGCACGCCGTCCTCGACCGGGATCTCCTCCTGCCCGCACACCTGCCCCAGGTACTCGCGCAGCGTCCCCGGCGGCACCAGCCGGAACGGGTAGTGGTGCGTACGCGACCGGATCGTCCCGATGACCTTCTCGGGCTCGGTCGTCGCGAAAATAAACTTCAGATGCTCCGGCGGCTCCTCGACGACCTTCAGCAGGGCGTTGAAGCCCGCCGAGGTCACCATGTGCGCCTCGTCGATGATGTAGATCTTGTAGCGACTCGACGCCGGCCCGAAGAACGCCTTCTCCCGCAGCTCACGGGCGTCGTCCACGCCACCGTGCGACGCCGCGTCGATCTCGATCACATCGATGGAGCCCCGGCCGTTCCTCGCCAGGTCCACACACGACTGGCACGTGCCGCAGGGCGTGGGAGTGGGACCTTCCTCACAGTTCAAACACCGCGCCAGGATCCGCGCACTGGTCGTCTTGCCGCAGCCGCGCGGCCCGCTGAACAGATACGCGTGGTTGACCCGGTTGTTCCGCAACGCCTGCTGCAACGGATCGGTCACGTGCTCTTGCCCGATGACCTCGGCGAAGGTCTCGGGTCGGTAGCGGCGGTACAGCGCGAGGGACGACACGCATACGACGATATCGGGCCCCACTGACAACCGGCCCTTCCCCAAGCTCTTGGCTTCTCCCCCAGTGCCTTGAGGGCCTGGGCGGTACCCCCAAGAGCAGGGGGGACCCCGTTCGCCAACGCAAGCGCCCCCCACGCACCCGCCAGAGCCGACCTACCCTTGCTGCCTTCCGGCCCTGGGGGAGTTCAGTCAGATAGCGCCACGTGAGGGGCTGAGCCCCACACTAGCTGATCCCCCACCCCAAAAACGAACCCGTCCCCCGCCCACTCCCCGCCCCGGCCCCGTCCGCCGGATGATGTTCGCGAGCACTCCCCAACGTCTTGTATTGTTTGCGGCGGAGGATTCGCCTAGTGGCCTAGGGCGCACGCTTGGAAAGCGTGTTGGGGGCAACCCCTCACGAGTTCGAATCTCGTATCCTCCGCCATTGCTCTCACCGGGCAATACGTCGAAGGGCCCCACCGCTTGCGGTGGGGCCCTTCGACGTTCTCCGTCTCAGTTCTTCCCGTCTCAGTCGGCTCTCGTCTCAGCCGGCCTCGGACGGCGCCCCCCGTGCGCAATCAGCCTCCAGGAGGCGCCGACTGCGCACGGGGGGGGCGGCGCCATCAGCGCACCGCAAAGTACGTCTGGCCTGCCCTCTGGTTGCCGTGGTGATTGCAGGTGCCTCTGCGGGGCCGGCGTCGATCATCGGCGGTTGAGCGCGGCGCGGCACACGCCGCAGTACGCAGTACATGGCCGCGTCCCGCCCGTAGCGGCGCAGCAGCGGTCCGCAATCGGCGCCCGGTCCCGGCTCCCGGACCGGGCGGCCGCGGGCAGCCGGAGCCGCGGCCCGTCGGCGGGCGTGATCAGCGCCGGTCGCGCCCGCTGCACCGGCATCCGGCATCCGGCATCCGGCATCCGGGCATCCGGGCATCCGGGCATCCGGGCATCCGGGCATCCGGGCATCCGGGCATCCGGGCATCCGGGCATCCGGGCAAGGCTGATGCCACCGGTCGGCTGCACCAGGTCATGAACGGGCCGGGTAGCGGCCCGGCGATACCGGGGAGCCGGTCCGCCCCTGTTCGCTCACGGTCACCGGCACTTGTGGTGACGGCACTTGGGGCTCGTTGTCGGGGCGCCCGGCGTGGGGGCGGGAGAGGGGGCCGTCCTCTTGCCGGCCTTGCCGGTCCTGCCGGTCTTTCCGCCCTTCTTGGCGGGGGTGGCGGACGGGGAGGGCGTGGGGACGCCTGGCTCGTCGGTGCCGTGGCCGAGGGGGACGGCGGTGGGGAAGGGGGCGTCGGGGAGGCCGGCGAGGGCGTCACTCATGTACCGGGTCCAGATTTCGGTGGGGATGTCGCCGCCGAACACCTTCTGCAGGCCGCCGACGCCCACCAGGGACTGCAGCTGGGGGTGGGTCGCGTCCTCGCGGAAGAGGACCACGGAGGTGGCCAGTTGGGGGGTGTAGCCGACGAACCAGGCCGAATGGTAGTCGTCGGTGGTACCGGTCTTGCCCGCGGCCGTCCTGCCGAGGGCCTTGGCCTTGGTGCCGGTGCCCCGGGCTATGACGCCCCGGAGGACGTCGGTCACGTTGTCGGCGATGGCCGGCGGCAGCGCCCGTACGGGGGCGGGGGCGGTGAAGCCGGGGAGTGCGGAGCCGTTGTGGGTCACCTTGGTCACCGAGTAGGGGGTGGCCCGCATACCGGAGGCGGCGAAGGTCGAGTAGGCGCCTGCCATGCGAATGGTGCTCGGTGTCGAGGTACCGATGTAGAAGCCGGCGCTGGGGGCGGCGAGGCTGCTGTGGCGCAGGCCGAGGGCTTGCGCCGTCCTCGCCACGTTCCGGTAGCCGACGTCCTCTCCCAGTTGCACGTACGGCGTGTTGACCGACTGCTCCATCGCCTTGCGCAGCGAGATGTAGCCCCAGTGGTGGGGGGTGTCGTTGTGCTGGTGGAGGAGGCCGGTGGGGTCCTTGTCGTCGGTGACGTAGGCGCCCTGCCGGTCCTTGATCTTGATGCCGTCGTCACCGTTGAACTTGCTGGCCGGGGTGATCGGCGCCGGGGGCTTGCCGGGTTGCAGTGCAGCTCGGTGCTGGAGCGCGGCGGCGAGGACGACGGGTTTGAACGTCGAGCCCACCGGGACGCCGGAGGTGTCGGCGTTGTCCGAGTAGTGGGCGTGGTCGTAGCCCGGGCCGCCGTAGACGGCGAGGATCCTGCCGGTCGTGGGGTCGACCGAGGCGGCTCCGACCTGGACGTCCCGGTCGACCGACCGGTGGGCGGGGTCGAGGCGTTGCGCACGGACCCTGGCGACGGCCCTGGCCAGTCCTGCGGTCCGTTTCCTGTCGAATGTGGTGTGTATTTGGTAGCCGCCCCTGCTCAGGCTGCTGTCGGTGATGTTCGGGTTGTGCGCCTGGGCGTACGACCGGGCGAGCTGGACCAGGTAGCCGGTCTGGCCCGGGAGGCCCGAACCGAGGGTCCACTTCCTGGGTGCCGGGAATCCTGCGGCCGCGTACCGTGCGCGCTGCTGCGGCGTCAGCTTGCCGGTCTTCACCATCCGGTCGAGTACCCAGGACCAGCGCGCCTTTGCCTTCGCCTTGGCCGTGGGGTCGGAGTCCGCGTGCTGGAAGAGGCTCGGCTCGTTGACCGCCGCGGCGAGGAAGGCTCCCTGGCTCGCATTGAGCTTCTGCACCGGAAGGCCGTAGTACGCGCGGGCCGCGGCCTGGATGCCGTTGGCCTGCCGGCCGAAGTAGCAGGTGTTCAGATACCCCTGGAGGATCCGCTGCTTGCTCATGGCGGCGCCGATCTTGGTGGAGATCAGCAGTTCCCTGAGCTTCCGCGAGACCGTCTGCGACTGGTCCAGGTAGGTGTTCTTGACGAACTGCTGGGTGATCGTCGACCCGGACTGCGCGGTGCCGCCCTCGGCCATGTGGACGACGGCGCGGAGGATGCCTTGCGGGTCGATGCCCGGGTCGGTGTAGAAGGAGGCGTTCTCCGCGGCGATGAAGTCCCACCGCACATCGGCGGGGACCTGCGAGATCCGGATGTTCTGCCGGTTGACGCTGCCGTCGGTCGCCAGGACCGTGCCGTTCGACCAGTAGTAGACGTTGTTCTGCAGCAGTGCCGTGGGGTTGGGGTCGGGGATGGTGACCGTGGCGTAGGCATAGCCGACGGCCGCTGCCGTGGCGCCGAAGAACAACAGCAAGAGCGCCAGCAGTTGACGCAACGACGGCAGCCAGCGGCGCGGGCCCGTCCTGTCCTGGTGCGGGTAGTCGATCCACCGTCTCTTGTCCGGCGCCGCTCTCCGGGCACGGCGTGACGTGCCCGGTCCGGGGGGTCGGTGCGGTGAGGGACGGTCGCCCGTGGTGCGGACACCCTCGGCAGGCGTGCCGCCGTTGGACTGCTGCGACGGTCGGCGCCGGTGTCCGCTCATGGGCTCGGATCACTGTCCTCTCGGTAAAACCCGGTACAACTCGGTATAGCTCAGTACGACTCGGTGCAATTCAGTACGACTCAGTACGGCTGCGACGTCTCGTGCGGTGCGGGCTGCCGGAAATCGTTGTGGGGTGGGGGCTGCCAGTAATCGTTGTGGGGTGGGGCGGTGGAAGGGCTGTCGAACGGTTCCGGCTGGTGGACGGGGTCGTACGGCCCCGGTCGGTGGAAGTCGGCGTACGGTTCCGGCTGGTGGAAAGGGTCGTACGGCCCCGGCTGCGGCAAGCCGTCGTACGGCGCCGCGTGCGCAGCGCCGGGATCCTGCGGAGGCAGGTCATGGCCGGGCGCCTCCGCACCCACCGGGGCCCGGAGGCTGCCGTACCGCTCCATGCGCTGCCATCTCAGGCGGGAGCCCGAAATGGCGGTGAAGACGGACTGGATCACCACCAGGTACATCAGCTGCCGGTAGACGAACTGCTGCAGCGGCAGGCTCCACAGCGGACCGGGCCGTTCCCCGTCCAGGCGGAACGCGTACCGGCCCATCAGGAGTTGCAGCAGCAGGAAGCCCAGCCAGAGCCCGATGATCCGGACCGGGTCGAGGAAGAGCAGCCCGTACACGGCAAAGATGTCCACGACGGGGGCGAGCAGGGGCAGCAGGACCTGGAAGAGGAGGAGGTAGACCAGGCCGCGTCGGCCGAGTTTCCCGGCGGCGCCGCGCTGCACCAAGGCGCCGCGGTGCTTCCACATCGCTTGCAGGGTGCCGTAGCACCAGCGGTAACGCTGCCGCCACAGGGCGTTCAGTGAGGCGGGCGCCTCCGTCCAGGCCACCGCGCCCTCCTCGTAGACCACGCGCCAGCCGGCGCGGCACAGCGCCATGGTGAGGTCGGTGTCCTCGGCGAGGGTGACGTCACTGACGCCGCCCAGGGCGAGCAGCGCCCGGCGGCGGAACGCGCCGACCGCCCCCGGGACGGTCGGCATGCACTCGGCGAGGTCGAACAGGCGGCGGTCGAGGTTGAAGCCGACCACGTACTCGATGTGCTGCCAGCGGCCCAGCAGGCCACCGCGGTTGACGACCTTGGCGTTGCCCGACACGGCGCCCACCCGGGGGTCGGCGAAGGGCTGCACGATCGTGCGGACGGTGTCGGATTCGAAGACCGTGTCGCCGTCGACCATGACCACCAGCTCGCACGAGGCGGCGGCGAGTCCCGTGTTGAGCGCGGCGGGCTTGCCCGCGTTCTGCTGTCGGATCACCCGCACCCCCGGCAGGTGGAGCGACTCCACCAGGTCGGCGGTGCCGTCGGTGGAACCGTCGTCCACCACGATGATCTCCACCGGATGGTCCGAGGCGAGCAGTGAGCGCACGGCCGCCTCGATCCCGGCGCTCTCGTTGTACGCGGGGACGATGACGCTGACCGGTTCGGTCACCGGCGGCCCCCAGGACCGGCCGCGGGGCCCCGTCCGCAGCCGCCGGTGCCGGCGGGCCGCGATCAGCAAGACCGCCACGCGCAGCACGCTGATCGCTCCGGCCGCGTACATCAGCACGCCGAGCAGCCACACGGTCCAGTCGCCGGCCTGGAGCAGCCCGATGAGGGCCTTGCCTTGCAGATGGTCACCGAGCCCGGCGCGGTGGAGCGTCCCAGCCATGCCGACCGAGGCGCCGACCGTGGTGAACCGGAAGCCCTCGGTCTTGAGCCGTGGAATCAGGGCGCTCAGCGCGGCAACCGTCCCCGACCGGTCACCGCCGCCGTCGTGCATCAGCACGATCTGCCCGGCACGGCCGTGGGGTGTGGCACGGGCGAGGATGCGGTGCACACCGGGGCGCTGCCAGTCCTTGGCGTCCCGTGTGGAGAGCACCGTGACATAGCCCTCCCTGTCCGCCTGCTCGAGGACGGACCAGTCGGCATCGTCCAGCGCGTCGTTCTCCGAGGAGTACGGCGGCCTGAGCAGTGCGGTGGTGACCCCCGCGGCGCCGGCCACCGCCAGCTGCGTCTCCCGCAGCTCCAGGGAACGCTGCCAGGGGGCGAGGCGGGCCAGGTCGGGGTGGGTGAAGGTGTGGATACCGATCTCGTGGCCCTCGGCGACGATCCGGCGGACCAGCTCCGGGTGGGCCACGACCTGGGTTCCGACGACGAAGAACGTCGCGTGCACATGGTTGCGGCGCAGTACGTCCAGGATGCGCGGCGTCCAGACGGGGTCGGGGCCGTCGTCGAAGGTGAGCGCGATGGAGCGGTCCTTGACCCTGGCGGTGTGCGCAGAGGTGGCGGCGTTTGCGATCACGGGGCCGCCGTGGGTCACCTGACCGGGCACCGCCTCGCTCCGTCCCCGGGCGCCGGTCACGGCGTCCGAGGTGATCCCGAACATGTGGTGGGTGTAACCCTGGAGCAGGAGGGCCAGCGACAGGGTCACCGCGAGCACGCTCAGCAGGAGCCAGTGGGCGCGGGGTGTGATCGGGCGGGTGCGGCCGTGGCGGCGGGCAGGAGCGTTGCGGTGTCGGCGGTCGGTCACGTCAGGGCCTTGGATCACTTCACGGGCTTGTGGGACGAGCCGAGGGCGCGGCCCTTGGGAGCGGGGGCGGTCGTGATGGGGGCGGCGGTCGTGGCGGGCGCAGCCGTGGACCGGGACGCGGCCGCAGGGTCGGCGGAGGCTGCCGGCCGGGCGGTGGGGCTGGGGGCTTTCCGCCCCGCTGTGCCGGAGTTCTTCTGCGCCGCGGTCGGGCTCGCGCTCCGCGCCGGGTCTCCGGTGCCGGACGAGGGGTCGGATGCGGTCGCCCTGGGCCTTGCCGAGTGCGCGGAGTCCGCGTGCGGGACGAACGGAGAGCCGATGCTGGGGCCGCCCAGCATCGTGCTGATCAGCACGGCGACATAGCCGCCGGCGGGGATCACCAGCAGCCGGGCGGCTCGGAGCACGCGGCGCTGGCGTCGCCCCGAGGAATCGACGAAGACGGGCCGCGCCGACTCGCTCGTGGGCGTGTCGGGTTCTGGCACGGGGTGGCCGGGTGCGTCGAACACCGGAAGCTGCGCTGTGTCGGATACCGGGAGCTGCGCTGTGAGGACGTCACCGTGCGGGGAGTCCCACGCCGTCATGGTCCGCCCCGTCGGGTACGTCCACTGCGCGGGCTGCGCCCCGCCCCAGGGCGGCGAGGCCGAGTCGGTGGTGACGCCCGTTACGCCCCCTCCGTACTCGTGGCCATAGGCGTACTCGTGGCCATAGGCATAGGTGTAGCCGGCACCGCCGTACGGATCCTCGCCGTACACCGCTCCGCTTTCGTCCGTCCACCGCACGAGTCGTGTCCCCTGTCCTGGCCGACCGACGCGGTCGCCCGCAAAGAAAGAGCGAACTCGGCCCGAAGTGTTACACCTGGCCCTCACGGGACGGATGAAGTCTCCGGAAAGGTGTGATCCGGACAAGGTGCGAGCAGATGTGCCGATACCCGCCTCAGGCCGGCACCCGCTTCACCACCGCGTCATCCCCGACGCCCGCCGCCGGTCCGGTGCATGTGGGGCGGCCGGGGGCCCGTGGAGTGGGCGGGCTCCCAGCCGCCCGTCCCTCTCCGAGCCGCTCGCAGGGGGGGAGTCCACAGCGGCCCGGAGAGGGGTCCGGCGGTGCCGGCATCCGGCAGGGGTTCGCCGTCGGCCTGCCCGGTACCGACCCCGGTACTCAGCCAGCGCACGACCGGCGCGAAACGTCACACCGCCGGGGCAGTGCCGGTCGCGCACCGCCGTAGGCACACCGATGGACTGCGGCGACGGCGTGAAGGACCACTGGATGTTGTGACACTTTCGCGAAGGCAGACGCTGTTTCTCATGGGCGGTCGTTGCGTCCGGAGCGCGGCGGACGACACGGACCCGCTATCAACCCGGTGCGAACGAGGACAGTCTTGGGCCAGGAAGGGCAACCCCGGCGCGCAAAGCCGTACGACGGGGAATTGGGTGCAGCGGTCACGCGAGCCCAGGACGGCGATGATGCCGCTTTCGCGGTGGCCTACCGGCTCGTGCAACCGGGCCTGCTCGGCTATCTGCACGGGCTGGTCGGCGAGGACGCGGAGGACGTGGCCTCCGACGCCTGGCTGGAGATAGCCCGCGACCTCGGACGTTTCAAGGGGGACGGGGCCGGGTTCCGCGGCTGGACCGCGGCCATCGCCCGGCACCGGGCACTGGACCATCTGCGCCGCCAGCGCGTGCGGCCCCGGGCCGGCGGGACCGAACAGGACGTACTGAACCTGCCCGGACCGCACAACACCCATGACCAGGCCCTGGAGTCCCTCTCCACCGAGCAGGCCCTCGAACTGGTTCGCGGGCTGCCGCGGGACCAGGGCGAGGCGGTGCTCCTGCGGGTCGTCGTGGGTCTGGACGGTCCCGCCGCTGCACGCGTCCTCGGCAAGCGTCCGGGAGCGGTGCGCACGGCCGCCCACCGGGGCCTGAAACGTCTCGCCCGCCAGCTGGGCGTCGGCGGCGACGCGGACGAGGGTGTGACGGATGAGGCTTCCCGAACGCTGGGAAAGTCGAAATGAACGACGAAGGCGACAGCGGGCGGCCAGAAGGCACCGGGCCCCGGCACCTCAACGAATCGAAGCGGTCGGACAGGAGCGGAAGCGGACATGGGTGAACGGCTGAGCGGCGATGGAGCTCCGGTCCGTCACCGGCATGGGCACCCTGACGGCAGCGTCTCCGGCCCGTGGGACGTGCAGGACTCCGCCACGCTGGAATCAGTGTTGGGCGCCGCCATCCGCACAGACCGCCTCGACCCCGAGGCCGAGCAGCGAGCCCTGGCCTCCTTCCGGGCCGCCGCCCACGGCGCGGGCGAGCGCCGGGCACGTACCCGGCGCCGGGACGACTGGCGGCCGCGCGAGGAGCGGAGTGTCCGGCGCCCGGTGCGGATGACGTTCGGCGTGGTGTTCGCCGGCCTCACGCTGGGCGGTGTCGCGGTCGCGGCCGTCGGTTCGGCCGGCTCGTCCGCCGGCGGTGCCGGTACCGGCCGGGGGACCGCGCGCCCCTCTGCGGTCGCCCCGGACCAGCCGGGCGGTACGGCCTCGCCGTCGTCCTCCGGCCGCCCCGGCCCCACGGACCGCCCCTCCCCCGCCCAGGACGCCGAGGCCCACTGCCGGGCCTACAAGCAGATCGAAGGGCGCGGCAGAGCACTCGATGCGACGGCCTGGCAGCGGCTCGTCGCGGCCGCCGGCGGAAAGGACAAGGTCGCCGCGTACTGCTCCGAGCAGCTGACGCGTGCGACGGCCGCGCCGAGCGGCCCGGCCGGCACGGGCAAACCCGGCAAGGGCGCCGCGAAAACCGGCAACGGCACAGCAGGGAACACCGGCGCCTCCGGCAACGGCACGCCCGACGCCAACCCCGGCGCCACGCACAGCGCGACCGGGAACGGCCGGACAGACGAGGGAAACGGCGGCGGGGAGCACCATTAGCCCCGCCCCTGAGCAGGCAGAACGGCCCCAGCTGAACCCCCGGACGAAGACTTGGAAAGCGTGTTGGGGGCAACCCCTCACGAGTTCGAATCTCGTATCCTCCGCCATTGCTCTCACCGGGCGTTGTCCGTCTGCGGCGCAGTAGGCCGCGGTTCACGGAAGCGGGATGCCGGCCGGGGCGGCGGCGTGAACCGGGTGCGGTCCGCCGGGCGATAGAGAGGGCGTGAGACTGTTCCGCCCCGTGGGGGCAGACCGAGAGCCGGATGACGATGGGGTGCTGCTGCGTGCCGTGGCCCGGGGGGACCAGGGTGCGTTGGCTGCGCTCTACGACCGGCATGCCGGTTGGCTGCATGCGCGGCTGACGCGGCGGTGCGGGGATCCGGAGACGGTGCGCGAGGTCCTTCAGGACACGTTTGTCGCCGTGTGGCGGTCCGCCGGCACGTACCGGGGCGGTGAATCCGGTGGCTGGCTGTGGGTGATCGCGGCGCGGCGGCTGGTGGATGCGCAGCGGGCGCACGCACGGGCCGAGCGCATCGCGTACGAGCCGCCGGCGGCTGCCGCGTCCGCCGAGGACCGGGTCCTGGCCGGGCTGGAGTATGGGGATGTGGGCACGGCCCTCGACCGGATCTCGCCGGAGCTGCGCGAGGTGCTGCGCGCCACGGTCGTCGACGGCCTGACCACCCGCGAAGCGGCGCTGGTGCTCGGGATACCGGAGGGCACGATCAAAACCCGGGCCATGCGGGCCCGCCGTGAACTGCGCGCCGTCCTGGCCCAGTTGTCCGATGGCGGTTCGCCGGTGGGAGATCTCGCATGACGCGCATGATGGGGAAAAACGCCCGCCCGGGTGAGCTGCGGCGGGGCGCCGCGCCTGCGGTGTGGCATGTGGATGCGGCGATGAGCGCGCGGTATGCGGCCGGGTCCCTGCCCGAGGCGGACGCGTGGTCTCTGGAGAAGCACGTGGAGGCATGCACCCGGTGTGCGGCCATGGTGTCGGGGGCCGTCCGCGCGACGGGTGGTGCGGCCGGGGACGCGGCGGAGGTACTGGCGGAGGTACGGGAATCGTTGCTGCTCGCGGTGGCGGAGGCGGGGACGGGGACGGGGACGGCACGCTCGGTCACGGAGGCCGGGGCGGCGGGTGCGATCGCGGAGGCCGGGAAGGGCGACGCGGGCGCGGGTTCCTCCCGGCGCGTCTTCCCTGCCCTAGGGCGTCGGTTCGGGCGGGTGGTCTGGGCCGCCGGGCCGGGGCTGCGGGGGTCGTGGGTGGTCGCGCTGCTGCTGGTGTGTGCCGCGGCCGCGGGGCTGGCGTACGGAGCCGGGTTCGACGGTGCGCGTCCCGTGCTGCTCGCGCTCGCCCCGGTGCTGCCGCTTGCCGGCGTGGCGCTCTCGTACGGGCCGCATGCCGATCCGATGTATGAGATCGGCGCCGCGACGCCGTCCGGCGGGCTGCGGCTGCTGCTGACCCGCACCGCCGCCGTGCTCGGAGTGAGCCTGCCGTTGCTCACCGCGGTGGGTGCCCTGCTGCCGGACACCCCGGGGGTGCCGGGCGCCGCGGCCTGGCTGCTGCCGGGGCTGGCCCTGACGCTGGGAGCGCTCGCGCTCGGCTCGTACGTCGGGTGCCGGGCCGCCACCGGGGTCGTCGCCGCGGGCTGGACGGCGGCGGTGGTGCTGCCGGTCCTCGCGGCGCGTGGCGAAGGCGGGGGCGGGGGGATCGTCCCGGTGGCCGCGCTCGCCGGGCAGCTGGCGGAGTACCTCTCCGGGCCTGCGGTGCAAGGCGGTTGGGCGGTGGCCGGCGCGCTCTGCGCGGGGCTGCTCGCCCTGCGCCGCCATTCCTTCGACTTCGGCCCGGCCTCCGGCCGGGGCTCGCGCCTCGACCGTCTGGAGAATCTGTGATCACCACACCCGCTGACAGCACCGGCGCCGGCACCATAAGTGTCACCGGGCTGCGTGTCCGGCACCGCAGAACCGTTGCGCTTGACGGCATCGATCTCGACTTCGGCCCGGGAGTGCACGGGCTGCTGGGCCCGAACGGCGCCGGCAAGACCTCCCTGATCCGGGTACTGGCCACGGTCGCGCGCCCCGACGGCGGACGCGTCGAACTCCTGGGCCGCGATCTGTCCGGCCACCGGGAACTGGCGGCGGCCCGGCGCCGACTCGGCTATCTGCCGCAGGACTTCGGGTACTACCCGGGTTTCACCGTGCGGGAGTTCGTCGCGTACGTGGCCTGGCTCAAGGAGATGCCGGGCGCCGAGGCCGGGGCGGCGGTCGAGCGGGCCGTGGCGCGGGTCGGGCTCGCGGACCGTATCGACGCCAAGGTCAAGACGCTGTCGGGTGGCATGGTGCGGCGGGCCGGTATCGCGCAGGCCATCGTCAACGATCCGGCCGTGCTGCTGCTCGACGAGCCGACCGCCGGTCTCGATCCTGAGCAGCGGGTCGAATTCCGTTCGCTGCTGCAGGAGCTGGGCGCGGCAGGCACCGTGATCGTCTCCACCCATCTGGTGGAGGACGTGGCGGTGGCGTGCACCGAGGTGACCCTCGTCGAGTCCGGACGGGTGGCTTATCGCGGTACGCCTGCCTCGCTGGCCGAGCTCGGCGAGAGCGCGGACGGTACGGGCATCGGCGGCAATCCCATCGAGCGCGGCTACACGGCGGCCCTGCGCGGCCACCGGGCCGGCGCGGCGCCCGCCGCGGGGGTGCGACGATGACCGCCCCGGCCCTTTCCCGTCCGCCCGCCGCACGCGCTCCGCGACGGGGCCGGCGCACTCATCACCCGCTGTACGCCGAGCTGCGCAGCGGTCCCGCCCGCTGGGCCGCGCTCGCGATGTCCTTCACTCTCCTCGTGCCCACGGCGGTGAAGTCGGCCTATTGGCAGGGGAGTTGGCACGAGACGCAGGATCAGTTGCAGACCGTGGCCGCGCTGCTCGGCGGCCCGTTGGCCGCGGCCGCGGGGTGCTGGCAGGGCGGCAGGGAGCGCCGGTCGCGCACGGCGGAGCTGCGGGTTTCCGGTGCCAGGGGTCCGCTCGCGCAGTTCCTGGTGGCGGCTGGGCCGGTGGTGGTCGGTGCCCTCGTCGGCTACGCGGTTGCCGTGGCCGGGGCGCTGCTGGCCACCTGGCCGTATGTCTCGGCCGGTCGGCCGCTTGCCGGGCCGCCGGCGGCGGACGCGGTGTTCCTGACCGCGATGACGCTGGGCGGCATGGTCGTCGGACGACTGTGGCGGTGGCGGCTCGCCGCGCCCGCGCTCGCCGTCTGCGCGTATGTGGCGCTCGGCTTCCCCACCTACCAGATGTCGCCGGTCCGCTACCTCAGTCCGGCCACGGTCCAAGGAGCCGACGTCGTGCCGGTCTGGTGGGAGCCGTTGGCGATGGCCGTGTGGACCGGCGGTCTCGCCGGCGCCGCCGTCGTCGCGTACACCGTCCGCCGCCACCGGTACGCCGCCTTGCTGCCACTGGCCGTCGCGGTCGCCGCCGCCGTGGTCGTCGTGCGGACCGGAGACGGCATGTGGCGCCCGGACCCGCTCGCGAAGACGCAGGTGTGCAACGACTCGTCTCCACGGGTGTGTGTCAACGGGCTGGACAGCGGCCTGTTGCCGGAGGTCTCGCGCGCCTTGTCGGGGATCACCGGGCGGCTCGACGGGGTGGCGAACGTCCCCGTCCGCTTCGAGGACCGGCACCGTGCTCCGCACCGTGGCGAGGCGCAGCTGCCCCAGCTCTTCCTCGGCCAGAGCGTCGTACGCGGCAAACTGGCCGATCCGGAGCGCTTTGCGTGGGAGGCCGCGGCCGGGTTGGTGTGGCGCAACTGCGAGTCGTCCGGTGACACCCGCACCGACGGCGTCGTACGGGACTGGCTCGTCTCCAACGGCCTCAGTGACCGCAGGCGCAGGACCGACGCGGCACAAGCCCGCGAGTGGGGCGACAAGGCGGCGATTGCCGGCACCGAGGCCGATGCACGGTCCCTGGCCCGCCTTACGCACATGAAGGACGGCCAGCGGCGCGCCTGGCTCGGCCGTTACTTCGCGACCGCCGGCAGCTGCGATCCAAACGAGGTGCCCGCACTGTGATGCGCGACAGCGACGGATCCGCGTACGCGCCGACGTACGGGTACGCCCTCTGTGCCCGCTCGCGGGCCCTGCCCCTCACCGTGGCCACGCTCCTCGGCACCGCGGCCCTGGCCGCCCTCTGCGCACACGGGCTGAACGCCTATATCGACCCGTACCGGCGGGTGCCGGTCGTGGCACTCGCGCCGATGCTCGCCGCCTCGGCGATCGGCACCAGCCTGTACCAGCACTCCGCGGAGCTGGACCGGACGGCCGTGCGGCCCGCGTGGCCCCGGCGGCTGGCCCATCTGCTGGCGCTGACCGCGCTCGCCGTCGGCACCCTGGTGCTTGCCGTGCCGGGGCACGCGCAGGAGTTCGGCGCCCTGGCGATGGCCCGCAACCTGGTGGGGGCGGTGGGGATCACGGTGGCGGCCGCCGCCGTGATCGGCGCCCGGCTGAGCTGGCTGCCGACGGTGGCGTATCTCAGCGCGGTGTACTTGGCGGGTGGTGGCGTCCCCGGCCGGGCCGCGACGGTATGGGCCTGGGCCACGCAGCCGGGGCCGCAGCCCGCGGCATGGGCACCCGCGGTCGGCGCCTTCGTCGTGGGCGCGGCGCTCTATGCCGTACGCGGGGCGCGGCCGGAGAGCCGGTGACAGGGCGATTACGGATCGGCAAACCTCCGCCCAGATGGCACGCTGCGGGCGGGCGCGGCCAAGGACGTGGACCTCGATCTGGGCTGCATGATCAGGTTCCGCGATGGCGGCAAGACCGTGGTGCAGGGTCTCGGAAACGCGTTCGGTGCGGTGGACCGTCACCCGTATGTGGCGTTGGACGCCGATGACCGCACCGGCGCGCGGGCAACGGGCGAGAACCTCGTCATCAATCTCGACCACCAGGCCGAATTCTCCAAGCTCCTGCTCTTCGTCTATATCTACGACGGCTCGGGGGACTTCGCCGGCCTCGATGCGGTGGTGACCCTCACCTCCGACCGCGGCGATCGCTTCGAGGTACGTCTCGACGAGTGCCCGCCGCAGGCGCATGCGTGCGCGATCGCCCTGATCAAGCGGCAAAAGGACGAACTCGTCGTGGGGCGCGAGGTGCGGTGGTTCACCCCGCAGGACGGTCCGGGTGTCCAGGACGTGATCTCCCGGGCGTACCGGCTGGGCATGAAGTGGACGCCCGGGAGGAAGTAGCGGGGCGGCCCCGGCGAGGTTCACTGGCGACTGCCGGGACCGGGAGTCCGTCATACAGTCATCTGATACCCCGGCGTGGTGCGCCTCCGACACGGCGGGGCGCAAGATACATATGACGTATGGCCCGAATCTCCGGCCGCTTTCCGTGGCTACCGTCGGGGCGCTGGTTCCCCCGTCGGCGCGGCGGCGACGGCCGGCGTGAGCGACGCGGGAGCTCGCCGAAGCCGTCGGCGCGGCGCCTGCGCTCGGTGGCGCGCACGCACAGCGTCGCCAGTCAGATGTTCGTGCTGCAGGTTCTCATCGTGCTGCTGCTCGTGGTGGCCGCGGTGACCACATTGCTGGTCCAGTCGCGGAGCGACCGGTTCCAGGGGGCCCGCGATCGTTCGCTCGCCGCGGCCGAGTCCTTCGCGCACGCCCCGGGTCTGGTGCAGGTCCTGCGCGGCCCCGACCCGTCCGCGGTGCTGCAGCCGCTGACCGAGGCCGCCCGCAAGAAGGGCGGCGTCGACTTCATCGTCGTCATGAACCGCGCCGGCATCCGCTATACGCACCCCAAGCCGAAGGAGATCGGGAAGCATTTCGTCGGCACCATCGCGCCTTCGCTCGCCGGTCGCATCACCATCGAAAGCGTCTACGGCCCGCTCGGCCACGAAGTGCAGGTGGTCGTCCCGGTGACCGACTCGCGCGGCAGAGTCGTGGGCATGGTGTCGTCGGGCATGCAGGTCCGGCACGTGAGCAGCGCGATCGACCGGCAGCTGCCGGTCGTGCTCGGCGCCGGGGCCGCCGCGCTCGCCCTGGCCACGGGCGGCACGGCGCTGGTGACCCGCCGGCTGCGGCGCCAGACCCAGGGGCTGGGCCCGGTGGAGATGGCCCGCATGTACGAGCATCACGACGCGGTGCTGCATGCCGTGCGCGAGGGCGTGCTCATCGTCGACGCGGACGGGCGGGTCCTGCTGGCGAACGACGAGGCGCGCCGGCTCCTCGGCCTGGCCCCGGACGTGGAGGGGCACCGCGTCACCGATCTGGGACTCGACGACCGGACCGCCGAGCTGCTGGCCTCGGGGCGGCCGGTCACCGACGAGGTGCTCCCGGTCGGGGACCTGCTGCTGGCGGTGAACATCCGGTCCACGGACCGCAGGGGAGGGCCGCCCGGCAGCGTGGCCACACTGCGGGACTCCACCGAACTGCTCGCCCTCGCGGGAAAGGCGGAGGCCGCCCAGAGCCGCCTGCGGCTGCTGTACGAGGCGAGCGTGGCCATCGGCACCACCCTCGATGTGCAGCGCACCGCCGAGGAGCTGACCCAGGTCGCGGTGACCTGGTTCGCCGACTTCGCCACGGTCGACCTCGCCGAGCCCGTCCTGAGCGGCGAGGAGCCGCCGACGATGGCGTACAGCGAATCGCCCGAACTGCTCCGTGTGGCGCTCGCCGGTGTCAGCGACGACCATCCCCTCTACCGGACGGGCGAGCTCCACGCGTACCCCGCACCCACCCCGATGGCCGCGGGCTTCATCTCCGGCCAGTCCGTGCTCGTACCCGATGTGCGGGACGCCGAGAACTGGCGCGCCCAGGACCCCGAACGCCTCGAGCTGGTCCTGAACTACGGATGCCAGTCGCTGATCACCGTGCCGCTCCAGGCGCGCGGCGTCCACATGGGGGTCGCCAACTTCTGGCGTACCCGGGAGAGCGCCCCCTTCGAAGAGGGTGATCTGTCCCTGGCCGAGGAGATGGCGGCGCGGGCCGCCGTGTGCATCGACAACGCGCGCCGCTACACGCACGAGCACGCCATGGCCGTCACGCTGCAGCACAGCCTGCTCCCCCGCGGTCTGCCCGAACAGAACGCCCTGGACATCGCCCACCGCTACCTGCCCGCGCAGACCGGGGTGGGCGGCGACTGGTTCGACGTCATCCCGCTGCCGGGCGCCC
Source organism: Streptomyces sp. NPDC028368 (assembly GCF_055565615.1). Taxonomy (NCBI): domain Bacteria; kingdom Bacillati; phylum Actinomycetota; class Actinomycetes; order Kitasatosporales; family Streptomycetaceae; genus Streptomyces; species Streptomyces sp. NPDC028368. Next base: position 71,570 of record NZ_JBVHTY010000010.1, on the reverse strand, counting down.
GCGTCGCCCTGGTGGTCGGCGATGTGGTCGGCCACGGGCTGCACGCCGCCGCCACGATGGGCCGCCTGCGCACAGCGGTGCAGAACTTCTCCACCCTCGACCTGCCGCCCGACGAACTGCTCAGCTATCTGGACGAGTTGGTCAACCGCATCGACCAGGAGACGGCCGAGGCGGACGAGGAAGCCATGATCGCGGGCGCCACCTGCCTGTACGCGATCTACGACCCCTCCTCCGGGGTGTGCAGCCTGTCCCGGGCCGGCCATCTCCTGCCGGCGCTGGTGCACACCGACGGCAGCGTGCAGTTCCCCGAACTCCCCGGCGGCCCGCCGCTCGGCCTCGGAGGCCTGCCCTTCGAGGCGGTGGATCTGCGGCTGCCCGAGGGCAGCAGCCTCGTGCTGTACACCGATGGTCTCGTCGAGGACCGCACCCGGGACATCGACACCGGGCTGCGGATCCTCGCCACGGCGCTGGCACACGCCGACCGGACGCCTGACGAGACATGTGAGGCCGTCCTGGACGCCCTGCTCACGGACCGTCAGCGCGACGACATCGCCCTGCTCATCGCGCGCACCCACCTTCTGCCCCCCGACCGCATCGCCGACTGGGAGGTCCCGTCCGACCCCGCGGCCGTGGCCGACGCACGCGCGGACATCACCGGGCAACTGACGCAGTGGGGCCTGGAGGAAACGGCCTTCACCACCGAGCTCATCCTCAGCGAGCTCATCACCAACGCCATCCGCTACGCCACCGGCCCGATCCGCGTACGTCTGCTGTACGACCGCACCCTGATCTGCGAGGTCTCCGACACCAGCAGCACCTCCCCGCACCTTCGGTACGCCGCGGCGGAGGACGAGGGCGGCCGCGGCCTCTTCCTCGTCTCCCAGCTCGCCCAGCGCTGGGGCACCCGCTACACACCGGGCGGCAAGATCATCTGGGCGGAACAGGCGCTTCCGTGAGCAGGGCGGCGGTCCCGTCGCCTACGGGGTGCCGGCGCGCAACTCCCCCACCCCGCCGCCGTCGTCCAGCCGGGCGATCCGGCGCTGCGCGGCGAACGCCGCGGCCGGGTACCGCGGGTCCGGGCGCAGCGCGTACTCGCGCAGGCAGGCCTCGGTGAACTTGATGACATGCTCGTCGCCGTGTTCGGCGGCGCGTGCCCCCAGTTCGGACATCGACGGCAGGGTGTCGGGGATCTCCGGCCGTCCCACCGCCGTGCCCTCCGCGCCCCGGTCGACGGTGAAGGCCAGCAGGAACGCCGCCTGTACCTGCCACAGCCGGGCCACCGTCTGCGCGTGCACCTCGTACGGCAGGTGCGGGAGCACCATGCGTACGGCGGCGGGTGCGGTGACGCCGTGGATCAGCGGGACCGGGTACACCTCGGGGTGGCCGAGGTAGACGTCGGCGAACTGGGCCGTCATCTCGCTCAGCAGCCGGGGTGCCTGTTCGGGGGACAGCCACTCCAGCGCGTCGTGGTAGCCGGGGAGCCGGTCGAGCGAGTCCAGCCGGTCGCGGACGGTGCCCGGACGCAGGCCGCCTTCCTGGGGCACCCGGGGCAGCGCGGCGACCGCGGCGGACAGCTCGTACGGACCGTGCAGCCGCGGGCGGCCGGGCAGCTCGGTGTAGCGGGCGGCCCAGTACGCCAACCCCCGGGCCAGTTCGGTCAGTTGCAGCCCGGCCGGCTTGTCGTCGGCGGCGTACAGGCCGCGTACCGCGTGGGCGGTACGGATGAGGCCGTGGGTCAGCCCGGCGAACAGGCCCGGAATCAGGCGCGGCCACCAGCGGGCGAGCACGTCCCGCCAGTGCGCCTCGGCCAGTTCGCGGACGAAGAGTCGCTCCCAGTCCCCGGCCCGGCGGAAGTCCCCGAGGACGGGGCGCCAGGAGGATTCGTCCGCGGGGTCCAGGGCGAAGCGGGCGGCGGGCGGTTCGTGGTGTGCCATCGCGCGCCGGTAGCGGCCCACCCACCGGGCGACCTCGTCCTCCTGTCCCAGCAGGGCGAGCGCCTCGGCTCCCATCGGGCCGTGGTTGGCGAGATCGACCCCCTGCCCGCGCTCGTACCCGAGGTCATCCATCCGTTCCAGCGCATCGTTGACCGCGTCGCGGTAGCTGATCGACGACATGTGGCCACCCCACTTCCGGTTCCTGCCGCAGTCCTGCTGCGGCCCCGCTTCCTCACCGCATCACGGATGAGTCGGCAAACCCAAACAGTTTGGATTCCCGAAGCATCTACACTTCGCAGTATGCACCACGCCCACGAGGCCGGGAAAGCGCCCCGGACGCCGACCCCTGAAGACCTCCAAGTCGTCGGCCTCGTCCCCCTGTTGGCGCCCCACTTCCGTGGCGCCGTCGTACGGGAACTCATGCCGGATCCGCTGCGCGACGCGATGGAGTCACACCAGCTGACGCCCCGCCATGGCGCGGTACTGCCGCAGCTGCTGGCCGGACAGCCGCTGACCGTCAGCGAGATCGCCCGGCGGCTGCAGGTGTCGCTGCCCACGGCCAGCGAACTGGTCGGCGGACTGAACCGGGCCGGCATCGTCGTCCGCACCGAGGACCCGGCGAACCGCCGCCGCATCCTGGTGTCACTGGCCGAGGAGTACCGTCCGGCACTCGAAACCTTCGTCGCCCGGCGCAGCGAGCCGCTGCTGCGCGCCCTGGACGGTCTGTCCTCGGCCGAGCGGGCGGGGTTCCTGGCGGGACTCCGCGCCTGGGTCCGGGAAGTGCAGGGGTAGCTCCCGCCCCACGAACCTCACGCTCGGGTGTCGTGCGGTTCCGGTGGGGGGGTGGGGGGGCGGCGAGCAGAGGTGGCGGCCGAGGTGGCTAGCGACTGTCCGTCGGGCCGGCGGAGGGGGCGGCGGGGCTTGCCGCATGAGAGTGCACCGCGCCGTTTCGCGCGGGGGGATGCGCTTCGAGGAGCGTGGCGTACAGGCCGCTCTGGTGAATGAGTTGGGCGTGGGTGCCCGACTGGACCAGTCGGCCCTCGTCCAGTACGAGGACGCGGTCGGCGTGCGCGGCCAGGCCCAGGTCATGGGTGATCACGATGGTGGTGCGGCCTTCGGCGAGGCGGCGCAGCGGTGTGAGGATGCGCTGGGCGGCGAGGGTGTCCAGGCCGGTGGTGGGCTCGTCGAGGAGGAGTACGGGTGCGTCGCGGAGCATGGCGCGGGCGATCGCGACCCGCTGCAGCTGGCCTCCGGAGAGCCGGGCGGTGCCAGGGGCGATGACGGTCCGGTAGCCGTCCGGGAGGGCGGAGATGAACTCGTGGGCATCGGCTGCCCGCGCGGCGCGCAGCACGTCTTCATGGGTCGCGTTGACGCCTCCGGAGGCGATGTTCTCCTCGACCGTGTCGTGCAGGACCAGGGTCTGCTGGGGCAGCAGGGTGATGTTCCGGCGGAGCTGGGCGAGCGGCAGCAGGTTCACGGGGATGCCGTCCAGGCGGATGCTGCCGGCGTCCGGGTCGTAGAAACGCAGCAGCAGCGCCGCCAGCGTCGACTTGCCCGCGCCGCTGGGACCGGTGATGACCAGCAGTTCTCCCGGGCCCGCGGAGAAGGAGAAGTCGCGCAGGGCCTCGGCCTGGCCGCCGGGGTAGCGGAAGGTGATCTGTCGCCCTTCCACCTCGCCGATGGCGCGGCCCCGGATCTGAACGACCTTGGAGGCGGGCGGGTCGGTGACGGCGGGGCGGGCGTCGAGGATCTCCAGCAGGCGGTCGGCCCCGGCCGTCGCGGCGGTGACCGTCAGGCCGAGCGCACCGAGGTTACGGATCGGCGGGTAGAGGTAGCCGATGAACGCGGCGAAGGCCAGCAGCTGCCCCAGGGACATCCGGCCCGCGGAGATCTCCCAGGCGCCCAGACCGATGATCGTCAGGACGCAGAGCGTTTCGAGGATCTCCACCAGTTGCGCGTAGAACTCGTTGAGGCGGGCGCTGGTCACGGATGCGCGAAACCACGTACCCGCTTCGCGGCGCAGCCGCTCCTCCTCGTCGTGCTGACGGTTGTACGCCTGGGTCAGGACGACATTCACCAACGTCTCCTCGACGACGGAGGTGATGGCGCCGTCCGCCCGGCGTTCACGGCGCGACACCTGTTGCAGACGGCCCGTGAAACGGCTGGTGGCGACCCAGAACAGCGGCGCCAGCGCGAAGGTGGCCAGGGCCAGGTCCCACCGCAGCCACAGGGCCGCGGCGGCGTAGAAGATGACGCTGAACACCGCCGTACAGGCCTGGACCAGGCCGGTCACCACCAGCTGCTCGATGGCATCCACATCGCCGGTCAGCCGCTCCACCAGGTCACCGCGGCGGTTGCGCTGGTAGAAGTGCGGCGGCAGCGTCTGGAGATGGGCGAAGACGCGGGCCCTGAGCCGCATCACGAAGCGCTCGGCGGTCCAGGCGCCGAGCGAGTTACCCAGGTAGGCCACGATCCCGCCGGCGACGGCCACCGCGAGCCACTGGCCGCCCGGGGTCCAGAAGGCGCTGACAGAGCCCTTCTGCAGAGCCTTGTCGGTGAGTTCGGCGAAGAGCAGGATTGCCGCGGTCTCGGCGAGCGCGGCAACGACCGCACACAGGCCCACACAGAGGAGCCAGCGGCGGTCGCCTTGCGTCAGCGGCCAGAAGCGGCGGAATGCCGCGCGGGCACGCACATGTTGGGGATAGGGGTAGTTGACCTCGTATGCGGCGTCCGTGGTGAGGCCGCCCGCTCCTGCACGCGCCCACGTCGCCGTCGGGGACGCTGCGTCAGATGACGCCGGAGATGCCGAGTCCGCTGAGTCCGCTGAGTCCGTCACCCTGCGGGGTGGCGCTTCGGGGCGCGCGCCGCGCCGACGTGAGCTGCGAAGATGCATGGTCTCTGCGCCAAACCGTCGTTCGTGGATGCTCGGGCCGCTTCGGGGCGCTTCCGGCCCCAAAGAGACGAGGCCGACTCGCGCGGAACGCGAGCCTGCCTCGTTCTCAGGACATCTCGTCAGGACTGCTCGTCAGTAGTTGAAGAACCGACGCCGGCGGTGCCTGCGGTGCCTGCGACCGTAACCACCACGGCCGTAGCCACCGCGACCATAACCACCACGGCCGTAGCCGTCGTCGCCATAGCCCCAGTCGCCGCCGTGCCGACGCCTGCGGGGGAAGACCTTGAAGCTCATCTTCGCCTCCTCGATTCCGTTCGGTTTGTCGCGTCCGATGTGAACTACGACACTTTCGAGGCTACGACGCTCCGTTACGGGCAACAAGGGCTTATACGTGAAAATTCACGCAAGACGGATATATGCCGCAGAGTCGCCTATTAGGTGCATAGCGTGGCCGCACGGGAGGGCGCGCGGTACGAGCTCGGACCGCCCTCTCGGCTCGCCGACCTGCGGGTTTGCCGGGCGCGGAGGGCGGCGGAGGCGGCGGCCGGGCCGGCTGCGGGGCCGTACGGGACGGCCGTACGGCGTCGAGGAGCGCATACGCTCCGGATTCAGCGCCCCGCCGCGCCGAGGCCACACACCGGCCGGAGGCAGCGGTACGCCGCGCCCCCCCCCGATGACGGGCTCGCTCGAACCCCGGCGGGCCGGAGCGGCAGGAGCGATCGGCTCAACGGCTTTGTTTCGTGCGGCAGTTGATCCCGTCACGAAGGGAACTCGGTCGGCGGCGCCGCGACTTGGGCGGGCCGGCCTCCCTCCCGGTAAGCGTCGGGAGGGGCCGGCCGGGGTGCCGCCGGCACAGGCTTGACCTCACGTCAGATCGAGGTCGCGTCCTGGCCTCAGCCGGAACTGCCCTCGCTGTGCCGCTCGTAGAAGTGCGAGAACCGCTCCAAGGGGTCCCCGTCCGCACTCCACGGCCAGGGAGTTGCCAGGCCTCCCGTGGCGCGCAGCGCGGTGGCCGCCTCGGCGGTCCGGGTGGACTTGAGCAAGGCGTAGGCCAGCAGGTTGAGATCGGCCGCCGCCGCCGCGTGGGTGAGGAACCCCGGGGTCGGCCAGTCGCGGGACGCCTGGTCGAGGGCCTTGGCCACATCGGGCCGGCGCCAGATCTCCGCGGCGCCGAGGGCCATCAAACCGCCGACGGCGACGGCGCGCTGGTGGTTGCGGACGATGGCGGTGAGTTCCATGCCGGCGGTGGGGGCGTCGGGCGGCATCGCGGCGCGCAGGCCGTCGAGCAGGTCCAGGACCAGGACGCTGGAGCCGCATTCCTCCGGTGACAGATAGCGCAGGGCCTGGAGGTGGGCCTCCCGGTTCCAGGGGTCGCGGGCCTTGATCTCGCGCCAGACCGGCGACAGTTCGCGGGTGGGGCGGCGCTCCAGGCGCAGCGAGGCCAGGTGGAGGGTCCAGGGTGTGGGGTCGGCGGGGAGCAGGTCGGCGGCGCGCCGGCAGGCCTCACGTACGTTGCTCAGGTCGCCGACGGAGTCCTGCTGCTGGGCCTGGAAGAGGTCCGACCAGGCGTGGAGCAGCAGCGCCCCCGGATCCTGCGGACTGTGCTGCCGCCAGATGCCGGGCAGCGAGCGGCCCGCGGCCCCGGCGAGCACCTTGAGGCGGTGGGCCTTGCGGTCCCAGTCCTGGCCGGCCTCGTTGATCACGTTCTCGAGCAGGGCCATGACGGCGGTGTCGAGTGAACCGCGGGCCCAGCAGGTCTCGACGCGCTTGCGGACCTTGCCCAGCGCGAGGTCGTCGAGTTCGGGGAGCAGACGGGGAAGGCTGCCTTTGCGGCGGCGTCTGAAGGCGGGCATGTCTTCGGCGGCCTTCCGATGGTGGGACGTATGCGGCGGTAGGGGTTCAGGATGCGCTGTACGGGCGGCAGCGTGTCATGCACGCCGCCGCCCGTACAGCACGTGAGGCTAACGAGATGTGACGGCCGCCTTCTCGGCGGTGTCCCCCTTGCGGCCGAGACGGTCGCGGACGAGGGAGATGGCGACCACCAGGACTGCCAGGAGCAGCGACAGCAGCACCTGGATCCGGCCGCCGCCCTCGCTGTCGTCGGTGAGCATGTAGACCAGCACGAACGAGATCATCGCGATGGTCGCCCAGGTCAGATACGGGAAGAGCCACATCCGTACGACGAGCTTCTCCGGGTTCTCGCGCAGGATGATGCCGCGCATCCGCAGCTGCGAGAAGCAGATGACCAGCCAGACGAAGAGCGCGACCGCGCCCGAGGAGTTCAGCAGGAACGCGAAGACCGTGTCCGGCCAGAGGTAGTTGAAGCCGACCGCGATGAAGCCGAAGAGAACGGAGGCCAGGATCGCGGCCTGCGGGACGCCCCGGGAGTTCGTACGGGCGAAGGCCTTGGGTGCGTCGCCGCGCCGGCCGAGGGAGAAGGCCATCCGGGAGGCGGTGTAGAGGCCGGAGTTGAGGCAGGAGAGCACGGCGGTCAGCACGATGACGTTCATGATCTGGCCGGCGTGCGGGATGCCGATGGTGTCGAGGGCGGCGACGTACGAGCCCTTCTTGGCGATCGACGGGTCGTTCCAGGGCAGGAGCGAGACCACGACGAGGATCGAGCCCAGGTAGAAGATGCCGACCCGCCAGATGACGCTCTTGGTGGCCTTGGTGACCGCGCGCTGCGGGTCCTCGGACTCACCGGCGGCGAGGGTGACGATCTCGCTGCCCATGAAGGAGAAGACGACCATCAGGACGCCGGTGAGGATCGTGCTGGGCCCGTTCGGCAGGAAGCCGCCGTGCGCGGTGAGGTTGCTGAAGCCGGTGGCCGCGTGGTCGGAGCCGGGCAGGACGCCGAAGATCGCGAGGCCGCCGAGGACGATGAAGGCCGCGATGGCGACGACCTTGATGCCCGCGAACCAGAACTCGAATTCGCCGAAGGAGGCGACCGAGGCGAGGTTGGTGGCGGTCAGGACGATCATCACGATCAAGGCCCAGGCCCACTGCGGGACGGCCGGGACCCAGCTGGTGAGGATGGCCGCACCGGCGGTCGCCTCCACGGCGAGCACCACGACCCAGAAGAACCAGTACAGCCAGCCGATGGAGAAGCCGGCCCAGCGGCCGAGCGCCCGGTCCGCGTAGGCGGAGAAGGAGCCGGACGTCGGGTTGGCCGCGGCCATCTCGCCGAGCATCCGCATCACGAAGACGACCAGCGCGCCGACCAGGGCGTACGAGAGCAGGATGCCGGGGCCGGCCGCCTTGATGCCGGAGGCCGAGCCGACGAAGAGTCCGGCGCCGATGACCCCGCCCACGGCGATCATGGACAGATGGCGGTTCTTGAGGCCCGAGTGCAGACCTGACTGTCCAGGGGCCTGGCCGTCACCGGGGGGTGCGGGCGGCGCGGCCACGGGGCTGGAGGGAGGTGTAGTCATCGCAACATCCATTGAGGGTTGGAGGGGTCATGCACGGGGTGATGGCAGGGAGCGCCTCAGCAGCTGCTCGATCGGGGTTCTCGGTGGCCGTTCTCGTACCGGGACGTGCGAGGGCCGGTGTGGACAGGTGGCGATCATGGCCCTGACGCGTGCCGACCGCGGCAACGAAAGGGCCGCGGTCTGTGATGCCTGCGTGGGTGGGGAAGCGCCGACCGCGCGCCACGCTAGTGCCCGGCCTCCTCGTGAGAGGTGAGCCGCATCACGTCCGGATTGGATTTGCGCAAGCGTATGCGGCGATCCGCAACGGCGTATTTGTGCGGCCCGACAAATTCGCCCCCGATAGCTGTGCGGTCGGCCAATGCAGATCCCCGCACGACGGGCCCCGCCATCGCCGCCCGAGGCCACAGCGCCGCTGGTCGCGGCGGACAACGCCGCCTGTGGAGCCTTGGCCGTACGGACAGAAGTCCGGGCCCGCCCGCGCCCTAGCGTGATTCCCGCTACATCACCCACTTCAGCAGCGGTGCGCGACAACGGCGGAACAGGGAGCGAAATGCCGGGTGAATGTGACCGGGAATCAGAACAGCGCACGGGCCGGGAATCCGGCGGGGAATGTCCGGGGGAATTCGGCGGGCCGGTACTGGTGATCGGCGCGACCATCCTCGCCCGCCGCGTCTGCGCCGCCCTCTCCGGGAGCGGACACCGGGTGGACCACCTCCCCGCCCCCGACGACCAGGACCTGCGCCAGGCGCTGGCCGCGCGGCCGTCCGGCGTCGCCGTCCTGGTGGGCGAGGACCTGTCCGCCCTGCGCTACGCCCTCGCCGTACGGCATGTCTGCGCCACCGTACGGATCGTCGTCACCGTCTTCGACCGCACCGTGGCGCAGCAGCTCCGTTCGCTGCTGCGGCACTGTGTGCCGGTCTCGCCCGCCGACCTTCTGGCGCCGACGCTGGCCGGGCTGTGCGTGGACCCGGACCCGGACGTACTGGCCGTATGGGACGACGGGCACGGCGCCGTGGCGGTCCGGCGGCGGGCGGGGCGGCTGGTGCAGACGCCGTGGCGGGCGGGTGCGGCGGCGCGGCGGCGGGCCGTACTGGGGCGGCTGCGCGGGCAGTTGCAGCCGCACGACGCGGACGCCCGGCTGCTGCTCATCGGGCTGCTGGGCATCGTGGCCGTCCTGGGCCTGGACTGGCTGTGGCTGGTCGGCGTCCTCCACCGGCCGGCCGGCACCGCGTTCCTGGAGGCCGCCCGGGTCGTGGCCGGGGTCGGACCGGCCGTACCGCACGCCGGCCATCCCGTGTACGAGGTGGTGTCGGGCGTCGCGATGCTGGTGACGGTGGGGTTCAGCGCGCTGCTGACGGCGGGCATCGTCGACCGGCTGATCGGGCCGCGGCTGGTGGGCGTGCTGGGGCCGCGGGTGCTTCCCCGCGCCGGGCATGTCATCGTCGTGGGCCTGGGCCAGGTGGGGCTGCGGCTGTGCCAGACCCTGCGTCAGCTGGGGGTTCCCGTCATCGGGGTGGAGCGTGAGCCGGCCGCGCCGAATCTGCGGCTGGCGCGGTCGATGGGGATACCCGTGGTGCTGGCGCACGGCGAGGACCGTGAGGTGCTCGCCCGGCTCGGCCTCCCGCGCGCCCGCGCGCTGGCCGCGGTGGGCTCCCATGAGCTGGACAACATCGCCGTCGCGGTCGCCGCCCACGGCGTGGCGCCGGACGTCCGGGTGGTCCTGCGGGCCGGTGAGGACGAGGCGACCGCCGAGACGCGGTCGCTGCTTCCGCTGGGGCTGACCCGGGACATCACGCGGACCAGCGCGGCGTATGTGACCGCCCATCTGGCCGGGCACCCGGCGGGCGCCCCGCCGCGGCGCGTGGTGGCCGACGCCGACTGCGACTACGTCCAAGTGGCCGACGGCGGCGGGCTGGTGGGCCGGCCGGTACCCACCGGGGACGGCTGCGGCCATGTGCGCCCCGCGTCTCCCTGCCCCTGCACGCTCACACCGCCGCGACCGAGGAACCGTCCGCCGGCCCGTCCGGAGCCGCATTCTGCTCGGTCCAGATGATCTTCCCCGTCGGCGTGTACCGCGTCCCCCACCGCCGCGACAGCTGCGCCACGATGAACAGCCCGCGCCCGCCCTCATCGGTGGTCCGGGCGTGGCGCAGCCGCGGGGACGTGCTGGAGGCGTCGAACACCTCGCAGATCAGCACGTCCTGCCGGATCAGCCGCAGGGTGAGGGGCCCGGAGGCGTGGCGGATGGCGTTGGTGACCAGTTCGCTGACGATCAGTTCCGTGGGGAACAGCAGATCGTCCATGCCCCATGCCGTCAGCTGCCGGTCGGCGAGGGTACGGGCGCTGGCGACGACGGCCGGGTCGGAGGGCAGGTCCCAGGAGGCGACCTGGTGGGTGCCGAGCGCGCGGGTACGGGCCAGGAGCAGCGCCGCGTCGTCGGACGGCGGGCCGGCCAGCAGGGCCTTGACCACCTTCCCGCCGGTCTCCTTGAGCGTCGCTCCGGGTTCCGTGAGGGCGTTGCGCAGCCGGGACAGTCCGACGCCGATGTCCCGGTCGCAGGCCTCGATGAGGCCGTTGGTGAAGAGCGTGAGCAGGCTGCCCTCGGCCAGCTCCAGCTCGACGGATTCGAAGGGCATCGCCCCGAGGCCCAATGGCGGTCCGGCGGGCAGGTCCGGGAAGTCCACCGTGCCGTCGGGGCCGGTGATCGCGGGCGGGAGGTGGCCGGCGCGGGCCATGGTGCACTTCCTGCTGACCGGGTCGTACACGGCGATCAGGCAGGTGGCGCCCATGAACGTGGCGGCCACGCTCGCGTTCTCCGCCTCCACCGCCGCATCCGCGCTGCGCGTCTCCACCAGGCCGATGACCAGGTCGTCCAGCCGGGCCAGCAGTTCATCGGGCGGCAGGTCCAGGTTGGCGAGGGTACGGACGGCAGTGCGCAGCCGGCCCATGGTGGCCGCGGCGTTGATGCCGTGTCCGACGACGTCCCCGACGACCAGGGCGACCCGGGCGCCGGAGAGCGGAATCACGTCGAACCAGTCGCCGCCGACCCCGCTCGGGGCGTCCGCCGGGTAGTACCAGGACGCCACTTCCAGGGCGGAGCCGCCGGTCAGTTCGTGCGGCAGCAGATTGCGCTGCATGACCCGGGCCGCGGTGCGCTCGCGGGTGTAGCGGCGCGCGTTGTCGACGCAGACCGCGGCGCGGGCGACGAGTTCCTCGGCGAGCCGTACGTCGTCCGCCACGAACGGGCCCAGCCGGCGCGAGCGGACGAAGGTCGCCGCGCCCAGGGTGATGCCGCGGGCCCGGATGGGCGCCACCATCACCGAGCGGTATCCGAAGGCGCGGATGATCGCCGCCCGTTCCGGGGTCTCGGCGACCCAGGAGCTGTTCTTCAGGTCCAGGATCGGCTCCACCATGGACTCGCCCTCGAGCAGGCAGCGGGCGATGAGGGAGGAGGGGGCGCGCTGGACGGTCTCCCCGAGGGCCGGCCCCGCCTCCGGGCAGCCTTCGTGGACGGACTGCTGCCCGGAGCGGCGCATGGTGGGCGTGGTGGACACCGGCCCCGGTGCCGGCTCCTCGCCCCTGATGACCGAGTCCAGCAGGTCCACGGCGACGAAGTCGGCGAGCGGCGGTACTGCGACATCGGCCAGTTCCTGGGCGGTCCGGGTGACGTCGAGGGTGCTGCCGATCCGGGCGCTGGCGTCGTTGAGCAGGGCCAGGCGTTCCTGGGCGCGCCAGCGTTCGGTGACGTCGATGACCATGTACCAGATGCCGATGCGCCGGCGCTGGACGTCCTCCAGGACGAAGAAGGAGGCGGAGTAGGCGCGCTCCTGGCTGGGGTCGGCGTAGGTGGGGCTGCGGAACTCGTAGTCCATCACCGGGGACCCGGTCCGCAGGACCCGCTGCATCCGCTCCTCGAACGCCTCGGCCTCCAGCTTCGGCAGGACCTCCTCGACGGTGTGCCCCAGCCGCCGTTCCAGGGGGATCAGCCGCCCCAGTACGTCGTTGACCCAGACGTAGCGCAGGTCGATGCCCAGGACGGCCATGCCGACCGGCGCATGTGCCAAAAACGGCTCCAGCATCAGCTGGTTGACCCCGCCGCCGGGCAGCCGCCACTCCTCCAGGGCGAGGACCGACCACCGTTGGCGGCCCGTACCGTCCATACCGTCCGCCCCAGCCCTGCCGTCCGCCCCGTCGACGACGGCCGTGACCTGCACGGCCAGCTGCACCTGACGGCCGTCCCGGTGGCGGGCGGCGACCGAGCCGCCCCAGCCGTCCCCCGCCCGGCACCACTGGGCGACGGCGGCCACCCGCGCCGTCTCCTCGGGCATCGCCAGCAGCTCCGCCGCGGAGTGGTGGAGGATCTCCCCGGCCGGGTATCCGAGCAGCCGCTCCGCCGCCCGGGTCCAGGAGACGACCCGCCCCCGCGCGTCCAGTTCGGCCGTGGCCGCCTTTGCCACGTCGCATGCCGGAGCGCCGCCGCCCGGCGGGACGTTCTTCGAGGTCATCATCGCCAGCCCGTCACCCACCCCGTCAGCCCAAAAGCCGCCCAATGAGGCATATCGCCCATTCTAGAAGGCTCAAACGGGGTACGGGCGGGACCCCGCGACGGGTCAGACCGCCGGCGGCAGCCTCAGCTGCAGCATCGCCAGCAGCCGCTGGTCCGGCCGGCTCAGATCCAGCCCGGTCAGCTTCTCGGCCCGGCGGATCCGGTAGCGCAGCGTATTGGGGTGCACATGCAGCCCGGCGGCGGCGGCCCGGACGTCCCCGAAGGAGTTCAGATAGGCGAGGACGGACTGGGCCAGCTGCCCCTGGCTGCGGCTGTCGTGGCGCACCAGGGCGGTCAGCCGCGGGTCGCGCATGTCGGGGTGCGCGGACAGCAGCGCCAGCAGTTCGCTGACCAGCACCTCCGCCTGGATGTCGGGCAGCGCGGCGACCGTGGTCGGGACGCCGACCCGCACCATGGCGTCAAGAATCCGGTCCGCCTCCCGGCGCGACTCCGGGACGTCCCCGAGCCCCGGCACGATGCAGCCGACCGAACCGCGCAGCGCCAGCCCCAGGTGGCGGCGCGCGGCCTCGCTGATCTCCTGGCCCCAGCCGCGCAGCGTGCCCAGGTCGATACTGCGCGGCAGTTGCGGCAGCAGTACGTAGATCCGCGCATCGACCTGGGTGACCAGGGCGCTGCGGTGCCGGGCGGCGGTGTGCACCGAGATGAGGTTGCTGACCTCGGACCGGGTCAGCTCGGAGGCGGACGCGGTCGCCTCGGCGGCCCCGTAGGAGAAGCCCAGCACGGCCGCCGGACGGGCGGTGTCCAGGCCCAGGTGGGACGCCAGGGGCTGCGGGCCGGTGCTGCCCTCCAGGAGGCCGGCCGCCAGGGTCCGGGTCAGCGTCAGATCGGCGGAGAGCTCCCGGCGGCGGCGTACGAGATGGAGCGCGGCGACCCGGGCGGCGCCCAGCAGCGCCTGGTCCGCGTGCTCGCTCAGCACCGCCGCGCCTTCCTGCACCCAGATGGTGCCCAGCTGCCGCTCCCCGGACCGGATGGCCACCGCGAGCCGGCGGCGGATGCCCAGCTCGGGATGGCTGTCGATGGGGATCACCTCGTCCGAGGCGCGCAGCCGCTGGAAGACGCCCCACTTCCGCAGCTGCGCCAGATACGCCTCCGGTCCCTGCCAGCCCAGGATGGACAGCCGCCGCAGGTCATCGACCTCGTCGGAGTCGGTGGAGCGGGAGTAGGCCAGCACGCGGTGGGCGGTGTCCTCGATGCTGACGATGCCCCCGGTGAGGACGGCGGTGGTCTGCGCCAGCGCGAAGAGATCCCCCTCCTCACCGGCCTCCCCGTTGCGCCCCGACGGCACTTCCTCGAGCGCCGCACGGGCCAGCGCGTCGACCTGTTCCCAGCGCGCTTCCCCCCGTACGGACAGCAGCGCGACCCCCGCCTCGACGGCGCACTCCCTCAGGGCTGCGGCCTGCCCGGGAACGTCCAGCTTGACCGCGATGGCGGCGGCCCCGTCCCGCCCGCCGGCCCGCAGCGCCGGGAAGGCGGCGCGACCACGGGCGCCTATCGCGAGGACCAGCGCACCGGGCGGGGCGAGCGGCGGATCCTCGGGATCCAGGAGCGCCACGCTGCGGATCTCCACATCCAGCCCGGCGGGCGCGGCCTGGAGCTCCACCAGGGGTTCCCCCAGCGACATCAGGAGCTGACGCAGGGTGATGCCGGTGCGGGGTGGCGATGCCTCGGCAGCTGGATCCATGATCGGCGCCTTCGGTGGGGTCGGTGACCTGCTACTGATGCTATCCGCCGGGCACACCGCGACCGCCGCTGCCGGAGCGGGGCGGTTACCGCAGCGGGTGGCGCCTCTTGAGGCCGGCGCGCGCCGCCCGCGCGAGGCGCTCCGCCCCGGCGTTCGCCCGCAGTCCATCGCTCAGATCCCACGGCTCGGGCTGCAGGAACAGCAGCTCGCCGGTGCCGGCCACCAGGGCCGCGCCCCCGAACGCCTCGTCACCGGCGAACCAGAGGCCGCCCGCGATGCTGTGCGGCCGGCCGCCGCGCGGCATCACATTCATCGCCAGCAGCGTGGCGGGCCCGTCCGTGCCGTCGTCGCCGAAGCCGACCAGGAACCGCAGGCGGTCCCGCTCGCGCCGCACCATCTCGTCCGGCCGCCGGAACACGAGCGGATAGGCGCGAAAAACCCGGGAGCATTTACGCAGCCAGGAGACGGACGACCAGAACATGATCACCGTGACCAGGGCCCCGATGAGCGCCACGATCGCCAGCGGCAGCAGATATCCCAGCCCCGAGGCGATCGCCAGGACGAATACCGGCACGAAGAGGACGAGGTACTTCGCGAGCCGCTTCAGCGCCAGGGCGTAGTGGTATTTCACCGCGCCCCGGACGTCGGTGCCGTCGGTCGGGTACGGAACCCGGGTCCGGGGCGCAGCGGCCCCGGCCCCGGCCCGGTCGCCGTCTCCCGACGTCACCCGAAGACGCTCCGCACCGTTTCCGTGGAGCCGTGGCCCGCCCCGGAATCGGACTCCTCTTCGACCGCGGCCGGATCGGTGAACGAGAGCGTACGGGCGGTGCCGAGCAGCACCTCGCGGTAGTCGGCGGCGAGTTCCACCGACCCGGTCACCAGCTGCACGGTGATGACCGACGACGAGGCGGTGTCCGGGACCGCCACCAGTCCCTGCCAGATCGTGCCCTCCAGGGGCTCTTCCTGGCCCTCGGGGGGCAGGCCCGGCGCCACGGTCTTGCGCTCCGACTGGACCAGGAAGCCGGTGCCGATGGGCAGTTCCACCGGCCGGATGCCCTCGTCGGGCCCGGTGCCGGTGGAATCGGCCAGCATCTTGGTGAGCACGACCTTGGGGTTCACGCCCGGCATCGGGAGGCTGGAGACCGTGATGACGGATATCGAGGCGTCGCCGTTGTCGTCCGGGTGCACCCCGAGCGCACAGCCCAGCACCTCGTGCTTGCGCATCTTCATCAGGACGACGGCATAGAGCCGGAACACCTGGTCGGCACGGTCACGGAATTCCTCGGGCAGCTCCCGAATCTGCTCCGCGACCGCGTCGAGTCCCTCGAGTGACGGGTCGAGATCCAATTGCTGGTACCCGTGCGGAAGTCCGTACCAAAAGAGCGGCTTGGGCTCGGCCACCGCAACATCAAACCGGTCGTTCACAGCCGGATACCCCTCACCAGTTCGCCGATATCGGCCGCGATTTCGGTGGCCGCGCCCGTGATACCCGTCGAGGCCGCGGCCGCCTTGGTGCCTTCGGCGGCGTCGTGCCCGTAACCGTCGTCCGGGATGACGTTGAGGCTTTCCAGCGACGACGCCATGTTCGCCGCCACGTTGACGCCGTTCACGGCGAAGTCCCAGGTCTTGGCGCTCGTGGCGACATCCAGCGCCTTGTACGAGAACGCGGGCACCACTTCCTTGGCGAAGGTCCCGAGTTTGGAACCGGCCGACAGGGCCTCGCCGCCTTCCCTGGCGACCGCCGCCGCGAGGCCCGCCTCGCTGCCCGCGCGGGCCAGGGCGCCGACGCCGGGCACCATGCCCAGGGCGTCACCGCCGACGGACGCCCATGCGGTCAGGCCTTCCTTCCAGCCGTATTTGCCGGTCAACGAGTCCCGGAAGTCCTCGCTCGAGAGGTTTTTCCCCATGGACACCGCGCTGGCCGCCACCGCGATTCCGGCGAAGAGCGGAGCCAGCGGCGTCGGGAAGAGTGCCAGCAGACCGGCGATGGCGCCGATCGTTCCGGCGTGCTCCACCAGGAAGTCGACGGCCGCCTTGATGCCCTCGCCGATGGCGTCGAGGGTTTTGCTGAACCACCCCGGCTCCTTCGGGGCCAGCTTGTCGTCGGCCTCGTCGAGCTTGCCGGCTATCTCGTCGGCGCGGTGGGTGTGGTCGCCGTCCAGCTCCCGCGCCTTCTTGATGACGTCCTGGTAGGCGGTGTTGGCGTTGTCGAGGTGGGTGGTCGCCTCGTTCAGCGAACGCTCGGCGGCGCGCAGCCGGGCCGTCGCGGCGTCGGCCTCCGCCTGGCTGGGGTATTCCTTGCCGCCGAGTTTGAGATCCGGGTTCTGACTGGCCTGGTCACGGCTCGTTTTGGCCTTGTCGGCGGCCTCTTTCTTCCGGGCCGCCTCCTCGTCGTACTTCTTCGCCAGGTCGCGGTGCGAGATGAGATCGCTGTCCCATTTGCCCAGCCAGCCGGCGGCCTTCTCCAGCGAGTGCGCGGCGTTCTTCATATACGTCGGGAGTTCGCCGTCGAGGGCGTCCCGGAACGCGTCCGCCGCGTCCCCCTCCCAGTGACTGCTCTCACCGAGGAGCCGCTCGATCTGACGGTGGGAGTTGCCCAGCGCGGTCGCGGCGGCCTGCACCTTGCGCTGCAGCGCGGAGACCTCGCCCGGAATTCCCGGGACCGGATTCCACCCGAGATCGGGGTACGGATTGTCAGCCATCAGTTCTGCCCCCCGCCGGCCGAAGTCGCCGTCTTCTCCATCTGGTTGAGGGCCTTCGAGAGGTTCTCCTCAAGCGCTTCGTAGCTCAGCTTGTTCGCCTTTACGCCCTCGCTGATGGTGCTGATCATTTCCTTCAACTGCTCGGACCCGTATTTCCACTTCTCCTGGAAGGTGTCACACGCCTCGTCGAGCTTCCCCGTCCCGATCTGATCGGCACGGACGTGCGACAGCGCATTGCGCGCCTCGTCCAGCTCTTTGAGTGAGTCCTGCAGCGACTTGACGAATCTGTCCAACTGATCCGTATCAGTCTTGAAATGATCCCCCATGAAATGACCCTTCGTGGTGTCAAGCGAAGCGAATTTAGCGACACATGCAGGACAGAACAGACATTCCCGTCCGGTGCCGATCGGCGGCAGTTTAATATATGAGTAAAGGCCGGGATGGCGCTTGCCCCTTGGGGAACTGGCGGTGTCCGAATGCAGAACAAGACCGGCGCCTGACGAGGTCCGAGGCGGCGCCGCAGGCGAGGAGGACCCCGTGGACGACGCCCGGATTCAGGCTGCCCGGGAGCGGGCCCAGCGCGAGGCGGCCAAGCAGGCCCGGCCCCAACTCGCGCCGGGCGAGGCCGCGTTCGACCACCCGGCGACCCACGCCGCCTGGACGGCGGCGCGCCGCCGGGTGCGAGGGAGCCTGACCCTGTGGACCGTCCTGTGGGTGGCGCTGTTCGTCGGCGTCAGCCTGCTCGGCACGCTCGACCTCGCCCCCCGCACCGGGAAGAACCTGGTCGGCGGGCTCGGCGCCCTGCTGTTCCTCTCCTACCTCTGCATCCTCTATCTCCGCCTCGGCTCGCTGCGCTGCCTGGCCCGTATCCGCGGCGTACTGCGGACCGAACCGTGGCGGCCGATCCCCGGGGCGCGGCGGTCCGGCACCACGGACTCGACCGGCGTGGCCGTTGAGCTGCGGCTGGGCGCCGACGGGAACGAGCCGGCCGGCGGCGTCACGATCCGCAAGGCACACGACGGCGCCCAGGTGGCATCCGCCCGCAACCCCGTCCACCGGCGCCACTGGTCCCCGGCCATGGAGCAGGGCGCCTGGTACGCCGGCGACTTGGCGCACGGCGTCCTCGCCCTCCCGGACGGCACCGGCCTCATGGAGGTCAAGCGCAGGCCCTAGCGGCCCGGATCACCTTCGGGCTTTCGGGCCGTTCACCGGCCCGCCGGGGCAGGCGCCGGCGCCACGTTCTGATTCGCGTGGAAGAAGTTGTCCGGGTCATACATCCGCTTCACACCCGCCAGCCGGTCGTAATGGTCCCGGTAGGTGGCCCTGACCCGGTCCTGCCCCTCCCCCGTCCCCATGAAGTTCACATACGCCCCGCCCATCGAATGCGGATGCAGCTCCTCGCAATAGTCGACCGACCACTGTTTGATGGTCTCCGCGTTGTCCGGGTCGGGGTCGATCCCCGCGATGACGCCGGACCACAGGGCGTCCCGGTAGGCCCAGGCGGTGTCGTCCTTGCCGACCCGGGCCGCGGCGCCGTCGACCGGGTAAAGGTGCATCGTCGACAGGTCGGTGGGGAGGTTCTCGCCGTACTTGAGGTGTACGCCGATGGCCTCGTCCGTGATCCGGTCGAAGAACGCGCCGCGCCAGTACCACTGCAGTCCGGGCGGCAGCAGCTCGTCGAACATGGTCTGCAGCGCCGGATACGGCATCGGCACCGCGAAGTGGAAGGTCGGCGCGCCGGGCCCGTCCGGCGCCGCGAGCGCGGTCTCCACCGCAGCCAGGTCCCCCGTCCAGCACCACACCACGCCGCACATCTTGTGCCCGTGGATCTCTTCCGGGAACGGCGGCGCGGGCGGCACCGTCAGCAGGGCGAAGAATCCGCTCAGGTCCTCGGGAGCCTGGGGGATGACGTCGCGGTACCACTCCAGCACCTCGCGGGTCTGGTCGACGGGCCACAGGGTCACCCCCACGCCCACCGTGTGCACGGGCCGCAACTGGAAGTTGAATGACGTCACCACCCCGAAATTCCCGCCGCCGCCGCGCAGCGCCCAGAACAGATCCGGGTGCTCGGTCGCACTCGCCGTCACGAAGCTGCCGTCGGCCAGTACGACATCCGCACCCACCAGGCTGTCCACCGTCAGGCCGTATTTGCGGGTGAGATAACCGTGCCCGCCGCCGAGGGTCAGGCCCCCGACACCCGTCGTGGACACGATGCCGGAGGGAAGGGCCAGGCCGAAGGCGTGCGTGGCGTGATCGACATCGCCGAGCAGGCTGCCGCCGCCCACCCGTGCCGTCCTCGCCCGGGGATCGACGCGTACCCAGCGGATCGGCGCCAGATCCAACGTGACGGCGTCGTCCTGGACGCACAGGCCGGCGCCGCTGTGCCCGCCGCCGTGTACGGCCGCTTCCAGGCCGCGGTCACGGATGAAGCCGATGGCCGCCATGACATCCGCCGCGTCCGAACACCGCACCACGGCGGCCGGGCGCCGGTGGATCATCGCGTTGTAGATCGTGCGGGCCTCGGGATAGTCCTGGTCCTGAGGGCCGATGACCGGGCCGCGCAGTGCGGTCCGCATCTCTTCCACAGTGGTGCCGTCCATGCCGCACTACTCCTCGACGAGGCGCCGCTACCGACCGCAACCCGCCCAGGCTTCGGCAGAGCCCCACAGGGCTGCTCCATCCAGCGTCCCGCCGGTCGCCGGGCCGCGCAATTCTGGGGCCGCCTCCCTACCGCAGATGCAGCCCGCGCTCCGCACGCTCGGCCTCGCGGAGCTCATCGCACACCTGCTCGGGTTCGCGGAGGATCTCCGGTTCGTGCAGGTCGGCGGACGAGCGGGCGGTGACCGGCAGCCCCAGTCCGGCGAGCCGTTCGGCCCATTCCGCGAACATCTCGTCGCTGTCATGGACGTTGGCGTCCAGACATGCCTCGAGGAAGCCGCTTCCGCGCAAGACCCGGAAGGAGGCCTCCGTGTCGACATGCACGACCGGCGCCGGCTGATCCGCCGGCTCGTCCGGATGCACCCAGTACCCGTAGTAGTCGCCGTCCTCGCCTTTGGCGAAGACCTTGAGGTACTGGGTCATCCGGTCGAAACCCGCGCAGACGGCCGCCATCTCGGGGTCGGCGCGCTCCCGCTCGTTGAGGTAGCTGTGGTCGCGCAGCGGGTCGGTCTCTCCCGGCTCCAGAAACGTGATGCCCCACTCCCCGGGGAACTCCGTGCGTCCCTCCCACTGCGCCCTCAGCAGGGCCTTCAGATCATCCGGTATCGGGCGTCCGCCCAGCCGTTCACGGGAGAACTGCGCCAAGCGGTCGTCAAGCATGCGGATCTCCGTAGGTCACGTACATCACTGCAGGTCAGGCCGCGTCGAACGCGCGTGCCAGTGCGAGGCTGTCCTCGAAGGTGATGTAGCGGGTGATCTTGCCGTTCTCGACGGTGAGATGAAAGGCGAAGGGGGAGGCGAAGGTCTTGCCCGTTGCCTTGACCATGTGGCGCATCCGGCCGAGCGCCACGGCGTCGGCGCCGTCGACGACGAAGCGCGAGATCGTGAAGTCCTCCAGCTGGAGGTGCTCGGGCAGCGACCCGAAGAACTCGGCGGCCTCGGCGCGCGTGGTGCGCCGCCCCACCCAGGGCACCTCCTTGGCACCGTAGATGTCCCACTCGATGGTCTCCGCGAACAGCTCGGCCAGCGCGTCGATTTCGCCGTTGCCGAGTCGGCGGTAGAACTCTTCGACGACGGTCCGGGTATCGCTCATCAGCGTTCCTCACAGGCGCATAAGTGATGGTTCACGCATGTCAGCGCCGCCCGGAGACGATCTATTCCGCCACCCGCCCCCCATCGGATCCACCCTCTGATCCTCCACCAGCCGTACTGGACGCACGAGTTCCGACCCGGGCCCGCCCTTGCGTGGCGACAAGGCGGGCCCGAGGGCGAGCCTCCGCCTACCCGGCCGCGGTGATCGCCTCGAGGATCCGCGCCGCCGCCGTCCCCAGCCCGGACGGCGCCCCGAGGCGGGCCGGGGATCCCGCTGGATACCGCAGGTCGGACTCGCGATAGCGGTAGCAGTCGCGGTGCCAGGTGAGGATGCCCGACAGCCAGTTCTCCAGCTCCCGGACGTAGTCGTCCAGGGCCGCGCGGCCTTCGGGCGAGAGGTTGAAGTCGTCGCAGACGACCGGGAGTTCGTTGGCGGCGACGTGCTGGAATTCCCGCATACGGGACGTCATCAGGTCGTTGATGATCGCCAGGGCGGTCGGATAGTCGCAGTCGAAGAAGTTCTGCACGACGAGGATGCCGTTGTGGACCTCGCCCTCGTACTCGATCTCCTTCTGGTACGAGAAGACGTCGTTGAGCAGCATCGC
This sequence comes from Streptomyces sp. NPDC028368, assembly GCF_055565615.1. Lineage (NCBI taxonomy): Bacteria > Bacillati > Actinomycetota > Actinomycetes > Kitasatosporales > Streptomycetaceae > Streptomyces > Streptomyces sp. NPDC028368. The sequence continues at coordinate 50,007 of NZ_JBVHTY010000010.1, read as the reverse complement.
GTAGTCGGCGGCGGAGTCCTCCAGGGAGCGCAGGGTCCCGGTGCGGAAGATCTCGGGCGGGATCGTCCGGCCGTGGCCGATACGGCAGAGGGCCATCGTCAGATCGGAGCCGAAGGTCGCCCGGCGCATCTCGATGTAGTCGACGGGATCGGGGATACGATTCTGCGCCTGGTTGTCCAGCTCCCAGAGCCAGCTGGCAATCATCGTGTCGACGGCGGCGCGGAAAGTGCGGCGCGCTTCCGGCGTCATCGGACCCGCCGTGCGGGCCCACAGGTCGGCCAGGGAACGTTCCATCGCGGTGGCCGGCTCCGGCACCGGCGTCGAGGAGTCGACGGGCATCTGGGCCGACAGCCGCGCGTTGGTCGCCTTGGCCGCGGCCAGGTCGCGGGTCCGGCCGAAGACCGCGGGGTAGTAGTCGTCCCCGTACGTGCCCCAGGTCAGCCACTGGGAACTCAGGTCGAGTTCCTCCGGGGTGGCGTCCGGGTCGAGGCCCGCCGCGCACAGGGGGAAATCGAATCCGGCGAGGGTGCGCTCGTCCCAGATGTCGGAGAGCGGCACTCCGGGCTGCGGCTGGAGCAGGCCCATCCGGTGCGCCCAGGAGATGCAGTTGCGGCGGGCGGCGTCCAGGTGGGGGCTGAGGGTGGTGGTGAACGGCATGTAGAGGTCGGGGATCCGCGAGGGGCCGACCTTCTGGTGCGGGATGTGGGTGTAGCGGCGTACCCGCTGCGTCTCGGAGACGGCGAGGGCGGCCTTCAGGTCCGCGGCGGTGGTGCCGAGCCCGCCGAGGGTGAAGGGCGACCAGGAGGTACTGCCGGCGGCCCCCGCCCCGCCGCCGTTCATATAGCGGCTGGAGCGCAGATGCCATTCGTGGCCGCCGGACTGCCAGTCCTGGAGCCCCTTGGCGTAGGCGAGGACGTCCGCGCAGGCGTGCGGGGCGAGCCCCTTGTCCGCGAAGAGGACCGGGAGTTCCTCGAAGACCGTGTTCTCGAATTGCTGGAGACGGGACGTGATCAGGTCGTTGACGGCTTCCGCGGCCTCTTGCGTCGTGCAGTCCAGGAATGTCTCCAGGACCAGCACACCATTGCTCAGCTCGCCTTCGTCCTCGGTCTCCCGCTGGTAGGAGAAGAGGTCGTTCCGCAGGTGCACGCCGTCGGAGAAGGTGTCCTTGAGAACCCGCAGCGGCCGCGAATCGGCGACGGCGGCGGGGACTTCGGCCCCGGTCGCGTACTCCACCAGACCGGCGGACCACGGGGCTCCGCCCACCTTGCGGCGCATTTCGATGTACTCGACGGGATTGGGAACCCGGTGAATGTTGATGTTGGACAGTTCCCACAGCGATTCGTTGAGGAGATGCTCGGTGCTTTCCCGGAAACGCGCCCGCCACTCCATCGACATGGCCGGCACGGTGCGCGCCCACAGATCGGCGAGCCCCGCCTCTACGGGATTGGTCGGCTCGGGTACGGGCGTGGCCAGGTCCATCGGCATGAAGGCCGGCAGCCGGTCGAGGTATTCCTTGCCGCCCTCCCGGTCCAGCGTGCGTTTGAACTTCTCCAGGAAGTGGTCGTCGAAGAAGAAGACCCAGACATACCAGTCGGTGACGAGGGAGAGCGCCTGCTCGGAGCAGTCCGGGTGGGTATAGGCGCACAACAGGGCGTAGTCGTGCGCATCGAGATCGCTTTCCTCCCAGATATTCGACCCCTCCAGCATTTCCATGCTCCGGGCCCATTCCTTCGAATGCCGCCGGGCCTCTTCCAGATGCGGGTTCAGCCGCGCCGGATACGGCGTATAGAAGTGCGGCAATTCGAATGGCTGTGTCATTACTGTTGCCCTCTCCCCATCGGTGCACTGCAACGGCAGAGCACTACCCGGGGAGCGCGCGGACTAGGCTTTGCATCGGCTCAACTTGCGGGAATGGGCGGGTTGTTGGTAAAGGAAGCGCGGGCCTTTGGTAGGTGTTCCCGTACGGGTTTGCGGACGGTCGCCCGCAGCGCCAGTTCCGCCAGCGCCTCCGGTGCGCCCTCCTGGCCGCGGATTCCGGGGAAGGCGTTGATGTCCACGATGAGCGGTGCGCCGCCGCCGGCGTCGAGGATGTCCACGCCGTAGACCTCCAGCCCGAAGACCTCGCCGACCCGCAGCGCCGGTTCGGTCCAGGCCGCGGGCAGGTCGCGCACCGGCAGCGGCAGCGTCGGCCCGCGCCCTTCCGGCGCCAGTTCCGAGCGGCGCCGCGCGGCGAAGAGCCGGCCGTCGATCACCCACAGCTTGTGGTCCCAGCCGCTGTTCGCGGTGAACTCCTGGACCACCACCGGCTCGTCGGCCCATTCGGCGGCCAGTGCGTGCAGCTGAGCGGCACCGTCGGCGCGGGCCACCAGGTCATGCCGGCGGCTGTGGCGACTTTTGATCACCAAGGGGGTGGCCGGTCCGCCGTCCGCGGCCAGCGCGGCGAGCGTCGGCACATATGTGGTCGCCGCGAACGGCAGGCCGGCGCCCCGGGCCAGCTCCGCCATCTCGACCCGGTCCTGGCAACGGGCGGTGGCCGCCGAGGAGTTGATGACCCTCGCACCGCGCTCCTCCAGGAGGGCGGCCAGGGCCAGCGCCCGTGGCGTACGCGCCTTGAGCAGGTAGACATCGGCGAGCCCGGCGGCGGAGGCGTGGACCGGTCCGGCCGGGCGGGTCCAGGAAGCTTCCGCCGGATCCAGGAATTCGACCTGGTGGCGGGGTGCCAGCACTTCGGTGGCGGCCGCCAGCAACGGGTGCTCGGGGTCCGCCGTCACCAGACAGATCCTCATCACGCGCCGCCCACCGCTGCCGCGGAGCGGGTCTTGGCCGGCACCACCTGGGGCCGGGCAAGGGGAGCGCGCCCGGCGGCGGCCTGTTCGCCGACCGCCGCCGCACCCGCCGGAACTCCGGCAGGAAGTCCCGTACGAGCCCCCGCATTTCCCTGGGTACGGCCTCCCGTACGCGCGAGCCGCAGCACCGCCTCGCCCACCTTGGCCACGGCATCCGGCACCTGACGAAAGCTCGGGAAGTCATTGACATCGACGACCACCGGGCCGTCCGGCCCGAGCAGAATGTCCGCCCCGTACAGATCCAGCCCGAAGACCTCACCGATCTCGGCGGTGATCCGGGCGACTTCGGGCGTGAGCGGGACCTGGCGTTCGCGGACGGTGTGCGCCGGGTGCAGGGGGGAGCAGCGCTCGGTCGCGTAGAGGTCGCCGGCGACGCTGTACACCTTCAGATCGGTACCGGAGTTGGGGACGTACGGCTGGGCGATGAGCAGCCCGTCGCCGGCCGCCTCGAAGCCCGGCTCCAGCAGCCGGTCCGGCGTCGCAACCAGGCGTACGGCGCGCCCGGAGCTGCCGTCGGCGGGCTTGACCACCAGCGGGTATTCCGCCTCGGGTATCTCGGCGAACTCCTCGGGCCGGGACGCCACATAGGTCACCGGGACCGGCAGCCCGCTGCCCCGCGCGATCACCGCGGCGAGCGCCTTGTCGCGCACTCCCCGTATCGCCCGCGCGTCGTTCACCGTCGTCAGGCCGACGGTGGCGGCGGCTTCCAGAAGGGTCAGGCCGGGGCCGCCGGAGACGGTCTTGAGGACCCAGGCGTCATGGCTGCCCGCCTGTATCGCCTCCGATATCCGGATCAGCGACCGGCCCGGCCACATCACGTCCACCTGGTGGTCCCAGGCGCTGAGTTGGCGGATCACGTCCAGCGGCATGCCGTCGTGGCGGTACTGCTCCTCCACCAGGAAGCAGAGTTTCATCGGTACACCTTCAAAGCGTCGTGTTCAAAGCCGTCGTGATCGCCACATGACGCACCAGGATCCCATGCGTCTCTTGGGCACCGGGCTGTGGCCCGGATCCGGCCGCCAGGGGCGCCCGGCGGTGTTTCGGCGAAGTTACGCCACCGCCCGGATCCGGTACGCGCGCCATGAGCTGGGCTTTGCCGGCCCCGGCCGGGGGCTTCGCCACCCGCCTCCCGACCTCGTGAATCCCGCATGTCGGAAGCCTTGTTCCGCTTCTGGCCGGGTCCTAAGGTCGGGCCACCCGGCGCGGCTGACCTCGTACACGGGTGCTTTCCGGCGTCGACACGTGCGCGGCCCACCCCGCCGCTGCCCGGCTACCGACGCCCGAGGACGTACGTGCTCAGCGGGATCTACGTGTCGGAGCGAGGAAGCAGGCGAGCGGGTTGGCGAACGAAGAGCAGGACCGGCAGCAGTGTGAGCAACAGGAGCGGCACCAGGAGCAGGCGGTACCCCGGGACGACGGCCAGGACGGCGTCGGACGGCGCGGCTTCCTCGTAAAGATGGGCCTGACCAGCGCCGGAGGACTCCTCGGCGCGGCGATGACCAGCGGCACGGCACAGGCGACAACGGCGCAGGAGGCAACGGCAACTCCCACGGCCACGGCCACCACCACAGCGGCAGGGCAGAAGAACGCCCTGCGCCCCGGCCACTTCGACGGCACCGAGCAGCTCCTCGTACCCGAGCTGCTGCTCCTCCCGGAGGGACCGGTCCGGGGCCAGGCCGTCCTCGTCAAAGGCGGGAAATTCCACGCGATCGGCCCCGCGAAGAAGCTGATGGCCGCGCATCACGGTCTGCACCCGGTGCGCCTGGACGGCCATCTGCTCATGCCGGGGTTCGTCGACGCCCACCACCACCTCACCCAGAGTTTCGGCAAGGCCCAGTCCTTCGGGCAGCCTTCGGAGATCTTCAAGACGATCTGGGAGCCGCTGGAGCATGCGCTGGACGAGGAAAGCGCCTATCTCTCGGCAAAGCTGGCTGCCCTGGAAGCGCTGCGTGGCGGCTTCACCACCGTCGCCGACGCCGGAACCCGCGCTCCGGTCGATGTGGCGGCGCTGGCGAAGGGCACCGAGGAAGCCGGTATCCGCTGTGTCCTGTCCAAAATCGTCTCCGACGGGAAGGGCGGGCCCGCGCACCTGGGGCGGTGGGACGCCCACCCTCTGATCCATCCGTCGCTGGCCATCGCCGTGCCCGAGGACGCACCGGATGCCGTCATCAAGCACACCGTGGACCTCTGCGCCGAGGCCGGCGCGATCCTCCAGATCCATGTCAATGAACATCTCGCCTCGGTGGAACGCTCGTTGAAGAGCCTGGGCCGCCGCCCGGTCGACCATCTGCACCACATCGGCGCGCTCGGACCGCACACGCTCGGCGCGCACGCCACCTTGCTCACCCCCGCCGAGATGCGCATGCTGGCCGACTCCGGGGCGGCGATCAGCTACAACCCCGTGGCCAGCGCCTGGAAGGGCAACGCCGTCACCCAGGCCACCATGCTGGCCGCGCTGGGCGTGCGGTTCGGGATGGGCACCGACGGCACCCGCGGCGACGGCTTCCGGCTGCTCGACGCCGCGGAGTCGGCGCAGCGGCTGACCAGCGGAATGGCCACCGGGGACTCGGTGTGCGGGGCCGGGCGGCTGTGGCTGGAGCATGCGACGTCGCGCAGCGCCGACGCGCTCGGGCTGGGCCGCGTCACCGGCGAGATCGCCGTGGGCAAGGCCGCCGACTTCCTCGTCGTGGACATCAACGTCCCGGAGCTCACGCCCTCCTACGACCTGCAGTGGGAACTCGTCCGCCTGGCCAACCGCGACCTGATCACCGCGGTCGTGGTCAACGGCCGGCTGCGGCTGTGGGAGGGCTGGCCCCCCGACTGGGACGCCCGCGCGCTGGTGGAGCGGGCGGCGACGGTGGGGCCCGAGGTCGTAAGCAAGGCCGAACTCCAGCGCGTCGAACCGAGATAGCCGGGGGCGGGGGCCGAGGCCGGGGGCCAGGACCCGGACGGTGGCCGGTGATCGGGGGCCGGTCACCGCCCCTTCGGGATCCACCGGGCGATCAGCAGCGCCGTGAGCACCACTCCCCCGGCCAGCCCCAGCGTCGCCATGTGCAGTCCGCCCGTGAACGCATCGACCACCGCCGCCCGCAGCCGGCCGTCCGCCGTACGGGCCTCGGCCGCCGCCACCGTCGTCGGATGGCCGGGGCCCGACAGCGGCGCGGGCAGCCGGGCCGCGAAGACCGCCGTCGTGATCGTGCCGGTCACCGCGATGCCGAGGGCGCTGCCGAGCTCCCGGGCCAGGCTCTGCAGTCCCGATCCGGTGCCGGCCCGGTCGGCGGGCAGCGCGGCCATCATGGCGTGCGAGAGCAGCGGGGTGGCGATGCCGCAGCCGAGCGCGGTGAGGCCGGCACCGAGCGCGTAGAGCACGTACGGGGTACGGGCGTCGGCGGCGGAGACCGTGCCCAGCCCGCCCGCCAGCACGAACATGCCGACGACGACCGTGCCGCGCCGCCCGCACACCCGCTCCAACAGCAGCCCGCAGCGCGGCCCGGCCAGCAGCGCCACCGCCATCGGCAGCAGCCGCACCCCGGCCCCCAACGGCCCGTATCCCTTGGCGTACTGCAGATACTGGCCGTTGAGGTAGAAGAGCCCGAACATGCCGGTGAACAGCGCCGCCATGCCCACCGCCCCGGCGCGCACACCGGGGCGGGCGAACAGCCGCGGGTCGAGCAGCGGCTCGGCGACCCGCAGTTCATGCCGCGCCCAGGCCGCCAGCAACAGCCCCGCCACGGCGAGCGCCCCCAGGACCGCCGGGCTCCCCCACCCCGACTGCGGTCCGGACACGATCCCGTACAGCAGCGCCAGAAAGCCGCCGGTGAGCAGGGCGCTGCCGAGCGGTGCGGCCGGGCGCGGATAGCGGGCGGTGACGGGAGTGACCGCGGCGACCAGCAGCAGGGCGGCCAGCGCGAGCGGCACCAGACAGACGAAAAGCGTGCGCCAGGTGCCGTACCGGAGGGCCGCGCCGCCGCCCACGTTCCCCAGTACGGCGGCGAGCCCGGTCATCGACGCCCAGATGGCGATGGCCTTGCGCCGCGGCCCGTCCGGCAGCCCGTCCACCAGCAGCGCGAGCGTGGTGGGCAGTACGGCGGCCGCGCCGACGCCGCTGATCATGCGCCCGGCGATCAGCACCCCGACGTGCGGCGCGGCCGCGCACACCACCGAACCGACGGCGAAGACCCCCAGCCCGCTGAGCAGCGTGCCCTTGCGCCCCCGGCGGTCGGCCAGCGCCCCCGCGGGCACCAGCAGGCAGGCGAAGACGACGACATACCCGTCCACGACCCACACCACCGCCTCCGCCGACGGGCGCAGCGCCCCGGCGGAGAGGTCGGGGATGGCCAGGTTGACGGCGGAGACCATGCCGACGACCAGGGTGACGCAGAGGCACATGGCGGTGGTCATCAGGGCGCGGGAGCGGCCACCTCGGCCGGCCGTACCCGTACCCGTTGCGGTATCCGTGTCCGTGTCCGTGTCCCCGTCCGTATCCGTACGCGTAGCCACTCGCGTACGCCCCCTATGACGGGCGGGGTGGGCCGGTGACCGTGCCCCGCGCCCGGTCGAGCGTCGCGTGCAGCGTCAGCCGGTCCCCCCGCAGATGAATGAACTCCAGGTCGGCGGGGCGGCCGTCGGCGAGCCGGGTGAGCCGTTCGACGGCGAGGACGGCACCGCCCTCGGGCATCGCCAGCACCGCGCACGTCGCCGGATCCGCGACCACGGCCTGCACCGACACCTCGGCCCTGCCGAGCGGCATCCCCGCCTCCGTCTCGATCAGGTCGAAGACGTCCTGCCGCTCCAGCGCGTCCCGCCCCCGCGCCAGCAGCGGCTCGCCCACCTCGGCGATGAGATACGTACAGTCCAGGGACAACGGCGCGCCGTCCACCCGCCGCAGCCGCTCCAGATAGACGGCCGGCGCCCCCTCGGCCAGCCCCAGCCGCCGGGCGACCGAGCCGGGCGGCCGTACGATCCCGGCCTCGCGCACCTCGTTGACGACCGTGCCGTGCCGCTGCAGCACCTCGGCCAGGCCGGACAGCTCCCCGAGCGGATGCTCGTACGCCCGCCCGACGGCGACCGTTCCCACGCCCCGCCGCCGCTCGACCAGCCCCTCGTCGCGCAGCAGCCCCAGCGCCTGCCGCACCGTGTTCCGCGAGGCCCCGAACTCGGCGATCAACGCCCGTTCATCCGGCAGCACCCCGCCAGGGAACGCCCCCCGCAACACCTGTCCCCGCAGCACATGGGCCACCCGCCGAGCCCGATCGGCCCGCGTCAGCGGCTCCCCGGCCGCCCCACCGTCCCCCGGCTTCGGATCGCGCACCAAGCCTCCTCGCTCACCCGGATCGAACGCGCCCGACGCTAGGCGCCCGGCGTTACGGCGAAGTTACGCCGCCCCATCTGACCTGCATAGATCGCTGACCTGGGGAAGAGGGGGGCGAGACACGGGCAACGCCACCGCCGCGGCCGCTCCCCTGCGGGCGCACCGTGCGGCAAGCTGATCGCTACCGTGGGGCGGCCCCGCAGGCACCCGCTCCCGCACTCTCTCGAAAGGGCCGTCCGCCATGCCCCACAAGGCCGCCCCGTTCGACACCCTGGACCGCCGGATCGTCGCCGCTCTGATGGAGAACGGCCGGGCCAGCTTCGCGGAGATCGGCGCGGCCATCGGTCTCTCGTCCACCGCGGTCAAGCGCCGGGTCGACCGGCTGCGCGAGACCAACGTGATCACCGGGTTCACCGCCACCGTGCGGCCCGCCGCGCTCGGTTGGCTCACCGAGGCGTACGTCGAGGTGTACTGCGACAGCGCGGCGCCGCCCCGCCGCCTCGCGGAGGTCGTACGCAACCACCCCGAGATCGCCGCCGCGATGACCGTGACCGGCGGCGCCGACGCGTTGCTGCACGTCAGGGCGACCGACGTCGAGCACTTCGAGGAGGTGCTGGAGCGCATCAGGGCCGAGCCGTTCATCCGCAAGACGATCAGCTACATGGTCCTGTCCCATCTGCTCCCGGACAGTCCGGAGGCGGGCGCACGGCAGCCGAGCGCCGCACCCGGCGCAGCAAACCATCAGTAGCGGCGCGACATACGCAGCATTCCTGCGCCAACGAGCAGCTTTCGTTTCTTGTGGCCCGAATCGGGGGCTCCTTACCGTGGAGAACGCCCGGTTGACGACCAGTGACCCTCGGTCACCCCGTCTGGTTCCACCCGGCCGCTCCGCTCCACCCACCCCCGCCTGCCCCGCAGGAAGCGAAAGGGATGCTTCTGTGCCAAGGGATGTTTCCGCGCCACGGGACGCCTTCGCGTCGACGAGCCGTCCGGCACTTCGTACGACGCCGCGTACGACCATCCGCACGCCGCGCGCCCGGCGCTATCTGGTCTGCGAGCCCAGTCACTTCGACGTGCGCTACGCCATCAACCCCTGGATGCGTGAGAACGCGCAGGTGGACACGGCCCTCGCGGCCCGGCAATGGCAGACACTGATCCGCGCCTACCGCGAGCACCACCACACGGTGGAGGCCATCGCCCCCGCACCGGGCCTCCCCGACATGGTCTTCGCGGCGAACTCCGCGCTGACCGTCGCGGGCAAGGTCTTCGGCTCCCTCTTCCACGCGCCCCAACGCCGCCCGGAATCCACCGAGTACGAGACCTGGTTCAAGACGGCGGGATACGACGTCTACCGCCCGGAGTCGGCGTGCGAGGGCGAGGGGGATCTCGTACCGGCCGGCCGCTACATCCTCGCCGGCACGGGCTTCCGTACGACCCGCGAAGCCCACGCCGAGGTGCAGGAGTTCTTCGGCGTACCGACCGTCGGCCTCCGCCTGGTGGACCCGTACTTCTACCACCTGGACACCGCCCTCTTCGTCCTCGAAGAAGCGCCGGAATCGGGCGACGCGAACATCGCCTACTACCCCGAGGCGTTCTCCTCCGGCAGCCGCGAGGTGCTCCAACGGCTCTTTCCCGACGCGCTTCTCGCCACCCGGGACGACGCCATGGCCTTCGGCCTCAACTCCGTCTCCGACGGCCGGCATGTCTTCATCGCCCCCCAGGCCACCGGCCTCATCGACCAGCTCGCCGCCCGCGGCTACGTCCCCGTCCCCGTCGACCTCTCGGAATTCCACAAGGCCGGCGGCGGCATCAAGTGCTGCACCCAGGAGATCCGCTCATGACTGTCACACCTCAGCGCACCCGCCGCTCGTCGGACGCCTTCATCCAGGCCGAAGCCCCCGTCGTCGCCCACAACTACCACCCGCTCCCCGTGGTGATCGCGCGCGCCGAGGGCGTCTGGGTCGAGGACGTCGAGGGGCGCCGCTATCTCGACATGCTGGCCGGCTACTCGGCCCTCAACTTCGGCCACCGCCACCCCGCCCTGATCGAGGCCGCCCACCGCCAGCTCGACCAGCTCACCCTCACCTCCCGCGCCTTCCACCACGACCGCCTCGCCGACTTCGCCACACGCCTGGCCGGCCTGACCGGCCTGGACATGGTGCTCCCGATGAACACCGGCGCCGAGGCGGTGGAGAGCGGCATCAAGGTGGCCCGCAAATGGGCGTACGACGTCAAGGGCGTCCCGGCCGGTCAGGCCACCATCGTCGTGGCCGCCGGCAACTTCCACGGCCGTACGACCACCATCGTCAGCTTCTCCGACGACGACACCGCCCGCACCGGCTTCGGGCCCTTCACGCCGGGCTTCCGCACCGTCCCCTACAACGACCTCGCCGCCCTCGAAGCGGCCATCGACGAAACGACCGCCGCCGTCCTGATCGAACCCATCCAGGGCGAGGCGGGCGTCCTGATCCCCGACGACGGCTACCTCACCGGCGTACGCGAGCTGACCCAACGCACCGGCTGCCTCTTCATCGCCGACGAAATCCAGTCCGGCCTCGGCCGCACCGGCCACACCCTCGCCGTCGACCACGAATCCGTCCGGCCCGACATCCTCCTGCTCGGCAAGGCCCTCGGCGGCGGCATCGTCCCGGTCTCCGCGGTCGTCGCCCGCCGTGACGTCCTCAGCGTCCTCGGCCCCGGCCAGCACGGCTCCACCTTCGGCGGAAACCCCCTCGCCGCCGCCGTCGGCTCGGCCGTCATCGACCTCCTCGCCACCGGCGAATTCCAGCGCCGCGCCGCCGAGTTGGGCAAGGTCCTGCACACCGGCCTGGCCGCCCTCACCACCAAGGGCGTCACCGGCTTCCGTACCCGCGGCCTCTGGGCCGGCATCGACATCGACCCGGCCCTGGGCACCGGCCGCCAGATCAGCGAACGCCTCCTGAACGAAGGCATCCTCGTCAAGGACACCCACGGCTCCACCATCCGCCTCGCCCCGCCGCTGACCATCAGCCGGGAAGAGCTGGAGGGGGCACTGGACGCCCTGGAGCGCACGCTGTCGTAGGCCCGCCGCCGGCGCCCTCGCGCGCCCGCTCGCATGAGGGCGCCCCCTCCGGAGGTCGATTTCGAGGGGGCGCCGTCATGCCCGTTCCGACGCCATCAGTGCGCGCGCCGCCGCGCCGGCGTCCCGCGCCGCTTGTGGGCTGCCGGATATCGCGGCCGTGGTGATCGCCCCGTCGACCAGCAGCGCCAACTGGCCTCCCAGCACGGCGGGTTCCCGCACCCCGGCAGCGCGCGCCAGCTCGGTGAGGTAGTCGAGCAGCGCCCGCTTGTGGTCACGGGCGGCGGCCGTCACGGAAGCGGACGTCGCGCCCAGCTCACCGAAGGAGTTGATGAAGGCGCAGCCACGGAAGCCGGGGGCGGTGAACCACGTGTGCAGCCAGTCGAAGACGGCTGCCGGGCGGGCTTCGGGGGTGGCGGCGTGCTCGGTGACATGTGCGGCGAGGGCGCTGCGCCAGCGGGTGTCACGGCGGGTCAGGTAGGCGGCGACGAGGTCGTTCTTGGAGGGGAAGCAGCCGTAGAGGCGCTTGAGGGAGACCCCGGCCGCGGTGCGGAGTTCGTCCATGCCGACGGCTTGGATCCCGCGGTCGTAGAACAGCTTCTCGGCGGCGTCGAGTATCCGCACGCGGGGCTCGTCCGTGGCCGTACCGCCGCCCTCGTCCTGGCGCATTCCTGACTCCCGCTTCCCTGGAGAACGTTCGTTCTCTAGAGTAGCCGAGGCGGTGGAGAACGAACGTTCTCCACCGGTCACGCACGTCAGAGCAGGCCAGGAACAGTTCAGGAACAGGACAGGAAGGAGCCCGTCATGGCGTCACGACCCCCGTTTCCGCCGTTCGACGAGCAGAGCGCGCGGCAGAAGGTGCAGGCCGCGGAGGACGCGTGGAACACCTGCGATCCCGAGCGCGTCTCGCTCGCCTACACCGAGGACTCGATCTGGCGGAACCGCGACACCTTTCTCACCGGCCGCGACGCCATCGTGGCCTTTCTGCGCCAGAAGTGGGCCCGGGAGCGGGACTACGCGCTGCGCAAGGAGCTGTGGTCGTACAGCGGGAACCGCATCGCGGTGCGGTTCCAGTACGAGTGCCGTGATGCACAGGGGCAGTGGTGGCGCAGCTACGGCAATGAGCTGTGGGAGTTCGACGAGGACGGGCTGATGCGGCGGCGCGAGGCGGGAATTCATGACGTCGCGATCGAGGAATCGGAGCGGCGGATCTTCGGGGCCCGGCCGGATGCGGAGAAGGGGGAGGAGACGCAGAAGGGGCCGGCGGGCACATCGGCCGGTCTTCCCTTCCGTTGAGGGCGCCGGGGACGGTTGAGGGGCGGGCGGGCACCGGAAGGTAGCCTGCACCGGTCAACGCCGCGTTGACCTTCGTTCGTGCAGTTGCCGTCTCCATGGGGGAACTCAGTTATGTCCGCACCGCCGCCGCCCTATCAGAATCAGCCGCCGCAGCAGCCGTACGGGTATCCGCAGCAACAGCAGCAGCAGCCCTATGGGCATCCGCAACAGCAGCAGCCGTACGGGCAGCCGCAGCCGCCGCGCGGGCCGCAGCGGCCGCCGCAGCGCAGTCCGTTGCGGGCGCTGATCACCGCCGTCATCGTCCTGGCCATCTTCGGCGGCGGGGCCTGGTACGTGTGGAACTACAACACCGATCCCAACGGCGGCAAGGCCGCCGAGGAGGCCTCGGCGTCCGCCTCGGCCAAGGCCTACGACGACAAGCACAACCCGAAGGTCGGCGACTGCGTCAAGGTGGACGGCAGCGGCGATGACGTGGAGACGACGGTCGTCGGCTGTGACTCCGCCGAAGCCGAGTACAAGCTGGGCGAGACCCTGACCGGCGCCGACAAGAAGTGCGGGCCGCAGTACGTCTACCGAATCGCGACCTGGAGCCGGCACAGCGTCGGCCAGACCATGTGCTTCACCAAGGCCTGACCGTCGGCCCGCTCGCCGGCCGTCGCCCGCGGGAGCGGGTGGCGGCCGGTGCTGTTGTCCGTCGGAGGGCCCGGCCGATGATCTCCACACCCTCGGTGATGGCTGCCGGGGAGCTCGCCGCGTAGCCGAGAACGAGCCCCGGCGGATGGGGGCGCTGGCTGTGCCAGGACAGGGGCTGGACCTTCACCCCGGCGGCGAGGGCCGCGGCGGCAAGGCCGGTGTCCGAGAGGCCGGCGCGCGTCGTATCCGCCGGTTCCTCGAAGGTGAGGGTCAGGTGCAGCCCCGCGGCCGCGCCGTGTACGACCGCGCCCGGCAGATGCGTACGGATCGCCGCGATCATCGCGTCCCGGCGGCGGCGATGGCGCGTGCGCAGGAGCCGTAGCCGGCGCTCCAGTTCGCCCGATTCCATCAGATGGGCCAGTACGCACTGCGGCAGCACGGCGTTGCCCAGGTCGGCGAAGCGTTTGGCGTCGGTCAGCGCGTCCCGGTATTTCGGCGGCGCGAGCAGCCATCCCACCCGTAGGGCGGGCGCGAGCAGCTTGGACACGCTGCCGGCGTAGCAGACGTGCTCGGCGAGCATGGCGCGCAGCGCGGGCACTGGTGGGCGGTCGTAGCGGTGCTCGGCGTCGTAGTCGTCCTCGATGATCAAGCCGCCCTCGCCCGCCCAGCGCAGCAGTTCACGGCGTCTGCGGCCGCCCAGCACCACCCCGGTGGGGAACTGATGCGCCGGCGTGAGCAGGACGGCGGGCGCCCCGTCGGCCCGTAGCGCATCGACGCGAATGCCCTGGCCGTCCACCGGGATGGGCGGCGTCCGCACGGCCCAGTTGTGCAGATGCTGGCGTACGCCGAGCGATCCGGGGTCCTCCACCGCTACCGCGGAGATGCCGTCGCGCCGCAGGACCTGGGCGATCAGGCCGAGTGCCTGCGCGGTGCCGGCGACGATCAGCACCTCCGACGGGTCCGCCCTGATGCCGCGATTACGGGCCAGCCAGTTGGCGACGGCGAGGCGCAGCGCCGGTGCGCCTCGGGGATCGCCGTAACCGAGGTGCGCCGCCGGGACGTCGCGGAGGACGGCGCGTTCGGCGCGCAGCCATGCCGCCCGCGGGAACGCCGTCAGGTCGGGCACGCCGGGCGAGAGATCGATGCGGGCCAGGGCCGTACGGAGGGAGTCGAAGACGTCCGGGCCGGGGGCGGTGGCGAACGGTGCGGGCACCGGCGGTGGCTCGGCGGGCACGGCCTCCGCCAACGGCGCGGGTGCCGCCAACGGCGCGGCGACGACGACCGTGCCGCCCCTCCCCCGCCCCGCGATCTGCCCGTCCTCGGTCAGCCGCTGATACGCCTCGGTCACCACGCCACGCGATACCCGCAGGTCGGCGGCGAGCGCCCGGGTGGCGGGCAGCTTGCTCCCCACCGGGAGGCGGCCGTCGGAGATCGCCAGCCGCAGCTGCCGGGCCAGCCAGTCGGAGCGCCCGCCCGTGGGCGCGCCGTCGATGTCCAGCTGGAGGAAATCGGCCCCGGGGGCCGCGGGGCCGGGCGTCGCCGCTGCCGCTGCCGCTGATGTCGTACCGGTGCGCGGCGAGGTTATGGACCGGTCGGCAGGGTTGTCTTTGGACCTGTTCACCGGGCCATTGTGGCGGCACGGTGAATCCATGTACACGGGCAGCGAGTTGAGCGAATTGAGCGGTTTCACGGCACAGGCACGCGAGACGGCCGGCGATTACGTCCACGGATATTCGGAACGGGAGGCCCGCAGGCTCGGCGATCAGGCCGACACCCTCGCCTCCCTCCTCCATTCCGGTACGTCGTATCCCGCGGGCAGCCGTGTCCTGGAGGCCGGCTGCGGGGTCGGCGCGCAGACCGTGCACCTGGCCGAGGGCAGCCCCGGGGCGCGGATCGTCGCCGTCGACCGGTCCGCGGAGTCGCTGGCGCAGGCGCGCGCTCATGTGGCCAGGCATGCGCCGAAGGGGCGGGTCGAGTGGCAACAGGCCGATCTGTATGAACTGCCCTTCGGGGACGCGACCTTCGACCATGTCTTCGCCTGCTTCGTACTGGAGCATCTCGGCGATCCCCGGCGCGCGCTGGCCGAACTGCGGCGCGTCCTGCGGCCCCACGGCACCCTCACCGTCATCGAGGGGGACCACGGATCGACGCTGTTCCATCCGCAGAGCCGTGCCGCGCACGACGTGATCGGGCACCTGGTCCGGCTCCAGGCGGACGCCGGCGGGAACGCGCTGATCGGCCGGGAGCTGCAACCGCTGCTGGCCGCCGCCGGGTTCGACGACGTGGCGGTCCGGCCACGTACCGTCTACACGGACGGGACGCAGCCCGCGCTCGCCGACGGGTTCACCCGGCGGACCTTCATCGCCATGGTCGAAGCCGTACGGGAGGAAGCGCTCCGCGCCGGACTCGGCACCGCCACCGACTGGGACCGGGGAATCGCCGGTCTACGGCGCGCCGCGGACGACGGCGGCAGCTTCCACTACACGTTCTTCAAGGCCGTCGCCGTCAAGGGGAGCGAGACGAGTTCGGGCAGCTTCCGGGCCGTCTCCGCGTCCGAGGGCATACACGCGAACAGCTTGACGCCGGGCGCGTCCAGCGCCGCCAGCTTCACATAGTCGAAGGTCAGCGGCCCGACCACGGCGTGGTCGAACTCCCGGCGGCTGCTGCCCAGGTCGGCGAGGTCGTGCGCCTCCCACCAGGCATGGAACTCGGGGCTCACCTGCCGCAGGTCGGCCGTGAGCCGCTCGAAGCGGGGCGCGCCGAACTGTCCCCGCGCGTCCGCCCGGAACTGGGCGACCAGGTCCCGGGCCTGCCCCTGCCAGTCGACCAGCAGGGTGCGCAGGGCCGGATCCGTGAACACCAGCCAGAGCAGATTGCGTTCGGCGGGCGCCAGCTGCGCCGGGTCGCCGATCAGTGCGGCCTCGGCGCGGTTCCAGCCGACCAGGTCCCAGTTGGCGTCGAGGAGGTAGGCGGGGTGCGGTTCGAGGGCGTCCACCAGGCGTTGCAGGGCGGGGCCCGGTCCGCGGCCAGGTGGCTGCTCCGGGGGCCGCTCGTCGGCGAGCGCGAACAGATGGCGGCGCTCCACGGAGCTGAGCATCAGGGCGCGGGCCAGGCTGGTGAGGACCTGGCGGCTTACGGTGATGTCCCGCGCCTGCTCCAGCCACGTGTACCAGGTGACGCTCACCCCGGAGAGCTGCGCGACCTCTTCGCGGCGCAGTCCCGGCGTACGTCTGCGCGGTCCCGCGAGGATGCCCGCCTCGGCCGGCGTGACCCGCTCCCGGCGCGACCGCAGAAATTCCGCCAGACGGCGCCGTCGCTCCAGGTCGGCCATCGCACTCGATTGACGTAGGGGGTAGCTGGAACACCAGCATAATCGGTCTCTGTATCTCTGTTCGGGCCTGGATGACGCTTACGGCATGACCCGGACCGAGCCCTCGGGCACCCGCTCCCAGCAGGCCGCCACGAGGCAGCACACCACGCACCCCGCACACCCCGCACCCCCGCGCTCCCCCTGGCCGGCCCTGGCCGTCGTCCTGGTGGGGGCGTTCATGGCGGTCCTCGACACCTTCATCGTGCTCGTCGCCGCGCCCGCCATCCAGGCCGATCTGCACGCCTCCGCCGCCGACATCCAGCTCATCCTGGCCGGTTACCAACTCACCTACGCCATGGGCCTGATCACCGGCGCCCGGCTCGGCGACCGCTACGGCCGCCGACGGCTGTTCCTGATCGGTATGGCCCTGTTCACGCTGGCCTCCGTGGGCTGCGCCGTCGCGCCCGACCCCGGCAGCCTGATTGCCGCGCGGCTGGCGCAGGGACTCACCGCGGCCGCGATGTTCCCGCAGGTCTTCGCGATGATTCAGGTACTGATCCCGGCGGCGCAGCGCCCGAAGGCGTTCGGCGCGCTCGGCGCCGTCATCGGCATGGCCACCATCGTCGGCCAACTGCTCGGCGGTGTCCTCATCTCCAGCGGCTTCTCCGCCGCCCTGTCCGCCGACCTCTTCGGCTCCGCCTGGCGGTCGGTCTTCTGGGTCAACGTCCCCATAGGGCTCGCCACTCTGTTTCTCGCCCTGCTGCGCGTGCCCGAGTCGCGCGCACCGGAGGCCAGGCGCCTCGACCTGCCGGGGGCCGTCGTGCTGACCGTGGCGCTCTTCCTCCTTGTCGTGCCGCTGGTCGAAGGGCGCTCGTACGGCTGGCCGCTGTGGACCTGGCTCAGCCTGGCCGGCAGCGCGCTCGCGTTCGGCGCGTTCGGCCTGGTGGAACGGCGGGTTGCGGCTTCGGGTGGCGCTCCGCTCGTCCACCTCGGGCTGCTGCGTACCCGCCCCTTCGCCGTCGGCATGACGCTGGTCGTGGTCGCGTACGCGGGCATCAACTCCTTCTTCCTCGTCCTCTCGCTCACCCTGCAGGACGGTCTGGGCATGGACGCGCTGGGCGCCGGACTGGTCTATACGCCGCTCGCCGTCGCCTTCTTCGCGGTCAGCGTCATCGCCGGACGGCTGGCCCGCTTCGGCCGCCGCCTGCTCCAGGCCGGCGCGCTCGTCAGCGGCCTCGGGTACATCGCCACGATCGTGCTGGTCGGCAACGCCGGTACGGCGCTGACGGCCTGGGCCCTGGCACCGTCGCTGGTGCTGGTCGGCGCGGGCAACGGGCTGCTGGTCACGCCGCTGCTGAACGCCGTACTCGCCAACGTCGGCCCCCAGCAGGTCGGCATGGCCTCCGGCGTGCTCTCCACCTGCCAGCAGGTGGGCGGCGCGGTCGGCGTCGCGGTCGTCGGCGTCCTCTACTACGACTCCCTGGGCAGCGCCGCACACAACGACACCGGCGCGTACGGGCATGCGCTGACCACGGCCGTCGTCTTCAACCTGGTGCTGGCGGCGGCGATTTCGGCTCTGCTGCCGCTCCTCCCCGACACCGCCGCGGCACGCGCCGACGCGCCCGCTCGACGCCCCGACACCGCCGCGAAACCGGGAACGTGACCACCGCGGCCCCCGGTGCCCGTTCGGCAGCCCGGCGCACCGGTCCGGCAGGGCCGACACGCCGGACCGACCGGCCCGGAAAAGCGCCGGTGGCTCGGCGGGCCCCGAGGATAGGCCGCCGCTCAACGGAGCGCTATGGTCGGTTTTCCAGGAACGTAACGGGGAAGGCAGCAGCCGATGGCGCAGGATGAAGCCGTGATCGGCTGTACGGGGGTGCTGTTGATCGGCACTCGCGGGGCCGCCGGCCCCGGTGAGGTTCTGGTGTCGGTCAGGGGTGGCTCCGAGGCGTTTGTCGCCTGGTCGGCCGAGCCCCTTCCGGTGGGCGCGACGGTCCTCGTGATCGAGTCCCGTGGCGCGCGCCAGGTCGACGTCATTGAGTGGGCTGATCCGTTGGAGGCGTTGTCCGGCGATCCCGGCGACGCCGGTTGAGGAGACGAAGGATGTTCGGTTACCGCGTTCCGGCCCCCGATCAAGCCATGCTGATCTCGGGAGGCAGGCGTGGACAGGGGGGCGCACCATTCCGAGTGGTCACCGGTCACGGCAAGTTCGTGCTGCCGGTCTTCCGTAAGGTCCGCTTCCTGACGCTGGCGATGTGTGAGGCGGAGGTCGACGAGAAGTGCGTCACTCGGCAGGGCATCGCGCTGACGGTGCGTGCCGTGATCGCGTTCAAGGTCGGCAACGACACCGAGAGCGTGGTCAACGCCGGCCAGCGTTTCCTGTCCGACCAGGACCAGATGTCGGTGCTGACCGGCCGGATCTTCGCCGGTCATCTGCGGTCCATCATCGGTTCGATGACGGTCGAGGAGATCGTCACGGAGCGGCAGAAGCTGGCCACCGAGGTTCTGGAGACGTCCAAGACCGAGATGGCCAAGATCGGCCTGACCGTCGACTCCCTGCAGATTCAGTCGATCGACGACGGTGACACCGGCTACATCGACGCGATGTCGGCTCCGCACAAGGCGGCCATCCAGCGGCAGGCCCAGATCGCCCAGGCCCAGGCCACCCAGGCGTCGGTCGAGGCGCAGCAGGAGGCGGCGCGTAACCAGGCCGAGTACTCCCGCCGGACGGCCATCGTCCAGGCCGAGTACAACGCCGAGGTCGAACGCGCCCAGGCCAAGGCCGCGCAGGCCGGTCCGCTGGAGCAGGCGCACGCCCAGCAGGAGGTGCTGGCCGCGCAGACCGAGCTCGCCGAGCGGGCGGCCCAGCTGCGTCAGCAGCAACTGGTCGCCGAGGTCGTCAAGCCCGCCGAGGCGGAGGCCGAGCGCATCCGGCTGCTGGCCCAGGCCGAGGCCGAGCGGATGAAGATCCAGGCCGAGGCCGCCGCCTCGTACGACCGGGTGGCGCTGGACCGCATGGTCATCGACCAGCTCCCGCAGATCGTCAAGGAGGCCTCGGCCGGCCTCCAGGGCGCCAATGTCAATGTCCTCAACGGCGCCGACGGCCTCGGCGAAATCGCCGCCGGCCTGGTCGGTCAGGGCCTGACCATCCTCGACTCGGTCCGCCGCAACCTCGGCGCCACCGACGCGCCGGACCGCGGCACCGACAAGAACGACAACTCCGGCCAGGCCAACGGCGCGGGCCACAGCGGCCGGGTCGAGATCGAGTAGCACAGCGCTACGACAGGCCCTCGGCGGGAGAGGCGGCCACGCCGGCCACGCCCCTCCCGCCGCTACGCCTCCCGCCCCCGCTGCCGGTCCTCCTGCAGGTGGTTGCGCCGGGCGTAGCCCACCAGATGGTTGAGCACGGCGACGGTGGTGGCGATATCGGCGGCCAGATCGCCGACCCGGCTGACGCCTCCGCTGTCCTCCAGCGCCATCAGCAGCCACAGATCGGAGCGGGCCACCGTGACCCCCGCCTCGGTCGCCTGGCGGTACGCGAGGCCGCGGCCATCTGCCCCACCGCCGCGATCTCGGTGACCGGCTGATCCACCGCCCCCGCGGACATGCGCCGCGGGGGCGACTTCATCCGGCCGCCAACTCCCGGACCGCGAACAGGAGTTACGCCTGGTTCGTACACCGCGCGAGGGATCGATTCGGCAGTCCCCCTTCGTGTGACCGGGCACATCTGCGGGCGTATGCATGGGCATCAGGCAATCCGTATGGATCGCCCCAGGGAAGGAATGTCTGTGCGTCTTCACCGGACCGCCGCCACCGCAGTCGCCACCGCCGTCGGCGCCCTCACGCTCGTCCTGAGCCTGCCCGCCCCGGCCGGCGCCGCCACGGGAATCTTCACCTACATCGTCGACGACGACCCGCAGCCCTACGTGCTGCCCGAACCGCCCAGCCGCGAGTGCATCACGCTCCCCGAGGTGGCCGACGAGGCGGTGCCGCCCGCACACTCACCGCGGAACGACACCGACGCGACCGCCACGGTCTTCACAGGCCCCGAGTGCACGGGCGACCGCTTCAGCCTCCGCCCGCACGGCGGCCACGCCTCGGCCCGGCTGAAGGTCCGGTCGGTGGTCTTCTCCTGAGGCCCTGAACTGGGGCGGGCGCCACGGCCCGCCCCAGCCATGGGTTCCGCAGGGCCGGTACGCGGTCCGGCGGCGCGTCGCTCGGCGGCAGGGTGGTTCTGCCAGGACCAGGCACACCATGCCTACGTTCAAGAGGGCACTGGTTACGGGATTGGCAGTGGCTCATTCTCGATGGCATGACCACCCACACCTCTGTCGCCGCGTATGCCGCACCCGCCCCGAAGGCTCCGCTGGAGCGCACCACCATTCCGCGCCGCGAGCTGGGTGCCCACGACATCCTGATCGACATCAAGTACGCCGGCATCTGCCACTCCGACATCCACACCGTCCGCGCCGAGTGGGGCGACGGCGGGAACTTCCCGATCGTTCCCGGTCACGAGATCGCCGGCGTGGTCGCCGAGGTCGGCTCCGCCGTCACCCGCTACCAGCAGGGCGACCGGGTCGGCGTCGGCTGCTTCGTCGACTCCTGCCGGGAGTGCGAGAACTGCCAGGCCGGCCTGGAGCAGTACTGCACCGGCGAGTCCGGGAACATCGGCACGTACAACGCCATCGGCCGGGACGGCGAGCCCACCTACGGCGGCTACTCCACGCACCTGGTCGTCGACGAGAACTACGCGCTGCGCATCCCGGAGAGCATCCCGCTGGACGCCGCCGCCCCGCTGCTGTGCGCCGGCATCACCCTCTACTCCCCGCTCGCCCACTGGAAGGCAGGCCCCGGCAAGAAGGTCGCGGTCGTCGGCCTCGGCGGCCTCGGCCACATGGGCGTGAAGATCGCGCACGCGATGGGCGCGGAGGTCACCGTCCTCAGCCAGTCGCTGCGCAAGAAGGACGACGGCCTGCGGCTCGGCGCCGAGCACTACTACGCGACGTCCGACCCGGCCACCTTCGAGGTGCTGGCCAGCAGCTTCGACCTGATCCTCAACACCGTCTCGGCCGACCTGGACATCAACGCCTACCTCGGCCTGCTGCGCACCGACGGCACCCTGGTCCAGGTGGGCGCCCCGGAGAAGCCGCTGACGATCGCGCCGTTCGCGCTGATCCCCGGGCGGAAGTCGTTCTCCGGCTCGATGATCGGCGGCATCCCGGAGACCCAGGAAATGCTGGACTTCTGCGGTGAGCACGGCCTGGCCGCGGACATCGAGGTAATCAGCGCGGACCAGATCAACGAGGCGTACGAGCGGGTGCTGGCGAGCGACGTCCGGTACCGGTTCGTCATCGACACTTCCACGATCTGATACCTCGCACCTCGTGGTGATGCCTCCGCCCGGGGCGGCCCTTTGCAGGCCGCCCCGGGCGTCGTCGTACGGCCTCCTCGCGGTGGCCGCCGAGATGATCGCTCCTTTGATCAAGGAGAAGTCCTGATCAAAGAGAAGTGAGCGTCCCGACACGGGAGTTGCCGGCTCTCACGCCCCGCTCCTGCGCCCGCCGCATCCCCCGTGACGGCCACCAGCTCGCCCGCCCCAGCAGCGTCATCGTCGCCGGCAGGATCATGACCCGGATGACGAAGGCGTCCAGGAGGACCGCCACCGCGAGGCTGAAGCCGATCTGCTTCATCTCGGCGAGGTGGAGCAGCATGAAGCTGCCGAACACCGTCACCATCACCACGGCCGCGCTGGTCACGACCTTGGCGGAGGTGACGGTGCCCTGCAGTACGGCCTGCTGGGTGGGTACGCCGGCGAGTGCGGCCTCGCGGATGCGGCTGACGACGAAGACCTGGTAGTCCATCGACAGCCCGAAGAGGATGACGAAGAGGAAGAGCGGCACCCGGGAACCGATGGCGCTGGTCGCCGCGGGATCGAAGCCGAACAGCGTGCTGGCCAGGCCGTGCTGGAAGAAGATCACGACCAGGCCGAACGCGGCCGCCGCGGAGAGCAGGTTGAGCGCCACGCCGATCAGCCCGAGGACGACGGAGCGGAACACCGCGGCGGTGAGGAGGAAGGTGAGAAGCAGCAGCATCCCCACGACCAGGGGGAGCTTCTCGTTCTGGTGGGCCAGGTAGTCGGTGTCGTGCGGGAGGTCACCGGTGACGGCGAAACGGGCTCCGGCCACCTTGCCGACGGTGGCCGGGAGGTAGTCCTTGCGGAGGTGATCGAGCGAGGAGAGCGCCTCGGGCGAGCTGAGTGTGTACGGCACCGCAAGGTATACGGCGGTGGTCCGGCGGTCGGCCGAGACCCGTACCGTCGGCCGCATGTTCTTGGCGTAGAGCGGGTCCTGTGCGGTCCGCCGTACCAACTCGCGTACGGCGCCCGCCACTTCGGCCTCCTGGCCGGCTCCGGCCTGGACGACGACCTGGTGCTGGATGCGCAGTTCGGGGAAGGCCGCGGCGAGGCGGTCGTAGGCCTGGAGGGCCGGGATCTCGCGGGAGTGGCTGTCCTTGTTGAGGACCCGGAGGTGCATGCCCAGGGCGGGTGCCGCCAGCCCCAGCATGAGCAGGGCCGATACACACAGGGTCAGTGCCGGGTGCTTGCTCGCGGGGCGCAGCAGCGCGGTCCAGACGCGGCCGGCCTCGGCGTGGTCCTTGCCGTGGCGGGTGCGCCGGGCGCCGCTGCCGGCCGCCTTGGCCTCGCGGCGGGCGGCCCGGCGTTCGGCGCGGCGCCCGATCGTGACCAGCAGGGCGGGCAGCGCGGTCAGCGAGCTGAACACGGCGGCCACGACGACGATGATGGTGCAGGTGGCCAGGGACGAGAAGACGATGTCGGCGGCCAGGTAGAGGGTGGCGGTGGAGACGACCACGGCGAAGCCGGAGACGACGATCGCCCGGCCGGAGGTGGCGGCGGCCAGTTCCACCAAGGCCTCGGCGGTGAGCCGGCCGCCCGAGCGGGCCCGTTCCTCGCGTTCGCGCTTGAGGTAGAAGAGCGTGTAGTCGACGCCGACGGCCATGCCGATCAGGATGATGATGTTCATGCCCACGCCGGCGTCGGGCAGCACATGCGAGACGATCATGGACAGGCCGACGGCGGCGGCGATGGAGGTCAGCGCCAGCAGCAGCGGGACGGCCACCATCACGACCGATCCGAAGACGGCCAGCAGCGTCAGCAGCGTGATCGGCAGGGTGGTCGCCTCGGAGAGCGCCAGGTCGTTGTCGCGCTGGGTGTCCACACCGACGCTGATGGACGGACTGCCGGTCTCCTCCACCCGTAGCGCCGGATGGCTGCGCTGGGCCGCCGCGGTCTGCGCGGCGAGCGGCGCCAGGTGCTTATCGTCGTCCGCGTCGGTGCCCTTCAAGGTGACCTCGACCCGCAGCGTGCCGCCGTCGGCCGAACGCACCGCGGGCGCGACCCGTTTGACCTCGGGAAGCTTGTGCATCCGGGCGGTGATGTCGCGGACGGCCGCGTCGGCGGCGGCCCGGTCGAGTGAGCCCGACCGGGCGGAGATCAGCACCTGTTCGACCGGCTCGTGGTCCAGATGCCCGGCGGCCGCCATCGCCTCGGCGCGGCCGGCCTCGCCGGTGCGGTAGTCGTCGGCGGTGGCGTTGTGGGTGCCCATCGCGATCCCCACGCCCAGGGACAGCACCACGAACGCCAGCCATACGGCCAGCCCGCGCCAGGGATGCCGGGCGCTCCAGGCCGCTATCCGTACGGTGCCGGGCCGCTTTTTCCCGGCCCCCTCCCGCACGTCCATATCCCTCACATCCATGTGTCCAGCCCCTTCGACGTCACGTCGCGCCCCCCTGGACGCAAGAATGTTACGCATGTCAGTGGAGAATTACAGGTGTCTCCACGAGCCGTCAACCGTAAGATTGCGGAAGAAGAGCTCGGCGGACGCGCTTGACAGTCCGTCCCGGCGTACGAAAACCTCCGCTGAACAGGCGTCCGGAACAGCAAGAAGGTGGGCCATGAACAGCGAGGAGCTGCTGGCCCTGCTGTCCGCCGTGGGGCATGCACAGCGACTGCGGGTGATCGGCGAACTGGCCGATGGCCGGCTGTACGTCAGCGAGCTGGCCCGCCGGCTGGAGATCTCCCGGCCGCTGCTCTATATGCACCTGGACCGGCTGGAGAAGGCCGGTCTGGTCGTGGGCCAACTGGAGCTGTCCGAGGACGGCAAGGCGCTGAAGTACTTCGAACTGGCACCATTCGAGCTGAAGTTGAACGTGGCGACCGTCCTCGCCGCACTCCAGGACGACCGGTCGGGACCGAACGAAC
The DNA here is from genome assembly GCF_055565615.1 of Streptomyces sp. NPDC028368. Taxonomy (NCBI): domain Bacteria; kingdom Bacillati; phylum Actinomycetota; class Actinomycetes; order Kitasatosporales; family Streptomycetaceae; genus Streptomyces; species Streptomyces sp. NPDC028368. The sequence goes on along the minus strand of NZ_JBVHTY010000010.1, from coordinate 25,275 downwards.
TCAAGGGGACGCATACATGAGCGGCAGCACCATCATCCCGATCGCAGTCCTTTTGATCATCTTCGCTTCGGTCGTGGCGATCGTGGCCTCGTACTTCAAGCTGCAGCGGCATCGCGCGGACGCCGCGGCGCTGGCCGAGTACCGCAAGCTCGCCGAGCAGGTCACCGCCAACCAGCAGGCGATGAACGACCGGTTGGCGGAGCTGAGCGACCGGCTCAAGGCCGTGGAGAAGCTGCTGCAGAGCGTGGGCTGAAGGCCGCGGGCCGCCCCGGAGAAATTTTCCGCACCGATCGGCAACCCCCGCCCCCGCCACACGTCGTCACGGGTGAGGGCGCCATCAGGCGCCGCCCCGTCGAAGAACGTGGAGAGCCCGATCGTGAAGCCCACCCGCACCACCCGCAGTGACGCACCCGGCGCCGCCCGCACCCGCCTGAGGGGTGCCGCCGGCGCCGGACTGCTGACCGCGCTCGTCCTCACCTCGCTGTCCACGGCCGCCGCCGCGCACGCCGACGCCCCGGCGCCGCGGCCCACGGCCGGCTCGGCGACCCCGTCGCCCGCCCCGGACGGCCGTCACACCCCCTCCCCCACCGCCCGGCCGAGCAGCCCCTCGAGCACCCGGCCCACCGCGCGGCCCAGCACCCCGCCCAGCACCGGCACCCCGTCGAGCCGCCCCACCGTCGAACCGTCCCGCCCCGGCCCCGCGCCGAGCCAGGGCCCCAAGTCCGGTGCGGCGCCCGGCCGTAGCGGCGACCAGCTCGCGCACACCGGCGCGTCCCCCGCCACCACCTACGCGCTCGGCGGCGCCGCCGCCGCACTGATCGCCGCGGGCGGCGGCACGCTCTACGCGGTCCGCCGCCGACGCGCCTGACACCCGCGCCGCGCCCCCATGGAGTACGTCGTCCCGCACACCGCCCCGGTACGGTTCGCCGCACCGGGGCCGCGGCATGCCCTGTGGCGGTGGCTGCTGCGCACCGCCCGCCCGGCGACCGCCCGCCGCGCCGCGCCCCGCCAAGGGGCCGCACACCCCGCGTATGCGCCCCACCAGCACCCGACGATCAGCGAGCTCTACCAGGCGCACCGGCTGAACATGGTCCGGCTGGCCGTCCTGCTCGTCGATGACCGGGCCACCGCCGAGGACGTCGTCCAGGACGCCTTCGCCGCCCTCTACAAACGCCACGGCGAACGGCTCGGCGAGGTCGACAACGCCCTCGCCTATCTCCGCACCGCCGTCGTCAACGCGGCCCGCTCGGTGCTGCGTCGCCGCCGTACGGCCCGCGACTACACGCCGCCCCACGAGACGGACGCCCCGTCCGCCGAGGAGCGCATCGTCCTGGACGAGGAGCACCGCGAGGTGTTCGCCGCGCTGAGCCAACTGACCGCGCGCCGCCGCGAGGTCCTCGTCCTGCGCTACTGGGGCGATCTCACCGAGGCGCAGATCGCGCAGACCCTCGGCATCAGCCGCGGCGCGGTGAAGTCCCTCGCCAGCCGCGCCCTGGATTCCCTGGAGAAGATCTTGGAGGCGCGGTCGTGAACGGAAGAGCGGACGAGAGCCGCACCGGGCGCCCCGTCGAGGAGCGGCTGCGCCGGGCGTTCGCGGCGCGCGCCGACTCGATCGACGTACGGGACCTGCGGCCCGCCGAGCCGCCGGGCCCACAGCTGCGGCGCGGACGGCTGCCCCTTGCCCGGCCCTGGCTGCGACGTTTCGGCCTGCCCCTCGCGGCGGCCGCCGCGTCCGCCGCCGTAGCGCTCGGCTATCTGGCGCTCACCCCCGACACCCCACCCGTACGCCCTGCCCCCGCGGCCCCGCCGACCCCCGTGCCCCCGACACCGTCACCCACCCCGACCCCCACTCCCTCCCTCTCCACCCCGCCCACTCGCCCCCTCCCCCCGCGCTCAACCGGCACCCCCTCCCCCGGCCCCGACCGCTCGGCCATCATCGGCTCCCCCTCCCGCGGACCCGGCCGCACGCCCACCCCCACCCGCGTCCCCACCAGCGGCTCCCCCAGCCCCACCGCACGCCCGCATTAGCAGCGCGTTAGCCGATCACCAACGCCCCCGCCGAGGATTGTGACCCTCACCACTCAGCAGCGCCCGCCCCGGGGGAGCCCCTATGCCGTACGCCGCCGCCATCGGACGCCGAATAACCGCTGCCGCGCTCATCGCCGCCGCCGGCCTCTCCCTCACCGGCTGCCGCGACGGCGGCGGCAACAGCAGGCCCCACGCCCCGTCACGGTCCGCCGCCGCGTCCCGGCCCCCGGCTCCCGGCGACCGCCTCGCCTGCACCCCGGAGATGCTCAGGTTCCATGCGCGCGGCGTCCGGCACCCGGCCCGCCGCATGCTCCTGACCGTCACCAACTACTCCGACAAGCCCTGCGATTTCGCCGCCCAGCCGTACCCGCTCCTGCACCTCGGCGCCGGACAACGGACCGACACCCCGCCGATCGGGCCGAGCGATCCGCGCTCCGTCATCACGCTCGCCCCGGGCAGGACCGCATACGCCGCCGTCACCACCTCCGCCGGCGGTGCACACGGCAGGGGCGAGAAGATCTCCCAGTTCGGCGTCGCACTGGCTCCCCGCACCGCGCCCTGCCAGGTCGGCCTGGACAGCGGCCCCCTGGTCCGGGTGAACCCGCACACCGCCGCGGTCACCTACTGGCAGTCGCACCGCAAGGCCGCCCTGAAGTGGTGACCCGCACGAACACGCCGCCGTACGACCCGGCCCGCCGTACCCCGTTCGTGTCGATTTCCGGTTAGCCGAAGAACGGCCCAATGCAGGGCCGTCACTCATGATCACTCCTGTTTTGCGGCTATTGATCGCCTTTACGCTCCTGTGGCATGGCTGCGCCCGCAGCCGCTCGCCCGGTAGGCTTTCCGTGTGATCTTCAAGCGCATCGGAAATGGGCGGCCGTATCCCGATCACGGCCGGGAGAGCACCCGCCAGTGGGCGGACGTCGCCCCGCGCCCGGTACGCCTCGACCAGTTGGTGACGACCAAGCAGCAGCTCGACCTGGAGACGCTGCTCGCCGAGGACTCGACGTTCTACGGCGACCTCTTCGCGCATGTCGTGAAGTGGGAGGGCGATCTCTACCTGGAGGACGGGCTGCACCGAGCCGTGCGCGCCGCCCTTCAGCAGCGCCAGGTGCTGCATGCCCGGGTGCTCGAACTGGACGGCAGCACCGCAGCGGGCTGACGCCGCGCACGTCGCCGCCCCCGGCCCGTATTGACCCGTTCGGGTTGCCTCACACACCACCGGCTGATCATTTAGTAGGCACGGCACGCCGCCCGCACTACGCTGCGGACATGAGCATGCTGACGCCTCCAGGCATGGGCGGTAAGAAATACCGCATTACGGGCGACAGGTACCCGCGGATGCGCCGTCCCCGGCACCGTCGCCGGATCGTCCTCACCCTCGTGGCCGGGGCCTGCGCCCTCGGCCTGGTCGGCTGGGGATCCCTGCAGCTCATCGACGTCTTCGGGGGCAAGGGCAATACCGCCCAGGCCGCTGCGGGCAAGAAGAAATGCAAGCCCGACGACGCGGCGGACCGGTCGCACGCCGAACCCGCCGTCCGTAAACCGCTGCCCAAACCGGCCGCGCTGACCATCAATGTTTTCAACGCCACCCCGCGCAGCGGCCTGGCCAAGCGCACCGCCGACGAACTCGAGAAGCGCGGCTTCAAGATCGGCAAGGTGGGCAACGCCCCGGCCCACTTCGACAAGCAGGTCAAGGGCGTCGGGATACTGCTGGGCCCCAAGGCCGCCGCGTACGGCCCGCTGAAGCTGCTGGGCACCCAGCTCGCGGGCGCCGAGCAGCGGACCGACAACCGCAAGGGCGCCGATGTCGACCTGATCATCGGCACCGCCTTCAAGGACCTGGCCAAGGCGAAGGACGCCCAGAAGGCCGTGGCCCAGCTGGCGAAGGCACCCTCGCCACACCGCGCCGCCACCAAGTGCTGACACCGCTTGCACACACTCGGGCCCCTCGCCGATCGCCGGCGAGGGGCCCGAGTGGTGAGGGAAGGCGGCGGGTCAGCCGGCGGTGCCGTACATCCGGTCGCCCGCGTCGCCCAGGCCCGGCACGATGTAGCGGTCCGCGTTCAGCCGCTCGTCGACCGCCGCGGTGACCACCGTCACCGGCGCGCCGGCCAGCTCCTTCTCCATGACCTCGACGCCCTCCGGCGCGGCCAGCAGGCAGATCGCGGTGACATCGTCCGCACCGCGCTTGATCAGCTCACGGATCGCCGCGACCAGGGTGCCGCCGGTGGCGAGCATCGGGTCGACGACGTACACCTGACGGCCGGAGAGGTCGTCGGGCATCCGCGTCGCGTACGTGTGGGCCTCGTACGTCTCCTCGTTACGGACCATGCCCATGAAGCCGACCTCGGCGGTGGGCAGCAGCCGGACCATGCCGTCCAGCATGCCCAGACCGGCCCGCAGGATCGGTACGACCAGGGGGCGCGGGTGCGAGAGCCGTACACCGGTCGTCGCCGTCACCGGGGTCTCGATGTCGACCCGCTCGGTGCGCACATCCCGGGTGGCCTCGTAGGCGAGCAGGGTGACCAGCTCGTCGGCCAGCCGCCGGAAAGTCGGGGAGTCGGTGCGCTTGTCGCGCAGCGTGGTGAGTTTGTGCGCCACCAGCGGGTGGTCGACGACGTGCAAGCGCACAATTTCCTCCAGGGGTCTGATCTGCAACAACGGCCGCAGCAGCGACCCAGCCCTCAAGGCTACCGGCGGGTGACGCAAGACAGCTCCCTTCACGCCGTGCATCGAGCCCAAGGCCCCTTGGCGCCATTGCTCGGCAGGTTCTTCAGAGCGCGTCGATGTCGCGGCTTCGCTGGCACAAACACACCACAAAGGGGGAAAATAGGAACATAAGGCCGATTTCTTCTCCTGGGCCGTTCCTAGTTCTCGCTCCCGGTTCTCGCTTCCGGATTTCTCTTCCGATGCCGTGCGAGGTGATGGCAGCATGCCCGACCCTCAGCCGCGGCCCGACGACGCGCACAACGCCGGTCACGACGTCGAGAGCGAGGCGGCGCGCCGACGGCGGCGGGCCCAGTTTTTGCGTGAGCGGCACGATGCGAAGGAGCTGCGGGACCGCGTCCAGCCCCGCCGCGCACGGGCCGCCCGGATGCGCCAGGCCATGCGGATGCGCACATTCCGCTGGTAGCCGTACGCCCCGCGCGCCCGTCCGCACTGCGGCACGTGAGCGACATCTCTCACAACGACCGCACGACGCAGCGTCGAAGACCCCGCGCGAACGCCATGTTTCTGCCACGATTCCGAAGGGGCGGGACCCGCGACGCGACAGCGTCGTCCCCGCCCGGCCCGGACGTTATGACAGGTGGGAGAGTCACGGTGTATTTCGCCGCACTGCTCGCGCGCACCGAAGACGGGTGGGAAGCGAGCGATACGGAGCTCGACGAAGTGGAGACCCTGTCCGATCTGGCCGATCTGGCCCGAGAGGCGGCGGTCGACGACGACACGGTGGTGGCCTTCATCGAGCAGGAGGACGCCTGGTTCGGCGTCATCCGGGTGGACGGCGAGGAAGACCCACGGGTCTTCCTCTCCAATGCCGCCGCTGCCGCCAAAAGCTCGTACGGAGCGATGCTGACCGACGAGCTGCTGGGCCGCGATAACGATGACGCGGACGATCTGGACAGCCTCAACCTGGACGGCACGGAGGACGGCGAACCGGAAACTGACGACAACGTTGATAACGACGACACCATTGACGCGGTGAACGGCTCGGAGAGCCTCGCCATTGCGTCCGGCCCGCTCGGCGACTTCGGGCTCCTGGCCGACCTCGGTGTCAGCGAGAAGGAGCTGCTCGCCCTGGACGGCGACGCGCTCTCCACCATCGCCGACTCCCTGGGCTGCACTGAGGTCCTGGAAGCCGTGCGCTGATAGCGGCCGGGCCCGGCGCCGGGCCCGCGCCCCCGGTCACGTCCCCGACACTTGGGTACATGACCGTCCCTCCATCCGCCCCGCACCCCTCCCCCGCGCCCGACCCGCTGCGCGATCCCTGGATCGCCCCGATGCGGCGGGCGCTGGACGAGGCCGCCCGCGCCACCGGGACGGGAGACGTCCCGGTGGGCGCCGTTGTGCTGTCCGCCGACGGCACCGTCATCGGCACCGGCCACAACGAACGCGAGGCCACCGGCGACCCGACCGCGCATGCCGAGGTCCTGGCACTGCGGGAAGCGGCGCGGGCCGTCGGGCAGTGGCGCCTGACCGGCTGCACGCTCCTTGTCACCCTCGAACCCTGCACGATGTGCGCGGGCGCGCTCGTCCTCTCCCGCGTCGACCGCGTCGTCTACGGCGCCCGCGACGCCAAGGCAGGGGCCGCCGGCTCCCTCTGGGACGTCACCCGTGACCGTCGCCTCAACCACCGCCCCGAGGTCATCACCGGCGTCCTCGAGGCCGACTGCGCCGCCCTCCTCACCGCCTTCTTCCGGGACCGCTGACCCCGTCCTGGCCCCGTCAGGGCCCCTTCTTGGCCCAATTCTGGCCGCCGGCCGTAATCCGATTTCGGCGCACGGCCCCCCTTGGGCTAAGCTCTCTCTCGGTAGCGTGTCCGAGCGGCCGAAGGAGCTCGCCTCGAAAGCGAGTGTGGCGTAACCCGTCACCGTGGGTTCAAATCCCACCGCTACCGCCAGCAACACCCCTCCGAACTGCGGAAACGCGGTCGGAGGGGTGTTTTGCGTGAGGCCCTGCGCGGACGGTGATGCGGCCCGGCGCCGGCTCCGCTCGTCAGGACGCCGCCCCAGCCCGGAGGCAGGGCACCGGAGTTGGCCGATGCGTTGGGCGGTGCATTGGCCGATGCGTTGGCTGATGCATTGCGGCGTGTTGCGTGAAACCGCGCTGAGAGGCGGCCGGTCACCCCGGCGGCAGCGGCAGCGGAGGGCGGCCGATCGCCGGCCCACCGATGACGGTGACGCCGCCCAGGACCTGTTCCAGCCGGTTCAGGAGTTCCGCGGACAGGGCGCCGCGCGCCTCGTCGGCCGTATCGAGCGCGCGCCGCAGGGCCGCGGAGGTCCCGGCGTCCAGCGGCTCGGCCTTGATGACCGCTTCCCTGGTGAGCCGGGTCACCCGCCCCAGCGCATCCAGCACCCGCAGCTGCTCGGCGGAGCCACTCGGCGGTACGGCGGGGCCCGGCGGCGCGCCGGGGTAGCCGTAACCACCGCGCGGCGGCGCCTCGAATCGGGACGCCGCCGCGGGGTAGCCGTAGCCGGACTGGTGGATCCAGATGCCGTCGTGCAGGGCGTGGTCGAGGGCGGACTGCGCCGCGCTGCGGGCGGTGAGCACCGCCTCGTCGAAGCGTTCGATGTCCACCGGCCGCCCCAGCCCGAGGTCCTGGATGGTCCGCGCGAGCAGATCGCTCCACTCACGTGTGGTGGTCCGCATCCGGATGATGCGGGTCGTCTCGGCCTCCCGGCGCGTCTGCGCCTGGGCCGCCAGGGCCTCCTCGCGCGCCGCCTGCCGCGAGGCGACGGCGACCGCCCGTTCCTCGTCGGCCTGCCGGCTCGCCTCTTCGCCCGCCGCCTCGGCATCCCGGCGGGCGGCCTCGTCCTGCTCGCGCTGCGCCGCGAACGCACGCCGCTGCATCTGCAAGGGCCCCCAGTAGGCGGCGGCGCTGGTGAGCAGCGCCCCGCCGACCGCGCCCAGCAATCCGTAGACCGCCTCGGACATGGCCGTATCCCGCCCTCCGGAGAAGTGTCGGACCGTCAGTCGTGACGACGGCCCAGCGCGCGGCGGATGAAGTGGACGATCAGCCAGATCACCACGATCGCGATGATCAGGAAGATCACGAACAGCACGATCGCGATGATGCCGAGCTTCTTGAAGAAGCCCTTCGACTTCTTCTTCACCTTCTTCTTCCACTTCGACGACTTCTTCTCCTTGGAGACCGTCTGGAAGTGGCTCGAGTGCGTCGAGTGGTGCGAGAAGGAGCTGTGGCTGCCGTGCCGCCCGAACTCCGGCGCGGACGCGGGTGCGGCGACGACCGAGGTGCGGGGCTCCGCGGCGCTCTCCGCGGCCACGGCCGGCCCGGCGCTCATGGCCAGCAGGCCGAACAGAAGGGCCAGGACGGCGGCCGGACGGCGTCGCTTGTGCGGAACTGTACGGGTGTACGCGGTATGAGACATCGTGAGATTCCCCCTGAGGTCGTCGTGGCGTCAGCCATTATGGGCGGGGGTGGGCACCCCTGCCGAGGTCTCGACCTCCAGGAGGGAGGCGCTCTGCCGCTCCTCGTCGAAGGCCTTGCGGCCGCCTCGTAGTCCGAACAGCCGCTTGGTGACCGCGATGTAGAGCACCGCCAGGATGTTGATCACCAGCGTGGCGATCTTGAGCCAGCTCACCTTCTCCGTGAGCTCGTAGATCTCCAGCGGCAGGAAGGCGGCCGTCGCCACCACCGTCAGATACTCCGCCCACCGCTTGGCACGCCACAGCCCCACGCCCTCGATGATCTCCACCAGGGCGTACGCGAGCAGCAGCCCGGCCACCAGCATCAAGGTGGAGTGCTGGTAGCCGAAGGTCTTCTGGATGGTGCCGACGACCGGTGAGTGGTCCAGGTCGTAGTGGAAGTGCCGGGCCACCGGGCGGATCACATCGAGGTTTTCGTCGAAGAACCGCCGGACCGCGTCCTTGCGGTTGCTGAACTGCCACACCCCGACCGCGGCCAGCACGATGAACACGCCACGGATCGCGCGCTCGACGGCCAGGAAGCGCAGGATGAACAGGTCGCGCAGGACCTTGCCGCGCGGGACCAGCGGGGCGTCGGCGGCCGGGCCGGAGCCGTGCGGCGCGCCGAGGGCGAAGTCACCGCAGCGCAGACAGCGCCACGCCTCGCCGACCGCGGTGGCCGCGCGCAGTTTCTCCCGCAGGTGTTCCTCCTGCGGGAGGTAGGTGATGTGCCCGCGGCGCGCGCAGGTACGCCGGTCCCAGTCGATCTTCATCGTCGGTGCCCCGTGTTCCTTTCGTCCTTCCGCGTGGCCCGGCGCCGTGCCGCGGCGCGCTGCCACGCTCTGCTCTGTCGCGTACATGATGCATGCCGCGCAGGGCATCCAGGCCGTACGGGGTGGGGGACGCGCCTCACCGTACGGCCGGTTGCAGAGTTGCAGAGAGGAAGGGGTGCGGGCCGGATCTCGGGCATCTGCGGCGCCGAGGGGAAGGGGCGGCCGGGGAGGGCTGGGCTGCCCCTGGCCTGAACCCTGGGCCTGGCCGTTGGGCGTGCCCGTTGGGCCCGGCCATTGAGCCTGGCCATTGGCCGGTCGGGGGAAGCGGCATCGGGGGGACAGCCGCTCCCCCCGATGGGGACCGGACCCCAAAGTCCACGCCGCAGTCAGGGGGAGAGCGGCGCGGACCCCGCAGTGAGGCCGCGGTCCCGGGCCCCGCGGGTTCCTGCCAGATCCGCCGGGCACACCCCCATGCTGCCTCCGCCGCCCGCCTCCGCCACCCGGCAAACGGCCTTCCTTGGCGGGCCTTTGGTCCTTAAAGGCCAGATCAGCGTCGGCGCGGCGGCAAGGCGGCCGCCCACCGGCGCATCCGTCACAGCTGCCACAGTCGAACACCTGTGGTTACACTCACCCGACTGCATCGGGCCGCGAAGTGCAGCGGCACTGCAGGGGAAATTCAGGGCACTGCCGTAGGGGACAGGGGAGACGGGACCGATGGCGCAGGCGAAAAAGATCGCGTTGTATTTGGTCATCGTCTTCGTGCTCTACACGATCATTACGTCCCCGGGACGGGCCGCCGATCTCGTCCAGATAGGCTTCGAGGGCATCTCGTCCGCTGCTCAGGGCGTCGGCGAGTTCATGACCCAGCTGATCAAGTAGACGGCTGGGGCGCCGGCCGGTCACCCGACGGCCGCGCATCGTCCGCCGCACGGAGGTCCCAGTGATCCGCCACCTGGTCCTGTTCAAGCTCAACGAAGGTGTCTCCCGCGACGAGGAGCGGGTGCAGGCCGGCGTTCGCGCGTTCGCGGAGCTGGAGGGCCAGATCCCGGAGCTGACGTTCTGGGAGTGCGCCTGGAACATCACCGACCGCCCGATCGCCTACGACTTCGCGATCAATTCGGCCGTGGCCGACACCGACGCCCTCAAGCGCTACATCGAGCACCCGGCCCACCAGGCGGCCGCCGGTCAGTGGCGTGAATTCGCCACCTGGGTGATCGCCGACTACGAGTTCTGAGCCCCGGCACCCCGCACTCCGAGCCCCTCACCCCTTACGGGTGGGGGGCTTCGCCGTACCCCGCCCCCGTACAGGAAAAGCCCGCCCGCGCCACCATCCAACTCTCCCTTCAACACGGCGTTATGGGGTGCTTGCACACAGTGCACATGTCTTGTGATGCTATGACCGCTTTTGCCGGATACATGCACTGTGAAGGGTGGCGTGACCGTGACGGCCCGTACTGCGCCCAAGGCTCCATCCCGCGAGAGCCGTAGCGCGGACACGCGGGCGCTCACACAGGTGCTGTTCGCGGAACTGACGGGTCTCGAGCCCGGCACCCCCGAGCACACCCGGGTCCGCGCCGCGCTCATCGAGGCCAACCTTCCGCTGGTCAGGTATGCCGCGGCCCGTTTCCGCAGCCGTAACGAACCCATGGAGGACGTCGTCCAGGTCGGCACCATCGGGCTGATCAATGCGATCGACCGGTTCGATCCGGACCGGGGCGTCCAGTTCCCGACCTTTGCGATGCCGACCGTCGTCGGCGAAATCAAACGCTACTTTCGGGACAATGTCCGTACGGTGCATGTCCCGCGCCGCCTCCACGAGCTGTGGGTGCAGGTCAACGGCGCGACCGAGGATCTGACGGTGCTGCACGGCCGCTCCCCGACCACCGCCGAGATCGCCGAGCGGCTGAAGATCGGTGAGGACGAGGTGCTGGCCTGCCTGGAGGCGGGCCGCTCGTACCATGCGACGTCTCTGGAGGCCGCCCAGGAGGGCGACGGCCTGCCGGGCCTGCTGGACCGCCTCGGCTACGAGGACCCCGAGCTGGCCGGCGTCGAGCACCGCGACCTCGTACGGCACCTCCTCGTCCAGCTTCCCGAGCGTGAGCAGCGCATCCTTCTCCTCCGTTACTACAGCAATCTGACGCAGTCACAGATCAGCGCGGAACTGGGGGTGTCGCAGATGCATGTCTCCCGGCTACTGTCGCGGAGCTTCGCCCGACTGCGATCCGCAAACAGGATCGACGCCTAACCGGGACGAGGTACCCGTTCCCGTACAGTCCTGCACAGATATGTCGACAAGGCGCTACAGCGTGTTGCCGACATGTGACATTCTGCAGAAACCGCGTTTGCCGTGCCGCTGCCTCCGGTATTCAGGTGGAGGCATAACTCCTCGGTCCGCCTTGGCCCGAGGACACCGCAGCGACACCTCAAGGGGGTGGCATGTCCGTAGAACTGGGCAGCTCGAAGGTGCTTCCCGCGATTCCCGCGCCCGCGCCGCACCTGCACGACCACGTGCACAACGACGACGCCATCAACACCCGCACGCTCTCCCGCTCCCTGTTCCTGCGGCTGGCCACGCTCGACAAGGACTGCGCGGAGCGCACCTACGTCCGTGACACCCTCATCGAGCTGAACCTCCCGCTCGTCCGTTACGCCGCGGCGCGCTTCCGCAGCCGTAACGAACCGATGGAGGACATCGTCCAGGTCGGCACCATCGGTCTGATCAAGGCCATCGACCGTTTCGATTGCGAACGCGGCGTGGAATTCCCGACGTTCGCGATGCCGACCGTCGTCGGTGAGATCAAGCGCTTCTTCCGCGACACGTCATGGTCGGTACGGGTCCCGCGCCGGCTCCAGGAGCTCCGCCTCGCCCTCACCAAGGCCAGCGACGAGCTCGCCCAGAAGCTGGACCGCTCTCCCACGGTCCCCGAACTCGCCGTGTGCCTGGGCGTGTCGGAGGAGGACGTCGTCGACGGCCTGGCGGTCGGCAACGCGTACACCGCCTCCTCCCTCGACTCCCCGTCCCCCGAGGACGACGGCGGCGAGGGCTCCCTCGCGGACCGCCTGGGCTACGAGGACAGCGCACTGGAGGGCGTGGAGTACCGCGAGTCCCTCAAGCCCCTGCTGGCCAAACTCCCGCCCCGCGAGCGCCAGATCATCATGCTGCGCTTCTTCGCCAACATGACGCAGTCCCAGATCGGCGAGGAGGTCGGCATCTCCCAGATGCACGTCTCCCGGCTGCTCACCCGCACCCTGGCGCAGCTGCGCGACGGGCTCATCGCCGACTGAGGTCCGGTCCGCCGAGGGGCGCGCCGCTCGGCGGACAGCTGCAAGAAGGCGCCGTGATCCATACGACCGCCCTCTGTGGCGCCGCACAACCTCTGCACTCACCTGCACTCACCCGTATTCCTCTGGACGCACCTCCTCTGGACGTACCTCCTCTCTACGCGCCCCCTCTGTACTCCTGACGCATCGTCAGTGACACTGGCCCGATGCGACGGACGACGACTGTTGCCTCCGCCTCGGCGGCCGTGGTGTGCCTGGGCGTCCTGCTCACCGGCTGCGGAAGCGCGGCCCACAAGAGCTATGTCGCGGTGGGCGCGGCAGGCCCCGCCGACAGTCGGGCCCCGACGAAGGCCGTACCGCCCCAGGGCGGGGTGGAGTTGAGCCCCTTGGACGGCGGCGGCGATGACCACCACGGCGCCGATACGCGCTCCCCCTCCCGCCGCCCCTCATCAGGCTCGCCCTCCGGGCCGGACAGCGGCGCCGCGAGCGCCGGAGACCCGAACGGCGACGCGGGCGGCACCACCCCCCACGCCCCCTCCGCCAACTCCCCCACCACGCCCGGCCCTTCGGCGGAGCCCGGCTCCCCCGGCAGCGGCAACGGAGGCGGAAGCGGCAACGGCTCCCCCTCCCCCGAGCCTCCCTCCCCCACCATCCCCGCCGGCCCCGGCGCCCCCGCCGGCCTCCTGGTCGGCAAGCCGCACCTGGCCGACACCGACGTCCGCTGGTGCGAGAAGGTCACCCTCGACTTCCTCAACACCGGCAAGCACCCGGTGACCGACGGCACCGTCACCTTCGGCACCCACGTCATCGGCGCCCTCGGCATCGACTGGGCGACCATCGACTCCACCCACAAACTCCCCCTGCCGCTCGCCCCCGGCGAGAAGCGGACGGGCACCTGGCGGGTGTGCGTGGACGGCTGGCGCGTACCGCTGGGGATGCACCTCGACACCCGGGACGTCACCTTCCACTGGACGTAGACGCCTCATTCCCGTCGAAGGAGCGCGAGCACGGCCCCGGTGATCCGCATCGCGAAGCGGGCCGCCGCGAGCCCCCGCGAACGTCTGCGGAGATTTCCTCCCGATGGCCGATGACTTCAGCCCGCCGGGCCGGTCAGTACTGCTACAGGCACAACCGCCGCGCCCAGCCGGCCGCGTCAGCAAAGCCATCGACCCCAGGAGAGTGCCATGCCGCAGATCACGCCCAGCCTCTGGTTCGACACCCAGAGCGTGGAGGCCGCCGAGTTCTACGTCTCGGTGTTCCCGAACTCGAAGATCAAGAACATCTCCTACTACACCGAGGCCGGACCGCGCCCCGCCGGCACCGTCCTGACCGTCGACTTCATCCTCGACGGCAGGGAATTCACCGCGATCAATGGCGGCACCCAGTTCACCTTCGACGAGGCGATCTCCTTCCAGATCACCTGCGCCGACCAGGACGAGATCGACTACTACTGGAACACCCTCTCCAAGGGCGGCGAGGAAGGCCCGTGCGGCTGGCTGAAGGACAAGTACGGCCTGTCCTGGCAGGTCGTACCGACCGGAATGGCCGAGCTGATGAGCGACCCTGACCAGAGCCGCGTCACGCGGGCCATGCAGGCCATGTTCGGCATGAAGAAGATCGACATCGCGGCGCTGCAGGCGGCGGCGGACCAGGGCTAGCGGCCGGTCAGCCGCGCCCCGTCACGCCGTATCCGGCGTGAAGCAGTACGGCGTCAGCATGCGCACCGTGGTCAGTCCCAGCCGGGCGAGGATCGGCTGAGTGGTGGGGAGGGCTTCGGTCTGGAGGTAGCGGAAGCCGCGGTCGACGGCGAGCGCCGCGCGGTGCCCGACCAGGGCGCGGTACAGACCCTGCCCGCGCCGTGCGGGCAGGGTCGCAGCGCCCCACAACGAGGCGAATTCGCTCTCCGCGTGGAAGCGGGCCCACCCGGCGGAAGCCACCTCACCGTCCCGCGACTCCGCCACAACGACCGTGCAGGGGTCGTCCGTTGCCGTCATCCAGTGCTCCAGCGCGGCAGGCAGCCAGTCCCATTCCGTCCCGGGCCGGGCCGTCTCCATCAGCTGCTGCACGGCCTGGAACTCATGGCGACGGGTGACGCGCCGCAGTCGTACGTCGTCCGGCAGCCGAGCCCGGGTGCCCAGGGCGGAGACGATGTCGCCCGCCTCGCCGATCATGACCGCAACCGGCTCACGGGCCTTGAAGCCGGCGGCCTGAAGCCGTTCCGGGAGGTCGGTGGGGAGTCCGTCGTGATGGTCCCACTCCAGCGGCAGACGGCGCTCCGTGCAGTACGCACACTGCTCGGCGATGAGCGCATCCCATTGCCGGCCGGTCAGCTCCGGCAGATCGCGGTCCGAGGAGAAAACCAGCCCGCCCTGCCCCGGCAGGAACCTGCGCCACACGGGTCCGACGCGCTCGGCGTCCGGCCCCACCCGGCCCACGAAGTCCCCCCTGGCACCGAACCCACGGCTTCCTACCTGCCGGTCATACGCCGCCGCCAGCTCAGCCGCGGATTCCACGCGTCGTCCCCTCGCCGTACGTGCCGCCGCGCCCGGTCCTCCGGCCCCTCCGGCCCCTACACATCGCCGAATTCCACGCCGCAGCCCTCGCTGGGAACCTCGGCGCCCCCTTCGAAGCGGGCGGGCCCGGCGGTGTACGTCGCCACGGCGGTCCCTTCCTCGTTCACCACCGTGATGTGAGGCTGAATGGTGGCCCCCTTGGGTGCTGTGAACTGCAAAGTGCCGTGCTTCATTTCGAGGGAGAGCACCGGCCTGGCCGCGATCCCCTCGTGCTCATCGTGCTCATCGAGAGCCGCCGGGAATTCGTCCTTCACACCCGATCACCCTCGCTGCCCGAAGGCAGGTGCAGGTGGCGTCGCTCGCGTGATCTCCCGCCGGGCGGAGCGCTGCGGCCGCCCGCTGCCGTGTCCTGAACGTCCCATGCCGCGATCGAACCATTTGCCGTTCCGCCCATCGCGCAGCGCACCGCGACATGCCCTCGAGAGAACCTGGGGGGAGTAATAGCCGGGCCACGGCGCTCGGCCTCGGCCAGGCGGCCACAGCAATCGGGGGTCCGGCGATCGCCGGACCCCCGTTCGTACGGAAGACCTGTGGAGGGAAGAGGTGAGGGGACGAGGTGGGGGGGCAGAGGCTGGGGGGGGAAGAGGCAGCGGGGGAAGACGTAGGCGCAGCGGTCTACGGTGCGCCTACTTCAGCGCCAGCCAGGCCGCTCCCGCGATCACCAGAACCGCCACGATCACGCCCACGATGACGCCCACGCGCGCCCCGCCACCGCTCTGCTGCGGCGCCGCCGCGCGGCGGCCGTTCGGGCCCTCGGGGGTTCCGCCCTCGTCCACGAAAGCGCGGAACATCTGGGTGCTGCCCGCCGGGTCGAAGTTGCCACCGGCCTGGTTCTGCGGGTTGGTCGCCATGGGGAAGGACCCTAGCGAACTGGGTGTCCGAGGGGCACCCCTGGGGCGCGTACCCACATGACCTGCACTTATGTGAGTACGGGCGGGATCATTGACCTCGACCCGACCCAGACTTTTCGTTCGCTTTACCCCAGACGCCCGAAACAAGTTTGCCTTCAGCAACCAACATAATCTATGGTTGCCTCAAGCAACAAAGATGTTCAAGAAATGAAGACGTAGACGTGCAGTGAAGATGCGTGGAGGAGCCCGTGGCCGCTCAGAGTCAGTACGAAGAGCTGGCCAGGCAACTCAGCGCCATCGGCGCCGTCAAGCGGGAAATGGGACGGATCCTGCCTCAGGACTGCCCGCCCGCATCGGCCGGCCTGCTCACCCTTCTCGACCGCCATGGCGAGATGCGGATGAGCCAGCTCGCCGAGCTGCTCGCGATCGACATGTCGGTGACCAGCAGGCATGTCGCGCACGTCGCTGAGCGCGGCTGGATCGAGCGCAAGCCCGATCCGGCGGACAAGCGGTCGCGACTGCTGCGTCTGACCCCGAGCGGCCGGGAACTCCTGGCCGAACTCTCCGAGCGCTACACCCAGACTCTCGCCCGGTACCTGGACGACTGGACCGACACCGACGTCGGGCACCTCATCGAGCTGCTCGCCAGGCTCCGTACGAGCTTCGGCGACTGCCGTACCCGGGCGCATCACGACTCCCTCACCCGTACACCCGCAGGATGAAAAGGAAGCAAAGGAACTACATGGCTACGACCTCACCAGCCGGTGTGCGGGGCGGCCACGCCAGACACGGAGGCGGACACGGCGCCGCCGACGGGGCCCCCATGACGCACCGCCAGATTATGGAGGCGCTGTCCGGGCTGTTGCTCGGCATGTTCGTCGCCATTCTGTCGTCAACGATCGTCTCCAACGCGCTGCCCGAGATCATCCATGACCTCGACGGCGGACAGAGCGCCTACACCTGGGTCGTCACCGCCGCACTGCTGTCGATGACGGCGAGCACGCCCCTGTGGGGCAAGCTCTCCGACCTGTTCAGCAAGAAGCTGCTGGTGCAGTTCGCGCTGGTCATCTACGTCGCGGGCTCGGTCGTCGCCGGGCTCTCGCAGAACACCGGCATGCTGATCGCCTGCCGTGTGGTGCAGGGCATAGGCGTGGGCGGTCTGTCCGCCCTGGCCCAGATCGTCATGGCCGCGATGATCTCGCCGCGTGAGCGCGGCCGGTACAGCGGCTACCTCGGCGCGGTCTTCGCCGTCGCCACCGTCGGCGGCCCGCTGCTCGGCGGCGTCATCACCGACACCAGCTGGCTCGGCTGGCGCTGGTGCTTCTACGTCGGCGTGCCGTTCGCGATCATCGCCCTGATCGTGCTGCAGAAGACCCTGAAGCTGCCCGTCGTCAAGCGCGAGGGCGTCAAGGTCGACTGGGCGGGCGCCTTCTTCATCAGCGCGGCGGTCTCGCTGCTGCTGGTGTGGGTGACGCTGGCCGGCGACAAGTACGACTGGATGTCGTGGCAGACCGCCGCGATGGTCGGCGGCGCGATCGCGCTCGGCGCGATCTTCGTCTTCATCGAGTCCAAGGCCAAGGAGCCGATCATCCCGTTGCGGCTGTTCCGCAACAAGACGATCACCCTGGCCTCGGTGGCCTCGCTCTTCGTCGGTATCTCGATGTTCACCGGCACCGTCTTCTTCAGCCAGTACTTCCAGCTGGCGCGCGGCAAGTCGCCGACGATGTCCGGCGTGATGACGATCCCGATGATCGGCGGGCTGTTCATCGCCTCGACCGTCTCCGGCCAGGTCATCACCAAGACCGGCCGCTGGAAGGCCTGGCTGGTCTCCGGTGGTGTGCTGCTGACCGCCGGCCTGGGCCTGCTGGGCACCATCCGGTACGACACCGAGTACTGGCACATCGCGATCTTCATGGCCCTGATGGGCCTGGGCATCGGCATGATGATGCAGAACCTGGTGCTCGCCACGCAGAACCAGGTGGCCCCTCAGGACCTCGGTTCCGCCTCGTCCGTCGTGACCTTCTTCCGCTCCCTCGGTGGCGCGGTGGGCGTCTCGGCCCTCGGTGCGGTGCTCGCCAACCGCGTCACCCACTACGTCAAGGACGGCCTGGCCGACCTCGGCCCCAAGGCCGCCAAGGCCGCCGCGCACGGCGCCGGTAACAGCGGCGGCATCCCCGACCTGGACGCCCTCCCGGCGCCGCTGCGCACCGTCATGGAGAGCGCCTACGGTCACGGTGTCGGCGATGTGTTCCTGTACGCGGCGCCCTGCGCGCTGCTCGCCTTCCTCTTCACCCTGTTCATCAAGGAGGTCGCGTTGAAGACGCGCGGCGGACTGGCCCAGAGCTCGAGCGGCGAAGAGCCGGTGACCCCCGCGGTGATCCCCGCGGTCGCCCCGGCCGACACCGCTGCCGCAGCGCCCGTCATCGAGGACCGGGAGCCCGCCCTGGTGGGCGCCGCCCCCGCAGTCTCCGACGACGGCGACGGCCACACCCCCTCCTGGGCGCAGCCGGCCGTCGCGGCGGCCGCCCAGCCGCTGGCGGCGTACGCCTCCGCCGGTGACGGCACCCCGCCCGGCCCCGCGATCCACGGCTTCGTGCGCAACGCGGAGGGCAACCCCGTGCCCCGCTCGGCCGTCACGCTGATCTCGCTCAGCGGGCGTCAGCTGGGCCGCGCGGTCGCCCAGGCCAACGGCTCGTACGTGCTCAACGCCCCCGGCGCCGGGTCGTACGTCCTGATAGCCGCGGCCGACGGCCACCAGCCGCAGGCCTCCACGGTCGTCGTCGGCGAGACGGCCTTCGGCTACGACATCCTGCTCAGCGGCACCAGCGGCCTCGGCGGCCAGGTCCGCAGCGCGGTCAGCGGCCAGCCGGTCGACGGGGCGATGGTCGTCGTCACCGATGTCCGCGGCGAGGTGCTGGCCACCGGGAAGACCAACGCCGAGGGCTACTTCGCCTTCGACGAGCTGGCGCCCGGAACGTTCACCCTCGCCGTGAACGCCGCCAACTACCGCCCGTCGGCACTGCCGGTCGAGGTCGGCGGCCAGGGCACGACCCGTATCGAGGTCGAGCTGCTGTCCGGCGCACGGGTCCAGGGCGTCGTACGGGCCGGTGCCCAGCGCACCCCGCTGCCCGACGCCCGCGTCACACTGGTGGACGCGGCGGGCAACGTCGTGGCCACCTCGACCACCGGGGACGACGGCGCCTACGCCTTCACCGACCTGGACGGTGGCGACTACACGGTCATCGCGAGCGGCTACCCGCCGGTCGCCACCGGCCTTGCGGTCGACGCACGCGGGGTCGACGGCTACGACGTCGAGCTCGCCCACCCCGGGGACTGACCCCGGACGGACCCGGGATCCCGCACAGCGGAGCATCCCGGGCGGCAATACCCCGGACCGGGGCGCGCGTTGAGCGGAGACGCGCCCCGGCCCGGACCCCAGGGCTCCGGCGGCGGCGTTGCGCACAGGCAGGGGACGGCCTGCACGCCGCCGTCCGGAGCCCGATTCGCCCCCAAGCTCTCGCTTGGCTCGAGCACGGGGCACCGCACAGGCAACAAACGGGAGAGGTAATGACTTCGACGGGCGCGGGAACCGCGGGACTGCGGGCTCAGGTCCGCACACGCGACGGCTGGGCGGTCCAGCACGCCGTACTGACCGTCACCGACATGACGGGCGCGCAGGTGCTGCGCGCATCCGCCGACGAGGAAGGCACGATCCGCGACGCACAGCCGCTGGCCGCCGGCCCGTACACGGTGATCGTGACGGCCGTCGGCTACGCCCCGGTCGCCTCCAGCGCGATCGTGACGGCGAGCGGCCGGATGGACGTGGGCACGGTCGTCGTGGCCCGCCAGGGCGGGGCGGAACTGCCTCCGCCCGGCGCCTGGACCATCGACCCGATGCATTCGACGGTGGCCGCGGTCGCCCAGCACCTGGGCATCTCCAGCGTGCACGGCCGGTTCACCGAGTTCAGCGGCCGCATCGAGATCGCCGAGGACCTGGAGAAGTCGGTCGTCGAGGCCTCCATCAAGGCCGCCTCCATCGACACCGGCAACGGCATGCGCGACGGCCACCTGCGCTCCGAGGACTTCCTGAACGTGGAGGAGTACCCCGAGCTCACCTACCGCAGCACCGGCCTGTCGGCGGCCGGCCCCGACCGCTGGACGGTCCACGGCGACCTGTCCCTGCACGGTGTCGTACGCCCCGTGGCCCTCGACCTGAGCTACCTCGGCACCGGCCCCGACCCGTGGGGCGGCGTCCGCGCCGCCTTCCGCGCCACCGCCGAACTGCGGCGCGAGGACTTCAAGATGAACTACAACCAGGTCGTGGCGGCCGGTATCGCGGCGATCGGGACCACGCTGAAGGTCGAGCTGGACATCCAGGCGGTGCAGGGGGAGAACCTGCCGATGGGCTGAGCGGTGGAGCGACGCGCCGGCCGCGGCGGCGGATCCGCGGCGGGACGCCGCCAGGAACCGAGCCGCTGCGGCCCTCGGTCCGCCTCCGCGCCGTCAGCGTCTCTCCCCCCGTCAGCCCGTCTCCCCCGTCAGCTCGCACTCCTCCTCCAGCATGGTGAAGACGTTCTCCCACAGGACGGATGCGACGTCCGGGTCGAGTTCCTCAATCGCCTGCCGGAAGAGTCCGAGGGCCTCCGGCCCCTCCGGTCCCGCGAGCGGCTGCGCGAACTTGGTGGCCAGTCCCAGCGCCCCCGCCAGGACCGGCAGGGACGAATGCACCTCTCCGCCGTAGCCTCCGGCGTGGTCCCAGCCGTTCGGGTCGTAGAGGTCGATACGTCCCGCCACGCCGTCCAGCATCAGCGAGAACCCTTCGTACTCACCGAACCTGAAGGCGTACTTCCTCGGCGGGGAGTCGTCGTCGGGCCTCCGTCGCCCGAACAGCTCGTCCGGGTCCTCC
Source organism: Streptomyces sp. NPDC028368 (assembly GCF_055565615.1). NCBI lineage: Bacteria > Bacillati > Actinomycetota > Actinomycetes > Kitasatosporales > Streptomycetaceae > Streptomyces > Streptomyces sp. NPDC028368. The sequence continues at coordinate 4,712 of NZ_JBVHTY010000010.1, read as the reverse complement.
GCCCACGGTCTGTCCTCGTCCTTGAGCTCGCAGGAGTCGAACTCGAAGACCTCCAGGAACCACTCGATCCGGACCGCCGGGAAACCGACCGTGGTCAGGAACTTCCTGGTCTCCTCGTGCTCCAGTCGCTCCGGCAGCTCCGACTCCTCGGGCCGCCAGAGCGAACCCGCGCCGAAACAGGACTCCAGCCACTGCGCCGTCGGGTTCGCGGCCGCAGCGATCCACTCGTCGACGTTCATTCTTCCCCCTGATCCACGCCGACCCACGTTGATGCACGCCGATCCGCACCGCTCCTCGCGGCTTCGCCGAACCTACAACGGGCCACTGACAGCCGGCCGTCGCCCATCACGCAACGGGCGCTTTCCGCCCCCGATTTGGGTCCAGATCGAATAGATGGTGCGACCCCGGCGACTCGGGCAAACTGCCTGTCGCGACGGGGGTACGGCCGCCCGCACCGCATCCGCGGCAGCGGGTCCGTACGACGCGTCGTGCACCACGACCACGAAAACAGGGGGACCGCCATGCGCAAGATCACCAAGGCCGCCGCGGCACTCGCCTTCGCGGCCGCCGCCCTGACCGCCACCGCCACCGCCACCGCCACCGGCGCCAACGCCGCCCAGGCGGCCGGCACCGTCCACGGCTGCCCGTCCGGGGCCTTCTGCATCTACCCGCAGAACGCCGGATGGAACAACGACCGCCCGTCGAACACCTACTACAGCTACGGGGCCCACAACCTGTCCAACCAGGTCGGGAACCACATGATCTTCAACAACCAGACGGGCGGCGCGTGGGTACGCACCTGCACCGGCTACAACGGCACGGGCGACTGCCAGGGCTGGATGGCCGCCGGCCAGTCCTTCGTCAAGGACCTGACACCGATCAACTCGGTGCTCCTCATCAGGCAGTAGTCGTTCGGGGCAGACGCATGCAGCCGGGCCGGGCCTCCTCGCGGGGCCCGGCCCGAGTTGCCGCCGCGGACGGTCCGTCCGCCCGCGCGGCTTGACCCTCCCGCAACAGGAGGCCCTACGGTCCAGGACATGAAGATCGTTGTTCATGACACGGCGTCCTCGATGTCCGACCTCCTGCAGCGCCCGCTGGAGGAGCGGCCCGACGCCCTACGGGAGATCTACCGCCCGCTGCAAACCGTCATGTCCGCTGTGACCGGGGCTGCCGATCTGGACGCGGTCCAGATGCACCAGCAGCTGGGCAGTGGCTTCCGGATCGACCGTGAGGACCCGCGCTATCTGACGGCCCTGGGGCGGATGCGGGACGCGGGGGTGTGGGAGCGGATCGAGGACCGCCTCGCCGCGGCGTGGGAGCGGCTGAGCGGTGCGATGCCCCCCGGAACCAAGAGCGCCGAGACCGTGCATGTCATCCTCACGCTCGGCAACCCCGATGACCACCACCTCACAGTGCGCAGTGGCGGCTACTTCGGCCTGGGCGGTTTCCCCGGGGCGATCCATCTGGTGATGTGGCCCGACGAGACCAGCCTGGCGAAGATCGACCACGCCGCCGCGCACGAGCTCCACCACAACGTGCGCTACTCCAATGTCGTCTGGGACCCCAGGACGGTCACGGTCGGCGAGCAGGTCGTGGCCGAGGGGCTGGCCGAGGCGTTCGTACGGGAACTGGCCGGCGAGCGGGCCATGGGGCCCTGGACGACGACGCTGTCCGGCGCGGAACTGGACGAGGCCCACGCGAAGATCACGGCCGGGATCGACGTGGCCGGAATGCAGAACCTGACCGCGTACGTGCACGGCGATGCCACCGCTCAGCTCATGGGGCAGCAGCCCGTCGGACTGCCGGACTTCGCCGGATACGCGGCCGGCCTGCGGATCGTGGACGCCCACCTGGCGGCCTCCGGGCTGACCGCCGCCCAGAGCGTCGCGCTGCCGGCCCGCGACATCCTCACGAGCGCGGGCGTGCCGACCCGCGCATGACGCACCCGCGGACCGCGCAGCGACGTCGGCGCCCGGCGAGGTGAGCGACACTGGGCCGATGACGAGTGAGGCGCGCGAACCGGAGCCGACCCGCGCCGGGGAGAACGCCGAACCGGACGGCCCTGACGGCCTCACCGTCGGCCGGACGGCCGCGCTCGTGGGCGTCAGTGTGAAGGCGTTGCACCACTGGGACGCGATCGGCCTCGTGCGTCCCGGCGGGCGCACCATGGCCGGGTACCGGGTGTACTCGGGCGAGGACATCGCCCGGATCCACCGGGTCCTGGTCTACCGGGAGCTCGGGCTTCCGCTCGCCGAGATCGGCCGGATCCTCGACGACCCGCGCGCCGACGCGCGCGACCACCTGCGCCGGCAGCGGTCACAGCTCGTGGAGCGCATCTCCCGCCTGGAGACGATGCTCTGCGCCGTCGATCGCATGATGGCGGCCGCGCAGCCCGGGATGCGGCTGACTCCGCAGGAGCAGGTCGACATCTTCGGCGACGACTGGCAGCCCGCCTGGGTCGAGGAGGCCGAGGACCGCTGGGGCGACAGCGCACAGTGGGCCCAGTACGCCGAGCGGGCCGCCGGGATGACCCCGGAGGACTGGAAGCGGGTCGCGGCCACGACGGAGGCGCTGAACGCCGACCTCGCCGCGGCGCAGCGCGCCGGCGTCGCACCCGGCTCCGACGAAGCGAACGCCCTCGCCGAGCGGCACCGCGCGTTGCTCTCGACGTACTTCGACTGCACCCATGCGATGCAGGCCTGCCTGGGGCGGACGTACGTCAGCGATCCCGGGTACACCGAGTACTTCGACACCGTCGCGCCGGGCCTCACCGTCTGGCTGCGCGACGTGCTCTTCGCGAACGCCGAGGCCCACGGCGTCGACCCGGAGTCCGCGAGGTGGGAGTGAGCCCGCTCGATGGGCTCTACGGCCCCGCCGGACCGGCGTCCCGCTCCCGCATCGCCTCGATCCCCGCGATCTGCAGATCCAGCGCGAACGTGAAGTCGCGGTCGAGCATCTCCAGCGCGCTCCCGCCCTCCTGGACGTTCGTGGTGCGCATGGACAGCTCCATCATTTCGGCGAACTCCGGGCGTTCCGAGATCGCGGCGACGACCTGCTCGAAGTAGTCGTCGAGGCTCAGGCCCGCGGCGCGGCAACGGGCTTCGTGGAGGCCGCGGATGGTGGAGAAGCCGTAGACGAACTGGAAGACCGAGGCCGGCGCGCCGGAGGTTTCCACCGGGCTCAGGCCGCTGCGGCGCATGATCCGCAAACTGGCGTTGGCGAAGGCCGTCGCCTGCGGGCCGACGTTGATGAACTCGCCCAGGAGCCGGGCCGCCCAGGGGTGGCGCAGCAGCATGTCGCAGTAGCCGGTGGCCAGGAGGCGCAGCTGGTCGCGGCAGTCCCAACGGCTCGACCAACGGCTCATCCTGCCGGGGGGGCTGCAGACCCCCGGCGACAAGCACCTCTCTCCCGCACCTCCCCCCTCACCTGTCAGGCCCTGGATGGGGCATCGTGCGGTGACGCCACCAGCGTCGTCTCGTTGGCACGGCATGACGACCACACCCCGTGTACTCACCGGCCTCGCCCTGGCGGCATTTCTTCTCGCCCCCATCCCGGCGCAGGCGATGGCCGCTCCCAAGGACGCGCCGGCCCCGATTCAGCCCAACATCAAAGCTCCCCTGAGCGGCCTCTTCACGGACTACCCCAGCCCGGCCGACTGGAGCATCCTCGGCGTCCGTCTCTGACCCACCGGACGTCCTGAGCCGCTAGCACACGACCGGCTTTTCCGCCCCCGATTTCGACCCAGAACGAATAGATGGTGCGACCCCGGCGTCTCGGGCAAACTGCCTCTCGCGACGGCGGTACAGCCCCCGCGCCGCATGCGCAGCAGCAGGCGGCCGGGGGCCTGCACGGCACGTCGCATCACCAGACCAGTAGGGGGAACAGCATGCGAAAGATCGCCACCGCCTTCGCCGCCCTGGCGCTTGCCGCCGGCGCCCTGACCACCGTCAGCGCCACCACCGCCAGCGCCGCCCAGGCGGCCGGCACCGTCCACGGCTGCCCGGCCGGAGCCTTCTGCATTTACCCGCAGAACGCCGGCTGGAACAACGACCACCCGTCGAACACGTACTACAGCTACGGGGCCCACAACCTGTCGGGCCAGGTCGGCAACCACATGATCTTCAACAACCAGACCGGCGGCGCGTGGGTACGCACCTGCACCGGCTACAACGGCACCGGCGACTGCCAGGGCTGGATGGCCGCCGGCCAGTCCTTCGTCAAGGACCTGACACCGATCAACTCGGTCCTGCTCATCCGGCAGTAGCCGGTCTGATCCGGTGGTAGCCGGTCACCGTTCGTCGGTTCACTCGGGCCGGGTCTCCTTTGGAGGCCCGGCCCGAGTGCCGTTGCGCTAGATGATTGAGTCCAAGGGCTCGTAGCCGTAGGCCGCCAGCGAGCGGTGCCGCATGTCGCTGCCCTCGCTCGCCCAGCGCGTGCAAGGCGTGCCCGTTTCATCCTGGCGGTCAGCGGAGAGCACGCGACGCATGCTTCAGTACCTCGGAGGAGGTCTCGGTCGGGGCCCAGCTGGGGAATGGCCTTGAGTCTCCAGTGACTGGAGACAGCAGAGTGGGGGACATGGACGTTACGACCCTCTACTCGATCGGGGAGCTTTCCCGACGGACCGGCTTGTCTGTGAGGACCATCCGGTTCTACTCGGATTCGGGGGTGGTAGCGCCGACCACTCGTAGTCCCGCCGGTTATCGGCTCTACGA
>NZ_JBVHTY010000009.1:0-345028 GCF_055565615.1 Streptomyces sp. NPDC028368 | reverse complement strand
GGCCGAGGCTTCTTCTTCCCCATGCTCTCCATGATGGACATCCTCCCGGGGCAGAACCCCTGATCTCAGATGTCCGTCAAAGCGCATCAAGCCCAAGCACCTTCTCGGCCACGAGAGCTTCCAGACCACTCAGCGCTACGCGCACCTGCAGCCGGACGCGCACAAGGCCGTGCTCGGCGCCTGGGAGCGTTTGGACGCTCCGCTGACCATGGCTGCTTGAACGTTCCTTCGCCCTGTCCTCCGTGGACGGGGCGAAGGCGTTGTGTGGGCGATGCCAGGGTCAGGTGCGGGTCGGCCGGATTTTCTTCGGAGCGCGTCCAGTGGCCCTCGGCGTCAAACGGCCACGGGTGGGCGTAGGCGTCGACCTTCAACAAGTCTCGCAGAGCCTCACGACTGGCCGACGGGTCCGGCGGCATCCGGAGGGGGCTGCGGAGGGAGTCGAGCTGTGCTGCCTACGCCTCGGCCCATCGGAGGCATCCCAGCTCGTCCACCAGAATCGATGCGTCGTCGGCTCGTCCACGGGCGGCGTGGCAGAAGGAGCGGCTTTCCTTAGCCTGATGCCACGCCCGTACCTGCTCGATCAGGACCTTCGCCCGGTGCTGCTCGACCTGCTGCTTGCGTGCCTGCGCAACGGCCGCGTACCACCGGCGCCGCTCCTCGGCCTCGCGGAGCTCCTTCTCCCGTTGCCGGCGTTCGGCTTCCGCCGCGAGGTCTTCGAGGTCGCGCAGAAGGCGCCCAGTCGGGACTCCAGCGTCCATCGGGCACCATCACTGTACGAGTACGAATACTGGCACCAGCTTCCGGCGGGCGCGCCGATCGTGAGGCGCCCGTTGAACTCCTCGTCGTACTTGGGCAGACGTGTCCAGGGGGTGCGCTGCTGCCGACGGATCTCGTGTGGGATCAGTTCGTGTGGGACCTTGGTCGTTCGTTCCGTGAGGGCGAGTGGGAAGGCCCGGCCACGAATGACGATGGTCACCGTGTGCACGGCTTCACCACCGTGGAGGTCGGTCTGCGGCCCTACGGTATAGCCGCGGTTCTCGGCCTCGGTCAGGAGTGCGTGCACGATCCGCAAGGCGCGGTCGACGAGCGGACGTGACAGGTACAGGGGAACGACCTCGGGCCTGCCGCGGGTATCGACCACGGTCTGGGACCTGCCGAGGGCCATACGCGTCGCGCGGACCAGATGGTGAGGGCGGTCCACGCCTTGGGGTACGTCGATGGCCGGCACCGAGGGAGGCTGGGCCGCCTTCTCGGCCGCCTCGTCGACCAGCGTGAAGACGCTGTCGCCTCGCTGCCTACCGGACCACCGCAGCTTGTGTCCTTCCGGCACATGACCGTGGTGGAGTGCGTCGTAATAGGCAGCCTGCCACCGCCCCCGTGTCCGTGGGGCGGGATCAGAGACGATGATCTTCCCCGAGGCGGAACGCAACCGAGAGGTCAGCTCGGCTCCGTCGGCAGGGGCACGCGCGGCTTGGTCGGCGTCTCCCTTCAGACGCTCCTTCTCTGCCTGCACCTCCCGAGGGTGTTTGCCGTGGTAGTAGCGGCCGTCCGCGGTGACGACCGCGACGTGCCTGCCACCGCGCCAGGTCCTCTTGATCAGTCCGAGCTTCTCCAGCGCCGAAGCGGTGTGAATACCGCCAGGTGGGACAGCGACAGCATCGGGCGCAGCCGCGATCTCTCGAAGCATGGCGGCCTGCTTCTCCGCCAACGCGTACTTCACGGCTCCGGCCTCCACTCGACGAGCTGCGGGCGGACGGCCAAGATAGGGCGAGCGAGCATCACCTGCACGGTGCGCGTCCGCCGTATGGATTCTTCCGCCCGACCTGGATGCCTTGGGTGCCGCCGTTCGTGTAGGCGGTCAGCCGCGCGCAGTCCGTCTGACAGACAACGTGCGCATCGGCCTTGACGCTCATTTGACGCTCCGGGCCCCTGTCAGCCCGCCCGCTGAGCCGAAAAACCCCGCCTGACCTGCAATTTCTCCCGGCCTCGGCCGCCGTGACGGGTTTCCCATGACCTCGCACGTTGAGTGCGTGGCGATTCTGGAGCCTGTCGCGAAGGCCGTCTGACCTGCGGTTTTGTTGATGTGTATTATGTGTGGTGCAGGCGTTATGGGTGATATCTTTACGCTGCAATGACGCTCCCCGAGGCATCGTGACGCTAATTTAACGCTCGTTCTGATGGGGTGCCAGGTGCTCTATTTGGCAGGCCAGGCGCCGTCGAGGTGGCCGGTATCGACGGGACGCTGCAGGTAGGCGACGCTGAGCGTTCGGGACGCTGATTCCGACTGGTCAGGCGTCCCCCACGGGGGCAACTGATCTGTTTTGCAGACTGTCTGAGCTATTAGCGGTGACCGAGGCAAGGGTGGATCGTTGCGTGCTTCGTGAGTTTTCGACGCGCGTATCGCAGTGACGTCTCGGATACCCACGGACGTTGATCGAGCCTATGTTCGCGGCCTGTCGAGCCGCCCGGACCGGCCTGGGAACGAGACGCCTGTTCGACGAGCCCGCAGTCTCGCATCCCAGCGTAACGAAGGTCTGGGCCGACAGCGGCACCAGCACAGCGTCTTCCAGCACGGAGTCGCCCGAGGATTCGACGTCGAGGTCGTGAAACGACCCGCCACCAAAGGACGGGGCGCATTCCTGTATGCGCTGGCCAGCCCGGGACCCCCAAGGGGAATTCCGGTCAAGGCGCTCAGAGGGCAATCGCCGTGCAGTCCTCACCGCCGACGTCACAGCCCTGTTCTCGGAGGGCTCCAGACGATTCGTGCCCCGGGTGAGCCCGACGAGCAGGTTTTCGGCACGCAGCGCACGCCTGCCTCGGCGAGCGTCGATGGACCGTTGGTGCGGGGTGCCGTTACGCCGCGGTGGTCCGAGCGATCTCGGCTGCCGTCGGCACGGGAACGACCTCGATACTTACCCCGCGTGTGGTGAGCTCCCTTGCTGTCTGGTGGAGCGTGATTTGGGAGAAGGCGAAAAGCGAGTCGGGCGTGAAGGTGGCTCCGGACTTGTGCCGGACCGCAAGGACCAGCCGACGAGGTGTGAAGTCCTCGGCCAGCCTGATTCTCCTGTCGCTGTCCCGTGCGACCCGGCGGACGAACTGGCAGCGCGCCTCAGGTGAGTTGACGAGGAGTTCGACGGCGACCTGTGCTTGCCCGAGGAGGTGGCTGAAGGAGCCGGAGGAGCCGGACTGCTTGACCAGGATAAGGGTACCGTCCGGAGTCAGCAGGTCGCAGATTTCGACCCGGTCGGTGCGCTTGAGGGGGTTATTGATGAACTCGCCGTCGAGGAACAGCCATTCGGGCCGGGCCTTTGAGACCGCTCGGTTGTAGGCGCGTTCGTTCGCGCCTTCGGGCCAGTGCGGCAGGCCGTACGCGGCGGCATCGGTGAACAACTGTCGCAGGTTGTCTCGGACGGAGTCGATGTAGCAGGCGCCGAGCTCGTACCAGTCGCCGTCCAGAAGGCAGTACGTCCGTGGACCGAGGGAGACATCGGCCTGGATCCAGTCCAGGGCGTGGGTGGTTGCCAGCGGGACGGAGGATCTGGGCGACGGGTCGCGGTGGAGGGTCACCGTGCCGTCGCGCAGGGCGGCGATACGGGTGCCGGGGCGGTGGATCCTGGCCCGGGTGAGGACGTACTCCAGGTCGAAGTCGTCGCAGAGGTAGGCCTCGGTGCTGCCGATGCAGGTCCGGTATGCGGTGGCCTCGGCGTACGTCTCGTGCAGGTCGAGGGGTACGGAGGACGAGATCCGTCCGTCGGCGGGGGCGCCGAGCAGACGGTCGAGGGCGGCTTCGAGTGCGGCGCGGGTGACGGTGTCGGTGACCGGGACGATGTGGTCGACGAATTCCAGCTCGGGGTGCGGGATGTCGTCCTGGCAGACCCGGGTGATCGTGCGCAGGTCCTCGACCAGGTCGGCCGGCTCGATGCCGAGCGGGAGCCGCAGGCCGACACCGCCTTGGGCGGTGCAGGCCCGGCCGTTGGCGTGGCGGCTTCGGGTGAGCGGGACGTCGTCGAGGTGGCCGCCGAGGTGGCGGACCACCCGTGCCTGGTCGCGGATGCCGAGTGCCGGGACCGAGGTGCCGGCGGCTACCAGGGAGATGTCGGTGCGCGGCCGGCCGAGCGCTTTGGTGACGGCGCCGCTGATGTGCCGGGGGTCGATCATGCGGATGGCGAAGCAGAGGCCGAACCGCTTGTCCTTGAGGGCATCGGGAACCAGGCGGTAACCGTTGCCGCAGGTCACGGCGTAGACCTGGCCGTCGACGGCGAGGAGCAGCAGGGCTCCGGTGCGGCGGACGGGTTCGAAGACCGTGATTCCGGTGGTACGGGCGTTGGGGGCGCACCAGGTGTCGGCGGCCTCCTCCTTGCCGTAGGTGAGGTAGATCGCGGGCACGCCGAGGACCACGGGGTGGTGCAGTTCGGCTCCCAGCCGGTCGAGCTGTTCGTGGTCGAGGGCCTCGAACATCGCCTCGGGGGTCGGGGAGACGGTGGGGAGTCGATAGACGGTGCGGACTGCGGTGTGGGTGGCCATGGGAAGTTCTCCGAGCGTCTGCGGGGGCGGTGCAAGAAGGCTGACGAAGTCTCACCTGTATACGCAGAACGATGACAGGAATCTGTGTACGTTGTCAACGCGATACTGGTGTTCTCGTGGTCATGCCACTGCGTGTACGGTGGCCGCATGTCGGACCAAGCTGCCCCCGCCACCGGCCCCCTCGTCACCGGATCAGAGATCGCGAGGCTGGCCGGCGTCACCCGCGCCGCCGTGTCCAACTGGCGGCGCCGCTACGAGGACTTCCCCGCGCCCTCGGGAGGTGGGGCGAGCAGCCCTCTGTTCGCGCTGGCCGAAGTCCAGGCGTGGTTGGAGAAGCAGCGGAAGGGGCAGGAGGTCTCGGTCGAGGTCCAGGTCTGGCAGGAGCTGCGGGCCGCCTACGGAGAGGACATGATCGCCGGACTCGCCGATGTGGCCGAGCTGCTCTCCGAAGCGCACGGTCGACGGCTGCCGGGGTTGCGCCTGCCGCGAGAAGCCGTGGCGCGCGTCCGTTCACTCGCCGAAACCGAGCGGCCCGTTGACGTCGTGAACGCACTGACCGAACGGTTCGCCGACGCCGTACGGCGCGCCGGGTCGGATCAGGTGACGTCCCCCCGCCTGGCCCTCGCCGTACGACACTTCGCGCCGCCGCTGCCGCCCGGGGCGACGGCCTTCGATCCTGCCTGCGGCATCGGTCTGTTGCTCTTCTCCGTCGCCGGGCAGACCGGGGCGCTCTGCCGCGGGCAGGAGGCCGATGCCGACTCCGCGCGGCTCGCCAGGCTCCGTGCCGCCCTGTCCTCGATGCCCGACACTCGGATCGAGACGGGCGACTCGCTCCGCGACGATCGATGGCCCGACCTCCGGGCCGAACTCGTGGTCTGTGATCCTCCGGTGGGCGTCACCGGATGGGGCCGCGAGGAACTCCTTCTCGATCCACGCTGGGAACTCGGCACCCCGTCCAAGGCGGAGGGCGAACTCGCCTGGCTGCAGCACGCCTACGCACACACCGCGCCGGGCGGGCACGTCGTGATCGTGCTGCCCGCCTCGGTCGCCTACCGCAAGGCCGGGCGAAGGATCAGGGCCGAGCTGGTCCGCAGGGGCATCCTCACCCAGGTTGTCGCCCTGCCGCCGGGCACGGCTTCCTCGCACGCCCTCCCCGTTCACCTCTGGACTCTGCGTCGTCCCGGGCCGGCCGACGTCCCCCCGGCCACGGTGCGGATGGTGGACCTCACCGCCAACGACCCCGACGGCAGCCTCGCCCCCCGCCCCGAGCAGGTCGTGGACGTCCCTTCGATCAGTCTCCTCGACGACATGGTCGACCTCACCCCGGGCAGCCACCTCCAGGCCGTGCACCGCGACTACTCCGGCGAGTTCACGGCCCTCCGTGGCGATCTGGAGGAGCAGCTGCACCGGCTGGCCGCACTGCTGCCTCAGCTGCGGCCCGGTACGGGGGCAGGCTCGCTCGACGGTGCCACGGCGGGCGTCGCCGAACTCCTCCGGGCAGGCCTCGTGACCTACGAAGGCCCGGAGCCGGTCTCAGCCAGCGACCAGCTCGACACCGATTACCTCCAGGGCTTCCTGCGCAGCCCGGCCAACACCCGCCGTGCCACCAGTGCCTCCGGCACCTACCGGCTGGAGGCCAAGGGCGCCAGGATTCCGCAGCTGGCCATCGAGGAACAGCGCCGCTACGGTGCGGCCTTCCGGGAGCTCACCGAATTCGAGGCGACGATGCGGGCCGTGTCCGAGCTCAGTCGCCGGCTCGCCGAGCTGGCCCGCGACGGACTCGCCACCGGCGCTCTGGCACCCGAGGACTGAGGACATCCGGCGGGGCGGCTCTGGGAGGCGGAGCCGCCGCAGTGCCGGGGCCCCGCAGCCCCGGAGCCACCCGTTCACACCTGGGTCGGCAGGAACTCGCTCGGTCTTCCGGTCCAGGTCACGCACAGTGCCTCGCGCGCCCTGGTGCAGGCGACGAAGAGCAGGCAGCGCTCGCGCAGGAGGTCGGCTTCGTGCTGCGGTGCGTCCGTCTCCAGCGGGGTGATCTCGCGGGCGAAGGGCACCGTTCCCTTCGTGACCCCGAGCACGGAGACCGCCCTGAACTCCAGCCCCTTCATGGCGTGCATCGTGGCCAGCCGGACCCCCGGCGTCTCCGCGGCGACCTGCCCCTTCACCCGCACCACCGGGATCCCGGCGTCCTTCAGCCGGGACTCCGCCGCGTCCAGTGCCAGGTTGAACCGGGCGCACACCCCGATCTCGTGAGGTGCGAGCCCTTCACCGATCCAGGCCCGCACCCGGTCTACGAGGGCGGCGTACTCCTCCGGCTGGGTGGCGTACCCGGCGGCCTCGGGTCGGCGGCCGCGCAGCAGCGAGCGGTAGCCGGCCAGGGAGTCGGTTCCGTCGCCTTCCAGGGCGTCCACGCTGACCGGTGCGAGCAGCCGCGCCGACCAGACAAGGATCTCCTCGGTGGAGCGGTAGTTGAGACGCAGCCGGAAGCTGCGGCCGGCGGTGGCGATCCCCAGCGAGCCGAGTGACACCCGGGAGTCGTAGATCCGCTGGTGCGGGTCGCCGGTGAGGAACAGATCGTCGGGTCCGGGGGTGACGGCGGCCCGGAGCACCCGCCACTGCGTGGGGTGCAGGTCCTGTGCCTCATCCACCACGACGTGGTCGTACGGGGCCGGGCCGGCGGCGAGCAGATCGGCCGCCCGGGCACAGACCCGCAGGTGGGTGGTGGCACCGCGCTCCTGCAGCAGCTTCTCGAACCACTCGACGCCGTTCCACACGAGCCCGCGCCTGGCCGCTCCGAGGCCGGTGCCGCGTCCGCGCCGGCTCGCCGCGAGATAGCCGTCCAGATCACGGATGTCCTGGCCGAGCACCACGTGACGGTACTCCTGCGCCAGGAAGCGGGCCTGGAATGGCAGATCCAGCTGCTTGACCGCCTTCTCCCAGAGCTGCCGCTGGTCGCGGTCGCCCACCGGCTTCGGGGTGACGCCGGTGTGCTGCCGCACCACGCCGTTGGCATAGGCGTCGACGGTCGTGACATCGACCCGGGAGAGGAGGAGTTCGTCGCCTTGGAGGAGAAGACCGAGCATGTCGCGCAGTCCGGCGGCCAGCGCGTTGGTGTACGTCGTCAGCAGGATCCGGCTGTCCGGCGACCGTCCCAGCAGGTGCCGGACCCGGTGCAGCGCGGCCACGGTCTTCCCTGTTCCCGGGCCGCCGGTGACCTGCACCGGACCGCCGTACGAGGTGCGGTGGGCGACCCGCCGCTGGGAGGGGTGCAGGAAGACCCGCCAGGCCGCGAACGGTTTCGCCAGGATCTCCTCCAGCTCCTGCGGGCCGGTGACGAGACGGATCCGGGCGGTGGTGTTGCTGATGACGGTGGCCAGGTCCTCGTCCGGCTCGGGCGGCGCGTCCACCGGGCGGCGCACGGCCACCACGTCCCGGTAGACCTCCTCCGGCGAGAATCCTTCCGCGAGGTACTGGAGGACCTCCAGCTGGTCCTCGGGCAGCAGCGTAGCGAACGCCTCCAGCTGCGCCTTGTCCGCCATCGAGCGCGCTGCACGCAACACCTGGGCGTCGATGCCCAGTTCGCACAGGACTCCGTCGGAGACGCCGGAGAACAGCAGCTTCGGCGCCTTGCAGGAGGCCGTCTCGTACAGCGGTGTCAGCTCGTCCAGTGCGACCGCGTCGCGTACCTCCAGGCCGCGGGTGGCGCTGTTCGTGCTGTACAGGCGTTTCGCCGCCCAGGTGTACGCGTCGTCGTGCGGCAGCACATGGACGAGGAGGAAGAGATCGCTGCCGTCGTCCGGCGCGAGGACCACGCCGCGCCAGAAGTCGGTGATCCGTATGGTGCGCATCCGCCGGTCACGGGCGTTCTCCACGGACTCCAGATGCAGACCTTTGTCAGCGTTGAGCTCGGCCACGGTCAGGGCCTGGAACTTCGTCATGGCCTTGCGGACGCCGGCTCTGACCGGCTTCTCCAGGGTGTCGAATCCGTCCCAGAAGCTCTGGGCGAAGGCGAGTCGGGGCATGGGCCGTGGGCCCCCTTTCCGTGGGTGTCAGGCGGTGGGCCCGGCCAGGCGGGCGGCGAGCTCCCGGAAGGTCCGCAGCAGCGCCGCGGGTTCCGAGGTGAGGTCGAGGCTGTGCTGGAACAACCGCAGACCGCCGGTGCCGCGGACCTCGGTCGTCCGCTCGGGCAGGCGGCCCGCCGCGTACACCAGATGCGCCTCGCGCAGGCCGAGCACGGTGGCGTAGGCGAGCGCCTGGTACAGGTCGGCGTTCGGGTAGCCATGGGCCCGGTGGGACTTCTCGGTCTTGTACTTGGCGTCGACGACGGCGACAGGTGTACGGCCGTCCACGCCGTACACCACCAGATCTGGCTTCATCCGGACCTGGCCGCCCGGGTCGAGAGCGTGTACGTCCTGCAGCCGCGCCGTCAGGCCGTACTCCCGGAGGGCCTCGCGCAGTGCGACCGTCACGAAGTCCTCGAAGAGCTGGTGCATGTCGAGCAGGAAGCCGTCCAGGGCGAGCGGGCCGGTCCGGTGCTCCGGCGAGGTGGAGCGCAGTACGGCCTCGGCGAGCCGCAGGGCGGGCTGGTAGCGGGAGTTGAGACGGGATGGCTGCCAGTGCGGCAGGTCCTGGCCGCGGACCAGGGGACCGGCGTCCGCGAGGCGGATTCGCTGGTGGGCGAGACGGCGCCGCACCGGCCCAGGAACGGACGGCAGCCGCAGTAGCCGTTCCACCGCGGCGCGCAGGATGCGGTTCTCGGCGGTGTCGGCGGTGTACGCGTCGTAGACGATCTCGGCGGGCGGCATGCGGCCGAAGTGGAGCCGGATCTGCTCGGCCTCCCGCAGTCGGCCTCGTACCACCAGCGCGGACTCCGCCACCTCCCGGTAGCCCTGGAGGACCCCCTGCCGCAGCGCGCCGTCGATCTGCCGTTCCACCGCGTACGCGAGCGCGGGTACCACCTCGTCGTGCGCACCGGTGCTGACCGTGCCCTCACGGCTGTCGCGCCAGGCGCCAGCCGGGTCGAGGCTGAAGCCGAGCAGGAAGAACAGCCGCCCCACCGGTGTCTTGGGCGCGATCCGCAGGACCGTCCCGCCCGGCAGCCGGACCGCGCCGACCTGGTGGCCGGCCCGCAGTCTCCAGTGTCCGGGCCGCTCGGGGTCCGGCGCGGCGGCGTCGAGGAATCGCGCCGCGACGAGGGCCCGCCCGGTGGCCGCGTCCAGCGGTACGGACAAGGCGGCGCCGTACTCCCGCAGCGTGATCTCGCCCGGGATGTAACTGCATGCTGGGCCCGCGTCGTCTGCCGCGTTGCCGTCGGTGGTCGCGGCCGGGATGTCACTGTGCGCCAGGGCGGCGCCGCCCGCCGCGTTCCCGCTCATGACCGCCGGGTCCGCTCGCGCAGCGCGTCCAGGCCGTAGCGGGCGGCGATGTCGATGCCCTCGCCGTAGTGGTGCTCCTCAAGGAGGGGGAGGATCTTGGTGCGCCAGGTCCGGTCGAGGCCGCCCTCGCGGTATAGGCCGGGCTTCATCAGGTAGGACGGGCCGATGGCGAAGTCGGGGTCGTCGATCGCCGTGTTGAGGGCGTCGAGCAGGCGGGCAGGTTCGGGGTCCTTGCCCTCGCGCTTCAGCCAGCGGGTGAGGAGGCCGGCAGTGGGCTCCACGCGGGGGGAGAGCTCCACGAAGGCGAAGCGGCGCCGCATCGCCGCGTCCACCAATGCGATCGACCGGTCCGCGGTGTTCATGGTGCCGATCACGTACAGGTTCGGCGGCAGCCCGAAGTCGTCCCCGGAGTAGGTCAGGCGCACCGAGCGCTTGCGGTACTCCAGGAGGAAGTACAGCTCGCCGAAGACCTTCGCCAGATTGGCCCGGTTGATCTCGTCGATGATCAGGAAGTGCGGCACATGCCGGTTGCCCTCCTGCGAGGCGGTGTCGGCGAGCTCCCGCAGCGGTCCCGCCGTCAGCCGGAAGGCGACCTCCCGCGTCTCGGGGTCCTCGACCGGCCGGAAACCCTCGAAGAAGTCCTCGTACGCGTACGACGGATGGAACTGGACGATCTTGACCTGTTCCGGGCCGCCGCCGAAGTACTCGGCCAGCTTCAGCGCCAGGTACGTCTTTCCGGTGCCGGGCGGCCCGTAGAGAACCATCTGACGCTCGTCGAGGAGGAGTTCACGCAGCTCGTCGAGGAAGGACCGGTCGTGGACGAGAAGCTTCCGGGCGAACTCGTCGGTGACCTCGGGGAAGGTCAGGACGCGCTGCTCGGAGGATTCCAGGACCTGCCCGGCCTGCTCCGGCGCGGTCCCCGGGCCGCCGGTGAGCGCGGTGAGCTGTTCCAGGACGGGGGTCAGGTCGACCACGTCGTGCTGGGCGGAGAGCTTCTGCTGCACCTCCTCCGGCAGCTCCTCGTACGGATGGGCGGTCTCTTGCCAGGCCACCGTGCGCCGGAGGTTGGAGAGCCCGCCGGGGGAGCCTGACTGCACCAGGTCGCCGGTGATCCGCCCGAGGTGGAGCAGGCCGTCGCTGAGGGTGGCGACGGTGTCGCCAATCCGCATCTGGGTGAAGAAGGCGTGCAGTTCGTCGACGAGACCGCGCTTCTGGTGGTACGTCGCCGAGCCCTCGTAGCCCTCCTCGACGAAGCGGCGCAGCACGCTCTTGGTCGGGTCGGGCTCGTCCACCTGCGGCAGGTGGGGTGCGTCGAGCGAGACGAAGCCCTCCTTCAGCCAGAGCCGGCGGACCAGGTTGTGGCCGGAGACGTTGTTCCCCCGCACCAGCCAGGCCTTCTGCGGGGCCCGCCAGCTCTGCGGCAGGAAGTCGCCCAGGCGGTGCCCGTCCTCGGCGCTGCGCCAGGTACCGGGGCCGGTGGCTCCGTAGCCGAGGACCAGGGAGGCCGCGGCGGACGGCGAGTTGCACACGATGTCGCGGGACGCGGTCCAGGCGCCGGGGCGGGGACCGTCGGCCAGCGTTCCGTTCTCCCGCAGTCCGGAACGGAGCCGGCGAGCGAAGTCGCTCAGCCCCGGCCAGTCCTCCGCCGACACCGCCGAACCCGCGGTCACCAGGAACTTGTGCGAGCCGTTGTCGCCGGGCTCGGCGAGCAGGAAGCCGCGAGCCTCCCCGGCGTCCTTGGGCAGGGTGATCCGGAAGTCCGGGAAGCCGGGAAGACGGTCGGGGAGCTGCGGCATGGGGACCTTCCGGGACGCGGGTGGTTCGGGTGGCACGAAGTGCGTTCCAGCCTACGTGTTGACGGTGTCAATCGGTACGTTCGGTGTGCTGGACGCTCACCACGCCCGTTCGGCTACCGGCGCTCGGGGAACACCTGGGCGCTGTCCCGCTGCTTGCGCGCCGCCGGGGCAGGCGCCTGCGAGTGACCGGCGAGCTCGTTCAGTTTCATGTGCAGCGCGTCCTGGGCGGCGTAGTCCCCGCGAGAGGCCGCGGCGCGCAGGTCGTCCCAGGCGGTCAGGACGGGACGGCGTACGGACTCCGGGAAGCGGCCGAGCTCGGCGTCGTGGGCGGCGAGCATGGACTGCCAGGTGGTCGTGTCGAGCTGCCGCCACAGGCTGCGGGCGTGCTCCGTCGCTGCCCGCATCGCGGGCAGATCCAACCGCTCGCGTGCCGCGTCCAGGGCGCGCCGGGCGTCGGCCAGCTCTTCGGCCGGCGCGCCGAGGCCCAGCTCCCGGCCCCGGCGCGCGGCGACGGACGCGTTGGCCGACCAGCCGCGGGCGTCCCGGCACGTCTCCACCGTGTCGCGAGCCTCGTCGAGGAATCCGTCAAGGGACCGGCCGAGAGGTTCACCGCGCACGATCGCGGTGAGCTGCTCTGTCAGTTCGGCGAAGACGCTGTGCTCCGCCGCCGTCAGCCCGCCGCCGAAATGGGCGCCATGGGTACGGATCACGTCGAGGAGCCGAGAGGCGTCGCGGCCGATGCCGTCGGCGACGGCGCTGCGGCGCAGCCGCGCGCCCAGCTCCTCGCCGTCGCCGATGCGGTAGGCGAGGTTCACGGTGCGGTTCTCGTCCAGTTGTACCCGGAGTGTGAGCCGCTCGACGCTGTCAGTGCCCCTGTCGAAGACATGCGTGTGCTCCCCGCAGAACTCGTTGCGAGCGTGGGACTTCTCGTGCGGTCCTTCGACGATCCGGAAGGTCAGCGCGGTGGTGCCGTCCGGCCGGATCTGAAGGTTCTCGATGTTCTGCCAGTCGGTCGGGTACGGCGTTCCGGCGGTGAAGAGGACCGCGACGGTGCCGTCGTCGAGTGCCAGTCCCAGGTTCTGGGCGGTGACCTGCTCCGGCTGGTCGGTCTGGAACAGTGCGTCACAAGCCGAACACGCCGTCAGACCGGAGGCGTTGACCATCTGACACCGGGGGCACTTCAGGCCCCCGGCATCCAGCGGCTGGTCGCAGTCCTGGCACACGGAGGCCGAGGTGGAGTTTTCCGGGCAGCCGCAGTGTGGGCACGCGGTGCGGGACGCGACGGGGGCGGCCGCCCGCAGCCCGGAGAGGCTGACGTCGCAGACCGGACAGCTCGTGGTCCCCTCGGCGGCGGGCACATGGCAGCCGGGACAGTCGACCGTCGCCGTGCCGAGCAGAGAGGTGCCGCAGTCGGGGCAGGCGCTCTCGGTGAGCGGGATCCCGGTGGTCAGGCACGGCTCGGAGGGGCAGGCGAGAGCGGACGCGAGCCCGGCCTCGATGCCGGCGCCCAGCGCGACGGCGGACATGGGATCGATTCCGCTGTGCACCTTCTCCTCGTCGAACAGTTCGGCCAGGCGGCGGCGGACCAGCGGGATACGGGTCGAGCCGCCGACGAGCAGGACCTTGTCGATGTCCTCGGTCGTCCTGGACGCGTCGCGCAACACGCCGCGGGTGAGCTCCAGGGTGCGGTCGATCTCGGCGCCGATCAGCTCCTCGAAGTCGTCGCGGGTGACCTCTCCCGTCCAGGAGCCGCCGTTCTTTCCGAGCGGCGCGAGGATGATCTCCGCTGCGGTGACATCCGAGAGTTCGATCTTGTTACGTTCGGCGGCGGCGCGGATCCGTGCCGCGTCGCCGGTCCCGGAGAGGTCACGGCCGCCGAGCCGCTTCTCGGTGAGCATCCGGCACAGCGCGGAGTCGAAGTCGGCCCCGCCGAGCGACTTGTCCCCGCCGAGCTTGTACACCTGGAAGTACCCCGACCCGATGACCAGCAGGGACACGTCGAAGGTACCGCCGCCGAGGTCGTACACGAGCACCGAGCACATGTCGTCGTCATCCTCGACGAGGCGCTCCACCCCGAAGGCGTGGGCCGCCGCGGTCGGTTCGGGCAGGATCCGTGCGACGGTGAAGCCCGCAAGCTCCCCGGCTTCCCGCACCGCCGCGTACTGCGGTTCTGTGAAGTACGCCGGGACGGTAATCACGGCTCGCGGGAAGGGTTCGCCGGCGGTGTTCTCGGCGTCCGTGCGCAGCCGTCGCAGCAGGATCGCCGAGATCTGTACGGGCGTCAGCCAGTGGGCGCCGAGCTGGATCTCGACCCCGCCGTCCGTGGACACCCGTACCGGCGGTGCGTCCGCGGGCCGCTCGTCGAGCAGCCGCTGGACGTCGGCGTCGGCGTGGCGGCGGCCGATTAGCCGCTTCACCTCGGTGATCACGGAGCCGGGCAGGTGGTCGCGCACGCCGAGCGCCTCACTGCCCACCAGGAGGGACCCGTCGGCGCCTGTACCGACGGCGGACACCGTCGCCTGCTCGCCGTGGCGGTTGGGGAGGACCACCGGCACGCCGCCGTCCATCCAGACGGTGACGGAGTTGGTGGTGCCGAGATCGATTCCGAGTGTGCGGTACGGCATGACGTGGCCTTCGGGTGGCAGGGACGGGAAGGGTGGTGTGGAGCGGGTTCAGCGGCGGCGCTTGGAAGTCTTGCGAGGCAGCGGCTGCCGGCGCCGGGCGCGGCTGGTGCGGCGCGGCTGGTTCCGGCGCTCCCGCGTGGCCCCGCCGTCGGAGGTCCTGGCGGGTGCCCCCTGTTCGGTGGCCGGCGCGGGCCCGGCTACGGCCAGGACGACATCGGCACGGCGCAGGCAGTCGGTCCCGTGGCGGAAGCCGGTGACGGTCTCCCGCAGGACGGTTCCCTCGGGGGCGGTCGGATGCGGTTCGACGCCCGTCGCCCGTGCCTCCACCGGGTCGGGGATCTTCCCGATGAGGTCCATCGGATGCACGCCGTGGCGGGCGAGTTCGGCCCGGAGCATCCGGTGGGCGGCGTCCGTCTGCTGTTGCACGGCGGCTGCGAACTGTCCGGTCCGGCCTGCTCCGGAGCGGCCGAACTGCTCGGACCGGTGTGCCGTGTCGGCGAGGAGATCGTCGAGTGGCAGCAACGCGGTGAGGAGGTCGGTCAGTTGGGCCACGGCCTCTTCGCGTTTGCGGGAGAGGGCCGCGACGCGAACGCGCAGTTTGCGCAGCTCGTCGGTGCCGGGCGGGGGAGTGGTCACTTGGATGCGGGACCTTTCGGAGCGGCGGACGCCGGGAGGGGAGGAGTGAGCAGTTCGCTGACGAGGGCGTCGCCCGGGGTGCGGGCCGCGTCGTGGGCGGCCTTCAGGGCGCGCTCGCGGTCCGTGTCCCGTGCGCGGCGGGCTCGGGAGACCGCCACGCCCGCCGTCTTCGCGAGGTCCCCCTGGCCGATGCCCAGCCGGGCATGCGGAAGGAGCTCGAACACGGTGGGGCCGAAGGAGGGCATCGGTGTGCGGGAGTGCGCGGTCACAGGGTCTCCTGGATGTACGGCGGGTCGTCCGGGTCCGGTGTTCCAGGTGAGTCGAAGAGGCCGGGGAACATCATCGGTTCGAGCGGGAGGGAGGTCTGCCGGCCGGTCTCCAACCCCAGCGCGGACGCGGCACGTTCGTCGCGTACGGCACCGGCGCGGTCGCCGTCGGCACGGCGGTCGCGGGCGCGCCGGTGGTATGCGACGGCAAGAAGCTGGTCGTACGCCGCGGAGCGGCCCGGCGTGATCAGCAGTCTGACCTGGAGGTCGATCAGTTCGGACCAGCGTCCGGTGTCGACCAGTTCCCCGGCGAACGGCACGACGATCTCCAGTGCCTGCCACTCCGCCTCCGCCCCGGTGAGCTGTGCGAAGGACGCGGCGGCGGAGAGCAGCAGGGGCACCTGCTGGGTGTAGTCGCCGGACCGTGCTCCGAGCTGCCGGACGGCCGTGTCGTGCAGGAGGCGGGCGATGTCACCGTCGTCGACCTGTTCTCCCCACTCGTCCTCGGAGGGGCGGACCTTCCGCAGTTGCCGCAGGACCCGACGGGCCTCGCTCTTCTTCCCGTCGAGCGCCTTCCGCGCGGTCCGTTCAATTATCCGGTCGCAGTACCAGGAGTACACCTCGTGCAGATCCTCGGCCGGGTTCTCCGCACGGAACCCGCGGTGCAGAAGTTCCCCGACCCGTTGCAGGCCGGGCTGTTTGCCCCGCCTGTTTCCCGTGACGACGGAAGCGATGTCGGCGAGATCCAGCGCGTCCAGCGCGTCCTGTGCCACCGGATCGCCGGGGCGTACGCACAGCGCCCGCTGGAAGCGGGCACGGCCCTGATTCCTGTCCTTCGTCCCCAGCGCTTCGGTGCCGCGCCGGACCAGGGCGGCTGCCAGCTCCTTGGCGAGGGCGGTGTCATCGGGAGCGAGCGCGTGCGCGGACTCCAGCCAGAAAATGCGCTGGACGAGCGTGGCCCGCTGGTAGCCGTTGCCGTCCTGGCCCGCGCTGAGTCCGGCTTTGCGGACCATCTTGTGCAGCCCATGGTCGATGACGTAGCCGAGGCGGGCGGCCGAGGTGAGGTCGGCGAGAGTGTCCTGCCACGCGCCCTTCTCGAACTGCTCGTGTGCCCTGGCGGCCAGGGCCTTGGCGAGGAGTGGTGCACAGGCCTTGTGGGTGTCGGACCCCGCCTGCCAGGTGGCAGGTTCGCCGTGACGGCGGGTGTACGCGGTGAGGAGTGCGCGGTGTTCGCCGAAAACCTCCAACTGCTCGGCGGCCTTGTCCACGGTGACGGGTGAGCCGTCCCAGGGCCGGCCGCCGAGCAGCAGCCCCAGGCACGGGGGAGTGGTGCCGGGTGTGGGCGGCTGCCAGGTGTCGACCGGGCACCGGCAGTCGAAGGCGTCTCCGCAGCTGCCGAAGCACTCCTCCATCCGCAGATAGGCGCGTTCGCCCCGGACGAGCTCGCCGCTGTACTCGTACGCCTCGACGTTCCAGACGGTGTCCCAGCCGTCGAGGACGTCATGGCCGTCGCGTTCGTCGACGGACCGGAACGCCGTACGGATCCGGTTCGTCAGCGTGTCGCACGCGGACTGCCAGTCCTTGGCGCCGAGGGCGGTGCCGCGCCGGGCGGTCACCAGGTTCTCGAAGCCGAGCGGGTCCTCGTCGTCGAGCAGCAGGTGCCAGACGGCGATGGCGAAGACCGCGTGAGCCGGATCGACCTTCTCGCTCTGGGTGAGCGACCTCAGCGTGCCGACCGCGAGCGCGTGCACCAGGGCGGTGCGGCGGTTCCCGGACGGGTCGGGGACGGCGTCGAGGACCTCGCCGATCACGCCCTGGCGGGCCGCCTGCCACACCAGGCGCCACAGCGCGTGTGCCGGGCAGCAGAGGCAAGGCGTCTCGCCGGACGTGGCGTCCGGGGTGTCGAGTACGGTGCGGACGTCGCAGTCGCAGCCGATGTCGCAGGGCTGGTCCTCGCCGCTCGTGGGCGGGGTGCCGCCGAACACCGCGAGCCAGCGGTGGACCGCCTCGGGCCAGTTGCCCGCGCGTTCGGCGAGCAGGGCGCGCAGTGCGTGGTAGGAGGCGCGGTCGTCCTCGGGGAGGCCGGGACGGTCTGTGGAGATCCGGTCCAGCAGGTTGAGCGTGCGCGCGAAATTACCCGTGCCGTAATCGAGTTCGGCCTGACGGAGCATGTGGGTGGCGTCGGTGGTGTTCAAGCAGGTCCCCCATGTGCACGTGGTGCGCGGTTGACCTTATGTGGCGCCTGTTGGCTCGGTCAACGGACCGTCAGATACCGGACGGAGTGGCCAGTTCCGCTCGTACGGTCTTGCCACCCGGCGGGCGTGGCACGGTCTCCCAGTGGTCGGCGAGGAGGGTGACGAGGGACAGGCCCCAGCCGCCGGCGGAGAGGTCGGGGTCCTCGTCGGCGGTTCGGGGGAGGCGGTCGCCGCGGGCGTCGGAGACCTCGATCAGGAGGCGGCCGGGGAGTGGCGACGGGGTGCAGGTCAGGGCGAGTTCGAAGTTGCGGCCGGGGACACGGCCGTGCAGGACGGCGTTGGCGGCGAGTTCGGCGACGACGAGTTCGGCACGTTCCGTGATGTCCGGAGGAAGGCCCCAGGCGTGGAGTTCGATGACGGCGAGGAGTCGGGCGAGACGTGCGCCGCGACGGGTGGAGGACAACTGCTGCCGGAACGTCCGGGTGTAAGGCGTGAGTTGGGGTGCGGGGTGATTCATGGGGTCAGCGTGGCCCGCGCGGGGCGGGGCGGCGAGAGGCGAGGCCCGTACGGGAGGTCACCGTACGGGCACGCAGGGTGGACAGTACGGGGCGTGCGCCGTCACGCTGAGTGCGTTTGACCGTGCGGTGGGAAGGGGCGGCGGATGGCGATCGTGGGAGAAGGGGCCGGTGCGTTCTCGGAGGGGGAACGGGAACCGCATCCGTCGGACAGTCTGCGGACGTTCGGGGCGGTCGTGCAGGCGCTGCGCGAGCATGCGGGGCTGAGCCGGGTGGAGTTCGGGGAGCGGGTGCGGTTCTCGAAGCACACCGTGGAGTCGGTGGAGCTGGGGCGGCGGATGCCGGACGAGTTGTTCGTGGAGCGGGGGGAGGAGGCGACGGGGAACACGGGGGCGTTGCGGAGGGCGGCGCCGTATCTGTCGCGGGGGGAGGTGGGGTTGGCGGCGTGGTTTCGGGAGTGGGCGCGGCTGGAGCGGACGGCGGTGAGTCTGTGTACGTACGAGTGTCGGCTGGTGCCGGGGTTGTTGCAGTCGGAGGCGTATGCGCGGGCGGTGTTCGAGGGCACGATTCCGGTGGTGACGGACGAACGGCTCGAAGCGCTGCTGGCGGCGAGGGCGGAACGGCAGCGGATGCTGGTGGAACGGCCGACGACGTTGTTCAGCTTCATCGTCGAGGAGCATGTGTTCCGGCGGCGGTTCGGGGACGCGGAGGCTATGCGGGGGATGCTCGATCACGTGCTGGAGCTGACGTCCCGGAGGAACGTGACCTTGCAGGTGGTTCCCTTGGACTCGGCGCTGCACGCGTGCCTGGATGGACCGGTGCGACTGCTGGAGACGCCGGAGCGGCGGCGGGTCGGATACGCCGAAGGGCAGCAGAGCGGCCGACTCATCACCGACGCGAATGAGGTGAGCCTCCTCCACCAGCGCTATGACACACTGCGCTCGCAGGCCCTCAATCCACAGGAAACCAGGGCCCTCTTGGAGAGACTGCGAGGAGAGCGATGACGAGCGGTACGGCGGAACTGTTCTGGTTCAAGTCCAGCTACAGCGGCAGTCAGGGCGATGACTGTGTCGAGATCGCAATCGCCGAACAGGCCGTCCACGTAAGGGATTCCAAGGACGTGGCGCGTCCGGCCTTTGCCGTCGGTCGCGACGGGTGGGGACGGTTCGTGCGGTTCGCGTCGGAGCGCTGATACGTCGAGGGGCGCCGTCCGCTGCTCAGCGGGCGGCGCCCCTCGCGTTGTTGGACGTCAGCCGTCCTGGCGGGCCGGGTGGCGCGGGCCCTGCCCTGGGGGCGGGGTGAGCGTGGACCGGTACGTGCCGGAGTCGCTCTCGTCGAGCGGGGTATCCAGGGTGAGACCGGCGGCGGCCATGCGGTCGTACTCGGCGAGGATCAGGTCCTTGGTGCGGTAGGTGCCGTGGGCCGCTTCGTCCTTGCGTTTCACGATGGGGAAGGTGCCGAGGATGTACGACACGTCGTCGCGGGTGATGCCGTAGAGGTGGAAGAAGAGGGCGTCGAGTTCGGCGCGGATGACGGTGCGGCGGGATTCGTCCCAGTGGAAGGGGGCGCCGGTGTCGCCGAGGTCGCGGGCGAAGGGGCGCATGTCCTGTGCGGTGTAGGTGAGTTCGAGCACGCGAGGGGTGACGGTAACCGAATGGCGGGCGACCGCTTCTGGCGGGAGGGCTGGCAACTGCTTCCAGATGAAGAAGTTCATGGAGGTGCCGCCTACTTTCTGCCGACTCGCGAAGTCGTACACAAAAGAGGTCAGGCAAGCGATCAGCCCCGCCAGCTCTGAGGGGGAGCGGTCAGCGGTCATAAGTGGCACTTTGTTTCCGGCACTGGCCTTAGGGAAGACAAATGAAATCGCGGTGCGTTCGTCCGTGGCACGGCAGATATCACGCCATCCGAGGAGCCAGTTGCGAGTCCAATCACGATTCGCCAGCCGCTGTTGCACTCCATCCGCCTTGAGCTCGGCTCCGTGCTTGTCGACGGCGCCGGTTGGAATGTTCTGCTCGCTGGTCCAGTAGCGGGGGAGCGGCACAGTGTCAGGGACTTGCTTCTCGGCAATCGAGAAGTCGCGAGTGTCCCCCTCGTCCGTGTACGTCGCCCACCGATGGTCGTAATGGTGCAGCATCTTCGCTTCGTACAGCGGCAGCAGCCGTTCCTCTCCGCGTACCAGTACGTTTCCGTTGAGGTGCCAGCCGTCCGCGAGCATCGAGTCGAGGGTTTCGCCGGTGGCGGGCGAGGGGCGGAAGAGATGGGAGTCGTGGGACATGTCGAACATGCGCAGGAACGACACGCCCCACGGGTTGCCGTTCGCCTTGTCCGACTCCTTGAGAAGGACCGGCACCCGGCGGTAAATGCCGAGGGTGATCTCGGCGTCGCGGCGGGTACGGAAGATCGGGCAGGTCCCGGTGTTGGGGTTGAGGAGGGTGATCTCCTCGGGGGTGAGGGTGAAGACCTTGTCGGGGGCCTCCAGCTCCGCCGGATCATGGGCAAAGAAGGCGAATCGGGCGGCTGGTTCACGCAGTGAGCGGCCTGCGAGGGACAGCACGCAGAACTTCATGCGAGAGTCCACCGCCGGGAAGAGCCCGCTGCGGTTCTCGAAGTCGAACAGCGCCGCCAGCGACCCCGCCGACACCAGGTCCTTGAAGAAATACTGCGTCCGCGCGTCCGTCGCGATACCCGTCGGCACGATGACACCGGTACGCCCCCGGGCACCGGTCAGGATGCGGTCTGCCTCGGCGAACAGCGCGTACAGGTTGAGGTTTCCCTGCCCCGTCAGGGGATAGCGGCCGGAGATGCGCAGGAAGTGGCTCTCGCCGTACACCCTGCGCTTGGCGGCCTCGTACTCATTGAACAGCCCGACGGTGTCGAGATCGTCCCCGAGCGCCTGGATC
This sequence comes from Streptomyces sp. NPDC028368, assembly GCF_055565615.1. Classification (NCBI taxonomy): domain Bacteria; kingdom Bacillati; phylum Actinomycetota; class Actinomycetes; order Kitasatosporales; family Streptomycetaceae; genus Streptomyces; species Streptomyces sp. NPDC028368. Next base: position 324,197 of record NZ_JBVHTY010000009.1, on the reverse strand, counting down.
TTCTTCTTCCGGGCCGCCGTGTTGTTGGTCGCCGTGATGTCCGGCGCGCGTACCGCGAAGAACTCCGTCTCGGGGAAGTTGATGCTGTCCCACGGCGGATTCCCCACCACCGCGTCGAACCCGCCGGCCCACCCCGTCGCCGGATCGACGCCCGCCCCCGACTCCGGGACGGCGAATACCTCCGGGAACTCCAGATGCCAGTGGAAGAACCGGTACCGCTCGCTCAGCGCGAGCACCTCCGTCAGCGTCGCGTCGTTCACCGCCGCCGTGTCCCCGGCGAGCAGGCTCCGTACGAGGTCGTGCGTCGGTGCCTCCGGCGCGCCCGGCTGCTTCGGCCAGACGAAGGCGGCACACCACGTGTCCGCCGTCTCACGGTCGCGCGTGTACGCGGTGGAGGTCACGTAATCCTCGTACGCCGCCTGCTGGGCGTTGACCTCGATGAGGTCCTCGGACGGAGCGTTGGTGATGCTGCTGAGCTGGGCCGCGAGGCGTGCATTGCTGGGGACCGTGACCTCGGATTCGGCGAACAGGTCGCCCTGGCCGCCGCGTTGGGCCTTATTGCGCTTCTTGAGCGCGGCCGCGTACTTCTTGTCGTCGCCCTCGATCGCGTCGAATGCCTCGTCGGGCACTCCGCCCGCGAGGAGTGACGGCGTCGTGCCGAGCAGCGCGTTGCCGTACCGGACATGCGCGTCCAGGAACCCGAGCGCCTTCCCCGGCTCCATCGCCTCCAGCCACAGCGACACCTTCGCCAGCTCCACCGCCATGGGGTTGAGGTCGACGCCGTAGATGCACCGCGCCACGACCTCCCGCAGCGCGTGCCGCACCGCGTCCACCGTCGGCTCCGGGTTGTGCTCGCGTACCGCCGCGACCCGCTTGGCGATCCGTCGCGCCGAGGCGACCAGGAAGTGTCCGGAACCGCACGCCGGGTCGCACACTGTCAGGCCCAGCAGCTCCGCGACGATGTCGTCCGCCGGATCGGGACGCCCGCCGGCCGAGGCCCGCTGCTCGCCGCGCTTGACCGCGTCGTCGATCACCGGGTCGAGGGTGGTGTCGAGTAGGCACTCGATCAGCGACGACGGGGTGTAGTAACTGCCCGTCGTCTTACGGCTGTTGCCCGCCACTTCGACCAGCTCGAACGACCGGTCCGCCGCCGAGTGCTTCGGCTCCAGTTCGAGCAGCGACTCGTACACCGAGCCGAGCTCCTCCGCGTCCAGGTGCCGGTAGTCGACGGCCCGCCACCGCCGCGCTCCCGGGTCGTGGACCTGAGCCAGGTACCCGACGGCCTGGAGCAGCGACTCGTTGGAGAGCTTCAGCCCCTCCAGCGGCGCGTCCGCGTCCGTACGCGAGAACAGCCCGCCGAGGCCGGGCAGGCCCAGCTCGGGCCGGCCGCCCTCGATGCCGAGCGCGTCGAGGACCAGGCGCAGCGCCTCGTACTGGTCGCCGTGCGCGGTGCCCTGGCGCCGCCGGGCCCGCCTGCGCAGCCGGTCCGAGGAGAAGTACCGGGCGTACGCGGCCCGCGCCCCCTCGTCCGCTGCCGGGTCGAGCAGAGCGTCCCGGTCCTCGGCGACGAAGACGAAGAGGAGCCGGTAGACGAGCCGGAGGAGCGCCGCCTGCAGCGCCTTCGGGTCGGTGTCCTCGCGCAGCCGGCCGTTGTCCGGATGCCGCAGGAATCCCGTACCGAGCACGGTCAGTGCCTGCTGGACACCGAGCCGCAGCTGGTCCAGGGCGCGGGCGCCGGAAGTGACGGCTTCGGTCCGCCACTTCTCCAGCCAGCACCCGGACGGCGCCGCCCCCTCCGCCACCTCGAACCGCGAAGCGTGCAGCACGCAGTACAACAGCACGAACTCGCTGAACAGTTCACCGTCGAAGATCGCCTCAAGGTCGAACTCGACGTACGCGGCCGTCGCGAACGACGACGAGTCGCGAAGGAGCCGCAGCGTTCGACCGTTGGTGAGGACCGCCCACAAATGGGCCTCGGTCCGGTTGAGGCAGTCCTGGACGAGGGACTGCGGCGGCACCTGCCCGGCCGCCGGCCGCTTGTCCGGTTCCTGGTTCCAGGGGATCAGGTGGAGCAGCGCGGGCCCGTGCCGGTGCGAGATACGGAACCGAGTCTCCGTATCGGAGTCGGCGGGGATGCCCTCCGGATCGACCTCCGTTAGCGCCCCGAAGTCCAGCTTGCGGAAGAGCTGGGAGAGCCAGTCGGAGGAGGCCCGGCCGGTCGGGTCGGCGGCGGGCGCGCCGGTCTCCGGGGCGGCGGGCAGCGCGGCGCGCAGTTCGCGCCAGAGCGGCTTGAGGTACTCCCAGGCGCGCTCGGCCTCGTCGCGGACGGTGACCGAGCCCGGCAGCCCGTAGTCCGCGGACTTGGTGCCCGGCAGGTTCCGTGCCTCGGCGATGCGGACGAGCATGTCGCCGGGGAGCAGCCCGCCGACGGTGGTGACGGCGGTGAAGACCGGTGCGGTGCGGGGGGCGGCGGACATCAGGCTTCGGCTCCGGTCACGAGAGGGGCGGATACGGCGGCGGGCTGCTGCGGCAGATACACGTACACACCGAGGACGTCGGCGGGCTCCTGCGGGACGACCTTCAGGCCGCGGACGATCTCGGCACGGTCGCTGGTGTCGGCCTTCCGTACCCGGCGGTGCGAGGCGTCGAGGTCGGCGGCGAGGGCGACACCGTACTCGGTGATGTGGCCGGACAGTTCGGGCAGCCCGTCCAGGGTGCGGGTGATCTGGTTGCGGGCCAGCTGCTCGTGGGTGTTCGTGGCGGCCCGTGTCCCGAGGAGCGCCGCTGCCGCGTCGTCGTCGAGCCAGCGGGCCCGGGACGGCAGGCCCTCGAAGGCGAGCAGCCGGGCGTCCTCGGCGACGATCTGCCGCTCCCCGGTGCGGGACGGCAGCGTCAGGTGGAAGCGGTAGCGGACCAGGAGCAGGGTGGTGCGGATGGTGACCGCGTCGGTGGTGACGACGCCGCAGCGGCGGGCCGGGCGCGGGCCCGGAGTGTTCGCGTCGAGGGCCGAGTCGAGGACGTACGAGGCGAGCGCGCCGACCGCCGGGTCGGTGCGGACCAGGGCCGCCTCGCCGCGCCCGATCGCCGGAGAGGTGCGGAACGGGATCTCCCGGTCCTCCTCCACGATCCGCCCCCCGAGCACCGCCGCGAGACCGTCGCGTACGCCGGCCGGCGTACCGCCGACCTGCGCGGCGAAGTCGCCGGAGCCGTCGCGGGGGTCACGGACCTGGGCTTCCAGGTCGCGCAGCGCCTCCAGGACGAAGTCGCGGACCTCCTCGGAGCCGCCGAGCGCGGCGCGTACGGCGGTGACCTCGCGGGCCACCTCCTCCGGGTGGATCGCGCGCTGCGCGTACTTGGAACGGGAGGTCCGCTCGCGCTCGGCGGCCGAGTTCCACTCCCGTTCCATCCGGTCGAACGACTCCTGGTGCCCGTCGAACTCGAAGAGGCTCTCCTGGGTGCCCTGCCTGCCGTGCAGAAGCAGCCACTCGACCACCGCGTCGGTGACGCCCGAGGCCGTCTCGTCCGGGACGGAGACCGAGATGCCGAGGTCCTTCTTGATCTGCCGGTGCTTGGCGAAGAGGACTTCGAGGACCTTGCCGTCGATGCCGTTGTCCTCGCCGAACATGGTGATCACGCGGACCTGGTCGCGCTTCTGCCCGTACCGGTCGACGCGGCCCTCCCGCTGGTCGTGCCGGGTCGGGTTCCACGCCAGGTCGTAGTGGATCACCGCGTCGAAGGCGTGCTGGAGGTTGACGCCCTCGGAGAGGCAGTCGGTGGCGATCAGGACCCGGCGGACAGCCGGGTCGTCGGCGTCCTCGGCGGCCAGCTTCTCGATGCGCTCCAGACGCTGCTGCGGGGAGAGCGTGCCGGTGACGGCGGCGATCCGCGTCTTCGCCCCCAGCCTCTTCTCCAGGTGCGTCGCCAGATACTCGGCGGTGGGGATGTAGCGGCAGAAGACGATCGGGCTGTAGCCGTCCGCGATCAGCGACTTGAGATGCGCGGTCAGCGCCTTGAGTTTGGCGTCGGACGCCGAACCGTACAACTCGGCCGCACGTGTGGCGAGTTCACGCAGCCGCGGGTCGCCCTGCTCGCTCTCCGCCGCGCCCGGCGCGACGTCCATGCCCTCCAGCCGGTCGCTGTCCGAGGAGTCACGGGTCAGCGGGGCGCCGAGGGCGTCCGCCTCGACGGCGGTCCGGGCGGCGGCGGACTCGGAACGGGTCTCCAGGGTGCGGGCCGCGGCGGCGGGCGAGGACACCATCGACCGGAGCAGCGCGATCACCGACCACCAGGCGATCCGGGCCTCCCGCTTGCCCTGGCGACCGGCGGTCTCCACCCGGTCCGCGGCGTAGGCGATCGCGTCGTCGAGCAGCGCCCGGTAGGCGGGGGTCAGCTTGTACGGCTCGTCCTTGGTCCACCGGTCGGAGGGGAACGCGGTCCGCTCGACGAGGGAGTCGTCGGCGAGACCGTCCTCCTTGGTGAGGTACTGGCGCACGTCGGCCCGCTTACGGGCGACGAAGTGCTCGGCGAGACGGGCCCGGCCCGCCGGGCTCTCCAGATCGACCGTGGCCAGGTCCGGCCGGACGAGACCGAGCAGATTGCGGAACGCGGACTCCTTGCCGGAGTGCGGGGTGGCCGTGAGCAGCAGCAGATGCCGGTCCTCGTCAGCGGCGACCCGCCGCAGCAGTTCGTAGCGGAGCTGACTGGCGGACGAGGACGCCGGGCCCTGCGCGTCGTCGGCCGCGACGCAGGTGTGCGCCTCGTCCACCACCACCAGGTCCGGACAGTGCCGTACGAAGTCCTCACGGTGCCGGGTCGACTTGATGAAGTCCGTCGAGATGATCGTGAACGGGTGCCGATCGAAGAGTGACTGCCCCAGCTCCAGGCCGCGCTCCAGACGCGACACGGTGGAGGCGAGGACCAGCTCGGCGTCGATACCGAACTTCTCCCGCAGCTCCCCCTGCCACTGCTCGGCCAGCGAGGGGGAGCAGAGCACCGCGAGGCGGCTCGCCTCGCCCTGCGCGAGGAGCTCCTTGACGATCAGGCCGGCCTCGACGGTCTTGCCGATGCCGACGTCGTCCGAGATCAGCAGCCGTACGGTGCGCTGCCGCAGCGCCATGAGCAGCGGCACCAGCTGGTAGGCGCGCGGCTCCACGGCGATCGACGCCAGCGCGCGGAAGGGCCCGGCCCCGGAACGGAAACCGATCCGCAGCGCGGTCCGCAGCAGGCCGGCCGCCCGCTGGTCACCCAGGTCGGACGGGCTCGGCGCCGCGAACTGGGCGGGCCGCACCTCCTCGAAGGCGGGAAAGACCGCCGCGACGTCGTCCTCGCCGCCGCCCAGCGGGCGCAGCACCAGCATGCCGGAGGCGCTCTCGGGGAGCACCACCCATTCCCGGCCGCGGGCGTTCACCAGCGAACCGGCCGTGTACGTGGGGCTCATGGGTCTCTCGGTTCCTTCGGAGTCGGCGGGGTGGAGTCGTCGGGGTGGGACCTGGGCGGTGAGCGTAAGGATCGACGGGGAGAACGTAACGGTCAACGGGTCTGGAAATACGTCGCGTTGTCGTCCGCCACGGCGTCCCAGTCGGATCCGGCCCGGAAACGCAGCACGTCCCAGCCGGCCTCCTCCAGGCGGTAGCCGGCCTCGCGGTCCCGGGTGGAATCGGCGCCGTGGTCGGGAAGGTCGACGAAGACCGCGAGACGGGCACCGTCCATACGGAACACCAGATCCGGCTTGGCGGCGGCCTCCGGAACCAGGACGTCGACCTCGTCCGGCAGCCGGTAGCCCTTGGCCTTCAGCCAGCCGAGAAGATCACCCGAGGCGATCAGGGCTTCGAGGTCGGCCTCCAGCGGAGTGGGCGCGGCGGGGCCATCGCTGCCGGTCAGGGCGGGGCCGCCGGACCCGGTCGCGGTGGGTGCCGCCAGCCGGTGGAACTGCTCGCTCCGGGATTCGCCCCGGTCCTCGCGTTCGGTCTGCGAACCCGCGAGGCGCAGCAGCAGCGGGCGGGCCGCGTGGCGGCTCAGCAGGCGGTGATGGGTCTGGTTTCCGTACGTCAGGAGACAGGCGTAGCAGCCGCGGGCACACTCCTCACCGCCCTCGGGACCGCCCAAGTCCTCGCCGGTGTCCGGGTCGAAGTGGCAGATCTGCAGGGCGGCGCGGGCGGCCTTCGCCAGCGCCCCTCGCTCCTGTCGCAGCCGGCGCAGCACACCGGCTCCGCCCTCCGCGGCCTCGGTGAAGAGCAGCCGGCGGCGCGGTCCCTCGGGCGGCGGCAGGAGCTCGGCCGTCAGCTCGGAGTCCTCCAGCTCGAAGGCGGCCTCGATGCCCCGCTCCAGGGCGTACAGGACGGAGAACGCGATCGGCTCCGGCAGCGGCTCGTCCAGCGTCGACACCAGGATGTTCCGCCGGTCCTCCACGTACGGCAGGACGCGCTTCCGGCGGCGCTTCTCGTTGCCGTCCTCGTCGACCACCGGCATCCCGGTGCCCTCCACTGCGTCCGCCGCGGCCCGGTCGTTGAGCCAGCGGCCGTCGCCCAGGTCCAGCCAGTAGCCGTCCTGCACATCCTCCTTGTCGCGGACCCGGCCCAGGTTGGTGATCCGGACCGTGGCCGAATCGCCGTAGTCGAGGGCGAGGACGGCGGCACCTTCTCCGTCCGTCACCTGCGAGGTGAGACGGCCCTTGCGGACCCCGTGGTCCTGGAAGGCGTACGAGGTCTCCAGCCGGAAACCGGCCCGGCGCCGCTCCTCCTCGTCGGAGGAGATCCGCTCGCGGGGGGTGGTGTACACGGTGTGGAGATGGATCAGGCCGGTGCGCTTCCCGGTCAGCTCCGTATCGCACATCGCGCAGCGGTCGAGGCCGGGACGGACCGGGTGGTGGTAACCGCAGGTGTCGCAGCGGCGTGCCTCCGCCGTCGCCAGATCGCCGGAGGCGTCCGGCGGCAGCTGGATCCGGGTCACCTGGTAGCGGGCGCCCTCGTGGTAGATCAGCGCACCCGGGCCGAACTCGCGGATCGCCAGGAACCGCGGCCGCTGGAGATAGTCGCCGTCGGCGTTGCGCCGGTTGCCCGAACGTGGGATGTACGCGGCCAGCGGCAGGCGCGGGAAGCTGTAACCGGGGAGGAAGCCCTCGGAGGCCAGATAGCGGTAGGGGTTGAAGTCGCTCATCACCGACTTGTTGTCGGTGGAGCGGTTGAGCAGCAGATTGGTCTGCGTCTCGGCCTCCCGGCGGCGGGTGCGGGCGCGGCCCTGCTCGCCCTGGCTGAGCGTGTGGTCCACCACCCGCTTGTTCTGCTCGTACTGGTCGAGTACGGCGGCCCGGAACAGGTCACGCCACCGGTCGAAGGACTTGTCGAACCTGTCGGCGGCCCGCTCGATACGGTCCTCGATCCACTCGTCGTACCACCAGGTCGTGTCCTGGAAGTCCGAGATCAGCGGCGCGAGCACGTTGTGTGCGGCGGTGACCGCGCGGCGCCGGGCCCCCTCGTCGAGCGACCTGTCACGGATGTGCGTGTGCAGCGGCAGCACCATCCGCGGATCGGGCCGGTCCCCGCTTTCCGGGTCGTACGCCACGTCGACGATGTCAGGTACGGCCGTACCGAGCTTCATCTCGGTCTCCGCCAGCCAGATGCTCTGGACGTGAGAGCGGACCAGGTCCTCGTTGGCGAGATCGAGGCGGGGCGGCGCGACCTGGCCGGAGACCATCGCCTCCGAGCGGCGGAAGTAGTACTGGTCGTGGCTGTTGCCCGTCGCGCAGTACGTGGTCACCAGCGCCGGCTGCCCCGAACGGCCCGCACGACCAGAACGCTGGGCGTAGTTGGCCGGCGTCGGCGGCACGTTGCGCATCATCACCGCGTTGAGCGAGGAGATGTCGACGCCCAGCTCCATCGTCGGCGAGCAGTAGAGCAGCGGCAGTTCGGCCGTGCGGAACTCCTCCTCGCGCAGCAGCCGGTCCTCCGGCGGCACCTGCGCGGTGTGCTCGCGGGCGTAGAGCCCCGCCAGCTCGGTTGCGGCGTTGCGGTACAGATCGCGGAAGAAGGGATTGACGCGCGGCCCCTCGCCGTGGCTGTAGGTGCGGGTCAGCGGGTCGATCGCCCCCGTCTCCCCGGTGCCGGCCCGCCACACGATCGCGGCGGCCGACACCCGGTACCCGGTGCGCTTCTCCGCCGCACGCCGGCGGAACACCGGCCCCGAACGCTCCGGGGCCGCCTCCACCTCGCGCACCAGGTCGGCGTCGCGGAGCACGGTGAGCAGGGTCTCGATCACCCCCTGCACATCGTCCTGCGGGGCCTCACGCAGCGCGGGGACGTTCCGGCGCAGATACTTGCCGAACTTCCCGCGCGGCGAGAGGAACAGGGCGGTGCGCTCCATACCGGGCTTGGAACCGTACGGGTAGGCCGTGCCGACATTCGGCTTGTCGCTTTCACTGAGGACCCAAGGGCCGGTCAGCCGCTCCTCGCTGGCGCCCTTCAATGCGTCGAAGTCGTCCCGGAAGTACTGCACATCGATGGCCAGGCCCCGGCGCAGGAAGTCCAGGAGGGTGCGGGCGATCTCGGCACGCAGCTCCGCGTCGATCTCGCGGAGCACCGGGTGCGCCGGTTCCCAGCGCTCGGCGCGGGCGGCCACCCACTCCAGGTCCTCGTAGTCGATGCGTAGCAGGCCCGTCTGCTCCAGGTTGGGCATGGTGATCCGCCAGCCGCGCTCCAGGTCGCGGTAGAGGCGGTAGCCGACGACGTCCCGGAAGGTCTTCGTCGCCCGGCGCTCCATGGACGGCGGCTGGTCGGCGACACCGGTGTACTCGCGCGGTGCAAGGCCCATCACCTCCGTCACCGCCGCCGTCAGGTCGTCGTGGCGCACCCCCTCCTCACCGGAGCGCACGACCGCCGCGTACAGCGCCCCGCGCAACTGGGTGACCTGCGCGAAGTCGTTGAAGTGGCCGGCCTGCAGCGAGGCGTCCTGACGGTTGTCGACGAAGGTGAGGAGCTTGCGGGCCTCCTTGTCCAGGCTCTTCTCCGGCACCGCGCGCAGCGACTTGAGGATGGAGGCCGAGATCAGGGAGGTGGCCGAGGAGCGGCCCTCCTGGTCGAGCGTCGCCAGCTTGGCGAAGTCACGGCCGCGGGTCTGCTCGTACGACACCTGGCAGTGCAAACAGAACAGGAACGGCGCCGGGACGAACGCCGCCTCGAGACCCTTGCCGCTCTCCGTGCTCTCCGTGCCGAGAGGGTCGACGACGACGCGCCTGGGCACCCGCTCCCGGTAGGTCTTCTTCACCACCGTCAGACCATTCGCATCCTGCTCCAGCCAGGACTCCGGAATCCGCCGGTCGTCCACGGCCCGCTGCGGATCGGCGGGCCAGACGTAGTCCTCGTCCGGCACCCCGACGTACAGACAGCCCTCGCCCTCGCGGCCGCCGGAGGCCGAGGTGCCACGCCGGGGCTCGTAACGGAAGACACCGTCACGGCCCTCGGTGCGCCACACCGTGAGGTACTCCTGACCGCACTCCCGGCAGAACGACAATGGGTACAGCGGCATGCCGCCGCTGCCCGGCTGCTCCAGCTGGAAGGTGCGGGTCAGCGGGCGGGTGAGCGGGTTCTCCAGGGTCGTGTACACGGTGTCGCCCTTGGAGAGGAACTGGTGCAGGCGGAAGGCGAAGAGGGGCCGCTCGGTCACCGGGTGCTTGGCCTGGGAACCGGCCTCCAGGGTGGCGCGGATCGCCTCCCGGACCTGGTCGGCGGGGACCCCGGAGTCGGTGGACAGTTCCTCGGCGGCCGACTCGATAGTGCGCGGCGCACAGCGGCGCAGCCGCCCGGTATCCGGCTCCTCCTCAAGGCCGAACCGGGACTCCACCCAGCGGGCGAGGGGGTCCCGGGTGAGTGCCTCGTACGCGCGGGGCGCCGCGGGCATCCGCAGCCGCTCGGGGGGAACGGCCGCCGGGGGCTGATCGGTGGCCCGGACCAGCGTCTCGCCGATCACCCGGGTGGGCAGCACCGTGGTGCCGAAGAGCCGGCCCGCGACCCGGGCGACCTCCCGCCGCTGGTCCTCCCAGGTGCCCTCGGTGGACATGGTCGCCGAGGTGCCGATGCACTGCAGGTTCTGCCCCGCACGGCATGCCTCGCGGACCCGGCGGATCAGGAGCGCGACGTCCGCGCCCTGCCGGCCCCGGTATGTGTGCAGCTCGTCGAAGACGAGGAACTGCAGGCCTTCGGCGTTCCGGATCAGACCGTCGCGGTCGTCCGGCCGGGTGAGCATCAGTTCCAGCATCACGTAGTTGGTGAGCAGGATGTCCGGCGGATTCCGGCGTAGCTCCTTGCGCCGCTCCTCGTCCTCCTGGCCCGTGTACCGGGCGAAGGTGACCGGCTCGTGGCCCTCCCCGAAGCCGTGCCGCAGGTACTTCTCCAACTCCTTGAGCTGGGAATTGGCCAGCGCGTTCATCGGGTAGACGACGATCGCCCGTACCCGTCGCGGAGCCCCCGGAGCGGCCGCGTCCCGCTCCTTCAATACCTGGTTCACGATCGGCACGATGTAGGAGAGCGACTTGCCGGAACCCGTGCCGGTGGTGAGCACGTACGAGTCGCCTTCCTGGGCCGCCTCGATCGCCTCGCGCTGATGGCGGTGGAAGGTGAGCGGCCGGCCGTCCGGACGGCGGGCGTCCTCCTTCTTGCCGGCCTGGAAGATCTCGGCACAGCGTGGATGCAGCAGCCCGTCCCTGACCAGATCGGTGACCTGGCCGCCGTCGGCGAAGAACGGATTCAGCGAGAGCCAGGGGTCGGGCCACTGCGACTTCGAGGCCAGGTCGTCCTCGACGAAGTTCTCGATCCGGGCGTCACGGATGACGGTGGCGCTCCGTGTGAAGCTCTCGTACTCCTCGATCAGATTGTTGTGGATGCCGAAGACGTCCATGGTCTCCGGCAGGCGGGGCGAACGGCGCGGTACCGGGGCCGGCTTCACGGCGGCGGGCTGCGGCAGCTCGGCGCGGAGCCGGGCCACCGGGTCCATCGCCGTCCACTCCGGGGCGAGCAGGTCGACCGTCGCGTCGGGGGCGAGCGCGTGCGGGATCAGGGCCTCGCGGACCAGGGTGGCGTTCTCCGGCCGGTTCTCCGGCTCCTTCTCCAGGAGCCGGGAGACCAGGCGCACCAGGGCCTGCGGCAGATCGGGCCGGACGATGGTCAGCCGCGGCGGCGGGTCGTACTGGTGCTGCACGGACAGCTCGTAGGCGGTCCGCGCGGAGAACGGGGGGCGGCCGATCAGCATCTCGTAGAGGACGCAGCCGAGCGCGTACAGATCGGCCGCGGCGGAGACCGGCTCGGCGCGGAACTGCTCGGGCGCCATGTACCGTGCCGTGCCGACGCTCACGCCGGTGCTGGTCAGTCGCGTCTGGTCGGGGTCGTCGACGATCGAGCCCATGCCGAAGTCGAGGATCTTCACGGTGCCGTCGCGGAGCAGCATCGCGTTGGCCGGCTTTAGATCGCGGTGGACGACGCCAGCCGTGTGCGCGGCGGCGAGGCCGGACGCGATCTGCGCGCCGATCGCGGCGACCCAGGAGACCGGGAGCTGCGGCTCTTCATCCATAAGCAGGCCCAGGGTGTGGCCGTCGAGCAACTCCATTGCCAGATAAGGGAGACCGCTGGCACCCGGTGCGTCGTCGACGCCGCCTGCGATCAGATGGGTGAGGTTGGGGTGACCCTGGGAAAGCATGCGCATGATCTTCACCTCGCGGTGGAAGCGCTGTGTCTCCTTGTTCCCCTCCGCAGCCTCGACCAGCAGGCCGGTGCGGTTGCGCAGCACCGTCTTGAGCGCCACCTCGTACTGCGTCGAAGCGGGTGCGGCCTCCAGGTCCACGGCCCGGTGCACCTCGCCCATGTTTCCGCGACCCAGGTCACCGGTAATCCGGAAACGTCCACCGACCTGCTCCAGTGCCACTGCTGCTCCCCGTCACTCGCGTCGTGGTGGAAGGTATCTAGCGGGAGCGTACACCAGAAGTGAGAGTATGGACTGTGAAGTGCTGTTGACTATGTCAACACACCTTGACTCCGACTGCGGCAATGAATGGAGGGGGCGGTGGTTGTCGTTTCGGTCCATGACCGGCGACGGTGTGCCAGATGGCCTGCGGGCCATGGCGACGCTTCTGGCCGGCCTGCGGCAGGCGGCGGTAGGTGGAGCGGTGCCCAAGGCGGCGCTCCGGGTGCAGGTGGGAGCACCGGTCCTCGGCGGTCATGCGCAGTAGGGGAACGGGGGGCTGGGTGCCAGTACGGCAGGCGGTGGTGCATACCGAAGTCGATCCTTCAGCCTCTAAAAAGTTGCACGGCCCCATGAGGGAATGAGTGCGACAGGGGGAGTTCCCGTTCCCGGACGCCGCGGCGAGTTGTTGCTCGAGCGATACAGAGACAGCGAGGGGCAAGTGTTGCTGAAGTACCAGCGTCACCGGAGTCATCCGGTCACCTCGAAGATTTTCTCCTAGGCATCCTGGGCGCCAGGGGAGCGGAGAAAGTCGGTCGCTATCGGGGCTGGCAGCCCCAGTCGAGACTAGTGCGGTGACTCTGTCTGGGGGCCGGTTCGGAACCGTGCAATGTGCGCGTTACCGCACGGCATGCCCGTCAATGCACAACATGCGCCCGGAAATTGTCCGTTATGCGCAGACGGTGCCGGTCACCCGCAATCCTGGAGTCAAGGGGCCGCAGGCTCGAATCCTGTCGTCCCGACCAGCGTTTCACGCCGGTCGGAGGCCATCTTTTCGGACATGAGGAAGCGGCCTTGAGCGTTTTCGGGCCTGTGCTGGCGACAGCACACTCGGCATCCACGAGAGACGCGCGTGCCTAGACGTCGTTTCAGTTGGTGAGTCGGCGGTGGTTGATGAGGCTGGTCGCGATGGCGGTGAAGGCCAGGAAGTGTTCGGGCTTGCGTTCGTAGCGTCGGTGGAGGCGGCGGCACCCTCCGAGCCACGACATGGTGCGCTCGACTACCCAGCGGTGTTGGCCCAGGCGTTGCGAGTTTTCGACACCGCGCCGGGCGATGCGAGGAATGATGTTTCGTTCGCGGAGCCATCGACGCAGGTAGGGATAGTCATAGCCCTTGTCGCCTGGAGCTTTGCCGGCCTGCGTCGCCGCGGTCCGCGTGGGCTGCGGATGGGCGGGATCCCCATGACCAGCGGTTGCAGGGCCAGGCTGTCATGAGTGTTGGCGGCCGAGATGGCAACGGAGACGGGCAGTCCGGACCGGTCCACGATGAGGTGGATTTTCGACCCTGCTTTGCCGCGGTCGGTCGGATTCGGTCCGGTCAGTTGCCCCCTTTGAGGGCGCGGACACTGACGGAGTCAACGGCGAATCGTGACCAGTCCAATCCGCCCTGAGCACCGAGTTCGTCGAGGATGACGCGGTGCAGACGAGCCCAGACACGCTCCTGGCTCCAGCGCGCGAAACGCCGGTAGACGGTCGGCCAGGCCGGCCCGAACACCGGAGGCAGCTGCCGCCAGGAACAGCCTGACGTGGCCACGAACACGATCGCAGTCAGGCATTCACGATCCCCGGCTCGCCGACGGCCCCCGCCCTGCGGGCGTACCACCACCGTCTCCGGCGCCACCCGCCGAAACAACTCCCACAACTCATCCGAGACCAGATGCTCAGCAAGACTCGTCATACCAACACAACGACGCTACCCGCCAAAGGAAACGTCGTCTTAGGGACTGGTCAGACGCAGTCGCCTGACGCTCGTTTGACGCTCCAAGGGGGTTTCGGGCAGGGGGATGGGGACGAAAGTGCGGTCTGACCTGGGGTTTTCCGAAAGTCGGAATTTGCGACATCTTCCCGATGACGCATCATGTGGAGTGTGTGGTGACTCTTGAGCGGGCGGCTAAGGGCCGCTGACCTGCGATTTCTCTGGCTCGGGGGAGCACTCGACCACGACAACAGGCGATGGCAAACGATTACTGCAGGTCAGCTGCGCCGGCGTGACCGCCCCGTATCCGCCGGACGGCAGACCCGCGCGAGCCGCGCCTGCACCACGGCGGCAGCGATCCCGGCCCGCAGTTCGCGGGCCTCGCGCCGGGCTCGCGAGGCTAGTGGTGCGGACGCTGTCGGTGGCCCTGTTCTCCGGAGACGCACGGGTGGTTGGCGTGAAACAGGCACTGGGGCGCCGGGTTCCGTCGATGCACCCGCGGTTGTCAGTGGCAGCCCATATCGTCGTCTGTCAGAGGGCCCTGACGGGGCGGGATATCGGAGGACGGGTACCGGCATGCAGGCCAAAGAGACATTGTTCGCCGATCTGGTGCAAGGGCGGGCTCAGCAGTTCCAGGTCCCGCTCTATCAGCGGACCTACTCCTGGTCGGAGAAGCAGCTGGCCCAATTGTGGAGCGACATTCTCGAACAGGCTGAGCTGGTGGAGTCCGGCGCGACGGTGAGCACCCACTTCCTCGGCTCGGTCGTGCTTGCCCCGTCCCCGCAGAACGAAGCGACGTTCCCACGATGGCTTGTCGTCGACGGTCAGCAGCGGCTCACCACGCTCTCTCTCGCGCTGGCCGCCATCCGCGACCACATCGTCGGATCGCAGCCGGACGAGGCGGAGCGCATCGATGAGGAATACCTCATCAACAAGCGCAGGAAGGGCGAGGACTACTTCCGTCTGCTGCCGACCCAGGCGGACAGGCCGCAGTACGCCGCGCACATTCACCGCGTCCAGTCGGAGCACGCGACGGGCGACAGAGTCGCCGCCGCCTACCGCTTCTTCCGCCGCAAGCTCGTCGAAGCGGACGATCCGACGGCCCCGGGGGACGTGCTGCGCATCGAGCAGGCGATCACCTCCAGACTCACGCTGGTGTCGGTGACCGCCGAGCGAGGGGACAACGTCCACCGCATCTTCGAATCACTTAACAACACCGGTCTGAAGCTCAGTCAGGCAGACCTGCTGCGCAACTACTTGTTCATGCGCCTGCCGACCCGCGGTGAGCATGTGTACGAGACCCACTGGCTGCCCCTGCAAGGCAGCCTGAGCAATGACGAGCTCGAACAGCTCATGTGGCTCCAGCTGGTGCTCGACGGGGACGACCGGGTGCGCCGCCAGGATCTGTACGCCGCCCAGCAGCAGCGCTTCGAGCGCCGGGACGTGGGCGCAACACAGACCGAGGCGGACATCGAGGCCTACATCAAGGAACTGCACCGCCGCAGCGCCCACTTCCGCAGGGTGATCCGCCCGGAGGAGGAGTCCGACCCGCTGGTCCGCGGGCACCTGAGCCGGTTGCACGACTGGCAGGCCGTGGTGACCTACCCCGCGCTCATGCTGCTGCTCGACCGGCGGGAACGAGGAGAGCTCGACGCCGGGGAAGCAGCCCGCGCCATGTCGTACATCGAGAGCTTCCTGGTGCGGCGGACGATCTGCCGGGTGCCGACGAACAACCTCAACCGGATCTTCCAGGCCGTGCCCGCTCAACTGCCGCACGACATACCCATCGCCGACGGACTCCACCAGCTCCTCTCCGCCGACAACCGCCTCTGGCCGGATGACGAAGAGCTGCGGGAGAAGATCCGTACCGCACCCTTCTACCAGTACGGTCGGCCGAACCAGCGCAGGCTGGTGCTCCAGCGGCTGGAGGAGAGCCACGGGCACCCCGAGCCGGTGGACTTCGCCTCGGCGCAGCTGACCATCGAGCACGTGATGCCGCAGTCGCCCGGCGACGCGTGGATGCGGATGCTGAAGGAAGACGCGGCGCAGGGCGAGAGCGCGGAAGACCTGCACTCCCGGTTGCAGCACACGCTCGGCAACCTGACCCTGACCGGCGTGAACTCGGAGCTGTCGAACCATCCCTTTGAGCGCAAGCAGGGGCTGCTCGACGGCAGTCACCTGGAGATGAACCGTCGCATCGCCGCCACCGAGCGCTGGGGGGCCCGGGAGATCCTGGCCCGAGCCGACGACCTCGCCGACCGGGCCATCCGGCTGTGGCCTGCCCCTCTGAGGGGGGTCGGACGCGCCGAGCGCAGCCGGGACTGGCACCTCGCCCATCAAGTACTCGCCGCGCTCCCGCACGGCACGTGGACGTCCTACGGAGACCTCGCCGCTTTCCTCGGCTCCGGAGCCCAGGCCGTGGGCAGTCACCTTGCCAGGACCGCCGGAGTGGTCAACGCCTACCGGGTGCTCAACGCCGACGGCAAGATCGCCGACGGGTTCCGGTGGTCCGGGGCGGACGGCGGGGACGTCCGCGCCCGGCTCAGTGCCGATGGTGTCGGTTTCACCGTCAGCGGAGCCGCGGACCCGGCCCAGCGACTTACCGTGGACGACCTTGCCCTGCTCCTCGCCAGTGCCGATGGCCAGACGACGGAGGCGGGCGCACCGGGCGGTACGGAGCAGCAGGATGAGGACACCCGAGCCGCGCGGTTCCTTCGCCAGCTTGCGGCGGATGACACCGCCGCGACGGTTTCCGCTGTCCGTGAGCTCTTCACCCGTTGGGAGAAGCTGGGGGGCTGGATCGGTTACGGCGCCGGCGAGGTCACGACCAGTGCGTTCCTCATGCTGGGGCAGGCGGGTGGGCCGGGGGTGTGGCCGCTTACGGTGTATCCCGGCGGCGGGCGGGGCGGCGTGGCGGAGGTGGTGTTCCAGCACCTCGCGAGCCGCGAGCCCTTCACGGAGCGCGCGCTGCGCGCCGAGCTGCTCAACCGGCTGAACGGGATGGAGGGCGTCTCGATCCCGGAGGGCAAGCTGGAACTGCGGCCCAGCTTCCGCCTGTCGCTGCTGGACGACGACCGTAACCGGGAGCATCTGTCCGAGACGCTGGCCTGGTTCCGGGATCGTTGGGAGGGCCGGGACATGACCTGAGGCGGCCGGCCGGCCGGCCCGGCAACCGGACCGGGTGCGCACGGTGGCGAGCTACGGCAGGAAGGCCAGGCGGAGGGCTGTGGGTGGTTCATCGATGTCGGGAGCTCGACCTCGACGGCGCCGATGGACCCGACGGACGGTGCGACCGTACGGCCCCGATCCGCTGCCGGTAGCCGGTAGCCGGTAGCCGTAGCAGGTGGCGGGCGGTGGTGGGAGGGCAGCCGGATGTTGACCGGGATCGGCTGCCGTCCCACCGTCGCTCCGCCTGCCACCGGCAGCGGATCGGACGGTTTGTCGAGATCAGACCGCCGGGGCCGGGTAGGTCGGGTACTCCACGCCGGAGACGTGCTGCACGACGCGGATGACCTGGCAGGAGTAGCCGAACTCGTTGTCGTACCAGAGGTAGAGAATCGCGTTGTCGCCGTCGACCTTGGTGGGGCCGGCGTCGATGATCGAGGCGTGGCGCGAGCCGATGAAGTCGCTGGAGACCGCGTCGGGGGCCGTGGTGAAGTCGATCTGGCGCTTGAGGGGCGAGGTCAGCGATACGTCGCGGAGGTAGTCGAGGACCTCCTCGCGGGTGGTCTCGCGCCCGAGCCGCAGGCTGAGGATCGCGATCGAGACGTCCGGCACCGGGACGCGGATCGAGCTGCCGGTGATCGGCGCCTTGAGGTCGGGCAGCGCCTTGGCGACGGCGGAGGCGGCACCGGTCTCGGTGATGACCATGTTGAGCGGCGCAGAGCGGCCGCGGCGGTCGGAGCTGTGGTAGTTGTCCAGCAGGTTCTGGTCGTTGGTGAACGAGTGGACGGTCTCCACGTGGCCGCGCAGGACGCCGTACTCGTCCGCCATCGCCTTCAGCGGCGGGACGATCGCGTTGGTGGTGCAGGACGCGCAGGACAGGATCTGCTCGTCCGGCTTGATCATGTCGTGGTTGACGCCGTGCACGATGTTGGGGACGTCACCCTTGCCCGGCGCGGTCAGGACGACCTTGTCGATGCCGGGGCGCAGGTGCTTCGACAGGCCCTCGCGGTCGCGCCACTTACCGGTGTTGTCGATGAGGATGGCGTCCTTGATGCCGTACGCCGTGTAGTCGACCTCCGACGGGTCGCCGGCGTAGATCACCTTGATCTCGTTGCCGTTGGCGATGATCGTGCTGTTCGCCTCGTCAACGGTGATCGTGCCCTGGAACTGGCCGTGGATCGAGTCGCGGCGCAGCAGCGAGGCGCGCTTGACGATGTCCTGGTCGCCGCCCTGGCGGACGACGACGGCGCGCAGCCGCAGGCCGTTGCCGGAGCCCGCCTTCTCGATGAGGAGGCGGGCGACGAGGCGGCCGATGCGCCCGAACCCGTAGAGGACGACATCGCGTCCCTCGCGGCTCTCGATCTTGTTCGCACCCGTGGCGCCGGCGACGGCCTCGGCGGTGAACTCCTCCACCGAGAGACCGCGGTCGTCGGTCTTGTACGTCGCGGCGAGCATGCCGATGTCGATCTGGGAAGGGCCGAGATCGAGCGCGGCGAGAGTCTGCAGGAACGGCAGCGTCTCGGTGACCGAGAGTTCCGCACCGGCGATCTGCCGGGCGAATCGGTGGCTCTTGAGGATGCTGACCACCGACTTGTTCACCAAGGAGCGGCTGTGAAGCAGGACCGTGACGTCCCGCTCCCGGTGCAGCTTCCCGATGATCGGGATCATCGACTCCGCGATTTCCTCGCGGTTCTTCCAGTTGGTGAACGAGTCGTCGTTGACAGTCACAGAATTAACTTTCGAGCTAGGCGGTGCTCATATGCTAGCGCCCCGCTCCTTTCGCTCTTCACGCGGTGCCGCCTGGGCGTTGAGGCTGTGGTGATTTGGCGCGTTTAGCCCGATCTGCGTGACCCGCGGTGAGGGGGCGCGGCGGAGGCGGTGGGTCAGGAGGGTGCCGGCCGTGGCGAGCGCGAGCCCGGCGAGGGTGAGCGGCCCGAGCCGCTGCCCGAGCAGCAGGGCGCCGAGCGCCGCCGTGCTCATCGGGACCAGATGGAACAGGCTGCTGACCTGGCTCGTCCCGTGCCGCTGCAGAAGGCGGTAGAGCAGGCCCACGCCCACGATGGAGTTGATCAGCGCGCTCCACAGCAGCGCGGGCCAGTATGCGGCGGTGAAGTGCACGTCCCAGCCCTCGGCGAAGACGGCGGGTGCGAGCACCACCAGCGAGGCGGTCAGGAGCTGTACGGCGTTGCCGCTCACCGGCTCCATCCGCCCGCAGAACCGCTTCTGGTAGACGGTGCCGACCGAGATGCCCAGCAGTCCCAGCGTGAGGAATCCCAGGCCCAGCAGAGAGCCGCCGGACAGGTGGATCCCCTCGGCGACCGCCAGGGCTACTCCGCCGAGTCCGAGGGCGAGCCCCAGGTACTGTCCCGCCGAGACCCGCTCGTGGAGCAGCGGCACCGCCAGCAGTGATGCGGTCAGTGGGTAGAGGGCGATGATCAGGGCCGCGAGCCCGGAGGGCACGCCGAGGTCCATGCCCACGTAGATGCTGGAGAACTGCACCGCCTGGACGAGCGTGCCGGCGATGGCCAGATGCACGAGCGGGCGTCCCCGGGGCAGCCGCTCGCGGCGGATCCCGGCGATGGCCAGCAGTACCAGGCCCGCGAGGGCGAAACGTAACGCCGCGAAGGTGTAGGGCGCCGCGTGCTGCAGGCCGAGCTTGCCCGAGATGAAGCCCGAACTCCAGACGAGTACGAGCGCTACCCGGGCGGACAGATCGGCGCCGCGGGCGGCGGGCCGTAAGGAACTCTCGATCGGCAGGTGAGATCTCTGCACCGCTGGTGCCCCTCTCCGTGTGTGGTGTGTTCGGCGTGTTCGGGTGTTCGCCGTGTTCAGTAAATTGCACACTAGAGCAAAATATAGTTCAGAGCGAGGCATTGAAGAGGAAGGGCCCGGACAGCGGAAAGCCCCACGGACGGGCGTCCGCAGGGCAGTTGGGGAGGGAAGGGGCGAGGAGGGGAGGGGTGAGGGGGGAGCGAACGAGGTCGGTGGAGAGCGGCAGTCAGTAGAGGCTGGAGAACAGCACAACGACCATCTGGGCCGGCTCGTCGGTCTCGTTGCGGAAGCTGTGCGGGTGGCCGGCCGACCACTGGATGCAGTCACCGGCACGCAGCTCATGGTCCACACCGTTGTACCGGGCCACCAGGGTGCCCCGGGTGACCGTGATGAGGTCGGAGCCCTCGTGCTGAAGGTCCTCGGTGAGGCCGCTGTGCGGCGCGAAGTCGCCTGTGACGACCTGATATCCCAGCTCCGGGGAGCGCAGCACCCGGTAGACGACGCCGGGGGCCCGGTTCAGGACCTCCTGCTTCTCCCGGGGGAAGACCGAGGGGGTGGCGCGCCCCCGGGAGAAACCCAGGAACGAGCCGACATCGTGGTCGAAGACCTTGGCGAGGCGGCCGAGCCGCTCCAGGGCGATATCGGTTTCGCCTCGCTCCAGAGCGGCCAGGAAGGACACGGACAGCCCGCACTCCGCGGCCACTTGGCGGAGCGACATTCGCTTGTGCGTACGGAGCCGGTGCAGCACCTCGCCGGGTGGCGGGAAACCGAGTTCCGGATCCCGTGGGGTGCGGGGGGAGGGGTCCGGGGCAGCCATGACCGCATCCTAATCGTCCGAGGAGACGTGGATGGTGCCGCTCGCCCCTCCCGCCGGTCAGTGCAGATCCTGCGTCAGTGCAGACCCTGCGTCAGCGCGACCGAGTCGGGTACGGCGACCTCCTCCGGCGCGCTGAGCGGCATGATTCCCATGATCTGCTGGACGACGTAGTGGGCCGACATCATGGCGCCCTCCTGCCACCCGGGCAGCGGGGAGATCTGGTCGCCGGTGATGTAGAACGCGTCCGTGCCCTCGGGCTGGAGCAGTTGCTTGTAGGCCTTTTTGTGGTCTTCCTTCTCCGGCTTCCAGGCCGCCCAGCCGCCCAGTTGGTAGGGCACCTTGTGCCAGGCGATGGATACGCCTTTGTCGTCGGGCACGAGCTTTTTGTCGGCGAATTCCGGGTGCAGCTCGATGGCGCCTTCCCGGGCCATCTCCAGGCGTTTGTGGGTCGGGAGGTTTCCGAGGACGCGGGCCTGCTCCTGGAAATTGTAGGCGCCGGTCAGGGTTCCCTTGTCGGAGAAGTAGTCGTTGGACGGATACCAGAGCTGGGTGATGTTGTGGCCGGTCCAGCTGATGCCGCCGTAGATTCCTTCGGTGTCGTCGAGGCCGCCGAGATCGCCTTCCCAGAAGCGGCGGTTCGCCTGCCAGCCGACCTTGCAGGTCTCCTCGAAGTTCACGGTGTTGATCGCCTGGTCGAAGGGTGTCGAGAAGTTGGTGAGGGGGAGGTCGCGGAGCACCGGGATCGGAATGTTGCTGACGCAGTAGCGTGCCTCCGCGCCGAATACGTCGTCGCCCTTGCGGTAGCTGACTTCGACGCCTTTGCCGCCCTCAATGATCTCGACATCTTCGACCGCGGCACCGAGCACGAAGGTCGCGCCGGCCCGTTTGGCCTCGCGTGCCAGAGCCTTGACGATGTGGTCCATGCCGCCGACCGGCTGAAACATCGTGGCCTGCCACAGATAGTCGATCGGCTGGTAGAAGCGGGCCTTCCAGAAGCCCGAGTTCACCAGGTCCTCGAAGGACAGCGGCGGGGCTTTTACGGGGAAGTCCTCGATCTCGGGCCGGTCCAGATAGCCGGAGCGGGTGGAGCCGCGGTATTTGCCGTTGCCGTCCAGGTCGCCGAACACCTGCAGCAGGGCGCGCAGTTCACCGGTGAAGGTATCGAGGCTGAGCAGGTTCTCGGCGAGCTTTTCCGCGAGGTAGCCGCGGGTGTCGTTGGCCACCCGGCGGTTGGGCCAGGTCACGGGGGCATGGGGTGGGCGTACGCGGTTCTCGGTGGTCTCCATGACGTACGGCTCCAGCTCCACGCCGAAGTCGCGGCAGTACATGAGCACCCGGCGGTGGTGGTACGGGATCCGGCCGGGCCCGAGGTTGAGGTACAGCTCGTCGTCGAACGCGCAGGTGTGCGTGAGCTTGGCGTCACCCCGTTCGTCGAGCTCGTAGAGCTTGTCGCCCTTGCGTGCGGTGCGGTTGCGGCCGCCGACGCGGTTCTGCGCCTCCAGGACGGTGACCTGATAGCCGAGCACGCTCAGCTCGTACGCGGCGGTCAGGCCCGCGACGCCGGCCCCCAGGACCAGCACCTTCGCGCCCTGGCCGGGGGCTTCGGCGGGCCGTACGGCGCCGGTCCAGCCGGTGGCCTCCGGCCCGGACAGTCCGCTCATGGCGTGCCGGAGCGCCTTGGCCGAGTCGTCGATGAGGAGGGCGCTCCCCGGCGCCTGCCGCTTTCCTTTCGGGGTCATCCCGCATTCCCTTCCGACGATGCGCCGACGGGCGGCGGACAGTTTTCGGCGATCTTGTACGCGAGCGCCTTGGGGTAGTCGTGCCGCTTGAACTGCACCCGTACGACGATCGGGCCCTGGTTGATCGCGTCGGTGGGCTCGGCGATCCGCTTGAGCAGCGTTTCGAGTTCGCTGTGCTTGGCGACGGCGAAGCCGTGCATCGGGTGCTTCTTGGAGCCGAAGACCTCCGCGAGCTTCTCGTAGCGCCAGGGGTGCAGCACGTTGTAGAAGTCGGCGCCGTCGGAGTCCGGTACGCCGTCCTTGTAGTAGCAGGGGTGGACGAGCATCTGCTCGATGCCGTAGAAGCCCTCGTTGTCCAGGACGAACACCACCGGACGCAGCCCGTGCCGCACCTGCGTGGACATCTCCTGGCACGTCTCCTGGAACGAGCCGTCGCCGACGAAGACCAGGGGGCGTTTGCTTGAGTTGCCGCGGCCCAGCGCCACTCCGGTGGCCGCGCCGACCGAGTAGCCGATGGACAGCCAGCTGTTCTGCGCCACGTACGAGGCACGCTCCGGCATCCGCAGATTCATCGAGCCGATCAGCGCGAACGCGGCGTCACTGACCACGGTGAACGGGGTGGTGCGCGCACCGGGGCCCTCGATGGTCTCCGACTCGAGGAAGGCGTTGATGTGCCGGAAGAAGCTGTCGTAGGTCACGGTCTCCGGGTAGGGGCCGCCGGTCAGCGACGCCAGATAGGCGCCGATGCCGGCGGGCACGTCGAGGCCCGCCTTGTGGGCATCGGCGAAGTAGTCGGCGGCGAAGGCACCGGCTCCGAACTCCTTGAGGAGACCCTCCCGCAGCGCGGGGATGAACTGGGCGAGCTGCACATCCGGGAAGTACGCGGCGCCGACCTGTACTCCCTCGTTGGCGGCGACCGCCCAGTCCTCGCCGATCGACCTCATGCCGCCGAGGTTCTTCGAGGTCGCCCACGAGCCCAGCCCGATGCGGCACTTCGCGTGGTGGAAGACCTTGGCCACGTCCGGATCGCTGGCCTTGCCGTTGTAGACGCCGCAGAACTCCGGGGTGTTCTCGGAGACGACGGACTTGGCGCCGATCGTGGTGCAGAACGGGATGCGGGTATCGCGGACCAGTTTCTCGAATTCCTCGGACAGGTTGAAGCGGTCGATCTCCTCGCCGGCCCACAGGATCGGCTTCTTCTCGTGGTCCCGCACCAGTTGCACGCACGCCTTGACCGCCGCATCGAGCATGCGCATGTTCTGCGCGGTGAGCGGCCGGTCCCGACGCGTCAGACGGCCGCGCGGCGCGGGACACCGTGCCGTCCAGACGTCCTCCATGACCTCCAGGTAGACCGGCCTGCGATGGGACAGACACGCGGTGATGGCGCCGTCGATCTGGGTGGGCGCCATCCCGGGATGGGAGATGGCCTGGGCGTCCACCGTCACCTGCCGGTAGACGTCCAGGTTGCTCTCCGGGCGCTGGGACATGTGCGAGGTGAGCAGCCCGATCGCCCGCTGGTTGATCCACTGCTCGTAGGCGGGGGCCGCGTTGATCGCGATCAGGGGTACGTATTCGGTGTAGCCGCCGCCGATCGCGTTGAGCAGGTTGAACGCGCCCACGCCGTAGGTGACCGCGACCGCGCCGATGCCCTGCTCGCCGAGCGCGATCTCGGCATCGGCGGCCTTCACCCGCGCGTAGCCGTCCGCGGCCTGGCCCGCGCCGCCCTCGGTCGGGGTGCCCACCCAGCGGACCGTGGTTTTCTCGTGCAGCGTCGACAGGAACGGACCGAGGTGGTCGCCCGGGACGCCGAACAGATGGGTGATGCCGAGCTGTTCCAGCCGGATGGCCAGGTACTCGGCCACGGTGCAGGTCTGTGTGGTGGTCATGACGTCAGCACTTCCTCTCGCGGCTCGTCCGACGGCGCGGCTGCGTCCCGGCGCCCGCCGAGCGCCTCGGCCGACGCGGCGGCGGAGCCCCAGCGCGCCGCGGGGGACTCGTTGACGGCGATGGCGGCACGTACGGCCGTCTCCACCGCGCCTTCGATCCAGGCGTGTTTGAGGGACACATGCTCACCGGCGAAGTGGACCGGTCCCTCGGACCGGATCGCGTCGAGGTGGAAGCTGGTCATCTGATGCGGCGTGTAGACCGCCGCCTCGCCGCAGGCGTACGGGTCGCGCAGCCAGCTCTGGGTCTGGCCCGCACCGGTGTAGAAGACCTCGATCCGCCGGCCGTGCACCGACTGGAGATTGCGCAGCGCGTACCCGTAGCGCTCGCCGTCCTCCATGGAGTCCCAGCGCGCGGCGTCGTCCGACCAGGAGTAGCCGGCCAGCACCACGCCTCCCGGGCTGCCGGGAACGGGGTGCGAGGGGTAGTACATGAAGCGGTTGGCGTTGTCGGTGGTGGATCCGCCGCCGTAGGCGTTGGTGGCCGGCCGTACGCCGCCGGCCGGCGGGGAGTTGCGGAAGTAGTCCAGCTGCTCCTGGCTGATCTGTTTCTCGTCCACGCTCGGGTGTGCGCCGAGCAGCCCGGTGGGCAGGTCCCGTACGCCCTGGGGGAGGGCGAAGGCGGCCTCGGCCGGGTCCTCTCCCGACCCTTGGTAGAAGTCGTACAGACC
The DNA here is from genome assembly GCF_055565615.1 of Streptomyces sp. NPDC028368. Taxonomy (NCBI): domain Bacteria; kingdom Bacillati; phylum Actinomycetota; class Actinomycetes; order Kitasatosporales; family Streptomycetaceae; genus Streptomyces; species Streptomyces sp. NPDC028368. The sequence goes on along the minus strand of NZ_JBVHTY010000009.1, from coordinate 299,452 downwards.
GGGGTCGATGGCGTCGAGTTCCCGCTTCCAGTCCGCCTCGGTGAATTCCCACCAGCGGCGCGAGAACTCCAGGAGCACCTTGGTGGCCTGGTCGTAGTGCGTCTCGATGACCGCGCGGCGCTTCTTGTACGAGAACGGCGGGGTCACCGCGGTGAAGCGCAGGCTGGAGAACGGGATGGTGACGATCGCCAGGTCACCGGTCCAGGTCTCCATTTCGCCGTACGGCTCGTCCTCGGGCACGGTCTGGATCGCGACCGCGGAGCCGCCCGGCCGGCCGGGCCCCACGAGCCCGCCCTGATGGCCGTCCCGGCTCGGGTCGAAGTACTCCAGCCGGACCATCCGCTGTCCCATCACGATCTGGTCCCGCAGATCCTTCGCGAGCGCCTCGGGCAGCATCCGGCTCCCGCCCTCGATCTCCCAGTAGGTGGCGGACGGGTCGATGTCGCTGCGCCCCAGGAAGCTGTGGAAGAACGCGAGGTGCAGCCGCGACGTCATGTTCTCGATCGTGCCGATCGCCTCGATGGCCTCATCGCTGAACCCGGCGTACTCGCGCAGGAAGCGGCCCATCGAGAAGCCGTCGAAGTCACGGACGACGTCGGCCCAGCCGTCCAGCCACTGCTGGAAGGGCTTGTTGGCCCGCTTGCCGTTACGGATCTCGGAGTAGTAGTCGCGGACCGGTTCCAGCGCCTGGTTGACCATGTCCCCGACGGTCAGCCGGGACTCACAGCCGGTGAGGTGGAACCCCTCGTTGATCGCGGACGGGTCCTTGGCGTACTGGGCGCGCCGGGCCTGCTCGCGGTTGGTGCGGATCCAGGTGTGGTTGCGCTTGGCCGGCTCCTGGAATTCGGGGCTGGGCTCGCCGTTCGTCCAGACCTTGCCGTCCTTGAAGGAGCGGTAGACCACCGGCGGTACGGGGGCGTCCTGATTGCCCGTATGCGGATCGATGTCGACGTTGAAGAACAGCCGCCGCTTCAGGCCGAGCTTGTCGATCAGCGCCAGCGTCAGCGGGTGGAAGCTGGGCAGGCGCATGGCCCCGGCCTCCGCGTACTGCGCGGGATCGACGAACGGCGTCTTCTCTCCCTTCTTGGCGTGGAAGGTCTTGATACGGCCGCCGACCCGGTTCGCATTGGCTTCCAGGATCGTCACATCGTGCCCGGCACGCTTCAGCAGGGAGCCGGCTACCAGCCCGGCGATGCCCGCACCGACGATCAGTACGCGTTTTCGGGCGGCGGGCGGCGCCAGCCCCTTGTCGATCAGTACGTCGAGGTAACGCAGCTTCAGATCTTCATTGGCCGGCTCGGGGCCGATCAGCAGGACTTCGCGTGCGAGCTGCTGATAGGCCTTGGCCTGGGCGCGCTCGACGCCGGTGTGTTCCCTGCGGGTGTTGTTCTCCACGGTGCCGTCAGTCCTTCTCGTGCAGGGATGTGTGGGGGAATGCGGCGGGGATGCCGCCCTGGATTTCCCGTGATGCGCACAACGGCGACATGGGAATCCGCTCGGTGTCCGGTACCGCTGTCGGACGCACTGAGGTAGTGGTCACTGCTCTCCTTTACTGGGGGGCTTCGCGGGGCGAGGTGGGGCGCGGTGGGGTGCGATGGGGTGATGTGGGGCTGCGCGGGCAGGCGGAATCCAGCTCCCTGCACGCTGATGACACAAAGACGCAAGGACACGAAGAGACAAAGACACGAGACACAAGGGCACACCGAAGGAGGCCGGTGGCCGGCTTGTGCTGCCAGCCGAGCATCGAATCGACCGGCCCGCAGAACGGCCGACGCCAACTGGAGCACGGGCCTACCCGAATCGGTGACTTCGCCGCGGCCATGGTGTGTGGCGTGGCTCAGTGGGCGGTCAGCGGTCAGCGGTCAGCGGTCAGCGGTGAGCGGTGAGCGGTGCCGGAAAGCGCTGAGTCCCACGGTTCACCGAATGCCGACCCCGTTCGTCGGGATCCGCCGAGGACCGCGGTGACGAGGTCGCGTGCCGTACGGCTTGTGACCGGGGCGGAGGTCGGCCGGCGGCGCCTGGCCCGCCGCTGAAACCGGCATGGCGCCGCGGTTGGCCGGGCAAGGCCGCGCCCGCTCACGCCGTATCCCTGGCGCACCGCCCGCGGCCGAGCCGCAGCAGGAACCTGTAGCCCGCATACGCCACACCCGCCGCCGCCCCGAACCGGGTGCCGACCCGGCGCGCCGTGCGCCAGCTGCGAGGCTTGAGTGGCTCAACCGGCCGTTGCAGACTACGAGTTCGGTTGTCGATAGGGGCGATACGGGGCGGTGGAACGATGGATCCGATGCTTACCGGTGCGGGTACGACGCTGGTCGGGCTGATGGTGACCGAGGCCTGGGGGCAGGCCCGGGACGGGGTGGTCGCGTTGTGGCGGCGGCTGCGGCCCGCGGACGCCGACGCCGTCGGGCGGGACCTCGACGAGGCCCGTGCCGAACTCATCGAGGCCGGGGGAGCGGGGGCGGGCGGCGAGGAGACGGAGCGTGAACTGGTCGGCGAATGGCAGCGACGGCTGCGCCGGGTGCTGCGCGACGACCCGGAGGCCGCCGATGAGCTGCGGCGGGTGCTGGAGGCGGCGCGCGGGACGCTGCCGTCCGAAACCCCCGCGGGTGGTGTGCAGTTGCAGGCCCGCGCGGACGGCGGCGCCACGATCTACCAGGCGGGGCGGGACCTGCGGGTGGAGGGTTGACGAGCGAGGAGGCGTCCTGGCGGGCCGATGCGCACGATACGGCGCGGATCTATCAGGCCGCCCGTGATCTGCACATCACCTGTCAGCACGACGCCTCCCCCAAGCAGGGGGAGGCGGCCCGGCGCCCGCTTCGGCAGCTCTCGCTGCGGCATCTGCTGGCGTGTTTCGCCGACGCCCCGCTGCCGGTGTCCGTCCTGTCTCCCGAGGCCGTCGCCTTGGTCCGGATGCCGGAGCTGCCGGCGGACCGGGTGGCGGCCGAGCTGAGCGCGCTACCGGACGTGACGGGTGCGCTGCCGGACGCGCCGGGCGGGCCGCAAGCCGTTCCGTGCGTGCGGCCGGACCTGGCGGATGCCGCGGAGTACGCCCGGGAACTGACGGACGAGGAACGCACACAACTGTCCACGTACGCCGCCGCTTTGCTCGTCCACGCCCTGCTGCACACACCCGAGGGCGCCGCCCTGGACCTGCTCGCTGTGCATGTGAGCGCGCTGCTGTGGCGCCCCGGCGGCGACCCGGCGCGGGCGGCCGCCGCCGCACGCCGGGTGCGGGACGCGTACACGAGATGCGGGCGCTACGAGGACGCGCTGCCGTTCGCCCTGCGGATCGCGGAGTCGGCCCCCTCGGCCGGGATCGCGGACGGCCTGGCACTCGGCCGGCTCCGCGTCGGCTGCGGGGACTTCGACGAGGCGGAAACCCTGCTGCGCCCGGTGCTCGCACAGGCGGAGCAGACGGCGGACGGGCGCGGCCTGCCGCCGGCCGGCCGCGTCGGACCGTCCCTCGCCGAGATCCTCCGGGAGAGCGCCGAAGGCCTGTTCACCAGCGGGCTCTCCTCGGCCGACTGTCACGCGCTGGAGGAGATCGCCGACGCGCAGCACGCCTTGGCCGACGCCCTGTACGGGCTGCGCCGCTACGCGGAGAGCGAGCGGCTGCTGCACTCGGCCGTGGGCCTGCGGTGGCGGGTCCTGGGGGCGCTGCACCCGGCGTTCATGCTTGCCCAGATGCAGCGTGCCCGCGCGCTGGGGCGCCAACGTCTGTGGCACGAGGCGCTCTCCCTGGCCCACGACGCCCTCAGCTACCGGCACCGGGCCGAACTGGACCGGGACCACCCGCGCGACGCCGCGCTGCTCCGGCTCGTCCATGCGGAGGTGATGACCGCGGCGGTCCGCTCCCTGCGGGAAGAAGGCGCGAGCCGGTCGCGGGGTGTGGGGATGTTCCCGGCACCGGTGGTGCGCTTTCTGGACCGTACCGTGGGCACCAAGTCCCGGCCGGAAAAACTCACTTGGGACGAGGCGCGGACGCTGGCCGAGGAAGCGGAGCGGGCCTGCGAGGGCGCTTTCGGCGCCAGGCATCCGCATACACGGGCCGCGCGGGCGCTCCTCGAACAGCGGTCGCCCTGAGGGGCGGGGAGCCCAGCGGCCCGATGCCGCTGGAGCCCGCTCATCGACGTCGGCGAGGGGCCGGCGGCCTACGGGCCTGCCCCGCGGCGCCGGCCCCACTGGGACCGGGCGTCGCTGTCCGCCCATTCCTTCTCCCACAGCGCGTAACGGCGGCGGTTGAGCAGCGCGGCGCCGGCCCGCTCCACGGCGAGGAACAGCAGGCAGGTGCCGCTCGCCGCCACCGCGCCGACCGTGATGCCCTGCCCCAGGGCCTGCGCTCCGGATACGGGGTCCCGCAGCAGTGCACCGTGCCCGTTGAGCCAGACCGTGGTCCGGTCACCCGCCCTCAGGGCGACGGGCACCGTGGTCTCTCCCGTACGCGACGTGCCGTCGGCGGCGGTCCACCGCACCGTCGCATGCACCCGGCCGCCGACGCCGCCCGTGGGGTCGGCCCCGACGGGGGTGGGCGGATTTCCGGTCAGTACGGCCGCGACGCCGTGCTGGTCGCGGCTTTGCCGGGCGGCGGCGTCGGCCACCGCGTTCGCCGCGGTCACCCCGGCAGCCGGGGCCGCGACCACCGTCAGCAGCACGGTGGCCGATACCAGCCAGGACTCCGCCACATCGCAGCCGCGCCGCAGCGGGCCGCGCCGGAACCGCGACAGGAACGCCTGGAGCGGCATCGCGCACCACCGCCTTTCGCTGTGTAGCGACCGTCGCAGGTCCCATGGGCCCGGCGGAGCGTGACCGCGCCACGCGCCGTCGTCGCCGGCCGCTCACTGCCACCGGCAGCACGGCTTCGAGCGGCAGACCGGCCGGAGCGCCGGGGCGGCCGCTCAGCGCGGCCAGACGCTCACGCAGCCCCGCCGGCACCACGTCCACGTCCGGACGTCGCCGGCAGGCCGGCTCGCTTTCCCTCGGGCCATCTCGTCAGGCCATCTCGTTCATCCAGCCGTACGCCTCCCGCGGCGCGCGCTCGGGCGGCGGTGCGCCGATGCCCGCCATGTCGTGGTCGGCCACCCGGATCAGCTTCGCGCCCAGGTCGTGCATCGCGCGGCCGGCCGCCAGCTCGTCCCCGATCACCGGCACATCCACGTCCTGGGGGCTGCACCGGGCGGTGCCGTATCCGGTGAGCGCGATGATGCCGGTGTCCAGCTCCACCCGCGCCTTGGTCGTTCCGTCCTCCTCGGACAGGTACAGATGGACGTCCCACTGCGCTGTCGTCGCCATGGTCTGCCTCCCGCTTCGTCCCGCCGGCCGGTCACTCGTGCGGCACCACCGCCACCGCACACGGGGCATGGTGGACGGCCGCCTGCACCACATGCCCGATCCGCGGCACCAGCATCCGGCGCTTGTGCCGGCGCCCGACGATGAGCAGCCCGGCGTCCACCGCGTCATGCAGCAGCGCCGGCGCCGGACTCTCCAGCTCCACCCGGGCGTCCACCCGCACATCGGGGAACTTCTCCCGCCAGGGCCGCAGCGCCTCGGCGAGGTCCCGCTGCGTATCCTTCGCCGCCACCTCCGCCGCGTACGGCTCCACACCGCCACCGCGGTTGTACGCATGCGCCGGAAGGTGCTGGCCGTGTACGACGCGTAGCGTGACACCCCGGCGTGCGGCGCTGTGGAAGGCGAAGGACAGCAGCTCCTCGCAGGGCTCGTGCAGGCTCAGCCCGACCACCACATCGCCGTTGCGTTCGATCGCCGCCGTTTCGTGCCGGGCCCGTACGAGAACGACGGGGGTCTCGGTGCGCGCCACCATCTGCAGACCGATCTCGCCCAGCACATAGCGCGAGAGCGGGCCCAGGTCCCGGGATCCGAGCACCAGCAGATCCGACTCCGCGGCGGCCTCCTTCAGGCCCTCCAGTGGGTCCTTCGTCACCAGGGCCTCGTCCAGCGGCAGGTCCGGCTCCTGGGCTCGTACGGTCTCCCGCGCCTCCGTCATGATCCGGTGCGGCCAGTAGTTCTGATCCTGTTCGTCGGGGGTGCCGGGGGCCGGCTCCGGCGCCAGCAGCACCCACGCGTGCAGCAGCCGCAGCCGGGCGTTGCGCAGCCGTGCTTCCTGCGCCGCCCATCGCGCCGCGGACAGTGACTCGGGCGTACCGTCCAGGCCGACGGTGATGACGTCCTTCATGGCCTCGCTCCGTTCCACACCCTCTACCTTCCTCCGCACCCGCGACGTGAGCCACTCCTCCCGCTCCTGCCTCGTCGCCACGCTCCCCGGGGTGAGGGCCGCCGGACGGCGGCGGGCGGTCTCGCGGAGTCCCGGATGCCGTCCGGGGCAGGGCGTGGCCGAGAGCGGCGATCCCCTTGCGGATGACGCGGAACCCCCTACGGAAGTGACCGCGGCGCGGGGCCGCGGTCACTTCCGTAGGGGGGTGTGGCAGGTCTCAGGCGCCCGGCGGCACCCGTGCCGGACGGCCCGAGCCGCGGGTCAGGGAGTAGCCCCCGATCCCGGCCAGGGCCGCGAGCAGCCCGCCGACCGCCGTCCAGATCCAGCGGTCGGACCACCATCCGGAGGACCAGCCGTCGTCCGGCCCGGCCAAGGCCGTCGGCTGATCCGGCGACGCGCTGGCGTCATCCTGCGGTGTCGCGTCATCTTGCGGTGTTACGCCATCCTGCGGTGTCGCATCGTCCTGCGGTGTCGTGGCGCCCGCGCCCGCTACGAGCGGCGCGGCGAGCGAGCCGTCAACGGCCTGCGCACCGCCCGCATCGGCCGTATCGGCCCGGACCTCGGCGTGCACCGGCAGCCCGAGGTCCGCCTGCGGCAGATCCACGACCGTCAGCCGCACGTAGTAGCTCCCCGGCAGCGGATCGTTGGCCCACGGTTCCGCCCAGCCGCGGACCGTACGCAGGGTGCAGGAGAGCTCCACGGTGGCCGCGTCCTGCGCCGCCGCCCGGGTCTGGGCGCCGTACCGGCACGGCTGGCGGCGCCGCAGCCCGTCGTACACATCGAGCTGCCAGGTCGCGGCACCGTGCCGGGCGGCCTTGGGCAGCGTCACCTTGGCCTTCACCGTGGCCCGCTGCCCCTGGTCCACCGGGACCACCCAGTAGAGGTAGTCGCCGGTGGAGGCGCTGGCCGTGGCCCGCCGGCCGGGCTGGACCGCGGTCGCGGTACGGAACGACGTACCCGCCTCGGTCGGCCCGTCGGCGCTTTCGTCCGCACCGGAGGCGCTGGAGCTCGGGGTGGGGCTCTCCGCCGAGGCGACGCCGGCCGCCCCGAAGAGCGCGGCCCCCGCCACCACGAAAGAGGCCAGTGCTCGTCCGGCCGGCACCCGGCCTGCCAGTACACGGCCGGTCAGTACTCGGCCGGTCAGTACTCGGCCGGTCAGTACTCGGCCTGTCAGCCCACGTACGGTACGCATCAGTTGGTCCTCCAGACGGAAACGCGCCAGCGCGAGATCCAGCCCCACAGCAGCCCGGCGACCAGGCCGGTCAGCACCAGCGCGCCCAGCAGCCACCAGCCGCGTCCCAGGCCGAAGGAGGCCGCGTCGGCGGCGTCATGCGGTGCGTCCACCAGGTCGACGGTCAGCTCGAGCGGCAGACCGGGCTCGGTCTTGACCGAGGCCGGCGCCGAGAAGGAGTTGCTGACCTGCAGACACACGGTCTCCGCCGCGGGCTTGTCGGCGCCGTCGGGGGCATCGGCCGGCGGCTTGGGGTAACGCAGCCCGGACGAGATCACATCGGTCCGTCCGCTGCCCGCCTCCGAGCCCCGCACGATTTCCCGGCCATGGACCGTCGAGGCCTGTAGCAACACCCCGTAGTCGTTGTTGACCGCGCGGTCCGCGCCGACGCTCACCGATGCCCGCAGCTCCTGCCCCGGCCGGACATCCACCCGGTACCAGCGGTGCTCGGCGAACTTCTCCCGGTCGCTGTAGAGCCCGGACATGAGCTTGGGCGCACCCTCACACTGCTGCGCGCCCTTGGCCGCCACCGGGGTCGCGACGGGATGGGCTGCTCTGTCCACCAACTGGTGGACCCGGTCGCGGAGTTCGCCGGTGTGCTGCACCGAGGTGTACGTACCACCGGTGGCCTCGGCGATGCAGCTGAGCTGGTTACGGGTCTTGGCATCCGGCAGCAGACCGAGTGTGTCGACGGTGAGATGGATGCCCTGGGCCGCGATGTCGCGCGCCACTTCGCAGGGGTCGAGCGGGGCGCAGGTGTCCTCGCCGTCCGTGATCAGGACGATCCTGCGGGTCGCGTCGCCGCCCTTGAGGTCATCGGCCGCGCCCAGCAGGGCCGGTCCGATCGGCGTCCAGCCGGTGGGGGCGAGCGTTGCCACCGCCGTCTTCGCCTCGGTCCGGTCGAGCGGGCCGACCGGGTAGAGCTGCTTGGTGTCCTTGCAGCCGCGCTTGCGGTCCTCACCGGGGTAGTTGGCGCCGAGGGTGCGGATCCCGAGCCGCACCTCGTGCGGCACCGCGTCCAGCACCTCGTTGAACGCCTGCTTCGCGGCGGACATCCGCGACTGTCCGTCGATGTCGCGGGCCCGCATCGAGCCGCTGACGTCGAGCACCAACTCGACCTTGGGGGATGGCTTCGCATCGGGCTCGTCCGCGACGGCGGAACCGGGAAGGAGTCCGACGGCCAGGGCGGCGAGCAGGCCGCACACCCCGGCCGCCAGCCGTTTTCTTATGATCATCGCCGGATCGTATTGAGGTTTCGCCCCGGCGCCAAAACGGCCTGTTTACGGGCCTTTTTGCGGCGCCTGACCGAGGACTTCCGCCCCCGCGGCCCAGCCGTGCGGTGCGGAGTTCCGCACGATGCTCGTACCGGAGGCGGGGGGACGTTGCGCAAGATGTTGCGCAGGGCGTGCGGGATGCCGCTGCAATCTCTTTCCGCAACTCCGTGGTGCAAGTCCGTGCCGCAAGTCCGTGCCGCAGGTCCTTGCCGCAAGTCCGTGCTGCAACTTCCTACCGCCGCTCACTCCCACTGGTGGGCGACGCGGGCCGCCTCGACAAAGTCTTCCAACTTCGTCCAGAAAGGGCTGAAAGCGGTGTCGAACGCGGGATGGCTGTCCGGTTCCCCGTCAAGACCTGCCTTGAGGGCCTCATGGAAAGGCCCGGTAGCTTTTTGCAGGGCGAGCGCGGCCTCGGCCGCCCGGGGCGGGCCCTCCAGTTCGACGACGCGAGCGCAGCGGCGGATCTTCACGTACTCGGAGACCTGGCGGTCGTACTGCGTGCGGAGGGCGGCGGTGCGTTCCGTGGAGTCCGGGAGGAGGAGCGTGGCGGATATCTCCCAGAACAACTCGCCCATGAGGTGGGTCTGTTCGATCAGATCGAGATAAGCGGCGCGGCGGCTCTCACGCAGCCGTTCGGCACGCTGCGATCGTGCGGCGATCTCCGCCTGGATCCTGGCGGCCCGCGTGCTGCCGCGGCTGGTGACCCAGCTGGCGAGCACCGCGGTGCCCCCGGTCAGCGCCGCGATCGCCAGAGTCCACATCGTGCTGTCGCCCACGCCGCGTCACAATACCCAGCCGCCCCGCGGGGGTCTGCCGCCGAGGTGCCGTTACGAGGGGAACCGCCCCGGCGGAACCTCGCTCGTCGTCGCATTGCCGCCGATCACCTTGTTCAGCGTGAAGCTCAGCACCGTGTACTGCGTCCCGCCCGCGACCTGGACCGTCCGGAAGTCCGCCGTGTCGTCGAACTTCTGGAAGCTGCACCCGCGCGTGAAGGACCGCTTGCCGCCGTCCCAGTCCTCCCCAGTGGTGAAATACACCGTGTACGAGCCGCTGTTGACGCTGCGTACGGTCGTATCGGCGCCCTGGTGGACATACACCGAGAACGCCGTCCGCTTGCCGCGGGTCAGCGTCACCACGGCGTCGGTGCCGGTGCCGTTGTTGATGATCAGCCGGCCAATGTGCGTAGAGCGGCGGCAAGTTGACCGTTTCCCGCGGTGGCGTTGTCCGGGGTCTGCGCGCCGTCCAACGCTTCGGCCGAAGCCTCTGCTGTGCCGGCCGCAGCCTCCAGCGCCTTGTTCAGCGCCCCGCCTTCGTGTGCCCGGTCGACCGCGCGCAGGGCACTGTTGAGCGGTCCGAGCGCGGTGGTCAGCGTGCGGCGATAGGCGGCGGGCTCAATGGCCGGGGTCGCACTGGCGGACGGCGCTGCCGCGGCTGACGGGCTCGCAGATCCGCCCGCGGCACCGTCCTTCCCTCCGTCCGCCGAACACCCCGCCAGCGCCGTTATGAGGACCAGACTTAACGCGAGCCCGGCGGCCCGCCACCTCATCCGCCGTCCGGCGCTGCCACAGGCAGCCGCGGACACTGACATGGGCGCAGGCGCGATCCCCACCATGCTTCCCCCGTTCCCCGGTCCCCCCGGATTCCGCACTTCTCTGCTTCCCGGGGGCCACCGGGACACTCAGCCCCTCAGGCCTCTCCGGCCGCTGATGGCTGTCAAGGGAGTGCAACCCGAAGGCCGCTGCTCAAGGTGGCCGACGGCGCACGTCACACCACATCCGCAAGTTCTTGCTGCAACCGCCGCTTCGGGCGCGCCCCCACCAACGACTTCACCGGCTCGCCCGCGCGGAAGACCATCAGCGTCGGCATCGACAGCACCCCGTACGTGCTCTGTGTCACCGGATTGCTGTCCACATCAAGCTCAACGATCTTGAGGCGCCCCACTTCTTCCTCGGCCATCGCCGCCAGCACCGGCGCGATCATCCGGCACGGCCCGCACCAACTGGCGGTGAATTCCACGAGGACGGGAAGCTCCGAGCGCAGCACCTCCTCTGCGAAGGTCTCGTCCGTTACGGACAGAACGGCGGCGTCGTACGTCTGCGGCATCAGTGCTCCTGGTGTGGTGGGGGTACGGGGGCGGCCGACCGGCCGAAGGACGACAGCTCACACAGCGGGGCGGCCGTCGGTACAGGTCCAGCGATCAGGCTGTCCTTGGCCGCTACCCCTGCCTCGGCTGCTGCCTCTGCCTCTGCCTCCGCCTCTATCTCTGCCTCGGCATCCGTCTCGGCCTGGGCACGCCCCAACTGCCGCTGCAGCGACTCCCGTACGTCCTGAAGTTCCGCGATGCAGCGGTCGAGTTCGGTGAGCTTTCTGCGATAGACGTCGATCGAGGCGGGGCAGGCGTCGCCCGTCGGATGCCCCGCCTGGAGGCACTCCACGAACGGCCGGGTGTCCTCCAGCTCAAAACCGAGATCCTGCAGCACCTGGATCTGCCGCAGCACCCGGAGATCGTCCTCGCCGTATTCGCGATAGCCGTGGCCATCCCGCCCGGCGGTGAGCAGCCCCCGCGACTCGTAGTAGCGCAGTGCGCGCGTAGTCGTCCCCGCGCGCTGTGCCAGATCGCCGATCCGCATCTGCGAACCCTCCCTGCGGCAAGTCCATGACCGATTCCGATGGACGGTAGACCTTGACCCTGACGTCAAGGCCAGCAGGACCGCCGCGCAGGCCGGAGAGCCGGGACCGCTGGGCTGGTACCGCAGGTCCGGTACCGCAGGGCTCCGCGTTGACACACGACGCCACGGTGACTGCAATGAGGCGCGTGGCGCGTGCCGCCGACCAAAGAGCAGTGGGCTGATCGGTGTTGGGCGACCACCATGCATCGAGGGACCGCGCCATGAGTTCATACTCCGCACCCCGCATCTGAGCATCATCCGCATCTGAGCATCCGCATCCGCATCCGATGTGAGCGCGTCCGCGCGTCGTCCCTTTCCCTTCCTGTTCCCTTCCTGGTGTCTGACATGGCCATGTCTGTCATGTCTGCCATGGTCGCGGTGTCTGCGGTGTCTGAGGTGTCTGCGGTGTCTGAGGCGATGTGACGTCCGTACGTCACCTCAGGCCGCCGCCTCAGCGGCCGGCGGTTCGCCCCGCTTCCTGGCGACACCCGGTTCCGGGCCAAGGGCCACCCCGCGACCACCACGTGCCGCACAGCGCCTGCATGCCTGCAGATCACCCGCATCCCTGCACTTCACCCGCATCGCGGCGCGCCACCCGCACTGCTGCGCACCCGGCCGCTAGAAGGCCGTCATCAGCCTGTCTGGAGAACCCACACCGCATGACCAAGCAGTCGTCGTCCACCCCAAAGCCGTGGTCCAAAAAGCCGTCGTCCAACCCCTTCAACCAGTCGATAATCGAGGAATTCCGAGCCAACGAGGGCAGGGTCGGTGGCCCCTTCGCGGGCGGTGACCTCCTCCTGCTGACCACCACCGGCGCGAAGTTGGGGGAGGAGCACACGGTCCCGCCACCGCCACCGCCGGCAGCGGAGACGGCCGAAAGCGTCACCACCTGAGCGTCAGGCCGCTTGGCTCTCGCAGGCGGTGAGGTCACGGCGCGCCTCGGCTGACCTCGCCCGTCACCACCTCCTCGTATCTGCCGCCGATCCCGAACGGTCGGCGGCGGATGCTGTTACGGATACCGATACCGATACCGATTCACCCCATGGAAAGGTTGCATTTCCCCATGCGAGTCAAGGATTTCGATCATCTGGTGCTCAACGTTCAGGACGTCGAGCGCGCGCTGGACTTCTACTGCGGTCCGCTCGGCCTGGAGCCCGACAGGGTGGACGAATGGCGGGCCGGTAAGGTCCCGTTCCCGTCGGTCCGGGTCAGTCCGACCACGATCATCGATCTGGTCGACCGGCCCCGAGGCGAGTCCAATGTGGACCACATCTGCCTGGTCGTGGAGCCGCTGGACTGGCAGGAAATCGTCGACTCGGGCATCTTCCCCGTGCTGGAAGGCCCGGTCGGCCGTTACGGTGCGCGGGGCGAGGCGCAGTCGATCTACGTAGCGGACCCCGATGGCAACACCGTTGAGCTGCGCTGGTACCCGGAGGATGCCGAGCGCTAGGACGATGTCCGAATACCGCCGGACCTTGGGGTGCGGTGCGGGCAGACTCGGCTTCGCCATGGAGAGACTCACGGGGGACGCGACGTACACGCTCATAGGGCGTGACGGCCGTCCCTACGTGAGCGCCACACCCGGCTCTCTGGGCGGCTATCGGCCGGGAAAGCTGTACGGGCGGCTCGACTGCCCCTCCGCGCTGCGCGCCATCGCCCGCGGTCATTACGTACGGCACCGGATCTTCTTCGCCGACGAAACCACGGCTGTGGCGGCGGGGTACCGGCCGTGCGCGGTGTGTCTGCCCCGGCAGTACGCGCGCTGGAAGGTCCGGGACGGCGCAGCGTGAGGGCCCGCCCGGTGCGGGCGGGCCCCGGAAAGAGAGTGAGTGCGTGACCAGTACAACCGGCAGCGAGACACCCGCCCGTCCGGCGAAAGGGGAAGCCGTCGTAGGGGAAGCCGTCGTAGGGGAGGACGGGCTCGGGCGTTGCGTGTGGGCCGTCTCGCACCCGCTCAACAGGGACTACCACGACACCGAATGGGGGCTGCCGGTCCGTGGCGAACAGGCGCTCTTCGAGCGGATCACCCTGGAGGCCTTTCAGTCCGGGCTGAGCTGGCTGACCATCCTCGCCAAGCGTCCGGCCTTCCGCGCGGCGTTCGACGGGTTCGATCCGGAGGCCGTGGCGGCGTATACGGACGGGGATGTCGAACGCCTCATGGGCGACGCCGGGATCGTCCGCAACCGGGCGAAGATCGAAGCGGCGCGCACCAACGCCCGCGCCGTGCTGGTCCTGCGGCAGAACGGCGGGCTCGATCGGCTGATCTGGTCCCATAAGCCCGGCCGCACCCCGGTGCCCCGTACGGTTTCCGAAGTGCCCACCAAGACCGCCGAGTCGAAGGCACTGGCGGCCGAACTGCGGTCATCCGGCTTCCGGTTCGTCGGCCCCACCACCAGTTACGCCCTCATGGAGGCCATCGGACTGGTCGATACGCATCTGGTGGGGTGCCATCGACGCGGGTCTTCCGGACAGCATGACGAGCAGGCACCCGGCCGCCACTGAGGTGCCGTAGCCGGAGGGCGGAACTCCGATTTCGCCCTCCGGGCGGTGTTTTGCGCCAGTTCTGTCACGACCTCTTGTCGGTATGGCAAACACTGCGCAGGGATACCCCCGATCGGCTTGAAATCCTGTGGCCCGCGTCTCATTATCGCGGTGACTCCTTTTTAGGACTGGGGCATTGAGTTCCCCATGTCGGGTGTTGGGGGGAGTCCAGGATCCGGGGGGAGATCTGTTCATTGGCGCTCCGTGCGCTTTCTCTGTTTGCGATACGACATGTGATCGCGGCGGTCGCACCTTCGGCCCTGGTGGCGTTCGCGCCCATCGTCCGTTGCTGCTTTGCGGACGGCAGGGATTCCTGTCTCAAGGGGTTCGAGTAGGTCCGGGGCAATTCACTCAGGAAGGGCTCGACAACAATCATGACGAACGAACACGAGGATCAGGCACGGGGCGGGGGGCCCAGGGGGCGTACGCCCGAGAACCCTCCTGCGGCCGAGTTTTCCGCGACGACGATCGGGGCGGCCGATCCGCGTTACGGGGACCTGGTCCGCGGTATGAACCAACGCTGGGTCGGGCGGCCGGAATCCGTACGGATGGTCGATTCCACTCAGCAGGTGCAGACCGTGGTGCAAGAAGCCGTACGGGCCGGCAAGAAACTGACGGTCCGCAGCGGCGGGCACTGCTACGAAAACTTCGTCTTCAACGCCGAAACCCAATTAGTGATCGACATGTCGGAGATGACTTCGGTCTACTACGACGACCGGTTCTCCGCATTCGCTGTGGAAGCCGGCGCGACGCTGCTCGATGTCTATGAGCGGCTGTACAAGGTGTGGGGCGTCACCGTCCCCGGCGGCATGTGTTATTCGGTGGGCGTGGGCGGCCATGTCAGCGGTGGCGGATGGGGCATGCTCGCCCGCCGGAACGGCCTGATCATCGACCACCTCTACGCGGTCGAGGTCGTCGTGGTCGACGCTCACGGCACCGCCCGTACCGTGGTCGCCACGCGCGAGGAGTCCGACCCCAACCGCGATCTGTGGTGGGCCCACACCGGAGCCGGCGGCGGTAACTTCGGCGTGATCACCCGGTATTGGTTCCGCTCCCCGCAGGCCACCGGCCGCCGGCCGGAGCAGGCGCTCATCAAGCCGCCGAGCGAGGTGCTGATCAGTGCCCTTGCCTGGCCCTGGGAGGACATGACCAAGGAAGCGTTCACCCGGCTCATCCGGAATTACACGGCCTGGCACATTGCGGACGAGAACTCCGCGCCCGGCAGTGCGTACAGCGGGCTGATGAGCTCCCTTCTGCTCAATCACAAGTCCAACGGCCAGATCGGTCTGGTGTCTCAGTTCGACGCCACCACTCCGAATGCGGAGAAGCTGCTGGAGGCCTATATCGCCGCGGTGACCGAAGGCGTCGATATCGAGCACGGTCCCGTCACCAACTCCATGGGTGAACACAAGCCGATGCCCCAGTACCACAAACCGCAGCGGCTGCCATGGCTGCAGGCCACGCGGTACTTCGGCACCACCACCAGCACGCTGGTCGACCCGACGCTGCGTGCGGACTACAAGTCGGCCTACAACAAGCAGGATGTGACCGACGCACAGATCGAGGCGATGTATGAGCACCTGGCTCATACGGATCTCGAAAACCCGCGGGCCATGGTGCAGTTCAGTTCCTTCGGCTGTGCGGTGAACAGCGTGAAGCCGGGAGACACCGCAAGCGTGCACCGTGATTCACGTTTCAAGCTGCTGTACCAGACGTACTGGAATAGCCCGGCCGACGACGACGCCAACATCTCCTGGCTGCGGTCCTTCTATGAAGGCGTATACCAGAAGACGGGTGGTGTGCCGGTCCTCGACGAGACCACCGACGGCTGCTACATCAACTACGCCGACATCGATCTCAACGACCCGCAGCACAACACGTCCGGAGTGCCGTGGCACACCCTGTATTTCGGGAACAACTATCCCCGCATGCAGCAGGTCAAGGCGAAATGGGACCCGGGCAACCGCTTCAACCACGGCCAGTCGGTACGCCTGCCGTAGGTGCACCTGCCGCACCGTGATGCCGCACCGTGATGCCTTCCCGGTGAGGCGGCCTCGGTGATGCCGTCCCGGTGATGCCGTCCCGCCCGGAGCTGGTTGCCCCGGGCGGGACGGCAGCGGGACCTCGGTCAAGAGCCTCAGGCGCCGAAGCCGCCGTCGATGTCCAGGCTCGCGCCGGTGACAAAGCCGGACTCAGGGCCGGCGAGATACGAGACCATCGCCGCAATTTCCTCGGACTTGCCGAACCGGTCCAGTGCCATCCAGCTGAGCATGCTGCTGGACATCGGACCGTCCGCCGGGTTGGCGTCCGTGTCCGTCGGACCGGGCTGGACATTGTTGACGGTGATGCCGCGCGGGCCCAGCTCCCGGGCCAGGCCGCGGGTCAGACCGGCCACTGCCGCCTTGGTCATGCCGTAGACGGAACCGCCGGGGAAGGGGATGCGGTCGGCGTTGATGCTGCCGATCGTGATGATGCGGCCCCCGTCCGGGAGATGCCGGAGCGCCTCCCGGATCCCGACGACCACCCCACGGATGTTCACATCGATCATGGTGTCGATGGCGTCGATGGGCAGGTCCTGCACGGGGCCGAAGGTGCCGCCGCCGGCGTTGTTCACGAGGATGTCCAGGCTGCCCAGGACCCGCACCGTCTCGTCGACGGCCGCGGCGATGTCCTCGTCCTTTGAGCTGTCGGCCTGGATGGCGTGGGCGCGTCCGCCTGCGGAGCGGATCCCGGCGACGACCTCCTCGGCGCGGTCCTTGGAATGGGAGTAGGTGAGTGCCACGGCGGCACCATCGGCCGCCAGGCGCTGCGCAATCGCCGCACCGATGCCGCGGGATGCCCCGGTGACCAGAGCTACCTTGCCGTTGAGCGTGTCCAACACGTTGTGCGTCCTCTCACAGGTATTTCGATTTACAGGTATTTCGATCGACAGGTGTTGCGTCTTCTCGGGTGGTGGCTTGGTTATGGCGGCGGCCGTGCCGCGCCGGGTCAGGCTTCCGCCGGAGTGCTCCCGCGCTCGGCGCTGGGCAGGAAGAGGGCGACGATCGCGCCGACCACGCAGAGGCCGAGCGTCCACCAGAAGGCCGAGCCGAACGCCTCGGTGATCGGCCCTGCCAGATGGGGCGAGGTGGCGACCGACGCGGCGGAACCGGACGGGCCCAGACGGTCGGTCAGCTGCTGCTGTACGACAACGGCGAGCAGCGCCGTGCCGACCGAACCGCCCAGCTGGATGGAGGCGATCAGGGCACTGCTGGCCCGGCCGGTGTTCTCCGGGGCGATGCTGGTGAAGCCCGTGGACAGCGCCGGGGCGAGCGTGGTGCCCAGGCCGACGCCCCGCACCAGGAGCGCGACGACCAGCAGTGCGGTGTCGTTGGCGGGGTCGAACTGGGTGTACGCGATGGTGCTGACCGCCGCGAGCGCCATGCCGGCGAGCACGACGGTACGGGGCCCGAACCGGGCGACGAGGCGTCCCACGGCGGGCAGGATCAGGACCGTGCCGACGCCCTGCGGGGCGAGCAGGAGACCTGAGGTCCATGCGTCGAAGCCGCCGCCCTGCTGGAAGAACAGCGGCAGCAGGAACATCATGCCGTAGACCGAGGCGCCGAACAGGAACGAGCCCAGGGCGGCGGCGGTGAACCGGCCGGTGGCGAACAGCCGCACATCGATGAGGGGGACGCCCCGCATGCGGAGGGCGTGAACGACGTAGGCGATCAGCAGGACCGCGCCGACGCCGAACGAGACCAGGACGACCGGGGCGCCGATGCCGCCGCCGCTGGCCAGCTGGGAGAAGCCGAGCAGCAGTCCGGCCAGCGCTGCGGGCAGCAGGGCCAGGCCCTTCACATCGAGCCGGGAGACACCGCGCTCCTCACGGGGCGGGTCGGTGGGCAGGATGCGCTGGGCCAGCACGGCGCACAGCAGGCCGAGCGGGACGTTGAACCAGAACAGCCAGCGCCAGTCCAGGTTGTCCATGAGCACGCCGCCGACCATCGGCCCGAAGACCGGGGCGAGCGTGATGGGGATCTGGACCATGCTCAGCACGGTGGTGGCGCGCTTCGGGCCGGCCGCGCGGGCCAGCATCGTGAGCATGATCGGCTCGAACATGGCCCCGCCGATGCCCTGGACGACCCGGGCGCCGATCAGAGTGCCGACGGTGGTGGCGACGGCGGCCAGCACACAGCCGATGAGGTAGACGACGATGGCTGCCTGCCAGAGGGCCTTCTCCCCGAAGCGGTCCATCGCCCAGCCGGCGATCGGGATGGCGACGGCGATCGCCAGCAGGTAGGCGGTGCTCACCCACTGCACGGTGGACAGGGGCACCGAGAACACCTCGGCCAGGCGTCCCATGCCCACCGACACGATGGTGGTGCTGAGCAGGGCGATGACGGCGCCCAGGGACAGCGTCGAACCGATGGGCAGCAGGCCCTTTTCTCCCTGCTCGCTTCCCTCGGAGGGCGCCTCGGCGCGCGGGGCGTTGTCGACTTCCGGCGGGGATGTCGCCGCGGTCTCTTCCATCGTTACCTTCCGTGCTGTCATTGCGTTCCGTCCCGCGCGCTCCTCGCGTGTGCGCACGGTCGGCGGGGACGTGGTCCGTATGCAGCCTTCGGGCCGGAGGCTGCGGTTCTGGCGGCTGCCGGGGTCAGCGGGCGGGTTCTTCTCCTGGCTCCCAGCCATGGCGGGCGCCTATTTCGGCGATGTGCGGGAAGTGCTCTGCCGGCCACGGCTGGGGCTGCACGCCGGGCTGGGCCGGGTCGCCGGCTTCGAGGAAGAACTTGTCGAATCCGGCGGGGGTGAACAGGAAGACCATCTTGGCCACGTGCAGACCGGTGTTCTTGAACCGGTGGGTCACCCCGCGCGGTATGAACACGAAGTCGCCCTGCTGGGCGGTGAACGTACGGCCCGAGTCGAGGACTTCGAGTTCACCGGAGAGCAGGTAGTACGCCTCGTCCTCGCCACGGTGCACATGGGCGGAGGGACCGCAGCCGGGAGGCACGGATGCCTCCATGAAGGCCAGTCGGCCGCCGGTGTTCGCATGGCTCGCCTTGATGGTGTACGTGTCGCCGTCGACCCAGACGGTCGGGCCCTCTCCGGCGGGGACGTGGAGTACGCGTGCGGGGCGCTCCGGGTCGTCGTCTTCCTTTCCCTTGGTCATCGTTGCCTCGGTCATGGGGCCTCCAGCTCGGGTGAGTACGGAAAGGGAGTCGCTGTGACGCGGAGCGTCCGGTTCAGTGGCATGCAAAGGGGAAACACCGCCCGTTCGGAAACGGTTGCATCCCGGGCCGACAGGCAGCCCGGGATGCACTTTCGGATTCAGATGGCGAGGGAGCCGTCACGGCCGAGATGCCGGACGACGGCGCGGTCGGCGACCTGGCGCTGAGTGGCGCCGGCGGTCAGCCCGCGCCGGTCGGCCAGCGGATCGAGCCGCCCCAGCAGGCGCAGCGCCCCGCCGGCCGGATCGACTTCGACGAGGTCACGGGTACACAGCCAGCCGCCCGGGTCGCGCCCGCCGTCCGCGAGGAAGCGTGCCGGAGGTTCTTCCGGCGCCAGATACGGCGAAGCGGGCAGCCGAACCTGGAGCTCCCCGGAGACCAGCCGGACCCGGACCCCGGGCGCCGGTACCCCGACCGTGCCCGGCCCGTGTGCCCCGGCCGCGTCGACCGCGATGATGCCGGTCTCGGTCGTGCCGTACGCCTGGCCGATCCGCAGCCCGAAGCGCTCGGCGAAGCGGGTGGGCACCTGCCGGTCCAGCACATCACCGGCGGATATCACCGCCCGCAGCCGAGGCAGCGGCGGTACGCCGTCGTGGGCGGCGAGGGCCGCGAAATGCGCGGGCGCCCCGAGGACGGCATCGACGCCCTGCGCGCGGCAGGCCTCGAGCACTGCCTCGGGGCCCGTGTCCCGGGCGAACACCGTGACCGCTCCGGTGTTCATGGCATGCAGCAGACCGCCGATCAGCCCGAAGGAGTGCTCCGGCGGCGCCAGCAGCAGCGCCTTCTCACCGGCCCGGGGCATCCCGCCGATCGCACGGAACCGCCCGAGTTCCGTGGTGAGGGACTCGGGCGTGCGGCCGATCGGCTTGGCGATCCCGGTGCTGCCGGAAGTGAACTGGACCAGGCAGTGCGGGGTTTCGGCCGGCCGGCCGCCGATCAGCCGGCGGACGAGGACCTCGCACTCGTCGTGGAACGTCCCTGCCGCCCACCCGGGAGCGTCGAAGGACAGGTGGTACTGGGGCCGGCAGCGGTCCAGGAGCGTGCCCAGTTCGCGGCCGCGCAGGCCGGGCCCCATCAGCATCACCTGGGCGCCGCACGACCACAGCGCCAGCAGCGCCCACATCTGGGTGAAGCTGCGGGCGCCCTGCAGGGCGACGGTGTTGCCCGCCCCGATGCCGTACGACCGAAGGGTGTGCCGTAACGAGGCTACCTGGGCGCGCAGTTGACCATAGGTGACCGCGCTGCGGGCGACCGCCCAAGGGGCGTCGGGCGGCCGGTTCTCCAGCAGCCCGGCGCCCCACCAGTCGGTGCCCCGACGGGAGGTGAGGGACACCGTGACTCAGCCTTCCCGCTCGCGCCGCAGCTCCAGGCGCTCGTAGCCCTCGTGCCAGGGGCGGCGGCGTTCCACGGCGGCGCATGCGGCGACGACCTGCGGCTCGTCGAAACGCCGCGCGGCGACCTGCAGGCCGACAGGGAGCCCGGCCGGGGTGAAGCCGGCGGGGACCGTGGCGGCGGGGCTGCCGATGAAGTTGTACAGGCCCGTCAGGCACCATCCGACCAGCGGGTTGACGCTTTGGCCTGCGACCTCGGAGGGGCCCACGGTGGTGCGGTCGGCGGCGTTGGGTATGCGTGCCACCGAGGTCACCGGGCTCACGATGAGGTCGTACTCGTCGAAGACGTCCTCCAGCGAGTCGAGGAGTTCGCTGCGCAGGACGTCCTCGAGGCGGTAATCGACGGCCGAGGGCTGGGCTCCCATCTCGAGGAGTTCCAGGTAGGTGGGGGCGATGCGGTCGCGGTGGGCGAGGACGTCCACGCCGGCCCGCCGCATACGGGTGAGGAACTCCACCTGGCGGACGGCCTGCATGCGCCGCCACAGCGCCGTGAACTCCTGGTGGGGACGCGGCAGTTTGATGTCGACCTCGACGACCTCGGCGCCGTCGTCGATGAGCGCCCCGAGCGATTCCCGTACGACGGCCGCGACATCGGGCTCGACCGGGAAGCCGCCGAGGTCGGGGGAGTAGGCCACGCGTAGCCCGGTGAGCGGGCGCCGCAGCGCCTCGGAGAGGCGTTCGGGCGCGGCGGGGAGCGAATAGGGGTCGCGGGCGTGCGGGCCGGCCATCACCTCGAACATCAGCACCCCGTCCTCGACGGTGCGAGTGACCGGGCCGTAGCACACCATGGGGTTGAGCAGCCCGAACGCATTGGGCCGCACTACGGTGGGCACCCGGCCGAAGGTGCCCATGAGGGCGAACACCCCGCACAGGGATCCCGGGACGCGCAGTGAGCCGCCCGCGTCGGACCCCTGGGCGATGGGCACCAGGCCTTCGGCGACGGCGGCGGCGGCGCCACCGGAGGAGCCGCCCGCGTTGGCGGACAGATCGAAGGGCGTGCTGGTGGGCCCGAACAGGAAGTTGTCGGTGATGGCCTTGTGCCCGAATTCCGGGGTGTTCGTCTTGCCGATGACGATGGCGCCGGCCTGCTGGAGCCGTTCGGCGCTCACGCCGTTCGCTTCGGGCACCGTGTCCTGGAAGGCGTAGGACGCCTGGGTGGTGCGGATCCCCGCCACCGGGTCGAGGTCCTTGATGCCTACGGGCAGACCGTGCAGCGGCGGCAGCGGGTTGCCGGTGAGCACCTCGCGCTCCGCGCGCCGGGCGGCGTCCAGGGCCTCGTCGGCGCAGACGGTGACGAAGGCGTTGACGGCCGGGTTACGGCGTTCGATGCGGTCGAGGCAGGCCTGGACCAGTTCGACCGGCGACAGTTCACGGCGGCGGATCATCCCGGCGAGGCGGGCGGCCGGCTGATAGGCGAGTTCATCCATGGTGCGACTTCCCTCTACTTAGCGCGCTGCCGGCTCGGGTGCCCCGGTACGGGCCCCTGGGAGACGGGCCCGTACCGGCGGGCGCCCGAGCCGGCGCGCTGGCCTACTTCTCGACGCAGAACTCGCCCACCGGCCAGCCGACGTGGCGCTGGTCGGTCGCGAGGTAGCCCATGAGCTTCTCGCCCTTCTTGAGCTCGGTGACGTTGCGCACCGCGTCCCCGGGGCCGAGCACCCGCACATGCCAGTCGTCCTGGACGGCGAGGCTCACCAGGGTGCCGTCGTCGGCGCGGGTCTTGATGGTGAGCAGCGGGCGCGACTCGAGCTTGACGCGGCCGACCACGACGCGGCGGGTGCGGCCGGTGGTGCTGACGGCCAGGACGGTGTCGCCGGCGCCCAGTTCGCTCAGGTAGTTGGTGCGGTTGTCGGTGCCCAGGACGTAGGACTGCAGGGCACCGGCGTTGACACGGAACGGCCTGGTCGGCATGTAGGGCAGCGGGTGGGTCTCGCTGGAGCACAGGATGAAACCGTGGGAGTACGAGCCGACCAGGATGCCCTCGTCCTTGTGCAGGTAGCTGCAGGTGTCGACGCACACCCGGTCGCCGAGTCCGCTGTGCTCGATGGACTCCACGGTCAGCTCGGTCAGCTGCAGCGGCGGGGTGTCGGTCTGGAGGAGCTCGGCGAGCTCCAGCACCTCGGCCACGGAGGTCGGCGCGAGGAGGATGCCCTCCGAGCCCTTCTCCAGCACATCGAGGATGATCTTCGCTTCTTCCAGGGAGTCCGCCCGGCAGATCAGCTGCCCCGGGGCCTTGTCGGCCGCGGCGATCACGATCTCCAGCGGGATCTTGGTGGGGTCCTTGAAGGTGACCGCGGTGTAGGGCAGGGCCCGTGCGGCCGAGCACGCCAGGGTCAGCGAGGCGTCGTCGACGACCGGCACATGGGCGGCGACGGAGTCCTGGCCCTCAAGGGCGCGGCCCTGCAGTACGGCGAGACCGCCGTTGTCCGTGACGTCGGTGAGCAGTACGTCGTAGCCGTCCCAGTCCGCGGCGGCCCCGTCTCCGGGCCCCTTGGCGACCAGCACCTTGCGCACGGTCGGGGGGAGGGTGGCCAGGATCTCCGGTCCGTCGTCGACGATGCCGTCGATGCGGGCGTGCACGGCCGCCTCGACCAGCGCCTCGCGCTGATCGGCGGAAACGGAACGAATGTCAATCCAGGCGAACTTCACATCGCACCTGCCAGTTCGGGTAGGGAGGTTGAATTCGGGGCGGTGTCCGGTCGTGGTTCGTGGACGGCGGCGGCCAGTGCGCGTACCGCCTCCGCGGGGTCGGGGCTGTGGAACACCCGGCGGCCGACGGCGAGTCCGCGGCAGCCGGCGTCCATCGCGAAGTGGGCGAATTCGGTGAGGCCACGGCTGTCGGCCGCGCCGCCGGCCACGACAACCGGGACCGGCGTCTTGGCGACGATGCCTGCCATGTCCTCCGCCGTGCCCGCCGCGACGGTCTTCACCAGGTCGGCCCCGAGGTCGACGGCGATGCTCACGACATGCGCGAGGAGTGCGGGGTCGCGGGGGTCCTGGATGCGCGGCCCGCGTGCGTACATCATCGCCAGCAGCGGCATGCCCCAGCGTTCGCAGCCTGCGGCGACCGCACCGAGGTCGGCGAGTTGGCGCCGCTCGGTGTCCGAGCCGATGTTGATGTGCACGCTGACCGCGTCCGCCCCGGCGCGTACCGCTTCTTCGACGCCGCCGACGAGGACCTTGGCGTCGCCGTCGGGTGCGTGCGGAGTGCTGGCGCTGAGGTGGACGATCAGGGCGGCGCCGTTCAGCAGGGCCGGTTCGATGGTCCGGGCGCGCCCCTTGTGCACGACGATGGCGTCGGCACCGGCGGTCACCACGTCACCGACGATCCGGCTGAACCCGGCGGCGTCGGCGATGGGGCCGTCGGCCACGGAATGGTCCATGGGTACGATGAGAAATTTTCCGTCGCCGGGCCTTGAAAGTCGGGTAAGGCGCAGCGATTTACCGCTCAGAGGTAGTAGGGGCACAGCACCCTCCGTAAGCACGGGTGATACGGGAACCGTCAGTCGCAACTGCGGATTGATAAAGACCCGGAGAATGATGAACTCTTGGGAAACGGGCCGACGCAGGCCGGGATGAATGCATTTTGGAGCGCTCCGGCTTCAGCCCGTGTACGTTCCCGCCGGATACAGATTCTTATGTCCCGGCGGCGCCCGGAGCAACATCCTCGGGGCTCCGGCGCCGAATGGAGAAGAAGTTGGCGGCTACAGCGGTACTTCGCCGCCCGGGGAGGCCAATTTCCCCGAGAACGCAACCGAGTTGGGCTCTTCGGTGTTCTGCGGTTGACCGTGCCTGAAGGGGCACCGCGCCTGTAGAGGAGGGGCCGATGAGGCAGGACACGCCGCCGCGCATCGCTGTGGTCGGAGGAGGGCTGGCGGGTCTGACGCTCGCGCTCGCGCTGCACCGGGCCGGGCTGGAGTGCCAGGTGTACGAACAGGCGCCCCGGTTGGCGGAGGTGGGAGCGGGCCTGCAGCTGGCGCCGAGCGCGACCAGGCTGCTGCACCGCCTCGGGCTGGAGTCCGCGCTGCGCGCGTCGGCCGTGGTGCCTGCGGCCATGGAGTTCCGGCGCTGGGCCGACGGATCGGTGATCAGCCGCGGGCTCCTGGGGGAGCACTGCGAGAAGCGGTACGGCGCTCCGTACTTCGCCATGCACCGGGCCGATCTGCACCGGGCGCTGGTCGATGCGCTGCCGCCGGGCATGGTGCGGCTGGACGCCCGGTGCACCGTGGCCGAGGAGGGCCCGGACGAGGTCGTGCTGCGGTTCGCGGACGGCGCGGAGGCCGTGGCGGACGCGGTCGTCGGCGCCGACGGCATCCACTCCGTACTGCGCCAGGCTCTGGTGGCCGACCGGCCGCGGTTCTCCGGCCAGTCCGTCTACCGGGGGCTGGTCGACAGCCGGCGCATACCCGCGCTGGTGGCGGAGCCCCGGGTGCAGTTGTGGCTGGGGCCGGGACGGCATTTCGTCTGCTATCCGGTGGCGGGCGGGCGGTTGGTCAACTTCGTGGCGACGGTGCCCACCAGCGGCTCCGGTGACGAGTCGTGGTCGCGCCGGGGCCGGGTGCAGGACGTGGCCGCGGCCTACGAGGGGTGGTGCGCGGATGTCACGTCGGTCATCGGCGCGGCGGACGAGGTGAGCCTGTGGGCGCTGCACGACCGCGACCCCATCGAGCGGTGGAGCACCGGCCGCGTCACGCTGCTGGGCGACTCGGCGCATCCGATGCTGCCGTTCATGGGCCAGGGCGCCAACCAGGCGATCGAGGATGCCGTGGCCCTGGCGGCCTGTCTACGGGACGCCGCCCCCGGGGAATTCCCCGCGGCACTGCAGCGCTACGAGTCGCTGCGCAGGCCGCGGACCACGCTGGTGCAGGAGCGTTCCCGGGGCAACAGCACGGCGTTCCACCTGGCGGACGGCGAGGCGCAGCACGAGCGCGATGCGGCGATGGGCACTCCCGCGCCGGAACGGCAGGACTGGCTTCACGGTTACGACGTCGAAAGCTCCCTGGCGAGCCATCAGCCGGCCTGATCTATCGGGCTGATCCACCGGCTTGATCTACTTTGGCGATCTCCTGCCGCGATCTCCCGCCGTGATCTCCCGGCCCCCTGGACGGCTCCCGGCCTCCAGGGGGCCGGGCCTTTTCTGCATGTCCGCCGTCCGATTCCCCGCCGTACGGCCCATGGAATATGGCTGGATTCACTCCGCGCCACTGATGGCCCGCGCGGTCACCCGGAAAGAGCTTTCCAGGGTGTTTCCTGAGGTGGGGTCCCGCATGCCCCACCGTTGATCGCTGCCGTCAATTCTCCGCCCTACGCCTCTGGAACACCGCAGCGCCCCAGAAGGTTGCGGAGGGCCTGCTTCAGGAACGGCATTCGAGTCAAACAAACCGACGGGATCATTTCTCCGATCCGGGCATATCTCGGCCCGCTGAGCCGTCGACGGTGCGCCTACCTGCAGGTATGTTGCACCACTTGGCCCCTGAAGATCTCTTTCCATGACTCGTGCTTTAATTTTCCTTTACCTATCTTTTAGTTGCCGAGCATTCAGGACGTGAGGTTCGCTGGGGTTGGTCCGAAAAGTGTGCGGGGGGCATGCTTCGGGCGATCAAGAAACAAACTGACTGAATAGTTTGTTTCCGTCGCCGACCGGGCCATTTGAAGCAGCGGGGGGTTCGCGACGGACTGGGCCGGAGTTGCCGGGGTTTGGGTGACCGAACATGCCCGCCCGCGGATACCGGAAGGCGTCTGTCCGCTTTCTTGCTGCCCGCTGATCGTTATTCACCCCACCTGGAATGAAGCACGTACCGCGCCAGAGCAGGCGTGCGGTCATACGGCCGTGCGCCCGACGGAGGAGCTCTAGTGATCGTTACCGAGTGCGCTACCAGACTGCCGGATACCGTGTTACCGACCGCAATATCCACCACGGAGTCCGTCCGAAAACCCGCGCCCGCCGAGGCGGCCGCCGCCCGGCTGCCGGACCCGCTGCCCGCGGACACCGGCTGGGAGCCGCCCGCCGCTGTCGGGCGGCGGAGTCCCCGCGCCGACGGGAGTCAACTGAATGCGGTCCTGGCCGAGTTGGGGGAGCGGATCGGCCCGCTGTTCGCCCGCCCCGAACCACGGGCGCAGGCCATGCAGTACGCCTTGGGCCTGCTCGCCGACGGCGGACGGAGCAACACCTGGCAGCTCGCCCAGCGGGTCGGGGACTCATCCCCCTGGCGGATGCAACGACTGCTCACCCGCGCCCGGTGGGATGCCGATGCGGTCCAGGCCACCGTCCGCGGCTACCTCTCGGAAAACCTGGGCCATCCGGGGGCGATGCTCGTCCTCGGGCAGACGGACGCCCTGAAGAAAGGCGCCAAGACCGTCGCCGCCGCCCGCCAGTACACCGAACTCACCCGCCGCGTCGAGAACTGCCAGACCGCGGTCATGACCGCCTACATCTCCCCGCACGGCGACGCTCTGATGGACCGTGAACTGCTGCTGCCGGAGTCCTGGACCGACGATCCGCAACGCTGCATCAAGGCCGGCGTCCCCCAGGAGCGCCTCGCGTACCGGACCAAACCCGAGCTGGCCCGGACGATGATCGAGCGCGCCCTGGACTCGTCCGTACCCTTCCAATGGGTGTGCGGCGGACAGGACTACGGCCAGGACGAGGCGCTGCGCCGCTGGCTGGAGGAGACAGGTATCGGCTACGTGTTCGCCGTGCCGGCCAGGCGGCTCGGCGCCGCCTCGGTCACCACCGCCATCCCCAAGCAGCGCTGGTGGCCGTCGCCCGGAGCCCCGGGCGAGTCCGGCGCCGCACCCGGCCGATGGGCCCGGCTGACGGTGCCGGACGCCTCGCACTGGGGTTCCGCGGAAACCCTCCGCGACGGCTTCGCCCGCTCACTGCTGCTGCACCGCCGCCCGGACGCACCGCGGACCGAGTGCTATCTGGTGCACGCCCCGCGGGGCACCAGCGGCCACGTCATGGTGACGGCCGCATCCGCCCGCTGCCAGGCGCGGCGCCACCTGGACGCGGCCCGGCTGCACACCGGGCTCGACCGGCACGAGATCCGCACCTGGACCGCCTGGTACAGGCACATCACGCTCTCCCTCCTGGCCATGGCGGCCCATACGGTGGCCCTGGGCCGGGCCGACTGAGCAAGGCCGGCCCGCACCCGGCCGGCGCCTCTTCCGGCAGGTGAATTCGCCTGCCCGTCATCCCGGTTCGACGCCCCATGGCGGCGCGCCGGGATGACGCCTGCCCGAAATCCCAAGGCCGCCATTTCTTTTGTGATGGCCCGGCCGATTGATTGCACATGAGCGATCAGTGAACGGTCATGTGCGCGTGAGTAACCAGCAGGGAGTTCCATCAAATCCCGCACACCGCCCTTCATGAAATCTCCAAGTACCGCAGTAGGACCGCACTCCGAAAGGTTCCTTGCCCGGCCCCCGCGGCGGATGGTGTCCTGAGGATGAGAACGACCCGCTTCGCCCCCATGGGCAATACACACCCCAGCGGCCGTCAATTCGGAAATTCATTCCGGAGGAGCGTGCACACACTGCCATGAGTATTTCCGCCAACTCCCTGACCAACGGGAATACGGAATTCCGGGACGAGGAATTCACCGCGCTCGACCTCGACGCGTCTCCGGGGCTGCGTCTCGCGCTCGCCTCGTTGCAGACACAGGCGCAGGAGCTGAACCGGCTGGTGACCGCCACGGTCGACGCCATGGCCCGGCCCCGCGAGAGCCTGTCCCCGCACTCCGCGGCCTTCGCCGAGATCGCCGCCCGTACGATCCCGCGCTGGCACTTCGCCATGCTCAACGACACCGAACGCAACGACGCCCTCATCGTGGCGCTGGAGCGCCGCATCCCGGCCGGCGCCCATGTCCTCGACATCGGCACCGGCACCGGCCTGCTGGCCATGGCCGCCGCCCGCGCCGGCGCCGGACGGGTCGTCACCTGCGAAGAGAACCCGCTGCTCGCCGAGATAGCCCGTCAGATCATCGCCGAGCACGGGATGTCCGATGTCATCACCGTCGTCAACAAGCGCTCCACCCACCTGGAGATGGGCGGCGACCTGGAGCGCCCGGTCGATGTCCTCATCTCCGAGATCGTCGACTGCGGACTGATCGGCGAAGGTCTGCTGCCCACGATGCGCCATGCCCGTACGCACCTCCTCGCCCCCGGCGGAGTCCTGATCCCCGGCGCGGCGCGGGTGTACGGCCAGCTCGTCCACAGCGAGGTGGCCGACGGCCTCAACCGGGTGGGCAACGCCGGCGGATTCGACGTATCGCTGATGAACATGGCCGCCACCCGCGGCCATTTCCCCGTACGGCTGCACACTTGGCCGCACGAGGTCCTCTCCGGCCCCGTCGAGCTGCTCGACTTCGATCTGCTCACCGACCCGCTGGAGGCCGGGAGCCGGGTGATCCGGGTGCCCGCCACCGCCGCGGGGCCGGCCACCGCGCTGGTCGCCTGGTTCGAACTGGACCTCGGGTCCGGAGTCGTACTGCGCAACTCTCCCGACAACGTCGGGTCCCACTGGATGCAGGCGCTGATCCCGTTCGACAAGCCGGTCCCCGTCAGCCCGGGAGACCTGCTGGACGTGGAGCTGCACTGGACGGACTACAGCCTCTCCGCACGCTGAGCATCCGCACCCATCTCACAGGAAGGCCGACCTGATCCGATGAGCCACACTCCGTTCCCCTATGAACCGTTCGAGCTGCACGGCCAGGAACTGCGCGACGCGGTCGTCCGTTACGCCAGCAACCCCATCTACCTCGACAACGAGGAGTGGCAGAACAGCGACAACCCCTACCGGCGCCAGCTGCGCCCGCAGGTGCTGCGGCACCTGGACCTCGACCGGGTCCCGGGCCGCGACGAGATACTGGACTACAGCAGCCTGGCCGTGCAGCGCCTGCTGACCAGCATCTACGAGGCCGACCTGGTCTTCCTGCCCAAGGGCGGCCTGAAGGGTGAGGGCAAGTGGGAGGACTTCAAGCGCTTCTACAGCCCGACCAACCGGGTTCTCGGCGAGGTGATCCGGCCCGCCCTGGAGCGGTACGCCTTCGGCTTCCTCGACAAGGAGGTCGAGACCTCCGGGAAGTGGACCGCCGAGAGCCTGGAAACCTACCTGGAGTCGCTCAACGCCCATGAACCGGCCGGGCCTTCGCTCTCCGAAAAGGCCATCGCCGGCTCCACCGACCGCGAGCGCGCGGCCCGCATGTGGCTCATCCAGTTCGCCCCGGACTTCCTCTCCGAGGCCTCACCGATGATCCGCAACGTCCTCGGCTACTACGGCGCGGCCCAGTCCGAGTGGTTCAAGATCATCATCGATGAGTACGGCTACGGAGTCCACGACACCAAGCACAGCCAGCTCTTCGAGCGCACCCTGGAGTCGGTCGGACTCGAGACGGATGTCCACCGGTACTGGCAGTACTACCTCAACAGCAGCCTGCTGATGAACAACTACTTCCACTACCTCGGCAAGAACCACGAACTGTTCTTCCGTTACGTGGGCGCGCTCTACTACACCGAGGCCACGCTGGTGGACTTCTGCCGCCGGGCCACCGCACTGCTCAAGGACGTCTTCGGCGACCGCGCCGACACCCAGTACTTCACCGAGCACGTGCACATCGACCAGCACCACGGCCGGATGGCGCTGGAGAAGCTGATCCGCCCGCTGGTCGCGGAGCACGGCGAGCAGATCATCCCGGAGATCGTCCGTGGCATCGAGGAGTACCGCCGCATCCAGGAGCTCGCCGACGAGGACTTCGCCACCCAGATCGCCTGGATGGACAACGGCCCCGAGTTCAAGAAGCTGCACGCGCCGGTGTGGGACGCACTCTCGAGCGGCCGTGTCACCGCCCCGGTTGCCGACATCGTCGAGCCGTACGGCGAACTGTCCAACACCCACTGCCATGACGGCGACGAGCTGTGCCACATCGTGTCCGGCACGATGAAGTTCGTCTCCGGCTTCGACTCGCACCAGATCCTCGAGGCGGGCGAAGGCACCGTCATCCAGCGCAACCGGCTGCACGGGGCGATCATCGAGTCCGAGGAGTGCGTCTATCAGATCCACTCGGTGGGGGACTACAAGAAGTGCATGTAGTGACGTTCTCCGTGGCCGGCCGGGGCAACTGCGCGGTGGTGGCCGGCGAACCGTATGTGTATGCGCGGACCGACGAGGGCTCCTTCGTGATGCGGGCCCGCTGCCCGCACCGCGGCGGCCCGCTGCACCTGGCCGAACTGGCCCCCGAGGGCAACCGGCTGGTGTGCCCGTGGCACGAGCGCAAGACGTCGCTGACCCGGCTGCGGCAGGAAGTTCCCGCCGTACGCAGCGGCGACACCGTCACCGCGGTCTTCCCCGGCCTGCCCGAGGCCGAGGTCAGCATCGGGCACCGCCCGCTGTCGGCGGACCTGGCGGGCTGACCGCGCGGTGCGGCCGGGGCCCCTACGGTCCCGGCCGCGGCCGGCCGACCCGCACCCCGAGCCCTCCATCCACCGAGCGGACAAGGAACAGCAGCTGTGTCTCCGTATCCTTCCGGCAGCCCCGCCGCCATCGTCGATCCGTTCTCCTCCGGAGGCCTGTACGCCCCGGCCTTCCGTGCGGCAGGCGTGCCGACGGTGGCGGTCGTCTCGTATCCGCAGATCCCGCCGGCCTACGCCGGGTCCTTCCGCCCCGAGGACTTCGACGAGATCCTGACCTGGGACGGGGACGAGGCGGCGCTGACTGACCGGCTGCGGGCGATGCGGCCGCGGTGCGTCCTGCCGGGTGCCGAGATCGGCGTGGAGCTCGCCGACCGGCTGGCGGCCCAGGTCGTACCCGAGGTGGCGAACGTCCCGGCCCTGGCACCGGCCCGGCGCCACAAGTACGCGATGTCGCAGGCCGTTGCCGCGGCCGGCCTTCCGGTGCTGCGGCAGCTGTGCACCGACGATCCGGACGAGGTCGCCGCCTGGCTCGCCGAAGAGGGACTTACCGGCCACGACCTGGTGGTCAAACCGCCGAAGAGCGCAAGCACCGACGGTGTGACCCGGATCGCCGGCGGGCACGGCTGGCGTCAGGAGTTCGAGGCCCAGCTCGGGCAGCTGAACCAGTGGGGGATCCGCAACGACCAGATGCTCGTGCAGGAGTATGCGACCGGCACCGAGTACGTCGTGGATGTCTTCAGCCACGAGGGCACCCACACCGTCACGGATGTGTGCCGCTACCGCAAGGTCGACAGCGGCGGGCAGATGGCGGTGTACGAGTCCATGGACTGGGTCCCCGAGGACCGCCCCGAGGTGCCGGAGCTGGTCCGCTACACCCGGGGAGTGCTGGACGCGGTCGGCTTCCGGTGGGGAGCCGCGCATGTCGAGGTGATGATGACCGCCGACGGGCCGCGGCTGATCGAGGTCAACGCCCGGCCGCACGGCGGCGGCCACCCCCGCTTCTGTCGCGCCGCGACCGGAGACAGCCAGGTCGACCGGGCGGTGGCGTACTTCACCGGCCGTCGCCCCGTGCCGGCCGGTTACGAGCTGCGCCGGCGGGTGCGCGTGGTGTTCCTGATCAGCCGGTCCTCCGGCGTGGTCCGCAATGCCGAAGTCCTCGATGCCATAGAGGAGGTGAAAAGCCATCATGTCTCGGCCGTGCCGGTCCGCAACGGGGACCGGATCGCCCCGACCAAGGACCTGCTGGGCACCCTGTCGCTCGGCTTCGCCGTACTCGCCCACGAGGACCCGGCCCAGCTCGACGCCGATCATGCCGAGGTCCGGCGGATCGAGTCGCTGCTGACCGTGGACCCGGAGGCGGACGCGGCATGAGTCCACCGCCCCCAGGGGCCCGCGCTGCACAGCGCCGCGGGAGCCGCCCATGATCAGCGGGTGGTTCCTGGGCAGCTCACTTCTGGTGATCACCACTCCGGGGCCCGACGCGGCGCTGGTCACCCAGCTGGTGCTGCGGACCGGGCGGCGCGCTCCCGCGCTCGCCGCCGCGGCCGGCATGCTCACGGCAGGGGCCGCCCATGCGGCGCTCGCCATCAGCGGGGTGTCCCTCGTGCTGGCCGGCCGGCCCGAGCTGTTCGCCGCCGTCCGGTGGTGCGGTGCGGCCGTCATGCTGCTGTGGGGCGTACGGGCCCTGCGGTCCGCGCTGCGCCGCCCGCATCCGCCGGACGACAAGCCGGGCACCGACGCCGGCCGCCCGTCCCCGGTGTCCCTGCGGCGCTGCTGGCTGCAGGGGCTGCTGTGCACCGGCGCCAACCCCAAGGTCGGACTGTTCCTGCTGGCGTTCCTGCCGCAGTTCGTGCCGCCCGGGGCACCCCCGGCGCGCACCATCGCGCTGCTGGCCGCCGTCCATTTGTCGCTGGCGGCGCTGTGGCTGGCCTTGCTGAGCGGCGCCGTGTACCTGCTGCGCCGCCGGGTGGCCGCGCGCCGGCCCGACGCGGGCGCCGGCGCGGCGCGCGTGGTCGAGGCCGTGGTGGGGACCGTGTTCATCGGGTTCGCCGTACGACTGGGGCTCGGCGGGTGAGTGGCCGCATCGCCCACTCAGCCCTGACATTCCAGGTCGAGAAGGAAGCGCTTGGCCTGGACACCGCCCGCGTATCCGGTCGGCCGGCCCGAGGCACCGAGGACCCGGTGGCACGGCAGGACGACGCACAGCGGGTTCGCCCCCAGGGCCTTGCCCACCGCCCGCGCGGAGCCGGGCCGGTGCACCGCGGCGGCGAGCTCCCCGTAGGTGGCCGTCCCGCCGTACGGGACGTGCTCCGCGACCGCCAGCACGACCTCCTTGCTGAACGGAGTGGCCAGACTCGGGTCCAGCGGAACGGAGAACGCGCGCCGCTTCCCCGCAAGGAAGTCATCGAGCTGACCGCGCGTCTCGCCCATCACCGCCAGCTGCCCGGGGCTGGCCCCGACCTCTTCCACGCACTCCCGGGCACCCGCCGTGAGCCGCTGCCGTACGGCGTCCGGTGGGAAGAAGCCGCAGTAGAGCAGGGCTTCATCGGTGGCGGCGAGCGCCAGACGCCCGATCGGTGTGTGGTGCTCCGCGACGACCACGGCGCCCACCACTTCGTTCGCTGCGCTGCGGCTCCTGGCATGCATGACGTCTTCCTCCCGGCTGGGTGACATGGCTGGCTGTCCCTTGTTCCGCGGCTTTCGGCACGCCGCTGTTTCCCGCCCGGCGCCAGGGACCTCACGCCGCGACCGGCCTCACTCCGCGGCGGACCTCACTCCGCCGTGCGCCTCACGCCGCTATCGGCCGGCAGCTCTTGCAGGCGCGGTATCCCGCCTCGCGGGCGGCCCGTGCCGAGCGGAACGGCACCTGATGGGGCCGGGTGATCCGCCGTGCGTGGGCACACGTGGGATGGCAGTAGATCCGTGTGGTGTCACTGCCGAGGAGCACCGTCCCCGAACGCGACAGCCCCACCAACTCCTCGTCGATGCCCTCGGCGCTGCGCAGCGCCGCGCCCGCTATGGGGCCGTACCGCAGATCGCACGGCCCGCCGTCGTCGAACGTGACCCGGTGGCAGGGGATCAGCAGTGGCACCGGATTGACCAGCAGGGCCTCGGTGACCGCGGCATTGTCAAGGAGCGCGGCCTCCCGCGCGACCCAGGCGAGCGGCCGCAACTGCCCGCGTGGAATGGTGCGTACCGCATCGAGCGCGGCCCGCTCCGCTTCGGTGAGCTCCGGCAGATCGATCCGCAGGCTCTTGGCACGCCCGGTGCGCAGCGCGGTCCGCAGCCCCGGCAGGGGCCGCGTCGTGGGGATCGCGCTCCGTCCCGTGCGGGCGAGGTGCGCCTCCTCGAACGCCTGGGGTCCGGGCAGAGTTCTGCCCAGCGCGGCTCCGGTCACGGCTTGCGCCCCGTATGCGACGTACAGCCCGCCGGCGGGCGCGTCGAGGTGCAGATACATGTCGTACCGGTCCCTCGGGATTCCCACCCGTTGCAGCACCCGCGCGGCGAAGTCACCCGGAGCCGGACCGGCAAGCTCCGCCAGGGCGGCTTCCACGTCGCCCTCCGGCTGCGTGGCCCATTCTCCACCTCGGTTCACATCGTCACCTCCCTCAGCAACGCGACTTCTGGTTCCAGCAATTCACGCAGTGTGCCGAGCCCTCTCGACACCTGAGCCTTGACCGTCCCGACCGGGCATCCCTGCACCTCGGCCACTTCGGCGTAGCTCATCCCGACGACATGCCGCAGCACCACCGCCACCCGGGCCCGCTCGGGTAATCGAGCGAGCGCCGCGACCAGCAGCGCCCGGTCGGCGGCCGTGTCCGCCCGCTCCTGCGGCCCCGGCCCCTCGGCCGGCCAGCTCTCGCAGGAGTCCTCCACCCGAGTGGTGGCGACGGGCCTGCGGATGCAGGTGCGCACATGGTTGCGCCACACGTTCGCGGCGATCGTCATCAGCCACGCACGGGGACGCAGCGCACGGCGCCGTTCCGCGGAGTACCCCTGCAGCGCCGTGTAAGCACGCAGGAATGTCTCCTGGCCCAGGTCGTCCGCCTCCGTGGCGTTTCCCGTCACCCGGAGCAAGAAGGCATGGACCGCTGAGGCGTGGACCCGGACCAGTTCCGTGAAACCGTCGTCCAGATCCGTCGCCAGGCGTTCGCAGAGTGGCTCGGCTGTCTCGTCCATCATTCACAAAAACACCGAAGGGCTTTCGATGGTTGCACGGGCGGCGCAGGACCTGTGCCGCGTGGGCGGAGGTGTGCCGGAACCCCTTCCCCTCACGAGTGCGGATGAACAGGCACACAGAAACTCGACGCACGATCTGCCGAGGCTGTCCGCACAGGTCAGGGGCCATGGTGCAGGATGGGGCAGGGATGTGACGCCGCGTGTGTCGCATCCGGCCAGCTTTGTATGTTTATCGCTAGAATTCGCGCGATGCAGATACCGCAGAAAGCCAGCGACCCTCTGAGTGAGGTGATTCGGTGAACGGCCCCGATGCCACCGACGAGCAGTGGGAAGGGCTCGCCGAGGTCGTCCCGCTCCGCAGCAGCAGTGAGTGGCCGTCCTGGCCCGACCACCGCGCCCTCCCCGACGACGAACCGACCGAGGAGAAACGGCGGTTCATGGTCATCCGTGTCCAGACGTTCGCGGACGCGCGTGAGGTCGCCGAGTACCTCATGGCGCAGATCCCGGTCCTGCTGGACCTCAGCAGCGCCGACACCGATGTCGCCAAGCGCATCCTGGACTTCTCCAGTGGTGTCGTCTTCGGTCTCGGCAGCGGGATGCACCGCGTCGACACCAATGTCTTCCTGCTCGCCCCGATCGGTACCGAGGTTGCCGAACCGCGCGCCGGAGCTGTCCCCCGTTCGTAGGAAGAGCTGTTGGGCGTAACGGTTCTCCGTCCGGTCCGCTGCATAGCGTCCCGGTATGAACACTGACAGTGCACGACCGGCGGTCACCGAGTTACGGCTCTCCGCCTTCAAGACCCATCGCGGCGTCACCCTGCCGATCGGCCCGCTGACGCTGCTGACCGGCGAGAGCGGCAGCGGCAAGTCCAGTGCGTTGCAGGCGTACGAGATCCTCTCCCGGCTCGGCAGCGGAGAGCTCCTGGCGCACGCGATGGGGGCGGTGGCCGGTGGCGCGTCGGCGTGCATTCCGGCGGGGGCACGCCCCGACGAACAGGGACGGCGCGGCTTCCGCATCGGCTGCACGGTCGACGGTCCGGCCGGTCCCGTCAGCCTCGATCTCGCCGTTCAGGCCGAACCCGAACTCCGCATCGTCGGCGAGCGGTTGACCGGTGGCGGTGAGACGCTGCTCACCACGGCGCTCACCGACCCGGCCCGCCGCGCCGTGCAGGCGGCCTGGCATACGGCCGGTGCGACACCCGTCACCCGTGCGCCGCTGCCCGATGACCGGCTGGGCACCTCCCTCCTCCCGCTGCGCGTCGCGGGCAAGACGGCCGGACAGCGACTGGTCCTGGCCGCGGCGGAGCAGGTCGTGGTCGCCCTGCGGTCCGCCTTCGTGTGCGATCCGCGGCCGGAGGCCATGCGGGAGACGGGGAGGGGAACGCCCCCGGAACCAGAGGCGGCAAAGGCGACGGTGGGCGCGGGGAGCGGGGGCGCGAAGGCCCGGGAGCGGACGGGGGGCCGGGGCAGGGCGGCCGGCGGCTGGGGCCGGGACGGGGGCGGCGAGCCCGACGAGGGGCGGCTGCGGTCGTCCTGCGAGAACCTCGCGGCGGTGCTGGAGCGTACGAGCCGTGAGTGCACACGGCGGCATGCACTCCTGGTGGCGGCGGTACGGGACGCCTGCACGGGGCCCGTCGAGGGGCTGCACGCGGTGCCGCGAGAGGCGAGCGGCTCCGACGACGGGGCCGGTGCGAGGGCCGGGGCCGGGGCGGCCGGGGAGCAGCCGTCCGGGCGTGCGGCGGCCCCGGATTCGTCGGGCGGCGGGCAGGCGGGGCGGGGTGCGCAGGGCGGAGTGGCGACGCGGACGGCTCGCCCTGCGGGCGGGGCGCGGGAGGTGCCTGCGGCTGCCGGGATGCAGGCTCTGGTCGACCGGGGCGCGCTCGGGATGATGCCCGTCGAACAGCTCGGTGACGGTGAGATGCGGTTTCTCGCGCTGGCGTTGGTCCTGCTCACCGGGCCCGGGGTGCTGGAGATGGATCCGGCGGGGGAGATCCCGTCCGCCCATCAGCAGCTGACGGTCATGGCGGACGGGCTCGACCGCTGTATGGACCGTCGGCAGGCGCGGGAGCTGCTGTCGCTGGCCGTACGGATGGCCGAGCGCGGGCATGTCCGGCTGCTGGGGGCGGTGGGGGACCCATCGGTCGCCGAGGGGCTGCCCGGCGTGCAGGTGCTACACCTAGGGGCATGAGTGACGATCTTCATGCCCTCCAGCAACGGCTGGCCGAATTCGCGGCCGCCCGGGACTGGCAGCAGTACCACACGCCCAAGAACCTGGCCGCGGCGCTCAGCGTCGAGGCCGCCGAACTCGTCGAGATCTTCCAGTGGTTGACGCCGGAGGAGTCGGCGCAGGTGATGTCCGATCCGAAGGCGGCCGGCCGGGTCGAGGACGAGGTCGCCGATGTGCTGGCCTATCTTCTGCAGTTCTGCGAGGCGCTGGGGATCGATGCGCTGACGGCGCTTGCCGCGAAGATCGAGCGCAATGAGTCGCGCTTTCCGCCGGTCCGCCCGGCGCGGCAGGACGGACCGGACCGGCCGCAGGGGAGCGAGGGGCGAGAGGGCGGGAAGTGAAGGGGCCGTCCCTTCTCCTCTCCTCACTCCTTTCCCTGCCTCCCGGCCGCGTGCCGGGAGGCGATCAACGAGCATCACGTTGATCGGTGTGACAGGAGTGTCGTCGAAGATTCAAGTGCCTTGTGATGGCAGTGTTGTTCGCGGGTTCAGAGGGGCCCGAGGGGGAGGAGCGGAGCCGGGCGCACCGATCGTCACTCTTCGGAGTCATCGATCTTTCCACAACGCCTTGCTTGTCCACAGATTTGCGAAATCCTCTGGCGTTTTTGGGTGTTCACCCTCACTCTGGGTAGTGGAAAGAGTGCGGGGTGAAGGCGAGTGACAGTGAAGGGAGGGGGCGCGGATGGACGCGGTGCGGATCATCGCGGCCAGTCGGCGCTGCCTGGCGCAGGCGAGCACGATTCAGGACGTGGTTGTCGAGGCGTGGCAGGCACAAGTCTTGGCCGAAGCGATAGGCAGCCATCTCGCGATAGCGGGGCCGTATGAAGTGCGGTCCAGGGCTCGAGGTTTGGGCGACGCGGGCGGGCGGTTCAGCGGGGGACTGCTGTGCCAGGCGCCGACCACTGGCGGGCTGCGGGCCGCCCAGCTGTCCGAAGTGCGCGATGTCAAGGCCGCGTTGACCGGCCTGTGTCAACTACTGCAAGAGGTGTGCGAGGCACTGGTGAGTGTGGTGTCGTCGGCAGACGAGGAGGGGGCGTACTGGACCTGCGTCGAGGCCATGGACACGGCCGATGAGTCGAGAGACCACGTGGCCGGAATACTGGAAAAACTAGAGGCGCGCGAACGGAACCTCGCC
Source organism: Streptomyces sp. NPDC028368 (assembly GCF_055565615.1). Classification (NCBI taxonomy): domain Bacteria; kingdom Bacillati; phylum Actinomycetota; class Actinomycetes; order Kitasatosporales; family Streptomycetaceae; genus Streptomyces; species Streptomyces sp. NPDC028368. The sequence goes on along the minus strand of NZ_JBVHTY010000009.1, from coordinate 260,961 downwards.
TGACATCCGACACACCCGACGGGCCTGCCCGGACCACGCCCGTCCAAGATGCCTTCCGGTAAAGGCGCGCCGGTCGTTGCCATCCTCGTTCCGTAGTGCCCACGCGCCCATGCCCGAGGCGGCCCCGCCCGTCTCCGCTACCGCAGCCGCCACGGCCACTGCGCCGGCCATTCCGGCTTCCGCAGCAACCGCTCTCGCGACCACGCCTGGCGCCGTCATCATCGTCGTCGGCCGGCCCGCTCCGGCTGCGGTGACCCGACCCAGTGATCGACACGCTCTGACGGTTGGCTCGCCGTCCAGCGTGCAGGATGGAGGTATGGACCTACGAATCTTCACGGAGCCCCAGCAAGGGGCCTCCTACGACACCCTTCTTACGGTCGCCAAAGCCACCGAGGATCTCGGCTTCGACGCATTCTTCCGGTCCGACCACTACCTGCGGATGGGCAATGCCGACGGACTGCCCGGCCCGACGGACGCCTGGATCACGCTGGCGGGACTGGCCCGCGAGACCAAGCGCATCCGCCTCGGCACCCTCATGACGGCGGGCACCTTCCGCCTGCCGGGTGTGCTGGCCATCCAGGTGGCGCAGGTAGACCAGATGTCCGGCGGCCGGGTCGAACTCGGCCTGGGTGCGGGGTGGTTCGAGGAAGAGCACAAGGCGTACGGCATTCCGTTCCCCAAGGAGAAGTTCGCGCGGCTCGAAGAGCAGTTGGCGATCATCACCGGCCTGTGGGCCACCGAGGAAGGAAAGGAGTTCTCCTACGACGGCAAGCACTACCAGCTGGAGAAGTCGCCCGCACTGCCCAAGCCCGCCCAGGGCAAGGTGCCGGTGCTGGTCGGCGGGCACGGCGCGACGCGTACGCCGCAGCTGGCGGCTCAGTACGCCGACGAGTTCAACATTCCCTTCGCCTCGCTCGAAGACACTGAGCGCCAGTTCGGACGGGTGCGGGCGGCCGCGGAGGCCGCCGGGCGCAAGGGAGACGACCTGGTGTACTCCAACGCCCTTGTGGCCTGCGTCGGCAAGGACGACGCCGAGGTGGCGCGGCGAGCCGCGGCCATCGGACGGGAGGTGGATGAACTGAAGGCCAACGGCCTCGCGGGCACGCCCGCCGAGGTCGTCGACAAGATCGGCCGGTATGCCGCCGTCGGCGCGTCCCGGGTCTATCTGCAGATGCTGGACCTCGACGACCTGGATCACCTGGAGTTGATCTCCGCGCAGGTGCAGTCGCAGCTGAGCTGACCGCGGATTCCGGGTCCGGTCACGGGCGGGCACTGCCGGAAAACGGGTGGGGGATCGGAGCATGTGAGTCCATACTCGGACGCGTGTTCTTGACGATAACCACCACCGGCAGCGCCGACCGTCCCGCGACCGACCTCGGATTTCTGCTGCATAAGCATCCCGACAACGCCCAGCAGTTCTCGACGGCGTACGGCGTCGCGCACGTTCTCTACCCAGAGGCCGACGCGCAACGGTGCACGGCGGCGCTGCTGCTGGAGGTCGATCCCATCGCCCTGGTCCGCCGGGGTCAGGGCAAGGGCCGTGGTGGCGCACCGGATTCGGCGCTCGGGCAGTACGTCAACGACCGACCGTACGCGGCGTCTTCGCTGCTGGCGGTGGCGCTGCGCGGCGTCTTCTCCAGCGCGATGAAGGGGCAGTGCAAGGCGCGGCCGGAGCTGACCGAGCGGGCGATGCCGTTGCGGATCGAGGTGCCGGTGCTGCCCGCCCGGGGCGGCGCCGAGCTGGTGCGGGGGCTCTTCGAGCCACTGGGCTGGACGGTGGTGGCCGAGCCGTTGCCGCTGGACGAGACGTTCCCGGAGTGGGGCGACTCGCGCTACGTACGGCTCGTCCTGGAGGGGGAGTGCAGGCTCGCCGAGGCGCTGCGGCATCTGTATGTGCTGCTGCCGGTCCTGGACGACGCCAAGCACTACTGGGTCGCGCCCGATGAGGTCGACAAGCTGCTGCGGGCCGGCGAGGGCTGGCTGGAGGATCACCCCCAGCAGCGGGTGATCGTCGGCCGCTATCTCGCGCGGCGCGAGGCGCTGACGCGCCAGGCCATTGAACGGCTGGCGCTGGCACGGCTCGCCGAGGCGGACGACGCGGACGGTGAGGAGATCGACAACGCGGTGGACGAGGAGGTGGACACCGAGCAGAAACCGGTACCGCTCGCCGTACAACGGCGGGAGGCGATCCTGGAGGAGTTGCATGCGGCCAAGGCGGCGCGGGTACTCGATCTGGGCTGCGGACAGGGGCAGTTGGTCGGTGCGCTGCTCAAGGAGCGGCAGTTCACCGAGATCGTCGGGGTGGATGTCTCCATGCGGGCGCTGCACGAGGCGCACCGTCGGTTGCGGCTGGACCGGATGTCCGAGCGGCAGTCGGAGCGCGTACGGCTCGTCCAGGGGTCGCTGGCGTACACCGACAGCAGGCTCAAGGGATATGACGCGGCGGTGCTGAGCGAGGTCGTCGAGCATGTGGATCCGGTGAGACTGCCGGCGCTGGAGTACGCGGTCTTCGGGGCGGCCAGACCCCGGAGCGTCGTCGTGACCACGCCGAACGTCGAGTACAACGTGCGCTGGGAGTCGCTGCCCGCCGGTCATGTGCGGCATGCGGACCACCGCTTCGAGTGGACGCGGGAGGAGTTCCGGCGATGGGCGCAGGAGGTCGGTGCCCGGCACGGCTATGCGGTGACCTTCGGCCCCGTGGGCCCGGAGGACCCCGAGGTCGGGCCGCCCACCCAGCTCGCCCACTTCCGCCTGGCCGCCGGCGATGACGGCAGGAGCGGGGAAGACGGCGGGAGCAAGGAAGACAGCAGTAGCAGTGAGCACAGCAGCAGTTCGATGAGAGGGAAGGAGGCCGCGGCATGACGGACGCCGACCGTACGGAGTACGAGGACGAGAACCAGCACAAGCACGAGGACCAGCAGGAGAGCGGGCGCGAGCAGGAAAGCGGGCACCAGCCGCAGTCGCAGCCTCTGCCCGAGCGGGCGCCGCGCACGCTCGCCGTGCCCGACCTGTCGCTCGTGGTGCTGATCGGGGCCACCGGCTCCGGCAAATCGACCTTCGCCGCCCGGCACTTCAAGCCGACCGAAGTCCTCTCCTCCGACTTCTGCCGCGGGCTGGTCAGCGACGACGAGAACGACCAGAGCGCCAGCGGCGACGCCTTCGACGTGCTGCACTACATCGCGGGCAAGCGGCTGGCGGCCGGGCGGCTGACCGTCATCGACGCCACCAATGTGCAGTCCGAGGCCCGCGCCCAGCTGGTGCGGCTGGCGCGCGAGCACGACGTACTGCCGGTGGCGATCGTCCTCGACGTACCCGAACAGGTATGCGCCACGCGCAATGCGGCGCGCGCCGACCGAGCCGGGCTGCCCCGCCGGGTCATCCAGCGCCATCAGCGCGAACTCCGCCGTTCCCTGCGGCACTTGGAGCGTGAGGGGTTCCGCAAGGTGCACCTCCTGCGCGGCCCGGAGGAGGTCGAGGCCGCCGAGATCGTCACCGAGCGGCGGTTCAACGACCTGCGCCATCTCACCGGCCCGTTCGACATCATCGGCGACATCCACGGCTGCCGCTCCGAACTGGAGAGCCTGCTCGGCCGGCTGGGATATGCACTGGAGCGCGACGCGCTCGGCCGGGCCGTGGACGCCGCGCACCCGCAGGGCCGTACGGCCGTCTTCGTCGGCGACCTCGTTGACCGGGGTCCGGACAGCCCCGGTGTGCTGCGCCTGGTGATGGGCATGGTCGCAGCCGGCCATGCCCTGTGCGTGCCGGGGAACCACGAGAACAAGCTCGGCCGATACCTCAAGGGCCGCAAGGTCCAGCACACCCACGGTCTTGCCGAGACCGTCGAGCAGCTGGGGAAGGAGGACGACACCTTCCGCACCGAGGTCGCGGACTTCATCCAGGGCCTGGTCAGCCACTACGTCCTGGACGGCGGCGGGCTCGTGGTGTGCCACGCCGGACTGCCGGAGAAGTACCACGGCCGGACGTCGGGCCGGGTGCGGTCGTTCGCGCTCTACGGCGACACGACCGGCGAGACCGACGAGTTCGGTCTGCCGGTGCGCTACCCATGGGCCGAGGACTACCGGGGCCGCGCCGCCGTCGTCTACGGCCACACGCCCACCCCGCGCGCCAACTGGCTCAACAACACCATCTGCCTCGACACCGGCTGCGTCTTCGGCGGCACCATGACCGCCCTGCGCTGGCCGGAGCGCGAGCTGGTGGACGTACCGGCTGAGAAGGTCTGGTACGAGCCCGCCAAGCCCCTCGCCACGGAAGCGCCCGGCGGTGCGGACGGCCGTCCGCTCGACCTGAACGATGTCGCGGGGCGGCGGATCGTGGAGACCCGCTCCATGGGCCGGCTCGCGGTCAAGGAGGAGAACGCCGCGGCCGCGCTGGAGGTGATGAGCCGCTTCGCGATCGACCCGCGGCTGCTGCCGTACCTCCCGCCGACGATGGCGCCCTGTGCGACCTCCAAGGCCGAGACCGGTGGCGAAACCGCTGGTGAAGGCTATCTGGAGCACCCGGTCGAGGCGTTCGCCGCCTACCGCGCGGACGGGGTGCGCGAGGTGGTCTGCGAGGAGAAGCACATGGGCTCCCGCGCGGTGGTCCTGGTCGCCCGCGACGAGGCGGCGGCCCGCGAGCGCTTCGGGGTGCCACAGGGTGTATCGGGCGCGCTCTACACCCGTACGGGGCGGCCGTTCTTCGACGACGCGGAGAAGACCGAGCGCATTCTGCGGCGGGTCCGCGAGTGTGCCGAACGGGCCGGGCTGTGGGCGGAGCTGGAGACCGACTGGCTGCTGCTGGACGCCGAGCTGATGCCGTGGTCCCTGAAGGCGACCGGTCTGCTGCGCAAGCAGTACGCGGCCGTCGGGGCGGCGTCCGGAGCGGTCTTCCCGGGCGCCCTCGGAGCGCTGGAGGGGGCCGCCGCCAGGGGCGTCGACGTAGCGGCTCTGCTCGACCGGCAGCGTGACCGGGCCTCGGACGCCGCCGCGTTCACGGACGCCTACCGGCGCTACTGCTGGCGCGTCGGCGCGGAACTGCCCACCGGGGCGGAGGCGGAACAGCCCTCCGGGATAGACGTGGAACTGCCCGTTGGGACAGGCACAGAACTGCCCTCCGGGGCAGAATCTGACGAGTTGGCGGGCATCCGGCTCGCGCCGTTCCAGATCCTCGCCGTACAGGGCCGCAGCCTGGCCGGGCTTGCGCACACCGAGCAGCTCGCCATGATCGACCGGCTCATCGAGGCGGAGGCGGAGGTCGTGGCGGAGGCCGTGGCCACGGAGCCGGGCGGCGGCCGTACGGCGCTGCTCGCCCCGACCCGCCGGCTCGTCGTCGACACCGAGGACGAGGCATCGGTCGCGGCCGGTATCGCCTGGTGGCTGGACCTCACCGCAGACGGCGGCGAAGGCATGGTGGTCAAGCCGCTGGCGGCGCTGATACGCGGCGAGGACGGCCGGCTCATCCAGCCGGGCATCAAGTGCCGCGGCCGCGAGTACCTGCGGATCATCTACGGGCCGGAGTACACCCGCCCGGAGAACCTGCGGCGCCTGCGGGTCCGCCACCTGGGCCACAAGCGCTCGCTCGCCCTGCGCGAGTACGCGCTCGGCCTGGAGGCCCTCGACCGGATGGCCGACGGCGAACCGCTGTGGCGCGTACACGAGGCGGTCTTCGCGGTGCTCGCGCTGGAGTCCGAGCCGGTGGACCCGCGGTTGTAGGCGGTCGGTGGTTGTCGGCGATCCGCGGATGGAGGCGGCGACGGATGCGGAGGGACCGGCGGTTGCGGGTGGACCGGTCCGCCGCACGCCGCAGGGGCCACCCGCGCCGTCCGGTACGACCGGCGGTAGTCGACCGGCGGCGCGCCCCCTGGTGCGGGTGAAGTGGTGGCGGAGATCGACGGCGGTGCCCAGGCCGCTGATCTCCGCCACTCGGTCCACCGCGAGGTCGGTGCCTTCGGGTAACTCGCCTGTGCGGGCGATGTGTTGGGCCTGTAGCTGCTGCAGGAAAGTGGTTCCCGGCGGGGCGAGGGAGTCGTCGCGGGTTCGGGCAGCGGCGTCTCGACGTACTGGGCCTGGCCGCCGGGGTGGTGCGCGGGGACGCCCAGCCGGCGGGCCCGGGAGTTGGCGATCTCGGAGCCGAAGTCCTTGCGTGCCAAGGGCAGACGGACGTCGATGGAGGCGGTGGCGCCCGCGCCGGTGAGCACATCGCCGTGGTCGCCATAGAGGACCGGCGGGTCCACCGCGACGGAGGATCGCCGGGGCCATCGTGACGGCCAGGTAGCGCTCGGCGAGCAGCGCCGCGTACCGAGCGAGACCAGGCGCGCGCCGCGGCGGTGGGCTTCGCGCAGCGCCGTCACGAGCTCGGCGGGGGATGGCCGTGCACGTCGGCGGAGGCCGGCACGAGGAGGCCGGCCGGTACGAGGACGGTATCGGCGGCGATCAACGCGCCCGTCGGCCGGCTGGCCCGCCGACGACGGAGCAAGCACCGGAGGGAGCCGGAGGAAAACCGAAGGGGGCCGAAGAGAGCCGAAGGGAGCCGTACAAGGCTCGGCAGAACCCCGGGGGAACGCCGGAGACAGACCGGGGGAAGTCCAGGGCCAGACCAGGGGAAGTCCAGGGCCAGGTCGGCGGAAGCCCGCGGCGAAACTGGGAGGAGGCTAAGCGAAAACCGCGGCAACCCCGGTCGGCGTCCTGAGCATCACGCCGACCCCGAGCGTCGCGCTCTCCGTCCGCCTCTCCGCCCGCACCCGGTCATCATCGGCCGACATCCCCCGACGAGGTTCGTACTCGCCCCGGAGCGGCCAAGATGGGGAGATGGGATTCCATGTCGACTCCGAGGCCGGGCAACTGCGCCGGGTCATCCTTCATCGCCCCGATCTCGAGCTGAAACGGCTCACGCCTTCGAACAAGGACGCCTTGCTCTTCGACGACGTGCTGTGGGTGCGCCGTGCGCGGGCCGAGCACGACGGGTTCGCGGATGTGCTCCGGGACCGTGGGGTGGACGTCCACCTCTTCGGTGATCTGCTGGCGGACAGCCTGCGGATCCCCGAGGCGCGGTCGCTGGTCCTTGACCGGGTCTTCAACGAGAAGGAGTACGGGCCGCTGGCCACCGACCATCTCCGGGCGGCCTTCGACGAGCTCCCGGTGGCCGAGCTCGTGGAGGCGCTGGTGGGCGGTATGACCAAGCGGGAGTTTCTGGAACGGCATCCCGAGCCGACCTCGGTCCGCTTCCACGTCATGGAGATGGACGACTTCCTGCTCGACCCGCTGCCCAACCACCTCTTCACCCGTGACACCTCCGCCTGGATCTACGACGGCGTCTCGATCAACTCGATGCGCTGGCCTGCCCGCCAGCGCGAGACCGTGCATTACGAGGCGATCTACCGGCACCACCCGCTCTTCCGTGACGCGGATTTCCATGTGTGGTCCGAAGGCCAGGCCGACTACCCCTCGACCATCGAGGGCGGCGACGTCCTGGTGCTGGGCAGCGGGGCGGTGCTGATCGGGATGAGCGAGCGGACCACTCCACAGGCCGTGGAGCTGCTGGCGCGCGGGCTGTTCGCGGCGGGATCCGCGCGTACCATCGTGGCGCTGGACATGCCCAAGCGGCGGGCCTTCATGCATCTGGACACCGTGATGACCATGATCGACGGAGACACCTTCACGCAGTACGCGGGGCTGGGCATGCTCCGCTCGTACACCATCGAGGCCGGTTCGGGGGAACAGGACCTCAAGGTCACCGACCATCCGCCGGAGCATATGCACCGCGCGATAGCGGCCGCCCTGGGGCTGGACGACATCCGGGTGCTGACGCCGACACAGGATGTGCACTCGGCGCAGCGCGAGCAGTGGGACGACGGTTGCAATGTGCTGGCGGTGGAGCCGGGCGTGGTCGTCGCCTACGAGCGGAACGTCACGACGAATACGTTCCTGCGGAAGCGCGGCATCGAGGTGATCACCATTCCCGGGAGCGAGCTGGGCAGAGGCAGGGGCGGGCCGCGGTGTATGAGCTGCCCGGTGACGCGGGACGCCGTGCCGGGAATGGGCTGAGGGCCGGTCCTGGAGGCGCGGCCCGCGACCGGGACCTGGCCGTCCGGGCTCGCCCGGCGGGCCGGGTAGGCATAGGACGGTGCGGCGTAGAGAGATACGACGTGCGCTACGTGCAGAGACGCTACGCGCAGAGACGCTACGTATAGAGATACGTGCCCTCGTATATACTTCCAGGATCCGCATCCGTCCGTCCCCGATTGCCGCGAACCAGGAGTCCACCATGGCGATAGACCTCACGGGCCGCCACTTCCTCAAGGAGCTGGACTTCAGCGCCGAGGAATTCCGCCGACTGATCGGCCTCGCGGCCGAACTCAAGGCAGCCAAGCGCGCCGGGACCGAGATCGCCCGCCTCCAGGGCCGCAACATCGCCCTGATCTTCGAGAAGACCTCGACCAGGACCCGCTGCTCCTTCGAGGTCGCGGCCGCCGATCAGGGGGCCTCGACCACCTACCTCGACCCCTCCGGCTCGCAGATCGGGCACAAGGAGTCGGTCAAGGACACCGCGCGCGTCCTTGGCCGGATGTTTGACGGCATCGAGTTCCGCGGCAGCCGCCAGGCGGACGTGGAGGAGCTTGCCGCGCACGCCGGTGTGCCCGTTTTCAACGGGCTGACCGACGACTGGCACCCGACCCAGATGCTCGCCGATGTACTGACCATGGTCGAGCACGGCGAGGGCCGCCCCCTGGAGGAGACCGCCTTCGCCTACCTCGGCGACGCCCGCAACAACATGGGCAATTCCTACCTGGTCACCGGCGCGCTGCTCGGCATGGACGTACGGATCGTGGCGCCCAAGCAGCTGTGGCCCGAGGAGGCGGTCATCGTTCAGGCCCGCGCGCTGGCCGACCGGAGCGGCGCCCGCATCACGCTCACCGAGGACGTCACCGAGGGCGTGCGCGGCGCGGACTTCGTCACCACCGATGTCTGGGTCTCCATGGGGGAGCCCAAGGAGGTGTGGGACGAGCGGATCGCCTTGCTCGCCCCGTATGCCGTCACCATGGACGTGCTGCGGGCCACCGGGAAGCCGGATGTGAAGTTCCTGCACTGTCTGCCCGCGTACCACGACCTGGGCACCGCGGTCGGTCGGGAGATCTACGAGCAGTACGGGCTGGAGTCGCTGGAGGTCACCGACGAGGTCTTCGAGTCCGCGCACTCCGTTGTCTTCGATGAGGCGGAGAACCGGATGCACACGATCAAGGCCGTGCTGGTGGCGACGCTGGGGCGGTAGGGGTCTTCGTAGGGATTCAGTGGGCGGCGGCGGGCTGAATTCGGCGGAATGAAATCCGGCGGAATGTGATGCAATCCTGCCGCACCGCGGTGAATCGCAGGAAACGTCACATGACCTATCCTGCATAGCCATACGGCTCAACGGGCGATCATGCAGACATAGCGGCTACCATCGAGCCGCTCACGGGGTTCGGACCCACCGGTCCGGACCCCGGTCTGTGCGCGGCCCACCCTCCGCCGCGCGCACCGCACCACCAGAGAGAGAACCACCCATGCGCCCGCCCGTCTTGCGCCACCACCCCAAGGAGGCGCTGCGCGCCGCGCCTCTTGCAGGTCCGTCCGGACTGCGCATCAAGTCCCCCGACCTCCTCGTCGCCGAATCCGGCGCGGACCTCGAGGGCAACGGCCTCAAGCGGAGCATGGGCCTCTTCCAGCTCATGTGTTTCGGCATCGGCGCCATCGTCGGCACCGGCATCTTCGTCGGGCTCTCCGACACGGTCGCCGAGGCGGGCCCCGCCGTCATCGTCTCCTTTGTGCTCGCCGCCATCACCTGCGTCTTCACCGCCTTCTCCTTCGCGGAGCTGGGCGGTGCGATACCGGTGTCCGGCAGCTCGTACTCCTACGCCTACGCCACCCTCGGCGAGCGCACCGCCTTCCTGGTCGGCTGGTGTCTGCTGCTCGAATACGGCATCTCCGTCTCGGCGGTCGCCGTCGGCTGGGGGCAGTACCTGAACGAGCTGCTGGGTAGCCTGACCGGCTGGCAGCTGCCCGCCGCGCTCTCCAGTCCGCCCGGTGACGGCGGCATCGTCAACATCCCGGCCGTGGTCGTGATGCTGCTCGCCGCGCTGCTCCTCGTCCGCGGCATCCGCGAGAGCGCCCGCGCGACCGCCGCGATGGCGGTCCTCAAGCTCGCGGTCCTGGTGCTGTTCTGTGCGATCGGATTCAGCGCCTTCCGGGCCGGCAACCTGTCGCCGTTCGCCCCGCAGAGCGTCGCCGGGATCACCTCCGGTGCCTCCGTCGCGTTCTTCTCGTACATCGGCTTCGATGCGATCACCACGGCCGGCGAAGAGGTCAAGAACCCGCGGCGCAACATCCCCGTCGCGATCCTGACCTGCATCGGCGTGGTCACCGTCCTGTACTGCCTGGTCGCGGTCGCCGCCATCGGCGCGCTCTCCTCCGACCAGGTCGCCGGCCGGCCCGCCGCGCTCTCGCTGATCGTCAACCACGTCACCCACTCGACCCTCGGCGGCGGCGTGATCGCCTTCGGCGCGGTCGTCGCCATCGCGTCCGTCGTCCTCGCCGTGATGTACGGCCAGACCCGCATCCTGATGTCGATGTCACGGGACGGCCTGATCCCGCGGATCTTCGAGCGGATCTCGCCCCGCACGTCCACACCGGTCGCCAACACCTGGATCGTCGCCGTCGTCTTCGCGGTCCCGGCCGCAGTCGTGCCGCTCGATGTGGTGATGAACCTGACCACCATCGGGACTCTGGCGATCATGGCCGTGGTCAACCTCTGTGTGATGGTGCTCCGCCGCACCCGCCCCGATCTGCCGCGCCGCTTCCGGGTGCCGCTCTTCCCGGTCAGCCCGCTGCTCGGTATCGGCTTCTGCGTCTATCTGATCTACGGGACCGGGCTCGCGACCTGGCTGCAGTTCGCCGTGTTCCTGGCCGTGGGTGCGCTGGTCTATGCCTGTTACGGGCGGCGGCGGTCGCGGCTGGCGCAGGCGGCGGGCCCGGTCGTGGCGGGCAGCGCCGGCCCGGCTCCCGATGCGGCTGCTCCCGATGCGTCCCCGGATGCGGATGCGGATGCGGCTGCGGTTCCCGCCATGGCTACGCGGGAAGGGTGAACCAGACCGCCTTGCCGTGCGGCGTCGGCCGGCAGCCGGAGGTCGAGCTGAGCGCCTCTATCAGCGTCAGGCCGCGGCCGCTCTCGCTGCCGCCGGGGCCTTTGCCGCGGTCGTTGCCGATTCCCGCACCGGGATGTTCGCCATACGGGCCGGGGCGCGGCGTCGGGACGTGACCGCCGAGGGCGGACGGCGCGCCGGCCGGCCGGCCCCCCGGCACCGGATCGCCGTCGTGCACCTCCACCTGGCAGCCGGCCGGCACCCGCTCCACCACCAGCTGAATGGGTCCCGTTCCCCGGGAGTGCTGGACGGCATTGGTGACCAGTTCGGCGGTGAGGAGCTCGGCCGTATGGCCTGCGACGGCAGCTCGTAGATCCAGCAGGGCCGTACGGACCAGTGCGCGGGCCATGGGGACGGCGGTGGGCGCGTGCGGCAGGGCGATCCGCCAGGAAGGGGGGAGGGGCGATTCCGGCATGTCAGGCATGACGCTGATCCGTTCACGAAGGCCCGATGAGGTGCCTCAACGGTAGAAAGCGCACGGTGTGCGGGGGCAGGGCCGGGCGACCGGGATCCGTGGGACCTGTGTCACATGGCGGTCGGGACCTTTGGCCCAAGCGGTCGCGGCCGGATCGTCGCTCCCCGGCCGCCTCGGTCCGCAGCGATGCGACGACTCAGGGGTGCCGCACGCTCCGCTCGCCCCGCGCAGTGTCCCGTGCAGCGCCCTGTCCCATGGCGCTGAGTTATCGCGTTCTCATGACGACAGTAACGAACCAGTGATAACTTCAAAGTGCAGCATCCCAGCACGCCCCGGCACACCCAGCGCAGCCCACCGCACGCACCAGCCGTCCGGCCGAAGGGGGCAGGCAGACCGATGAGCCCGTTCGCAGGATCCGCCCACAGCACCAGCGCCTGGGAACACATCCGTGTGACCAGGGAAGACGGCGTCGCCACCGTCACCCTCGCGCGCCCCGAGAAGCTCAACGCCCTCACCTTTGAGGCCTACGCGGATCTGCGGGATCTGCTGGCGGAGCTGTCCAGGGAGCGCTCCGTACGTGCCCTCGTCCTCGGTGGCGAGGGGCGCGGATTCTGTTCCGGCGGGGACGTCGAGGAGATCATCGGCGCCACCTTGGCGATGGACACCGGGCAGCTGCTGGACTTCAACCGGATGACCGGGCAGGTCGTACGGGCGCTGCGGGAGGCGCCGTTCCCGGTGATTGCGGCCGTGCACGGTGTCGCGGCGGGCGCCGGGGCGGTGCTCGCGCTGGCCGCCGACTTCCGCGTCGCCGATCCCTCCGCCCGCTTCGCGTTCCTCTTCACCAAGGTCGGCCTGTCCGGCGGCGACATGGGCGCGGCCTATCTGCTGCCCCGCGTCATCGGCCTCGGCCACGCCACCCGGCTGCTGATGCTCGGCGACACCGTACGGGCACCGGAGGCCGAACGGCTCGGACTGATCAGCGAGTTGGCGGAGGAAGGGCAGGTCGACGGGGCGGCCGCGGCGCTTGCCGAGCGCCTAGCCCAGGGGCCCGCCCTCGCCCACGCCCAGACCAAGGCGCTGCTCACCGCCGAGCTCGATATGCCGCTCGCCGCCGCCGTCGAAATGGACGCCGCCACCCAGGCGCTGCTGATGAACAGCGCCGACTACGCGGAATTCCACGCCGCCTTCACGGAGAAGCGGACGCCGAAGTGGCAGGGGAAGTAGCAATGCGGGTCGCCGTCATCGGCGGTGGGCCGGGCGGGCTGTACGCCGCGACCCTCCTCAAGCGCCTCGACCCCACCCGCGAGATCACCGTATGGGAGCGCAACGCCCCCGACGACACCTTCGGCTTCGGCGTCGTGCTCTCCGACGAGACCCTCGGCGGTATCGAGCATGCCGACCCGGAGGTCTACCGCGCGCTCCAGGCGGAGTTCGTCCGCTGGGACGACATCGATATCGTCCACCGGGGCCGCACCCTCACCTCCGGCGGGCACGGCTTCGCGGCGCTCGGCCGGCGCCGGCTGCTGGCCGTACTGCACCGGCGCTGCCGCGACCTCGGCATCGACCTGCGCTTCCGCGCCGAGGCGCCGCCCGCCGCCGAGCTGGCCCGCTCGTACGACCTGGTGATCGCCGCCGACGGGGTGCACAGCGCCACCCGCAGCGCGCACCCGGACGCCTTCCGCCCGCAGCTGACCACTCACCGCTGCCGCTACATCTGGCTCGCCGCCGACTTCGCCTTCGACGCCTTCCGCTTCGAGATCGCCGAGACCGAGCACGGTGTCGCCCAGCTCCACGCCTATCCCTTTTCGCCGGACGCCAGCACCGTCATCGTCGAGATGCGCGAGGAGGTCTGGCGGTCGGCCGGACTCGACCGGGCCGACGAGCGCGAGTCCGCCGAATGGTGTGCCAAGACCTTCACCGACGCCCTGCGCGGCCGCTCACTGCGCTCCAACAACTCCAGCTGGATCGCCTTCCGCACCGTCGTCAACGACCGCTGGTCACACGGCAATACGGTCCTCCTCGGCGACGCCGCGCACACCGCGCACTTCTCCATCGGCTCCGGCACCAAACTCGCCGTCGAGGACGCCCTCGCGCTGGCCGCCTGCCTCCAGGAGCAGCCGGACACAGCGAGCGCACTTGCCGCGTACGAGGAGGAGCGCCGCCCCGTCGTCGCCTCCACCCAGCGCGCCGCCCGCGCCAGCCTCGCGTGGTTCGAGGAGCTGGCCACCTACCTCGACCAGCCGCCGCACCAGTTCGCCTTCAACCTCCTCACCCGCAGCCGCCGCGTCACCCACGACAATCTGCGGCTGCGCGACCGGCACTTCACCCGGGCCGTCGAGCGCGAATCCGGCTCCCCGGACGGCACCCCGCCGATGTTCACCCCCTTCCGGCTGCGCGGCCTCACCCTGCGCAACCGCGTGGTGGTCTCGCCCATGGACATGTACTCCGCGCAGGACGGCGTCCCCGGCGACTTCCACCTCGTCCACCTGGGCGCCCGCGCCCTGGGCGGCGCCGGCCTGGTCATGACCGAGATGGTCTGTGTCAGCGAACGGGGCCGCATCACCCCGGGCTGCGCCGGCCTCTACACCCCGCACCAGGCCGCGGCCTGGCGCCGTATCACCGACTTCGTGCACGAGCGGTCACCGGGCACCGCGATCGGCGTCCAGCTCGGCCACTCGGGCCGCAAGGGCTCCACAAAGCTGATGTGGCACGGCATCGACGAACCGCTCGACGACGGCAACTGGCCTCTCGTCGCCGCATCCCCCCTCCCGTACAAGCCCGGCAGCCGGCGTCCCCACGAGCTGACCGAGGGCGAACTCACCGTCATCCGCGAGCAGTTCGCCGCCGCCGCGCGCCGCGCCGCCCGCTGTGGCTTCGACCTCCTCGAGCTCCACTGCGCCCACGGATATCTGCTCTCCGGATTCCTCTCCCCGCTGACGAATGAACGCACGGACGCCTATGGAGGTTCCCTGCCCGGCCGCCTCCGCTTCCCCCTCGAAGTGTTCGACGCGGTCCGGGAGGTGTGGCCGGACGACAGGCCCATGACGGTCCGGATCTCCGCCACGGACTGGGCCGACGGCGGCACCACCGCCGAGGACGCGCTGGCAATGGCGGCGGCCTTCGCCGAGCACGGCGCCGATGCCATCGATGTGTCCACGGGGCAGGTCGTGGCCGACGAGCGCCCCGAGTTCGGCCGTTCGTACCAGACGCCGTTCGCCGACCGCATCCGTAACACCCTCGGCATACCGGTCATCGCGGTCGGCGCCATCTCCTCCTGGGACGACGTCAACTCGCTGGTCCTGGCCGGGCGCGCGGACCTGTGCGCGCTGGCCAGGCCGCATCTGTACGACCCGCACTGGACCCTGCACGCCGCCGCGGAACAGGGCTACGCGGGCCCCGGAGCCCCCTGGCCGATGCCCTACCAGGCGGGCAGCCGCACCCCGCCCACCGGCCGTACCGACGCCCCCAAACCCCGCCTCACCCTGCGGTAGCGGGACGGCAGCGGGGAGTAGGAGCACTCCGGCCGTGCGGGTCCAGGTGACTGAGCGCGCCGGGCGACGCGAGCCCCGGAAGCGTGTGCCTCCACAGGGCGGTGACGCGTTCCGGCAGATCGGCGCGGTTGGTCGCGGCACGTGAGAACAGCTGCACGCCCATATAGGCGGCGACAAAGAATTCGGCCGCCCGGTCCGGCACCACACTGTGCAGCAGCTCGCCATTGCCCCGGGCGTCGGTGAACATCGCCGTGATGATGTCGGTCCAGTTCCGGTACGGCATCAGCGGATCCTCACTGAAGGTCGTCTCGACCGCGATCCGCGTCCCGGCCTGCAACAACGCGTCGCTGCGCAGCGCCAGCGCCACCCGGTGGGTGAAGTCGATGGCGTCCTGCAGCCGGGACTCGCTCACCTGCGGGAGGAAGGGCCGGCTCTGCTCCGTGACGACCGCGCGGGCCAGCGCGTCCTTGGAGGTGAAATGGAAGTAGAGGGCCCCTTTGGTGACCCCGGCCCGCCGGATGATCTCGGCCATGGTGGCCGCCTGGTACCCATGTGCGCCGATGACGTGGGCCGCTGCTTCGAGGACGGCGCGCCGGGTGCGCACCGCGCGTTCCTGCCTGGCCACTGATCATTCTCCGTATGCTCTCTTGGAGTTGTGGTTTCTGAGCAGGAACCCTCGCCCCGGGCCTCCCAGGCTCATTCCGCATGATAAAGAAGCCAACCATGCGGTATCGGATAGCGACGCCGTCCGGCGGAGTAATCCGGCACCGTTCCCCCGTGAGTGTGAGGAGCCGACCGATGTCGCTGACCGCCCTGCCCGCCACGCATCGGGAGGTGCGGCTCGCCGCGCACGTCGACAGTGATCTGACGCCCCATCACTTCAACCTCGTCGAGGCGCCGGTGCCCCAACCGGCCCCCGGTCAGGTCCTGGTGCGCACCCGCCTGATGGCGGTGACCGCGGCGATGCGGACGCAGATGACCGGTGCCGAGCTGCCGATGCCCTCGTTCGTGCCGGGCCAGGCGCTGTGGGGTTCGGCGGTCGGCGAGGTCGTGGCGGCGCCCGGCGGCGGCTTCACTCCCGGAGAGCTGGTCCATCACCCATACGGATGGCGGGAGTTCGCGGTAGCCGAGGAGTCGCGGGTACGGCGGCTCGACCCGGATGCGCTGCCCACCCCCGCCGCGCATCTCTCACAGGGCGCCACCGCATGGGGCGCGCTGCGCCGGGCGGCCGAGGTCCGGCCCGGGGACACGGTGTTCGTCACCGGCGCGGCGGGCGGTGTGGGCAGCCTGGCCGGTCAGATCGCCCGGCGGCTGGGCGCAGGCCGGGTCATCGGCAGCACCAGTTCCGAGCGCAAGGCGGTCCGGCTGCGCGCCGAACTCGGTTATGACGACACCGTCGTGCGCGGCGCCGGGCCGATCGAGCGGCAGCTGCGCCGGGCGGCCCCGGACGGCATCGACGTACTGCTGGACACCGTGGCCGGCGAGCAGCTCACCGCGGCGCTCGTGGCGGCCCGCCCCGACGCCCGTTTTGCGCTGGTCGGGGCGCTCTCCACCCAGTTGGCCGGGGACGGCTCGGTGGCCTCCCCGGTCGGGCTGGACGCGGGGCTGATCATCACGCGCCGGGTGGCGCTGCGCGGCTTCGGGCTGCACGCCCACCCGGACCTCGCCCAGGAATGGACGCGGGAGTTCGGTCACGGCCTGCGGGACGGCTCGCTGGTCTTCCCGCACTCCCTGCTACGGGGCATCGAGCAGGCGCCGCGCGCGCTGTGCGAGCTCATCCAGGGGCGTCACACCGGATCCGTGCTGATCGAGCTGTGAGGCCGGGCTGAGCCGTCACATCGGCCGGTGAGACCGGTGAGACCGGTGAGACGGGTGAGACCGGTGAGACGGGGGCGGCCGACGTGACCGGGGCGGTCGCCGGGACGCCGTCAAGCGCCGCTCCACCCCCGGCCGGCGTGACCGCGAGCCGGTCCCACAGGGCGACGATGGCGTCCTTGTCCCACCACGCGCGGTCGTCCCCGCCGAGATGCAGCAGGCCCGTCACGACCGTGGTCAACAGCTGGGCCGTGCGCTGCGGTTCGCCGTCGGCCGCCGGCTCGCCGTCTTGCTCGGCGCCACCGTAGGCCGCCCCGTACGCCCCATTGGCCAGCGCCTTGTCGAGGAAGAGCGCGTACCACCGGTGCTCGAGGGCATGGATGTCCAGCCCCGGGACGGTGTCCGACCGCAGCCTCAGCCCGGCGCGCAGCACGGGATCGGCCTGCACCCGCTCGAACAGCTCGACGGCGAAGTCCCGCACGGCGGGGACCAGCGGCTGCGGGGAGCGGGCGAGCGCGCTCTCGACCTCCTGCAGGGTGGCGAGCGCGCTGTCGTGGACCGCGAGGGTGAGGTCGTCCTTGGACGTGAAGTGGAAGTAGAGCGCGCCCTTGCTCAGGCGGGCGCGGCGGCTGACCTCGACCATGCCCGCGGCGGGCACTCCCTTCTCCAGGAAGGTCTCTGCGGCCGAGCGGATGAGCGCCTGGCGGCTCTGGATGGCGCGATGCTGCGTGGGCACGGTGTCCGTCCCGTCTCTAGTACGGCTGCAAGCTGGTTGTAGTCTACAAAAAAACCGACCATGCGGTTCTATCTTTTCCGAGTGATTGGCCGGAAGTGCTTGCCGCGGCGTAAAGGCATCGCTGGGCCGCCGGCTCGGATCGAGCCGTCCGTCGTCGCCGTGTGCCGCCCAGTTTGGGCCTTGAGTGGTGGTCGTGTCGACCCATGAGCCGTGACGGAGGCACATTGACAAACAGCGCGGACGGTTTTTAAATCTCCTGAGGCGATAAACGGGACATCCTCTTCCGATGAGCCGCATCGACTGTCGCGTACCGCTGGGACGGCGGTCCGCCATGACGAGACCGCCTCTGCCCCTGTCCGCCGTCGACCGCAGGCCGTTCGAGCAAGCCGAACCAGCACCCCACCCGAGCCACTGCATCCACCGGAATCCGGAAAGGTCTCCAGCCATGCGTGTATCCACGGAACTCCGCGAACGTCCCGTCAGAGGTGTGCGGAGCGCCGCCGGCGGCGAGACGATCAGGGCCGCTGTCTTCGACCTCGACGGGACACTCGCCAACACCCTCCCCGCGATCAGCAAACTGCTCGTCAAAGTCGCCTCGGAGCAGGGTTGCTCGGTCACCGCACGCCAGGCCGTCGCCGCCATCGGCAAGCCCCCGGGCACCGCCTTCGGCCGGCTGCTGGGCAAGCCTGAGGACGACGGCCGGGTCCAGGCCGCCATCAACCGCTACCGCGAGCTGTTCTCCTACGAAGTCCTGTGTCAGGGACCGCAGCTGCTCTTCCCCGGCGTCACGGCGGGGCTGTCCGCGCTGCGCGCCCACGGCGTCGAGCTGGCCGTCGCCACCTCCAAGACCACCCGCAGCGCCGAGGCGCTGCTCGACGTCATGGGCATCCGCGACCTGGTCGGCCCGGTCATCGGGCAGGACATGGTCCGGCGCGGCAAGCCGCACCCGGAGATGGTGCTGCGGGCGGCCGGCCGGCTGGGGGTCGCGGCCTGGGAGAGCGCGTATGTGGGGGACACCGTGGGGGACATGCGGATGGCGGTCACCGCGCGCATGGAGCCGGTCGCGGTGACGTACGGCGTCGGGAAGTTCGGCGAGCTGGCCGGGGTCGCCGGCACCCGGATGTGCAGCTCCTTCAAGGATGTCGTCTCCGTGATCGCCGCCGCCCGGCCGCGCTCGGCCGCCGCGATGGCGGGGCCGCCGCGGCGTCGCTGAAGCCCCTGGAGCCCGGCGTCTCAGTCCGTCGCCTCCCGCACGTAACGGGCGCCCGCCGTCCGGAGTTTGGTGTGCAGCCGGCCGAACACCTCGGCCGCGTGCCCGCCCGGCCAGCCCTCGGGCAGGAGGGGAGAGGGCAGTCCGGGATCGGCGTACGGCAGGCGGCGCCAGGCGTCCAGCGCCAGCAGATAGTCGCGGTACGCCCCCTCCGGGGGCACCGTGCGCCGACGCTGCCACTGCCGTAGCACCGGCTCATGGCCGTCCAGGAAGGCGCGGTGCTGCGCGGCGATGGCGTCCAGATCCCACCACCGGGCCACCGCCTGTGCCGTGGGCTCGAAGCCCGCATGCGCACCCGTGAACAGATCGACGTACGAGGCGAGTTGGAGCCGATCCAGGGTGTGCCGGGTCTCCTCGTAGAGGTGCGCGGGCGCGATCCAGACGCCGGGCGCGGCGGTGCCGAAGCCGAGCCGGGCCAGCCGGGAACGCAGCAGATGGCGCTTGTGCCGCTCCTCCTCGGGAACCGAGAAGACGGCCAGCACCCAGCCGTCGGCCAGGCGCGCGGCCGGCCGCTCGTAGATCCGCCGGTCACCGTCCTCCAGCAGCTGGCGGGCGGCCTCGGACAGGCCGTACGCCGCCGCACCGGAGGCCGTGCGTTCCGCGACGAGCAGGCCGCGGCGTTTGAGCCGGGAGACGGCGGAGCGCACCGACGGCGGATCGACGCCGAGTACCCCCAGGAGCCGGATCAGGGCGGCGACCGGCACCGGACCGGTGATGCCGCCCTGGTCGCCGGGGCCGCCGCGCCCGTAGGCGCCGTAGAACGTGACGATCAAGGACCGTGGGGTGCGCTGCGCTTGCTGGTCACTCACCGGGTCACTCTAGAGCGGTCCCGCGCAGGCGGAAGCGCTGGAGCTTGCCGGTGGGGGTGCGCGGCAGCGAGGTGTGGAAGACGATCTCGCGCGGGCATTTGTACGGTGCTATCCGGGACTTGGTGAAGGCGCGCAGCGCCGCGACGGTGTCCTCCCCGTGGGGGACGCCGTCCCGCAGCACCACATGCGCGACGACCACCGCCCCGCGCTCCCCGTCGGGCCGCCCGACCACCGCCGCCTCCGTCACATCCGGGTGCCGCAGCAGCGCGTCCTCCACCTCCGGCCCCGCGATGTTGTACCCGGCCGAGATGATCATGTCGTCCGCGCGGGCGACATAGCGGAAGTAGCCGTCGGGCTCCCGGATGTAGGTGTCGCCGGTGAGGTTCCAGCCATCGCGTACGTACTCGCTCTGCCGGGCGTCGGCAAGATAGCGGCACCCGGTCGGGCCACGCACCGCCAGCAGCCCCGGTTCGCCGTCCGGCACCGGCACCCCGCCCGCGTCCACCACCCGCGCCTCGAACCCCGGCACCGGCAGCCCGGTGGTGCCGGGCCGGATGGCGTCATCGGCGGCGGAGATGAAGATGTGCAGCAGCTCCGTGGCCCCGATGCCGTTGATGATCCGCCGGCCCGTCGCCTCGTACCAGGACTGCCAGGTCGCGGCGGGCAGATTCTCACCGGCCGCCACACAGCGGCGCAGCGTCGAGACGTCGTACTCGGCGAGTTTGGGCAGCATCGCCCGATAGGCGGTCGGCGCGGTGAACAGGACCGAGATCCGGTGCTCCGCGATATCGGCGAGCAGCCGCTCGGGCCCGCCCCAGTCGGCCAGGAACGCCGAGGCGCCGGCCCGCAGCGGGAAGATGACCAGGCCGCCCAGGCCGAAGGTGAAGCCGAGCGGCGGGCTGCCGGCGAAGATGTCGTCCGGCTCCGGGCGCAGCACCTTCGCCGAGAAGGTGTCGGCGATCGCCAGCACGTCCCGGTGGAAGTGCAGACAGCCCTTGGGGCGGCCGGTGGTACCCGAGGTGAAGGCGATCAGCGCGACGTCGTCGGCCGAGGTGGCGACGGCCTCGTACGGCCCCGCTCCGGGCTTCGCGAGCTGCCACAGGTCATACGGGCCGTCCCCGCCGAACGCGGTGATCCGCAGCCCCGGAACCTCGGCCTTGACCAGGTCGTCCACACAGCGGATATCGCACAGCGCATACCGCACCTGCGCCAGCCCGCAGATCGTGGCGAGCTCATCCGGACGCTGGGTGGCCAGTACGGTCACCGCCACCGCGCCCGCCTTCATCACCGCCAGCCAGCAGGCGGCCAGCCACGGCGACGTCGGGCCGCGCAGCAGCACCCGGTTGCCGGGCAGCACGCCCAGCTGCCCGGTCAGGGCATGGGCAATCGCATCGACCTGCTCCCGCAGCCGGCCGTACGTCCAGACCACCCCGCTCGCATCGCGCACCGCGGGCCGGTCCGGGCCCAGCCGCTCGATGGTGGCGTCGAGCAGCTCGGCGCCGCAGTTCAGCCGGTCCGGATAGCCCAGGTCGGTCAGGTGCGGCCACTGCTCGCGGGGCGGCAGCCGGTCGCGCGCGAAGGTGTCGGCGTGGGCCGAGGACCGTAGCTCCATGGCGGGTGCGCCCCCTGGCGGCGAGGCGGCCGGCGAGCGGCCGGGGGAGGGATGGGGGACTGTGGAGGCCTGGTACGGGAACCGGGCGAAGGCCGGGTTGCGGACTGCTGAGGGAGTGCTCGGGAGTGCTCGGGCGGTACTCAGGAGGTACTCGGGAGGTGCTCAGGGACTGCCGTACGGATCCTTCGTCAGCGTAACGTGTTCGTGACGGCAGTCAACAGATCGCGATACGCGGTACCTAGGCCGCGATATCGGCAGACCGCTACCAGGGAGCCGCCGCGTGACCGTATTCGCGCTGGGACCGGACGAACAGGATTGGTGCGCCGAACTGCGCGCGGTGACGGCCGAGCGGCTGCGCCCGCTGGCGGAGAAGGGGGAAGCGGGCCGGGTGAACCGCCCGTTGGTCGCCGCGCTCGGCGAACTCGGCCTGCTGCGCCGCCTGTTCCCCGCCGAAGGGGCTCTGCGCGCCCTGGACCTGTGCCTGCTGAGGGAATCCCTCGCCCAGGAGTGCACGGAGGCAGAGACGGCGCTGGCGCTCCAGGGGCTGGGTGCCTACCCCGTGGCGCAGTCCGGGACCGCGGCCCAGCGTGCCCGGTGGATACCGGAGGTGACCGCCGGGCGGGCGGTGGCGGCCTTCGCGCTCAGCGAGCCGGGCGCCGGCTCGGACGCCGCGGCGCTGTCCCTGGCCGCCGAGCCGGACGGCCCCGACGGCTGGCGGCTGACCGGCGAGAAGTGCTGGATCTCCAACGCCCCCGAGGCCGACTTCGCCACCGTCTTCGCCCGCACCGGCGGCGCGGCGGGCGCCCGGGGCGTCACCGCCTTCCTGGTCCCCGCCGACCGGCCGGGCCTGACCGGCGAGCACCTGGACATGCTCAGCCCGCACCCGATCGGCACGCTGGTCTTCGACGGGGTGCCTGTGACCAGGGCGGATGTGCTGGGTTCCGTCGACGGTGGATTCGGCGTCGCGATGGCCACCCTGAACCTCTTCCGGCCGAGCGTGGGCGCCTTCGCGGTCGGCATGGCGCAGGCCGCGCTGGACGCGGCGGTGGCGCACGCGGGCGCGCGGACGGCGTTCGGCGGCCCGCTGCGCAACCTGCAGTCCGTCGGCCACCAGCTCGCCGAGATGGCCACCCGCGTCGAGTCCGCCCGCCTTCTGGTGTACGCGGCCGCCTCCGCATATGACACGGCGGCCCCCGACATCGCCCGCCGCTCGGCCATGGCCAAGCTGCTGGCGACCGAGACCGCCCAGTACGTCGTCGACACGGCCGTCCAGATCCACGGCGCCCGCGCCCTGCGCCGCGGCCATCTCCTCGAACACCTCTACCGCGAGGTCCGCGCACCGCGCATCTACGAGGGTGCCACCGAGGTACAACGCTCCATCATCGCCAAGGAGCTGTACCGGACCAGGGCCTGAGCACCGGCCGACGGGCGGTTGTCAGTGGCGGATGTCAGGCTGGATACCGGGTGGCAAACAGCGGCCGGCACCCCGCGGCACGAGCACCGCGGACCGGACACCGTGCGCTGCACACCGGGCACCGCACATCGCGGACGGGACGGACTCGATGGACTGGTCACCGTGGAATGGGAATTGCGAAGGGAAGGGCCCGCCATGATCACCACTAACTTCGTCCCCGGCTCCCCGTGCTGGCTCGATCTGGGCAGCCCCGATGTCAATGCCGCGGAGGCCTTCTACCGCGCCGTGTTCGACTGGCAGGCCGCGCCCTACAGCGAGGATGCGGGCGGGTACACCCTCTTCCGCCTTGACGGCAAGGTCGTCGGCGCGGTCGGCCCGGTCACCGAGGAAGGCGCCCGCTCCGCCTGGACCGTCTATTTCAACACCCCGGATGCGGATGCCACGGTCAAGGCGGTCGAGCAGGCCGGCGGCGCGGTCCGTACGGCACCGTCCGAGGTCGGTGACACCGACGGCCTGTTCGCCCAGGTCACCGACCCTCAGGGCGCGCACTTCGCCATCTGGCAGCCCGGCAGGTACCCGGGCCTCGAGATGACGGACGGTCCCGGAAGCCTCGGCTGGATCGAGCTCTACACCACCGACTCGCCCGCCGCGCAGGCCTTCTACCAGTCGATATTCGGCTGGACCACGCAGGACATGGCCCTCCCCGGTGGCGGCGGCACCTACACCCTGATCGCCCCCAAGGGCTGCGGCGAGGAGCGGATGCACGGCGGCATCATGGGCGTCCCGGCCGATCTCCTGAAGGGCGGCGGAAGGCCGTACTGGCACCCGGTGTTCGGCTCCGCGGACTGCGATGCCACGGTCGGCCTGGTGACCCGTCACGGCGGAAGCGTCTCCATGGGCCCGGAGACCGCCGAGGGCGTCGGCCGGCTGGCCGTGTGCACCGACCCGGCAGGCGCGGAGTTCGTGGTGCTCACGCCCCAGGCAGCCGCGGCCTGAGCGCCGGGGGCGGGGAGCGGGGAGCGGGGGCCGGCGGCGCGGCCGGCCCCCGCTCTCTCGCGGGCCGGGGCCGTCGGATCAGATGTCCCGGAAGATCTCGATCTGCGCGCCGATGGAGTTCAGCCGCTCCGCGAGATCCTCGTAACCGCGGTTGATGACATAGACGTTGCGCAGCACCGAAGTGCCCTCGGCGGCCATCATCGCGAGGAGGACGACGACGGCCGGGCGCAGGGCCGGGGGGCACATCATTTCCGCGGAGCGCCAGCGGGTGGTGCCCTCGACCAGCACACGGTGCGGGTCGAGCAGTTTGACCTGGGCGCCCAGGCGGTTGAGGTCCGTCAGATAGATCGCGCGGTTGTCGTAGACCCAGTCGTGGATGAGGGTCTGGCCCTGGGCGCTGGCCGCGATGGCGGCGAAGAAGGGGACGTTGTCGATGTTCAGGCCCGGGAAGGGCATCGGGTGGATCTTGTCGATCGGGGCCTGGAGTTTGGAGGGGCGTACGGTCAGGTCGATCAGCCGGGTGCGGCCGTTGTCGGCGGCGTACTCCGTGCTGCGCTCATGGTCGAGGCCCATCTCTTCCAGGACGGCCAGCTCGATCTCCAGGAATTCCACCGGCACTCGGCGGATCGTCAGCTCCGACTCGGTGACAACCGCCGCAGCCAGCAGGCTCATTGCCTCGACCGGGTCCTCGGACGGCGCGTAGTCCACGTCCCGGTCGATCTGCGCGACGCCGTGGACGGTGAGCGTGGTCGTCCCGACGCCCTCGACCTTGACTCCCAACTCCTCCAGGAAGAAGCACAGGTCCTGGACCATGTAGTTGGAGGAGGCGTTACGGATGACGGTCACGCCGTCGTGGCGGGCGGCGGCCAGCAGGGCGTTCTCGGTGACGGTGTCGCCGCGTTCGGTCAGGACGATCGCGCGCTTGGGGGCGACGCTGCGGTCGACCTCGCCGAGGTAGGTGCCGTCGGTCGCGGTGATCTCCAGCCCGAAGTGCCGCAGTGCCGTCATATGGGGCGTGACGGTACGGGTCCCGAGGTCGCAACCGCCCGCGTACGGCAGCTTGAAGTGGTCCATCCGGTGCAGCAGCGGTCCGAGGAACATGATGACGCTGCGGGTGCGGCGGGCCGCCTCGGTGTCCATCGCGTCGAGGTTGAGCTCGGCCGGCGGGATGATCTCCAGGTCGTTGCCGTCGTTGATCCAGCGGGTGCGGACGCCGATGCTGCCCAGCACCTCGAGGATGCGGTAGACCTCCTCAATGCGTGCCACTCGGCGCAGAGTTGTCCGGCCGGCGTTCAGGAGCGTGGCGCAAAGCAGCGCAACACAGGCGTTCTTACTCGTTTTGACGTCGATGCTGCCGGACAGCCGGCGGCCGCCGACCACCCGCAGATGCATCGGCCCGGCGTAGCCGAGCGAGATGATTTCACTGTCCAGAGCCTCACCGATGCGAGCGATCATCTCAAGGCTGATGTTCTGGTTGCCGCGTTCGATGCGGTTCACCGCACTCTGGCTGGTGCCGAGCGCGTCCGCGAGCTGCGTCTGTGTCCAGCCCCGGTGCTGTCGGGCGTCACGGATGAGCCTGCCGATGCGTACGAGGTAGTCGTCTGCCATGGGTTGACCGTATCTCAGATATGAGATGGATGCCTGTATTGACGCTTGTCGCATTTTTCCGTCATGCCCGACACATCATGCTCCTTTCCGCTATCGCCTGTTGGCTCCAGATGTGTCACGCCGTCTCCCCTCCTCTCCCGCCCTCACCTGCGCCCTTGCGTTCCCTCTCTTCCGGTTGTTCTACTACTATGCGAACAATCACCACTGGAGGTTGCCATGGCCGCCACGAAGGCCAAGAAGACGTCGACGTCGTCCTCGGCTTCGCCCAAGACCCCGGCCGGTCCGTTACGGAATTGGCTGGCCGCATTCCCCTTCGTCGCGGCCGTCGCGTCCACCGCGGGCATCTATGCAGGGGTGTCCGACCGGCTGCCCGAACCCCTCGCCACCCACTTCGGCGGGCCCGACGGCCGCACCGACGGATATTCCTCCACCCACGGCTTTCTGACCTGGGTGCTCATCGAGCTCCTCGTCCTCGGCATCGGCCTGGGAGTCTTCGTCCATCTGCGCCGTACCGCACCGGGCACCCGCTGGGCGATAGCCGTCGGATGGGGGATCGCCGCGCTGTTCGGCTACCTGGCTTGCCTGACACTGCTCGACAACGCCGGTGTCACGGACGCGGCGGACGTACGGCTTCCGGCGTGGCAGGCGGCGGTGGCGATCGCCGGGGCCCTCCTGTGCGGCGCGGTCGGCTGGCTGCTCGCCGGCCCCGACCAGCGGCCGACGTCCCAGCGGCCCGTCGGGCACGCGCAGCGGCTCGCCCTGGCGCGCGGCGAGACGGCCGGCTGGTCGCATTCCGTCAGTTCACCGCTGCTGGCCCTCATGGGTGTGGTGATGCTGGGCGCCTCCGTGGTGGTCGGTTTCACGCTGGACTGGCTCGCCGCGGTCGGACTCTTCATCGGCGCTCCGGTGATCGGGGCGATTGCCTCCGTCCGGGTGACCGTGGACCGGCGCGGACTGGCGCTCGCCTCGACGCTGGTGCCGTACCCTTTCCGGCGCATCCCGCTGGACCGGGTCGAGGAGGCCACCAGCCGGAAGATCGATCCGTTCGCCGACTTCGGTGGCTGGGGCTATCGCGTCCGGTCCGGCCGCAGCGGCCTGGTGCTCCGTTCGGGTGACGGGCTGGTGCTCCGGCTCACCAATGGCCGGGAGTTCGTGGTGACGGTCGACGACGCGGCCACCGCCGCCGCACTGTTCAATACCTATCTCGACCGCGCGCGGGTACGGCAAGGAGGCTGAGGTGCTTTTCCGGGTCGACCCCGGCTCCGCCGTCCCGTTGGGGGACCAGATCGCGGCCTCGGTCCGCGGCGCCATCGCCGACGGCTCGGTGCACACGGGGGAGCGACTGCCGGCCGCCCGCGCGCTCGCCGCGTCCCTCGGCGTGAACGTCCATACGGTGCTGCGCGGCTATCAGCGCCTCAAGGAAGAGGGCCTGATCGAACTCCGCCGCGGCCGCGGCGCGGTGGTCACCGGCGCCGCATCCCCCGCCCGCGCCCGCCTCGGCGAGACCGCCGACCGGCTGATCGCCGAGGCACGCCAACTGGGGCTCTCGGACGAGGAGATCGTGACGGTGGTGCGGGTGGGGCTGACGGGGAGATGAGGGGCGGGGCGGAAGGACCGGGCCGCCGTCCCCGTAACCCGTCGCGAGCCGCGTTCCGTCGGCCGGCCCTGCACGGCGTCCCTCCCACGCCGCCCGGTGCGCCGACCTGCGGGACTACGGGCGTTCCTCCCGTGGCCGCGCTTCCGGCACCAACGGCCCGCCGGCCCCCAGCTCTTCGTCCAGCTTGGCCACCAAAGCAGCGGCGTATGACGGCGCATACCGCTCCGCCCACCGCTCGACCCGCCCCAGGAATTCCAGCAGCTTTTCCTGTGCATCGCTCAGCAGATCCGGCAGATCATGGAGGAACGAGCGCGAGGCGAGAAAGAGGCGGTCGATATCCGGCTCGGGGGAATGGCCGAGCCAGGGGGTTTTCCCCTGAGTCAACTCCAGCCAGTCCCGCCAGCTTTCCAGCCCGAAGCAACAGCCCGGGTTGAGGAGGATGGTGCCGGTGGCGGAGTCGTGAATGCGTATGCCGCCCGGAGCGATGAGGCATTCGGACGCCACGAGCCGCCGCATCACCTCAGCCGGGTCTTGGGCGGGCGGCTCGTCCTCATCGCACAGCGCACCGTTGTAGGCGGCGAACACGGCCATCGCCGTACCCACTTCCCGTACGCCCAGCCCGCCGGTCAGGGCCAGGAAGCCTTCTGCGGGCGGCGATTCTGCCAGGGGCCACAGCGTGAAGTCGGCCGTGGCCTCGGACGTTTCCAGTACGGGTTCCATGATCAGCACACCCGCATTGTCGCCGCCCGGACCGGGCCCGCGGCGGTCTTTTGGGCGGTAGCGGGATCGACGATGCCCGCCGTCGCCGGCCTTGGGAGCCGTCAGGCCAGAAAGTCGTCAGGTCAGAAAGTTGTCGGGCCGGAAAGCCGTCACATCGAGCCGTTCCAGGCGCGCCGGATCCGCGAGGATATTGATCTCGACGACCTTGCCGTCCGTGACCGTGAACCCCATGACGGAGAACACCCGGCCCTCCCATACCGTGACGAGGCCCGGCGCGCCGTTCACCAGCGCCGGCTGAGCGGAATGGGCGTACTGGGAGAACATGAGCGCCTGTTCCACGACCGCCCGCGCCCCGCGCACCACCTTCGACAGCCTCGGGGACACCGTGCCGACGTCGGCGCGCAGCAGGACGTCCGGGTCGAGGACCGCGAGCAGTGCATCGAAGTCGCCGTTACGGGAGGCGGCGAGGAAGGCGTGGACGACCTCCCGCTGGCGGGGCAGGTCGGTGTCGGGTGCCGGGGCCGTGCCCTGGACCCGGCGGCGGGCGCGGCTGGCGAGCTGACGGGTGGCGGCCGGGGTGCGTTCGACGATGGGGGCGATCTCGTCGAAGGGGACGGCGAACATGTCGTGCAGGACGAACGCCAGCCGCTCGGCGGGGGCCAGCGTTTCGAGGACGACGAGCAGCGCCAGCCCGACCGAGTCGGCCAGCAACACCTCCTGCTCGGGGTCGATGCCCTCCTCGCGGCTGATGACCGGCTCGGGAACGTGCGCGTCCAGCGAGTCCTCACGCAGAGCCTTGCGGGTGCGCAGCATGTCCAGGCACACCCGCCCGACGACCGTCGTCAGCCAGCCGCCCAGGTTCGCCACGCCGTCCGCTCCCGAGCGGCTGAGCCGTAGCCAGCTCTCCTGTACGGCGTCGTCCGCTTCGGTCAGCGAGCCGAGCATCCGGTAGGCGACCGCCCGCAAATGGCCGCGGTTCTCCTCGAACCGCTTGGCCAACTCCTCGTTCTCGTCCCCGTTGCCGGTCTGCTTGCCGATCTCGTCCATCGCGCACATTCCTCCGTTGCGGTCCATCACAGCAGTGACGAACGAGCCCCGGCCCATGTGACATGAAGGCGTCCCAGGCCGGCGCGGTCACCCCATCCTGGCGGATGATCACGCCGTCCGAACCGGACTCCCGCGAACTGGCAGGCGGACTACCAGGCGAACGAACCAGCCGGCGGACCACCAGGTCACGCCCGCCACCTGCCGAGTGGTGACGTTGAGGCGGTTGAAGAGGTTCGTCACGCCGATCATCAGGGT
Organism: Streptomyces sp. NPDC028368; assembly: GCF_055565615.1. Classification (NCBI taxonomy): domain Bacteria; kingdom Bacillati; phylum Actinomycetota; class Actinomycetes; order Kitasatosporales; family Streptomycetaceae; genus Streptomyces; species Streptomyces sp. NPDC028368. The sequence goes on along the minus strand of NZ_JBVHTY010000009.1, from coordinate 232,003 downwards.
CACGGCGGCGAGCTGCGGATCATCGGTGAAGTACGGCGCCTCCCGCCACGAGGCCACGGCGTGCAGCCGCTCATCGGTCTCCCCCGACTTCTTGGCGCTCAGCGCACCGCATACGTGCCTGCATCAGTGCTCCCCTTGCTCTCCTTGGTGTCCTTGCTTCCCCGCGTCTCGTGCGTTGCTTGATGTCATCCGTCACCGCACTGACGGATCCCGGCGGGAGAACGTGACGGGGCGGCGCCCTACGGGCCCGCGGAGGGCGGTCCTCGGCGGAGCGCCGGAGCCGGAGAGCGGCAGATCCGGGCCCTGACCCGTGACGCCGCACGGGCCTCGTTCCCCCACCGGGTCGCCGATTCCGCTATGCCACCTTGCCGCACTTCTCGTCCTTCTTGACCACGGTCAGCGTGATCTTCAGCTCGTCCATGCGGGCCCCCGGGGCCGGCTGCTGGTGGCAGACCTTCCAGGAGGCGGGCCACAGCACATGGCGGTCCCTGCCGAGCCCGTCCTTGAAGCGGACGCTGGTGTTGTAGTGCAGCTCCTGGTACGCGGTGACCAGGCCCTTGCCCTTCACATTCGGCATCGCCCCGGGGCCGGTGTCGGCGTGCGCCGGGCCGGCCAGTACGACGGCGGAGAGCGCCAGGGCTGCGGTGATGACGGTCTTCTTCATGACCGGAGGAATGACCGTTCCGCGTGCCCGTCACGCCCCGGCTGACCTGATCGGACCAGCTGTGAGGCCGAGGTCGACCCGCCGGGGCGCGCCGTGCCCGTGGCAGTGACACCGGTCGCCGGTCACCGGACCGTTGGGTTCAGCACAGCCGTAACGTCCCAGGGGCTCTGTCCTCGAAGATCTCGACCAGCCAGTCAAAGACCGTCGCGCCGCGCCCCGCTCGGGCGGCGTTCAGTTCTTCCGCCACCCGAGGGCGATTTGCGGGGTGGCAGCGCCCCAGCCGGATCTCCAGTTGGCGGGCCGTCTCCGGATGTCCGAGATCCCGCCGCGACGACGCGTGATCGCGCCACTCAACGGTGAAATCGGCATCGTCGGGTGCACCGAACCCACCGCTGAGACAGTCGGCGAAGGCATCGAGACTCGTTCCGAAGTAGCCGCCGGGACCGTTGACCGCCTCGCCCATCACCCGCCAGAAGTCCTCCAGGGTGTGGATCAGCCTGCCGTCGAGCACATAAGGCGTCGTCATGGGAGCGGATCGTAGGGCGGGAGCGGCGCGACGGCACCTGACTTTCGCCGCACCTGGCTTTCGGCCCCAACCAGGCCCCCAACCAAGCCGCGAACCGAGCGCCCAACCAAGCCGCGAGCCAACCCCTACTGGCCAGTTGGTGCTGCCGCCCGGTGAGGAGACAGTGCGCGGAACCAGCGCAGGCCCGGCGTGGTGGCCGACACCAGCACGACGGCGCCGATGCAGAGCAATCCACCGCTGACCAGGGCCGCCGCGCCGGACGTCGCGTCCGCTACGAGACCGCCGCGCAGGTTGCCCAGGTCCGGCCCGGCCCGTCCGGCGATCTGTTCGGCGGCGCTGACGCGGCCGAGCAGCTCGCTCGGCGTGTGCAGCTGGACGAGGGTGCTCCGGGACACCACGGAAACGGTGTCGGCGGCGCCGGCCAGAACCAGGAAGGCCAGCCCGGACCACGGGTCGGGCGACAGGCCGAACAGAGCGAGTGCCGCACCCCAGGTGGCCGATCCGCCGAGCATGACCAGGCCGGGCCGGGAGAGCCGGGTGAAGGTCCCGGAGAAGAGGGATGCGGCGACGCCGCCGACCGCGATGGCGGTCAGGAACAGCCCGAGAGTGCGGGGGTTGTCACCGAACCGTTCTGCGTTGATCAAGGGAAACAGGCTGATCGGCATCGACAGCACGGTGGTCGCCAGGTCCGTGAGCAGCGCTCCGCGGATGACCGGAGTGCGGACCAGGAAGGCCAGGCCGGCGAAGGCCAGGCCGGCCGAGACGCCGCGCAGACCAGGCCGAGCCGACTCGTTGTCAGGGTTCATCCGCGGCAATCCGAACGCACCGCAGAACGCCGCAGCGAAGGTGAGCGCATCCGTCAGATAGCAGCCGCCGACACCCAGCCCGGCCAGGGTCAGCCCGCCGAGAGCCGGTCCCAGCAGCATGGCGCCCTGGAAGGCGATCCGGTTCAGCGTCAGCCCGGCGGCCAGTTGGTGCTCGGGCAGAAGGCGGGGGAGGAACGTCCGGGCCGCCGGGCCGCCGCCGGCGACGAAGCAGGATTGGCACGCGACCAGCGCCAGCACACCCGCGGCCGGGAAGTCTCCGAGCAAGCGGAAGCCCTGTACGGCGAGAAGGAGTGAACACACCGCCTGCCCACTCGTCGTGATCAGGTAGAACTTCCGCCGGTCCACACAGTCGACGACCGTTCCGGCGAACAGTCCCAGCACGACGAGGGGAACCGCCTGGGCCAGGCCGACGGCGCCGGTCCATGCGGTGCTCCTCGTCGTCTGCCAGACCTGGAACATGATGGCCACGAGCGTCATCTGGCTGCCGAACCCGGAGAGGGTCTGGCCGATCCACAGTCGTCGGAACGCTGGTGACGACCGCAGCGGGGTGACGTCGAGCAGGGCGTGTCTCACTCCCATGCGGGGTCTTCCGCCAGCTTCTCGGCGATCCGGTCGTGGAAGCTCTTGCGTTCCAGGGCCCCTTCGATGTCGGTGACCACCCGGGTGAGCGGATACGGGATCTCGGCCTCGATATCGGCGATGGCGGCCTCGGTGGCACGCCATTCCGCGGCCAGGCGGCCCGCGATGCGGCGGGCGTCGTCCGTGAGTGTCACCTTCTTGCTGCGTGCGTCGTCGCCCGCCACGGTCTGGACCCAGCCGGCCGCGCGCATCGCGGCCACTTTCTGGCTGAGTGCCGAATGCGTCCGGCCGACCGACTCGGCCAGTTCGGTGATGGTCATCGGCCCGCGGGCATGGAGCCGGAGCAACTCCATGACGAAGCTCGGCTTGAGTCCCTCGATCCGGCCCTCGGAGTAGATCCGGTCGATGTCCGCGTCCATCGATGCCTGAAGAAGCCGCAGCGGCCGCCAGCGACTGTGCTGGGTGGGATCGAGTGAGGCGGCGCGGGAGTGGTCTTTGGCCATGCGGGCATCGTAACAGTGCTTATATAAGCACTGTTGGGTTGATGGGTGGTGGGTGGTGGGGGTCGCTTCGGTGTTCATGGCCCTGTCCCAGGCTCGAGGGCCCCCCTCGCAGGTTGGCCGCGGGTAGGTTCACATCGTCAAGCTGACCGTGTACCTGACCGATCTGCGGGATCTGCCGGCGTTTCGCCGGGTGCGGGATGAGCGCCAGGACGCGGCCCGTCCGCCGGCCTGCTCGCTGGTGCAGGTGGTGGGGCTGGTCAATCCGGCCTTCCGGGTCGAGGTTGATGCGTTGGCCGTGGTCCCGGCCGAGGCGTGAACGCCGTCCAGGCATTCACTCTTCGCTGAGGTCGGTCAAGGTGCTGTGCCTGGCCGCTGTGCCTGGCCGCTGCGCCCACGCCGTGAGTCCTTCGTTCCGGATGCCGTAGGCGCTTTGGATGTGCGGGTGGCTGCATGCCGCTGTCGCCGAGAAGAGCGCGAGAGTGGTGATCCTCAGAGCGGTGATCCTCGGAGCGGTGATCCCGAGGTTCCATCCGATGAGCCTTTTCGTGGGATGTCCCCCGTGGTCCGGTCCGGGTGCGGCCAGGTTTGCTGTCACGGGACACCCGGGCGGGGCATGACCCCGAGGCGGCGATGTATTAGAGTTATCTCGACATCGAGATATCTGCCAAGAGGCGTACCGCTGCCGCGCTAGTAAGGCATGCCTAACTTAGGCACACCTTAGCGGATGGGCAAGCACCTGTGACGGCACCACGTGGTGGCAGCCGCATTTGGTGACAGCGCGGAGGTACGCGCGAATTCATGCATGAAGGAGACTGTCGTGTCGGCGAACAGCTTCGACGCCCGCAGCACGCTGCAGGTGGGCGACGAGTCGTACGAGATCTTCAAGCTGGACAAGGTCGAGGGCTCCGCCCGTCTGCCGTACAGCCTGAAGGTGCTGCTGGAGAACCTGCTCCGCACCGAGGACGGCGCGAACATCACCGCCGACCACATCCGGGCGGTCGGGAGCTGGGACTCCCAGGCCCAGCCCAGCCAGGAGATCCAGTTCACGCCGGCCCGCGTGATCATGCAGGACTTCACTGGCGTGCCCTGTGTCGTGGACCTCGCCACCATGCGTGAGGCCGTCAAGGAGCTCGGCGGCGACGCCGACAAGATCAACCCGCTGGCCCCCGCCGAGCTGGTCATCGACCACTCCGTCATCGCCGACAAGTTCGGTACGAATGACGCGTTCGCGCAGAACGTCGAGCTGGAGTACGGCCGCAACAAGGAGCGCTACCAGTTCCTGCGCTGGGGCCAGACCGCGTTCGACGAGTTCAAGGTCGTCCCCCCGGGCACCGGCATCGTCCACCAGGTCAACATCGAGCACCTTGCCCGTACGGTCATGGTGCGCAACGGCCAGGCCTACCCCGACACCCTCGTCGGCACCGACTCGCACACCACCATGGTCAACGGCCTCGGTGTGCTGGGCTGGGGCGTCGGCGGCATCGAGGCCGAGGCCGCGATGCTCGGCCAGCCGGTCTCGATGCTCATCCCGCGCGTCGTCGGCTTCAAGCTGACCGGCGAGCTGAAGCCCGGTACGACGGCCACCGACCTGGTCCTCACGATCACCGAGATGCTGCGCAAGCACGGCGTCGTCGGCAAGTTCGTCGAGTTCTACGGTGAGGGCGTCTCCGCCACCTCGCTCGCCAACCGCGCCACCATCGGCAACATGTCGCCGGAGTTCGGCTCCACCGCCGCGATCTTCCCGATCGACGACGAGACCCTGAACTACCTCAAGCTCACCGGCCGCTCCGAGCAGCAGGTCGCGCTCGTCGAGGCGTACGCCAAGGAGCAGGGCCTCTGGCTCGACCCGGCCGCCGAGCCCGACTTCTCCGAGAAGCTGGAGCTGGACCTGTCGACGGTCGTCCCGTCGATCGCCGGCCCGAAGCGCCCGCAGGACCGCATCGTCCTGGCCAACGCCGCCGAGCAGTTCAAGCAGGACGTCCGCAACTACGTCGACAGCGTGGACGAGGCGGGCCAGGAGTCCTTCCCGGCCTCCGACTCCCCGGCCGTCCACCCCAACGGCGGCCCGTCGAACCCGGTCACCGTGACCGCCCCCGACGGCTCGACGTACGAGATCGACCACGGTGCGGTGACGGTCGCAGCCATCACCTCCTGCACCAACACCTCGAACCCTTACGTCATGGTCGCCGCCGCGCTGGTCGCGAAGAAGGCCGTGGAGAAGGGCCTGACCCGCAAGCCGTGGGTCAAGACCACCCTCGCCCCGGGCTCCAAGGTCGTCACCGACTACTTCGACAAGGCGGGGCTCACCCCCTACCTCGACAAGGTCGGCTTCAACCTCGTCGGCTACGGCTGCACCACCTGCATCGGTAACTCCGGCCCGCTGCCGGAGGAGGTCTCCAAGGCCGTCAACGACCACGACCTGGCCGTCACCTCGGTGCTCTCCGGCAACCGTAACTTCGAGGGCCGGATCAACCCCGACGTCAAGATGAACTACCTCGCCTCGCCGCCGCTGGTCGTCGCGTACGCCCTCGCCGGTTCGATGAAGGTGGACATCACCAAGGACGCGCTCGGCACCGACCAGGACGGCAAGCCGGTCTACCTGGCCGACATCTGGCCGACCGAGGCCGAGGTCAACGACGTTGTGGCCCACGCCATCGGCGAGGACATGTTCAACAAGTCCTACCAGGACGTCTTCGCGGGCGACGCCCAGTGGCAGGCGCTGCCGGTCCCGACCGGCAACACCTTCGAGTGGGACCCGCAGTCCACCTACGTCCGTAAGCCCCCGTACTTCGAGGGCATGACGATGGAGACGACCCCGGTCGAGGACATCGCCGATGCCCGCGTGCTGGCCAAGCTGGGCGACTCGGTCACCACCGACCACATCTCCCCGGCCGGTGCGATCAAGGCCGACACCCCGGCCGGCAAGTACCTCACCGAGCACGGCGTCGAGCGTCGCGACTTCAACTCCTACGGCTCGCGCCGTGGTAACCACGAGGTCATGATCCGCGGCACCTTCGCCAACATCCGCCTGCGCAACCAGATCGCGCCGGGCACCGAGGGCGGCTTCACCCGCGACTTCACCCAGGACGGCGGGCCGGTCGGCTTCATCTACGACGCCTCGCAGAACTACCAGGCCGCCGGCATCCCGCTGGTCATCCTGGCCGGCAAGGAGTACGGCTCCGGCTCGTCCCGCGACTGGGCCGCCAAGGGCACCGCGCTCCTCGGCGTCAAGGCCGTCATCGCCGAGTCCTACGAGCGCATCCACCGCTCGAACCTCATCGGCATGGGCGTCCTCCCGCTCCAGTTCCCCGAGGGCGCGTCCGCCGAGTCGCTGGGCCTCACCGGCGAGGAGGCCTTCTCCTTCACCGGTGTGACCGAGCTGAACAACGGCACCACCCCGCGCACCGTCAAGGTGACGACGGACACGGGCGTCGAGTTCGACGCGGTCGTCCGTATCGACACCCCCGGTGAGGCGGACTACTACCGCAACGGCGGCATCATGCAGTACGTGCTGCGGTCGCTGATCCGCAAGTAAGCACCACCCAGAGCAGCTACGGGCCGCACTCCCCTCGGAGGGGGTGCGGCCCGTTGGCCGTTTCCAGCGGCCCCTCAGCCGTCGTCCCCCCGTATCAGGACAGCAGTTCCACCTCCGCGAGCCTCGCAGTTGCCCCGTCCCCGGTGGGGGCAAGGCGGTAGTGCGCGTACGGACCCGGGTGGGCGACGGTGAAGACCCTCGTCTGGTGGTCCCAGGTGAAGGTCTCGCCGGCGCGTTTGTCCAGGTCCGTCCATGCCGAACCGTCCTGCGAGCCCTGCAACACCCAGCCGGTGGGGGCCTGTTGGTGCTCGGACGAGGCGAGGGTGTACTGCACGGCGCGGCTTCCGGCGGAGGTCACCGGCAGGTCCGCGGCCGCGCCGACGACGGCGTCCGTATCCGAGGTGTTGTCCAGCAGCGGTGAGCCTCCCGGCACGGTCAGATCGTGTGCGGGGGTGGGGACCTGGTCGCCGTGGGTGAGGGACGTCGGTCCGGCGTTCTTGCCGCTGCCCCAGGCCGAGGGCTTGGGACCCATGGCGAACTCCAGGGTGCCGCCGCGCGAGAGCACCGAGTGGGGCAGGGCGGTGGAATTCCAGGGCTTTCCGTTGACCTTGAGCGCCTGTACGTAGATGTTGCGGGCGTTGTTGCGGGGTGCGCTGATGGTCAGGTCGTGGCCGTTCTCCAGGTGGAGGGTGGCCTTGGTGAAGAGCGGGGAGCCGACCGCGTATTCGCCCTGGCCCATGACCAGGGGATAGAAGCCGAGCGAGCTGAAGATGTACCAGGCGGACATCTCGCCGTTGTCCTCGTCGCCCGGGTAGCCCTGGCCGATTTCGCTGCCGAGGTAAAGGCGGGAGAGCGCCTCACGGACCTTCTGCTGGGTTTTGTAGGGCGCTCCGGTGGCGTCGTAGACATAGGCGATGTGGTGTGCGGGCTGGTTGCTGTGGCCGTACATGCCCATGCGGGTGTCGCGGGCCTCGGTCATTTCGTGGATGACGTCACCGTAGGAGCCGGCGAATTCCTTGGCGGCGGTTTCCGGGGTGGCGAAGTACGCGTCCAGTTTCCGGGCGAGGGCGGAGCGGCCGCCGTAGAGGTTGGCCAGGCCCCGGGTGTCCTGGGGTGCGGTGAAGGCGTAGGTCCAGGCGTTGGTCTCGGTGTAGTCGTTGCCCCAGACGCGGGGGTCGAACGTGCCTGGTGGGAGGCGCCAGTTGCCCTTGGCGTCCTTGCCCTGGAAGAAGCCGACCTTGTCGTCGAAAAGCGTGACGTAGTTCTGGGCGCGCCGCCGGAAGTAGTCCGATTCTTCCTTGTAGCGGTGCTTGTGTGTCTTCTCGTACAGCGCCTTTCCCATGCGCGCGATGCCGAAGTCGTTGAGGTAGCCCTCCAGGGCCCAGGACATGCCCTCGCGGGTGTCGGTGCTCGTATAGCCGAGGAAGGGGGAGGTATTCATGCCTTTGCGGCCGACACCTGGGTGGGGCGGGGCCACGGTGGCGTTTTTGACGGCCGCGGAGTAGGCCGCCTCCGCGTCGAATGTCACGCCCTTGGCGTAGGCATCGGCGAAGGCCACGTCCGAACTCGTACCGGTCATCAGGTCCGCATAGCCGGGGGAGGACCAGCGGGAGATCCAGCCGCCGTCCTTGTACTGCTGGACGAAGCCATTGACCATTTTCCCGGCGCGTTTCGGGGTGAGGAGAGAATAGGCGGGCCAGGTGGTCCGGTAGGTGTCCCAGAAGCCGTTGTTGACGTAGATATCGCCGTCGACGATTTTCGAGCCGGTGCGGGTGGGGGTGTCGGGGCCGGTCTGAGGGGAGAAGGGGCTGGCGTAGCGGGTGCGTGAACCGACCTTCTCGGAGCCGGAGTTGGGGTAGAGGTAGAGGCGGTAGAGGTTGGAGTAGAGGGTGGTGAGCTGGTCCCGGCTCGCGCCCTCGACCTCGACGCGGCCCAGGAGGGCATCCCACTGGGACCGGGCGCGCTGCATGACGGCGGCGAAGGTGGCGTCGGCGGGGATTTCGTGGGACAGGTTGGCCTTGGCCTGGTCCACGCTGATCAGGGAGGTGGCGATGCGCATGGTGACGGTGCGGTCGACGCCGGGTGCGAAGCGGAGATAGCCGGTGACGTCCTTGCCTCCGCCGCCCTCGAGCCTGCCGCCCCCGGTGACCGGTGCGTCGAACACGCCGTAGACGAAGAGCCGGGTCGCGCCGACGGACAGGCCGCTCTTGACGTCGGAGAAGCCGGTGACGACGCCGTGCTCGGTGTCCAGGGACAGGCCGCCCTTGTTGCTGACGTTGTCGAAGATGAGGTTGGCGTCGTTGCCGGGGAAGGTGAACCGCATCAGGGCGGCGTGGTCGGTGGGGGTGATCTCCGTCTTGAGGCCGTTGTCGAAGGTGACGCCGTAATAGTGGGGGCGCGCGGTCTCGTTGGCGTGATGGAAGGGGAGGGCGCGGGCGGTGCGGGAGGCGTTCGGGGTGCCGCCGGCGGTGGAGGGCATGACCTGGAAGGTCTGGCGGTCGCCCATCCAGGGGCTGGGCTCGTGGCTGGCGCTGAAGGCCTGGAGGGTGGGGAGGTTGTCGGCGTTGTTGCGCCGTGCGTACTCATAGAGCCAGTCGGAGGAGCCGGCGTTGGTGACCGGGGTCCAGAAGTTGAAGCCGTTGGGGACGGCGGTGGCGGGGAAGGTGTTGCCGCGCGAGAAGCTGCCGCTGGAGAGGGTGCCGCGGGTGGTGAGGGCGTAATCGGAGAGGTGGGGGAGCCTCTTCTCCGGGGGCTGGGGTGCGAGGGTGAGGTCGTCGAGCCAGCCGCGGAAGGCCGGTGCGGTGCGGGGCGCCTCGGGGGCGTCGTAGGCGATGAGGATGCGGTCGACGGTTTTGCCGGCGGCGACCGCGCCGATGCGCGACTCGCGGTGGTTCCACTGATTGACGTAGAGGGTTTTGGAAGCGCCCTGGCCCTGCGGTGACAGGGGGGCGCCGTGCTGGTCGACGGCGTGCAGGTCGCTGAGGTAGGAGCCGTCGGTGAAGGCCAGGTCCACGGCGACATGGGTCGCGGGATAGGCGAGGTCGGTCGTGGTCATCTGCGGGAAGAGCTTGTAGGAGAGGGACGTTGACGCCGTGACGCGAACGTTGACGTCGAAGAGTTTGTTGTACGAGTAGCCGCGGGCGGGGCCGGTGTGGGTGCCGGCGTAGCGCAGGGCGTGGGTGCCGGTGAATCCTGCGTGCGGCTTGGCGGTGGGGGAGTCGGCGGGGCCGGTGTCGGGCCGGCTCGTCATACCGGGTGTCGCGGAGGTGGCTTCCGGGGTGACGCCGGCGGCCCGGGGTGTGCCGTCGGGGGCGGTCTCGACGGCGTCGGTCCAGGTCGGCGACGGATCGCCGGGTTCGAAGGAGGAGCGGAACTCCGTTGTCCCCGGAGGCGCTTGGGGTGCCGCTGCCTGCGCCGGGCCCTGGAAGGTGATGGCGAGCAGAGCGGCCGCCGCGAGGGCGGCGGGGCGGGTGAATCCCCGCGATGGACGGTGCCGGTGTCTGTGCCGCACGCGAGCCCTCTCAACGTGGTTGACATCGTTGTCAGTTGGATGGCGCTGAGATACGCAGAGATGAGTGGAGATAGGCAGAGATAAGTAAGGGGGGTGGGGGCATTGGTGTCAAGGGTGCCGATGCGGCCGGTGGGTCGTCGTACCGGCCGGGCAACCGACGCGTCGGACAAGAGGGGATCCGCCCTGCATGCCGGAGAGGTCTCAACTAGGGAAAGACGCCGTCCAACCCTGCATTCGATCTTGCCCCTTCGGCCGGAAGTGGACTATACCTGTCGGCATCCGAGCGGCCGGGCGACCGGGCCGTGGATCCGGGAGGGTGCGGGGGAATGGATGATTTCCCCGCGTCTCTCTAGCGCGTATCCCGCGCGTCCGGTGCACATCCCGTACAACTCAGCTTCATCTGACCTGCGGTGCCGGGGTGGCTCCGGTACACCGCCTGAGTCCTGAAGAAGGCGAGGACTTGAGCATGGGATCCACCTCAGAATTCAACCGTCGCGATCTGGTCAAGCGGGCCGCAGCCCTGGGGATCGTCGCCGTACCGGCCATGAGTATGTTGTCGGCGTGTGCCGGCGCCTCCAGCGGAGACGGTGACAAGGTCGCCAAGGGAAAGAAGACGGCGAAGAATCCGCTCGCCGTCAATGAATCCGCGGGGCTTGATGTCGTCATCTTCGACGGTGGATTCGGCGACAAGTACGCCAAGGACGCGCAGGCCGAGTACACCAAGGCGTTCCCCAAGGCCGCCGGCAAGGTCAAGCTCTCCTCGACGCAGAAGATTCAGTCGACGCTGCAGCCGCGCTTCAACGGGGGAAATCCCCCCGATCTCGTCGACAACTCCGGTGCGGAACAGATGGATTTCGGCACCTTGGTCGCCAAGGACCAGCTCAGCGATCTGACGCCGCTCCTGGACGCCCCCTCGGTCGATGACCCGCAGAAGAAGGTGCGCGACACGCTGCGCCCCGGTGTCATCGAGATGGGGCAGTTCGGTGGTAAAGAGACCTGGATCCTGTACTACGCGTACACGGTGTACGGCGTGTGGTACTCCAAGGGGAATCTGCAGAAGCTGGACGCGGAATACCCCGAGACCTGGGACGACATGCTCGCGCTGTGCGCGAAGGCCAAGAAACAGGGCATCGCGGGCTGGACCTATCCGGGCAAGTACCCCTACTACCTGCCCTTCAGCCTGTACCCGATGATCGCCAAGATCGGCGGTGCGGAGGTGCTGCGGCGGATCGACAATCTGGAGCCGAACGCCTGGAAGGACCCGGCGGTCAAGGCGGCATTCGACGCCTATTACGAGCTGTACAAGAAGGGGTACGTCCTCAAGGGCTCGCCGGGGCTGGACCACCTCCAGTCGCAGAAGGCGTGGGCCGACGGCAAGGCGCTGTTCATCCCCAACGGATCGTGGGTGGAGAACGAGTCGGCCAAGCAGATCGCGAAGAACCCGAAATTCGACCTCGCGGTCGGCGCGCCGTCCAGCCTCTCCACCTCGGACAAGCTGCCGTTCGGCGCGATCTGGGCCTCGGGCGGCGAGCCGTACATCGTCCCCAGGAAGGCGAAGAACTCCGAGGGCGGGATGGAACTGCTGCGCGTCATGCTCAGCAAGAAATCCGCGCAGAATTTCATCAAGCAGGTCTCCTCGCTCTGCTCGTTCAACGGCGGCACCGAGGGCATCACGCTCCCGCCGGGTCTGGCCTCGGCAACGGCGGCGCTGCAGAAGGCCGGCTCGAACATCGTCAATCCGCGGCTGCAGGACTGGTATGTGGCCCTGCAGAAGGAGCGGATCGGGGTCGGCGCGCTGGGCGAGATGATGGCCGGCCGGATGACGCCGGACGAGGCCATAAAGAAGATCCAGAAGTACGCGGACGACACCCGCGACGACTCCAGTGTCAAGAAGTACAAGCGCTGACCGATGAGTTCGTGGGGGCATCTCCTGGCGATAGCCGGGGGCGCGTCACGAGCGGCGGCATCCTCCCCACGCTCGGCTTTCCCCCACGCTCGGCTTGGTTCGCGCGGGGGACCCCCACGTGCGGGAGATGCCCCCATGGAGAGAACGGGATCGGTAGTCATGCAGCACGGTAAATACCGTTTCATCGCGGGGTTCCTGGCCGTCCCGCTGGCGATTTATGCGATCTTCGTGATCTCGCCGTTCGTGCAGGCCATCTATTACTCCTTCACGGACTGGACCGGCCTGAGTCCGGACATGCAGATGGTCGGCTTCGACAATTACGTCCGGCTCTTCCACGACGATGTCTTCTGGGCCGCCGTGGGCAACAGCGTGACGCTGCTGCTTCTGCTGCCGGTGGTGACGCTGTCGCTCGGGCTTTTCTTCGCCTTCATGCTCAATGTCGGGGGCCGCCGGCGGAAGAAGGCGGTGATCGGCGGCGTACGGGGCTCGGGCGCGTACAAGATTCTGTATTTCTTCCCGCAGGTGTTGTCCGTCCCGATCGTCGCGCTGCTGTTCCAGTTCGCGTACAACCCGGAGAGCGGCGCGCTCAACGCGTTCTTCAAGGCGATCGGTCTGGACAACGTGCAGCCGGACTGGCTGGGGGACCCGCAGATCGCCCTGTGGTGCGTGATGGGTGCGATGGTGTGGGCCAATGTCGGCTTCTACGTCGTGCTCTTCTCCGCCGGTATGAGCTCCATTCCGAAGGACTTCTACGAGGCCGCGCTGCTGGACGGCGCGAACCGTTTGAACACGTTCTTCCGGATCACCCTGCCGCTGCTGTGGGACACCGTCCAGACCGGCTGGATCTATATGGGCATCCTTGCCCTGGATGTTTCGGCCTTCGCGTTCGTGCAGATCATGAGCGTCGGTCCGGGCGGCCCCGACTATGCGACCGAGGTTCTTCCGCTGTACGTGTACCAGAAGACCTTCCGCGACGGTCAGGCCGGATACGCGACCGCGATCGGCGTTTCCCTGCTGCTGGTGACCCTCATCTTCTCGGCCATTGTGATGCGGCTGGGACGACGTGAGCGACTGGAGTTCTGATGAGTGCGCAGACGGATCCCGCGGAGCTGCCGGGCGTCACGAAGGAGATGCCGCCCGCCGGTCCCGCCGAGCCGCCCCGCGGTAGGAAGACCCGCGGCGGAAGCAGTGAGGGCGGGGTCCTCAATGTCTTTTCGCACGGCGTCCTGGTGATCTGGGGTCTGCTGGTCACCATGCCGCTGCTGTGGGCGGTGGTCAGCTCCTTCAAGGACGACACCGAGATCTTCGGCTCGCCCTGGGGACTCCCGGCGGTCCTGCATTTCGACAACTGGGCCCGCGCCTGGGACAAGGCGAACATGGGCCAGTACTTCCTCAACTCGCTCATCGTGGTGGGGGGTTCGCTGATCGGCACGATGCTGCTCGGGTCGATGGCGGCGTATGTGCTGGCCCGCTTCGATTTCCCCGGAAACCGCTTTCTGTACTTCCTGTTCGTGGGCGGCATGGGCTTCCCGGTCATCCTGGCGCTGGTCCCGCTGTTCTTCGTCATGAAGAACATGACGCTGCTGGACACGTACCACGGACTGATCCTGATCTATATCGCCTATTCGCTGCCGTTCACGGTGTTCTTCCTCAGCGGCTTCTTCAAAACGCTGCCGACATCGGTGGCGGAGGCCGCGCTCATCGACGGGGCCTCGCACACCCGCACCTTTTTCCAGGTGATGCTGCCGATGGCGAAGCCCGGCCTGATCAGCGTCGGGATCTTCAACTTCCTGGGGCAGTGGAACCAGTACCTGCTGCCGACCGTGCTCAACGTCGGCGACCCGGACAAGAAGATGCTGACCCAGGGGCTGGTGGCGCTGGCGGTGAGCCAGGGGTACAAGGGGGACTGGTCGGGGCTCTTCGCCGGCCTGACGATCGCGATGCTGCCGGTGCTCGCGGCCTACATCATCTTCCAGCGGCAGGTGGTGGCCGGTCTGACGGCCGGGGCGCTCAAATAGCGGCCGCGCGTCACTGGGGCCTCCCGCCGGTTCGCCGCGGGAGGCCCCGGGCATTCCCCACGTATATCCGCTTGATCTCTTGGCCGCTCAAGGACTTGACGGGAGGCGGCCCAGACGCGTCAGCTTAGATTCACATGTTGGAGACAGTGCTGGGCCCCGCTGGCGTGGCCCGGCGCGGCGGGCGGTCGTCGTGCTGTTCGCCCCAGGCGGGAGTGGATGAGTCGATGGAGACTCCGGGGTCGCAGTCCTCGCTGCACCGGGCCAATCTGGAGCGGGTCGTACGGGCGGTGCGTATGGCGGGCTCACTCACCCAGGCGGAGATCGCCCGGAGCACGGGGCTGTCCGCGGCCACCGTGTCCAACATCGTTCGCGAGTTGAAGGACGGCGGGACCGTCGAGGTGACCCCCACCTCCGCGGGCGGCCGGCGGGCGCGCAGCGTCTCCCTTTCGGGCGACGCGGGCATCGTCGTGGGCGTCGACTTCGGGCACTCCCATCTGCGGGTGGCGGTCGGAAACCTGGCTCACCAGGTGCTCGCCGAGGAGGCCGAGCCGATCGATGTGGACGCCTCCGCGGCCGAGGGCTTCGACCGGGCCGAGCGGCTGGTCAACCGGTTGATCAAGGCGACCGGGATCGACGCCGGCAAGGTCATCGGCGTCGGCCTGGGCGTGCCGGGCCCCATCGATGTCGAATCCGGGACCCTGGGGTCGACCGCGATTCTGCCGGGCTGGTCCGGTACGAACCCCAGCGAGGAGCTGTCCGGCCGCCTCGGCGTGCCCGTATACGTCGACAACGACGCCAACCTGGGCGCGCTGGGCGAGCTGGTGTGGGGCGGTGGCCGGGGTGCCGCCGATCTGGCGTACATCAAGGTGGCCAGCGGTGTCGGCGCGGGCCTGGTGATCAGCGGGCAGATCTACCGCGGGCCGGGCGGCACCGCCGGCGAGATCGGGCACATCACGCTGGACGAGTCCGGACCCGTGTGCCGCTGCGGCAACCGCGGCTGTCTGGAGACCTTCACCGCCGCCCGGTACGTCCTCCCGCTGCTGCAGCCCAGCCATGGCGCGGATCTGACCATGGCGCGGGTGGTGCAGCTGGCGCGTGAAGGCGATCCCGGCTGTCGACGGGTGATCGCGGACGTAGGCCGTTATATCGGTAGTGGTGTGGCGAATCTGT
This sequence comes from Streptomyces sp. NPDC028368, assembly GCF_055565615.1. NCBI lineage: Bacteria > Bacillati > Actinomycetota > Actinomycetes > Kitasatosporales > Streptomycetaceae > Streptomyces > Streptomyces sp. NPDC028368. The sequence continues at coordinate 216,764 of NZ_JBVHTY010000009.1, read as the reverse complement.
GCAATCTGCTCAATCCGAGCAGGGTGGTGCTCGGTGGCGATCTCGCGGAGGCCGGTGAGCTGGTGCTGGCGCCGATCAGGGAGTCGGTATCGCGGTACGCAATTCCCAGCGCGGCACGGCAGTTGGGGATCGTTCCCGGCACTCTCGGCGGCCGCGCCGAGGTGCTGGGCGCGCTCGCGCTGGTGCTGAGCGAGATGGGCGATTCGACCCTGCTCGACGGCGTGCAGAGCGTGGACGCACCCGCCCTGGCGTGAGAGCGCTGCGTTCACACAGCTAACGCATGGCACCGTTGTCATCTCGTTAAGAATTTACTCCTTGACGGTGGGCTGGCGGCCGAGTTGACTTCCAGCCACCTCGGCCGCAACGACGCGGCCACGTCAGGGAGGCAACCCCAATGAACGTTTGGACGCGTCGCGTCGTTATAGGCACCGCCGCCGTCTCGATGGCACTCTCCGTGGCCGCCTGCGGCAAGGCCGGTGACGGCGCCAAGGCAGGCGGCGGTGACGGCAAGACCATCGGTCTGCTGCTGCCGGAGAACAAGACCACCCGTTACGAGACCTTCGACCGCCCGCTGATCGAGGCGAAGATCAATGCGCTGTGCAGCGACTGCAAGGTGCAGTACAACAACGCGTCACAGGACACCGAGAACCAGAAGAAGCAGTTCGACGCGCTGATCACCCAGGGCGTGAAGGTGATCATTCTGGACTCGGTCGACTACAAGGCCACCAAGTCCTGGGTGAACCAAGCCGCCAAGAAGGGCGTCAAGGTCGTCGCGTACGACCGGCTGGCCGAGGGCAACATCTCCGCCTACGTCTCCTACGACAACGAGAAGATCGGCCGCCTCCAGGGCCAGGCGCTGGTCAAGGCGCTCGGCGACAAGGCCAAGGACAGCAATGTCGTCATGATCAACGGCTCGCCCACCGACCCGAACATGCCGTTCTTCAAGAAGGGCGCCCACAGCGTCCTCGACAAGCAGGTCAAGAAGATCAGCTACGAGCAGGACATCCCGGACTGGTCGCCCGACGAGGCCAACAAGAAGATGGGCGCGGCCATCGACTCGCTCGGCAAGGACGGCTTCCAGGGCGTCTACTCCGGCAACGACGGCATGGCCGGCGGCATCATCACCGCCCTCAAGCAGCAGGGCGTCAAGGTCCCGGTCGGCGGCCAGGACGCCGAGCTCGCGGGCCTGCAGCGGATCCTCAAGGGCGACCAGGCGTTCACCATCTACAAGCAGATCAAGCCGCAGGCCGACTCCACGGCCGAGATCGCGGTCAAGCTGCTCAAGGGCGAGAAGATCGGCTCCCTGACGGACACCAAGGTCGACAGCCTCAGCGGCGAGGTCAAGGGCATCCCGGCCAAGCTCTACGACGCCCAGATCGTGACCAAGGACAACATCGCGTCCACGATCATCAAGGACAAGGTCTACAAGGCGAGCCAGATCTGCACCGGCGACGTCAAGAAGGCCTGCGAAGCGGCCGGCATCAAGTAAAGGCCCCCCGGCCCCCGGCCCCGGCCCGCGCCGCCCCGTCCTTGGCGCGGGCCGTTCACACCCCCACTTCGCAGAGCCCCGCGCTCTTCGCACCACCATCCCCGCCGTTGTGACGGCGGCGAAGGAGATGATTCACGTGTCCGCTACGCCTGTGCTGGCGTTGCGCGGAATCTCCAAGCGGTTCGGCGCCGTCCAGGCACTCACGGACGTCACCCTGGAGATCCACCCCGGTGAGGTGGTCGCCCTCGTGGGCGACAACGGCGCCGGCAAGTCCACCCTGGTCAAGACCATCTCGGGTGTTCACCCGGTCGACGACGGTGCCATCGAGTGGGAGGGCAGGGCGGTACGCATCAACAAGCCGCACGACGCCCAGGAACTCGGCGTCGCGACCGTCTACCAGGACCTCGCGCTGTGCGACAACCTCGACGTCGTCGCCAACCTCTACCTCGGCAACGAGATCCGCAGCGCCGGTGTTCTCGACGAGATCGCGATGGAAAAGCGCGCCAAGGAGCTGCTGGACACCCTGTCCATCCGCATCCCCAGCGTGCGTATCCCCGTCGCCGCGCTCTCCGGCGGTCAGCGGCAGGTCGTCGCCATCGCCCGCGCGCTGATCGGTGACCCGAAGGTCGTCATCCTCGACGAGCCCACCGCGGCCCTCGGCGTCGAGCAGACCGCCCAGGTCCTCGACCTCGTCGAGCGGCTGCGCGAGCGCGAGCTCGGCGTCATCCTCATCAGCCACAACATGGCCGATGTGCAGGCCGTCGCGGACCGGGTCGCGGTGCTGCGGCTGGGCCGCAACAACGGTGTCTTCGACGTCGACGGCACCTCCCACGAAGAAATCGTCGCCGCCATCACCGGCGCCTCGGACAACGCCGTCACCCGCCGCAAGGCACGTACGGACCAGGTGAAGAAGGAGGTCGGAGCATGAGTGACCTCACCAAGGGGCCCGCGGCCGAGAAGTCCGGGGCCGAGAAGCCCGTGGCCGAGAAGGGTGCGGCCGAGGAGTCCGGGGCCGTGCAGACCGAGGCAGTGAAGACCGAGACCGCCCCGGCCGCCGTCGACCCCCGCCTGCTCGTCCGCGAGCAGGGCTTCACGGGCTATCTCAACGACTTCAAGCGCCGGGTGCGCGGCGGTGAGCTGGGCTCGCTGCCGGTCGTCATCGGCCTGATCGTGATCGCGATCGTCTTCCAGCTCAAGAACAGCAGCTTCCTGTCCGCCGACAGCCTCGCCAACATCGGTGTCTACACCTCGGGCCTCGGCATCATGGCCGTCGGCATCGTCTTCGTCCTGCTGCTCGGTGAGATCGATCTCTCGGTCGGCTCGGTGGCGGGCGTCGGCGCGGCCGTCTGGGCCGTGCTCAGCGTCACCCACGGCGTCAACGATTACCTCGCGGTCCTGATCGCCGTCGGCGCCGGCATCGCCATCGGCGCCCTGCACGGGTTCTTTTTCGCCAAGGTCGGCGTGCCCGCCTTCGTCGTCACCCTGGCCGGTTTCCTCGGCTGGAGCGGCCTGCAGATCTGGATGATGGGCAAGGAAGGCTCCATCAACACGCCCAGCGGCAGCCTGGTGGAGAACCTCACCGGCTACTACTTCGAGGACAAGGCAGCCGCCTACGGCCTCGCGCTGATCGCGGTCCTCGCCTACGCCGGCTCGCTGCTGCTGGACAGCAAGCGCCGTAAGACCGCCGCGCTGCCGTCGCGGCCGCTCAGCGAGATCCTGCTGCGCACCGGCGTGGTCGCGGTGATGGCCTTCGTCGTCGCCTACGTCCTCAACGAGCCGGCCGGCGCCCGTGGCCTGCCGCTGGCCCTGGTGCTGTTCCTCGCGGTCCTGGTCATCGCGGACTTCGTGGTGCGCCGTACGACCTACGGACGCCAGATCTTCGCGGTCGGCGGCAACGCCGAGGCGGCCCGCCGGGCAGGCATCAACGTCAACAAGATCCGGATCAGCGTCTTCGCGATCTCCGGGATGCTCGCGGCCTTCGGCGGACTGTTCATCGCCAGCCTCTCCGGTGGCGCCACGAAGAACCTCGGCTCCGGAAACACGCTGATGAACGTCATCGCGGCGGCCGTCATCGGCGGTACCAGCCTCTTCGGCGGCCGTGGCAAGATCTGGTCCGCGCTGCTGGGCATGCTGGTCATCCAGGCGATCCAGCAGGGGCTGAACCTGCTCGGCATGGCCAGCGAGATCCAGTACATGATCACCGGCGCGGTCCTGCTCGCCGCCGTGGTGATCGACTCGGTCTCCCGCCGTACCCAAAAGACCGCAGGGCGCACCTGAGGACCGGGTAGCTCTTCGAGTGCAGCAGCGCACCGGGCGCACCTGAGGACCGGTAGACGCCCGCGCCGGATTTCCACCGCGGACCGGCCCCCACCAGGCATACGCCGGTGGGGGCCGGTCCGTGTGCGCGGGTGGCTCCGTTTGGGTGCAGCACCCAGGTGACATACATCGCAAGGCCCGGCCGTCGGCTCAGCGGACGGAACATTAGACTCATCTGATCGGCAAGCTCGATGCACGGCAGCAGGCACAGGCAGCAGGCAGAACGCAAGGAGGCAGGGGTGGCGTTGCTTTCCCGTATCAGGGGACCGCGCGATCTGGACCGGCTGGAGCCGGAGCAGCTTGAGCAGCTGGCAGGGGAGATCCGTACCTTCCTCGTCGACGCGGTGTCCAAGACCGGCGGACACCTCGGCCCGAACCTCGGCGTGGTCGAGCTGACCATCGCCCTGCACCGCGTCTTCCACTCCCCGAAGGACAAGGTCCTCTTCGACACGGGGCACCAGTCCTACGTCCACAAGCTGCTCACCGGCCGCCAGGACTTCACCGGCCTGCGCACCAAGGGCGGCCTGTCCGGCTATCCCTCCCGCGCCGAGTCGCCGCACGACGTCATCGAGAACAGTCACGCCTCCACGGTGCTGGGCTGGGCCGACGGCCTGGCCAAGGCCAACGAGGTGCGCGGCAAGGACGACCATGTCGTCGCCGTCATCGGTGACGGGGCCCTGACCGGCGGCATGGCCTGGGAGGCGCTCAACAACATCGCGGCCGCCAAGGACCGCCCGCTCGTCATCGTCGTCAACGACAACGAGCGCTCCTACGCCCCGACCATCGGCGGCCTCGCCAACCACCTCGCGACGCTCCGTACCACCGAGGGCTACGAGCGTTTCCTGGCCCGCGGCAAGGACCTCCTCGAGCGCACGCCGGTCGTCGGCAAGCCGCTGTACGAGACCCTGCACGGCGCCAAGAAGGGCCTGAAGGACTTCATCGCGCCGCAGGGCATGTTCGAGGACCTGGGCCTCAAGTACGTCGGCCCGATCGACGGCCATGACATCGAGGCGCTGGAGTCCGCGCTGGCCCGCGCCAAGCGGTTCGGCGGCCCGGTCATCGTGCACTGCCTCACCGAGAAGGGCCGCGGCTACAAGCCCGCCGAGCAGGACGAGGCCGACCGCTTCCACGGCATCGGCCCGATCCACCCGGACACCGGCCTGCCCGTCAAGACCGCGGCCGCCAGCTGGACCTCCGTCTTCGGCGACGAGATGGTCCGGCTCGGCAAGGAGCGCGCGGACCTCGTCGCGATCACCGCGGCCATGCTCCAGCCGGTCGGCCTGAAGAAGTTCGCCGAGGCGTTCCCGGACCGTATCTACGACGTCGGCATCGCCGAGCAGCACGCCGCCACCTCGGCCGCGGGCCTGGCCACCGGCGGCGTACACCCCGTATTCGCCGTCTACGCGACGTTCCTCAACCGGGCCTTCGACCAGGTCCTGATGGATGTCGCGCTGCACAAGTGCGGCGTGACCTTCGTCCTGGACCGGGCCGGTGTCACGGGCGACGACGGCGCCTCGCACAACGGCATGTGGGACATGTCCATGCTCCAGGTCGTGCCCACGCTGCGGCTCGCCGCCCCGCGCGACGCCGAGCAGCTGCGCGCCCAGCTGCGCGAGGCCGTCCAGGTCAAGGACGCGCCGACGGTGCTGCGCTACTCCAAGGGCGTCGTCGGACCGGCCGTTCCCGCGGTCGGGAAGGCCGGCGGCATGGACGTACTGCGCGAGAGCAAGGCCGCGAAGCCGGATGTGCTGGTGGTCTCCGTGGGCGCGCTCGCACCGATGTGCCTGGAGATCGCCGATCTGCTCGACAAGCAGGGCATCTCCACCACCGTCGTCGACCCGCGGTGGGTCAAGCCGGTCGACGCGGCGCTGCCGGGGCTGGCCGCCAAGCACCGTGTCGTGGTCACCGTCGAGGACAACATCCGTTCCGGCGGCGTCGGTTCGGCGATCGCGCAGGCGCTGCGCGACGCCGGCGTGGACCTTCCGCTGCGCGACTTCGGCATCCCCGAGCGCTTCTTGGACCACGCCTCCCGCAAGGAGGTCATGGTCGAGATCGGGCTCACCGCGCCGGACATCGCCCGCCAGGTGACGGGCCTCGTCGCACGGATCGACAACCGTGCCGGCGACGCCGAGCCCGTGGAGGCCGCGAACGGCCGGACCGCCGAGGTCGCCCGCGACTGATCCGCCGCACGGCACCGCGATGGGCCGGCCGGCCACCCGTACGGGTGTTCCGCCCGGCCCATCGGCATATCCGCCGCCACACCTCATCGGGTGAATCACCGCCGTGCGAAGGCCCGCCGACACTGACTGTTTCTCCCCATTGCGGAGACTCGGTCAGTTCAGGAGAGTTGCGAGGGTCGTCCAGGCGGAGGTTCGCCCATGAGCACACAGCACGGCACAGGGAAAATTTCGCGCCGCGATCGCGGCATGTTCCGGACGAAGACTGTGGAGCAGTCGATCCAGGACACCGAGGAGCCGGAGCACTCGCTCAAGAAGTCCCTTTCAGCGCTCGATCTCACCGTCTTCGGTGTCGGTGTCGTCATCGGCACCGGCATTTTCGTTCTCACCGGCAAGATCGCCAAGGAACAGGCGGGGCCGTCCGTCGCACTCGCCTTCGTCGTCGCGGGCGTGGTCTGCGCACTGGCGGCACTGTGCTACGCGGAATTCGCCTCCACCGTCCCGGTCGCCGGATCCGCCTACACCTTCTCCTACGCGTCCCTCGGCGAGCTGCCCGCCTGGATCATCGGCTGGGACCTGATCCTCGAACTCGCCCTGGGCTGCGCGGTGGTCGCGGTCGGCTGGTCCGGCTACATCCGCTCCCTGCTGGACTCCGCCGGGTGGCATCTGCCCACATGGCTGGCCGGCACCCACGAGGGGCATTTCGGCTTCGACCTTCTCGCCTGCGTCCTCGTCCTCGTCCTGACCGGCATCCTGGTCCTCGGCATGAAGCTGTCCTCGCGGGTGACGGCCGTGATCGTCGGCATCAAGGTCACCGTCGTGCTGCTGGTCATCATCGCCGGCGCCTTCTTCATCAGCGGCGCCAACTACCGGCCGTTCATCCCGCCGAGCGAACCCACCACGGGCGGCGGCGGGCTGGCCGCGCCGCTGGTCCAGCTGATGTTCGGCTTCACCCCGTCCAACTTCGGCACCATGGGCATCTTCGCCGCCGCGGCCGTGGTCTTCTTCGCCTTCATCGGCTTCGACATCGTGGCCACCGCGGCCGAGGAGACCCGCAACCCCCAGCGCGACGTGCCGCGCGGCATCCTCGGCTCGCTCGCCATCTGCACGATCCTCTACGTCGCCGTCTCCGTCGTCGTCACCGGCATGGAGAAGTACAGCAAGCTCTCCACCGACGCCCCGCTCGCCGACGCCTTCAAGGACCTCGGACATCCCTTCTACGCGAACATCATCAGCTTCGGCGCGGCCGTCGGCCTCACCTCGGTCTGCATGATCCTGCTGCTCGGCCAGAGCCGGGTGTTCTTCGCCATGAGCCGGGACGGGCTGATGCCGCGGGTCTTCTCGCGGTCCCACCCGAGCTTTGGCACCCCGTACCGGGCGACCATCCTGCTGGGCGTCGTGGTCGCCATCGCCTCCGGCTTCACCTCCATCGACGTACTGGCCGAACTGGTCAACATCGGCACGCTGTTCGCGTTCGTGGTCGTCGCCATCGGCGTCGTCATCCTCCGCCGCTCCCGCCCCGACCTGCCCCGTTCCTTCCGTACCCCGCTCGTCCCGCTCGTCCCGGTCCTGTCCGTCCTGGCCTCGCTGTGGCTGATGCTCAACCTGCCCACCGAGACCTGGATCCGCTTCGGAATCTGGATGGTGGTCGGCTTCGGCATCTACTTCGTGTACGGCCGCTCCCACAGCCGCCTCGGCATCCGCTCGCGCCGGAAGGACAAGGAGGGCACGGCCGGCCCCCGTCCGTAACCCCGCCCGTCAACCCCCGGGCCCGTACGGCCATCAGCCCGTACGGGCCCCTTCTCATGCCCCGCGCCTACTCCCTGGGGCCGCCCCGCCGCCCGCCCCAGACGGCGCGCGGCCCGGTTACCCGCGCCCTCAACGCCTCGACCCGCTCGCGCAGTCCACGATCCGCGGTGACCACCAGACAGTCCCGCCCCTGGCCCTCCTCCGCCACCAACTCCACGATCCGGTCGTCCCCGCTCCCGCCCGCGGACTCCACCCGTACGCCATCGACGGACGCCACCCCGCGCGCCGCCCCCTCCACGACCAGCACCATCTCCAGCGGCGGCGCCACCAGCCCCGGCAGCCCGCCCTCGACGTACGCCGGCAGCGCATCCCGCAACCGCTCCGCCGCCCCGTGCCGGTCCCGCCACCAGCCGTCCGGCACCGAGCCGACCACATTCGCGGCATCGACAATGACCAAGGAATCCATGGCGCCAGCCTGCCACGGCCGCAGGCCGTGAACACACGGATGCGCGGGCCGCCCCACCGGGACGGCCCGCGCATCTCACCTCCTGCGAGGCCTCCTGCGACCGCTTACGCGGGCACGCTCGCGACGCCCGGGGCCAGGAACTTCTTGCCCGTGACGCGCTCGGAGACGCCCTCGCGGTCCAGGTACGGCGTGATGCCGCCCAGGTGGAAGGGCCAGCCGGCACCGGTGATCAGGCACAGGTCGATGTCCTGGGCCTCGGCGACGACGCCCTCGTCGAGCATCAGGCCGATCTCCTGGGCGACGGCGTCCAGGACGCGGTCGCGCACCTGCGCCTCGGTCAGGACGGAGTCGCCCTGCTTGAGGAGCGCGGCGACCTCGGGGTCCAGCTCCGGCTTGCCGGAGTCGTAGACGTAGAAGCCGCGCTTGCCGGCCTCGACGACCGCCTTCAGGTTGGGGGAGACGGTGAAGCGGTCCGGGAACGCGCCGTGCAGCGTCTCGGAGACGTGCAGACCGATCGCCGGGCCGACCAGCTCCAGCAGCACCAGCGGCGACATCGGCAGACCGAGCGGCTCGATGGCCTTCTCCGCGACGTCGACGGGGGTGCCCTCGTCGATGACGTTCTGGATCTCGCCCATGAAGCGGGTCAGGATGCGGTTGACGACGAACGCCGGGGCGTCCTTGACCAGCACGGCCGTCTTCTTCAGCGACTTGGCGACCGCGAAGGCGGTGGCCAGCGAGGCGTCGTCGGTCTTCTCGGCGCGCACGATCTCCAGCAGCGGCAGGATCGCGACCGGGTTGAAGAAGTGGAAGCCCACGACCCGCTCGGGGTGCCGGAGCTTCGCGGCCATCTCGGTGACCGAGAGGGAGGAGGTGTTGGTGGCGAGGATGGCGTGCTCCGGCACGACCGCCTCGACCTCGGCGAACACCTTCTGCTTGACGCCCATCTCCTCGAAGACGGCCTCGATGACGAAGTCCGCGTCGCCGAAGGCGGTGGCCTTGTCGAGGTGACCGCTCACCAGGCCCTTGAGGCGGTTGGCCTTGTCCTGGTTGACCCGGCCCTTGAGCAGCAGCTTGTCGATCTCGCCGTGGACGTAGTCCACGCCCTTGTCGATCCGGGCCTGGTCGATGTCCGTGAGGACGACCGGGACCTCCAGGCGGCGCGCGAAGAGCAGCGCCAGCTGCGAGGCCATCAGACCGGCGCCGACCACACCCACCTTGGTGACGGGACGGGCCAGCTTCTTGTCCGGGGCGCCCGCGGGCCGCTTGGCGCGCTTCTGCACCAGGTTGAACGCATAGATGCCGCTGCGCAGTTCGCCGCCCATGATGAGGTCGGCCAGCGCCTGGTCCTCGGCGTCGAAGCCCTGCTGCAGCTCACCGTTCTTGGCGGCGGCGATGATCTCCAGCGCGCGGTAGGCGGCCGGGGCCGCGCCGTGCACCTTGCCGTCGGCGATGGCCTCGCCGCGCGCCACGGCCGCGTCCCAGGCCGCACCGCGGTCGATCTCGGGCCGTACGACCTCGGTCTCGCCCTTCAGCACCGAGGCGGTCCAGATCAGCGACTGCTCGAGGAAGTCCGCGCCCTCGAAGATCGCGTCGGCGATCCCGAGGTCGTGGACCTGCGTGCCCTTGAGCTGCTTGTTCTGGTTGAGGGAGTTCTCGATGATGACCGAGACCGCGCGGTCCGCGCCGATCAGGTTCGGCAGCAGGACGCAGCCGCCCCAGCCGGGGACCAGGCCGAGGAAGACCTCGGGGAGCGAGAAGGCGGGCAGCGCCTTCGACACCGTGCGGTAGGTGCAGTGCAGACCGACCTCGACGCCGCCGCCCATCGCCGCGCCGTTGTAGTACGCGAAGGTCGGCACGGCCAGGCCCGACAGCCGCTTGAAGACGTCGTGGCCGCCCTTGCCGATGGCCAGCGCGTCGTCGTGCCGCTTGAGCAGCTCGACGCCCTTGAGGTCGGCGCCGACCGCGAAGATGAACGGCTTGCCGGTCAGACCGACGCCGACGATCTTGCCGTCCGCGGCCTCCTTCTCCACCTGGTCGATGGCGGCGTTGAGGTTCGCCAGCGACTGGGGGCCGAAGGTGGTCGGCTTGGTGTGGTCCAGGCCGTTGTCCAGCGTGATGAGCGCGAACGTGCCCGCGCCCTGGGGGAGGTCGAGATGACGTACGTGCGCCTGCGTCACGACCTCGTCGGGGAACAGCTCGGCCGCACCCTTCAACAGCTCAGTGGTGGTGGTCACTTGCCTGCTCCCTCGAAGTGCGGGTTCTCCCAGATCACGGTGCCGCCCATGCCGAAGCCGACACACATGCTGGTGATGCCGTAACGGACCTGCGGCTGCTCCTCGAACTGCCGGGCCAGCTGGGTCATCAGCCGGACGCCGGAGGACGCGAGCGGGTGGCCGAAGGCGATCGCGCCGCCGTACTGGTTGACGCGCGGGTCGTCGTCGGCGATGCCGTAGTGGTCGAGCAGCGACAGCACCTGGACGGCGAACGCCTCGTTGATCTCGAACAGACCGATGTCATCGATCGTCAGACCGGCCTTGGCCAGCGCCTTTTCGGTCGCCGGGACCGGGCCGATGCCCATCACCTCGGGCTCGACGCCGGCGAAGGCGAAGTCCACCAGGCGCATCTTGACCGGCAGGTCCAGCTCGCGCGCCACGTCCTCGGCGGCGATCAGCGAGGCGGTGGCACCGTCGTTGAGACCGGCGGCGTTGCCCGCGGTCACCCGGCCGTGCGGACGGAACGGGGTCTTGAGGCCCGCGAGGTTCTCCAGGGTCGTGCCCGGACGCATCGGCTCGTCGGCGGTGGCCAGGCCCCAACCGGTCTCGCCCGCCTCGGCGTTGGTGCGGCGCACCGAGATCGGCACCAGGTCGGCCTGGATCTTGCCGTCGGCGTACGCCTTCGCGGCCTTCTCCTGGCTGCGCACGGCGTATTCGTCGGCGCGCTGCTTGGTGAGGTGCGGCAGACGGTCGTGCAGGTTCTCGGCCGTCATGCCCATGAACAGGGCGGACTGGTCGACCAGCTTCTCCGACACGAAGCGCGGGTTGGGGTCGACGCCCTCACCCATGGGGTGGCGGCCCATGTGCTCGACGCCACCGGCGATGGCGATGTCGTACGCACCGAAGGACACGCCACCGGCGATGCTGGTCACGGCGGTCATCGCGCCGGCGCACATGCGGTCGATGGAGAAGCCGGGCACGGACTGCGGCAGGCCCGCCAGGATGCCGGCGGTACGGCCCAGGGTCAGGCCCTGGTCGCCGATCTGAGTGGTGGCGGCGAGGGCAACCTCGTCGATCCGGGCCGGGTCCAGGTCCGGGTTGCGGCGCAGCAGCTCCCGGATGCACTTGACGACCAGGTCGTCGGCGCGGGTCTCGTGGTAGATGCCCTTCGGGCCCGCCTTGCCGAACGGGGTGCGGACGCCGTCGACGAAGACGACGTCCCTAGCGGTACGAGGCACGTTGGCTCTCCTCCAGGTGCGGGATGGCACTGCTGCGGGGCGCCCCGGGGGACGCTTCACACCCACATGCTACTTACGGGTAACCAAGCTGCACACCCCCACCGCCGGGAGCGGCGAACATCACACCGCAAGAGCCCCGGAACGGCGGTGTGGCCACGCGTGAGAACGGCCCCGTCGCCACTTCGTGAAGGGGGCGGGGCCGGATGAGGCGGTGGCGTGATACGCGCATATCGCGCCCAAAGTAGCCGTATCGCCACCAAAAGGTGTGGTGCCGTGACGCAGGGGGACACACCGATACGGACGGCGACCCCGGCAGCGGCACGCTGACGCGGTCCGCCGACGCCGGGACCGCCGAGGACGGGAACGGGACGACGATGGTCCCGGCCGGCCGGGGGCCGGCCGGTGACGTCACTCGCCGTTCGCCAGCAGCGCCTCGGTGAGGATCGGCGCGACCAGCTCGACCTGCCAGGGGCGGGCGCCGTGCCCCGTCAGCACCTCGGCGACCGACTCCTCGGCGGGCTCGGCCGGCGGCTCCCAGCACAGCCGGCGCACCGTGTCCGGAGTGATCAGGTTCTCCTGCGGGAGGTTGAGGCTCTCGGCGAGTGCCGTCACCGCCGCGCGGGCGGCCGACAGCCGGGCCGCGGCGGCCGGGTCCTTGTCGGCCCACGAGCGGGGCGGCGGCGGGCCGTTGAGCGGCTGTCCGGGCTGCGGCAGCTCGCTGTCCGGCAGCGCACGCGCGCGGTCCACGGCGGCCTGCCACTGCTCGAGCTGGCGGCGGCCCATACGGTGGCCGAAGCCGGCCAGCGCGGCCAGCGCGTGGCTGTTCGGCGGGAGGTTCAGCGCCGCTTCCACGATCGCGCCGTCGCCGAGCACCTTGCCCGGCGAGATGTCGCGCCGCTGGGCGACCTGGTCCCGGGCCGTCCACAGCTCCCGTACGACGGCCATCTGGCGGCGCCGGCGGACCTTGTGCATCCCGGACGTACGGCGCCAGGGGTCCTTGCGGGGCGGTGGCGGGGGAGCGGCGGCGATGGCCGCGAACTCCTGCCGGGCCCACTCCAGCTTCCCCTGCCGTTCCAGTTCCTCCTCCAGCGCGTCGCGCAGGTCCACCAGCAGCTCGACGTCCAGCGCGGCGTAGCGCAGCCAGGGCTCGGGCAGCGGGCGGGTGGACCAGTCGACGGCGGAGTGGCCCTTCTCCAGGGCGAAGCCGAGAACGTTCTCGACCATCGCGCCCAGACCGACCCGGGCGAAACCGGCCAGCCGACCGGCCAGCTCGGTGTCGAACAGCCGGGTGGGGACCATCCCTATGTCACGCAGACAGGGCAGGTCCTGGGTGGCGGCGTGCAGGACCCACTCGGTGTCGCCGATGGCCTCGCCGAGTGCCGTGAGGTCCGGGCAGCCGACCGGGTCGATCAGTACGCTGCCGGCGCCCTCACGGCGCAGCTGGACGAGATAGGCGCGCTGGCCGTAGCGGTAGCCGGAGGCGCGCTCGGCGTCGACGGCGACCGGGCCGCGGCCCGCCGCGAAGGAGGCGATCACCTCGGCGAGCGCCGCGTCGGTGGCGGTCACCGGGGGGATGCCCTCGCGGGGCTCCAGGAGCGGGACCGGCGCCGGTCGGGGGTCCGGAGGCGAGTCTCCGGATGCTCGCAGTGTCGTGTCTGCTGCGGTCTTTTGGGCGTCGGTCACCAGTCAAGGGTATCTGTGTATGCACACCGCCCGTCGAGGGAACGTTCCCTCGACGGGCGGGACGGTCGGGCTGAGGGGTCAGTGGATGATGCCGGTGCGTAGTGCGACCGCCACCATTCCGGCCCGGTCACCCGTGCCGAGCTTGCGGGCGATACGGGCGAGATGGCTCTTGACGGTCAGTGCCGAGAGCCCCATCGAGACGCCGATGGCCTTGTTGGACTGGCCCTCCGCAACCAGCCGCAGCACCTCGACCTCCCGGCCCGACAGCTCGCGATAGCCACCGGGGTGCCCGGGGGCGCCCGGAGGCCGGCGCTGCATACGGGCCGCGTTGGCGCCGATCGGCGCGGCGCCCGGCCGGCCGGGCAGACCGAGGTTGGTACGGGTGCCGGTGACGACGTAGCCCTTGACGCCGCCGGCCAGTGCGTTGCGTACCGCGCCGATGTCGTCGGCGGCGGACAGCGCGAGGCCGTTGGGCCAGCCCGCCGCCCGGGTCTCGGACAGCAGCGTGAGGCCGGAGCCGTCGGGCAGGTGGACGTCGGCAACGCAGATGTCGCGCGGGTTGCCGACGCGGGGACGGGCCTCCGCGATGGACGATGCCTCGATCACGTCGCGTACTCCGAGAGCCCACAGGTGGCGGGTGACGGTGGAGCGGACGCGAGGGTCGGCCACGACGACCATGGCCGTCGGCTTGTTCGGGCGGTAGGCGACCAGGCTCGAAGGTTGCTCGAGGAGAACAGACACCGGGCCTCCTGGGGGAGTGGCGGGGGACGGAAACCGGCTGGGGAGAGCCGGAATGATCCGTGTTTGAAGGGTCACTGACCTCTTCGGCAGCAATCCGGCGGGACTTTAGACTTTGATCACGATTTAGTTAGGGGCAATTCGGGCAAATCGGACGCCTGAGCGATCAAGGGTGAACATCGAGTGAGCAGCGAATGTGCACCGGCCTTCACCTGGGCACGCCAAGACGCCGATCATGCGCGAACATGATCGGCGGTGTGCGAGGGGAGCGCCGTCAGCGGGGCTGCGGGCCGCGGCGCTGCGGCAGCGCCACCACCCCGCCGCGCGGGGCCATGTCGAGGGTGGCCGGCGGCAGGCCCGCGACCTGGCACAGCAGATCGCACCAGGCCGCCAGATGCGCCGCCATGTCCGGCACCCCGCCCGGCCCCTCGGCCGGCGTCCAGGACGCCCGGATCTCGATCTGCGTCGCGGGCTCGCGCGAGGCGAGGCCGCCGAAGTAGTGCGATGCGGCGCGGGTCACCGTCCCGCTCGGCTCGCCGTAGTGCACCTCGCGCGCCTCCAGCGCACCGGTGAGCCACGACCAGGACACCTCGGGCAGCAGCGGATCGGCGCCCATCTCCGGCTCCAGCTCCGCCCGCGCCAGCGTCACCACGCGGAAGGTGCCCTGCCAGGCATCGTCACCGGCCGGGTTGTGCAGCAGCACCAGCCGCCCGTCCGCCAGATCCGTCTCCTCCCCGTCCGGCCCCGCCCCGGGCTCGACGACCGCCGCCTCCAGGGCGTACGCGAAGGGGGCGAGCCGCTTGGGCGCCGGGGTCGGGTCGATCTCGATCTCCGGCCGCAGCCGTGCCGCGCGGAGCGCCTCGACCGCCTGACGGAAGGGGATCGGGGTCTCGTCCGCGCTGTCCGCGAGGTGTTCGTGAGCCGCAGCCATGCCCGGAAGATTAGGCGGAAGGAGGCTCTCATCCCGGGAGGACACCCGGTGCGCGCGTCGCCCATTCGGAGGTGTGCCCGCGCGCGCCGGTCATTGCGGGCAACCTTCCGAATCGGTAGGCGGCCCCGCATGCGAAGATTTGGGGCGTGAGCGCCAACGTAGGGCCCGCGGGCCAGCAGCAGACCGGTACGTACGACTCGGCATTCCTCAAGGCCTGCAGGCGCGAGCCGGTGCCGCACACCCCGGTGTGGTTCATGCGCCAGGCCGGGCGCTCGCTGCCGGAATACCGCAAGGTCCGCGAGGGCATCGCGATGCTCGACTCGTGCATGCGGCCCGACCTCGTCACCGAGATCACGCTCCAGCCCGTACGCCGCCACGGCGTCGACGCCGCGATCTACTTCAGCGACATCGTCGTCCCCCTCAAGGCCATCGGCATCGACCTCGACATCAAGCCCGGCATCGGCCCGGTCGTCGAGAACCCGATCCGCACCCGCGCCGACCTGGAGCAGCTGCGCGCCCTGGAGCCCGGCGACGTCAGCTACGTCACCGAGGCCATCGGCCTGCTGGTGCGCGAGCTGGGCAGCACCCCCCTCATCGGCTTCGCCGGCGCGCCCTTCACCCTCGCCAGCTACCTCGTCGAGGGCGGCCCGTCCCGCAACCACGAGCGCACCAAGGCCCTCATGTACGGCGACCCGCAGCTGTGGGCCGACCTCCTGGACCGCCTCGCCGACATCACCGCGGCCTTCCTCAAGGTCCAGATCGAGGCCGGAGCGAGCGCGATCCAGCTCTTCGACTCCTGGGTCGGCGCCCTCTCGCCCACCGACTACCGCCGCTCGGTGATGCCCGCCTCCACCAAGGTCTTCCAGGCCGTCGAGGGTTACGGCGTGCCGCGCATCCACTTCGGCGTCGGCACCGGCGAGCTCCTGGGCCTGATGGGCGAGGCCGGCGCCGATGTCGTCGGCGTCGACTGGCGGGTCCCGCTCGACGAGGCGGCCCGCCGCGTCGGCCCCGGCAAGGCCCTGCAGGGCAACATCGACCCGGCCGTGCTCTTCGCCCCCCGCGAGGCCGTCGAGACCAAGGCCCGCGAGGTCCTGGACGCGGCCGCCGGCCTGGAGGGCCACATCTTCAACCTCGGCCACGGCGTGCTGCCGACCACCGACCCGGAGTCGCTGACCCGCCTGGTCGAGTACGTGCACGAGCAGACGGCGCGCTGAGCGGAACTCCAGGGGGCTGCCGGGCGTCGTAAAGATCGTGAACGCGACGCCCGAGACACCGCCGGGACAGGACGACATCGGCTCCTTCCTCGACGAGATGCGCGCCGCCGAGGAGCGGCTCGACAGGCGCGCCCCGGCCGAGGTGCCGGATCCCGTCGTCCTTGCGAGCGCCCGCGCGCTCGCTGCCGACCCCGGCGGTGAGCGCGCCCACGAGGAGGTCTACCGGCTGCTCTCGATGACCCGTTACGTGGCCACGAGGGCCGGCGCCGAGGTGGCTCACGAGGTCGTCGAGGCACTGCGGGCGGCGGCCGGTGCCGTGGACGCCCCGCCGTGCGACCACGCCACACACCCTTACGAGCACGCCCTCGAGGCCGAGGACGACGACGAGGTCCGGCTGGCCGCCGCCGGGCCCGAAGGGACCGAGAGCGCCGAGAAGTACCGCTGCCCGCACACCGTCGCGATGTTCGCGCGGATCGCCGCTGAGATCATCGCGCCGGGTACGGTCGAGGGCATCCCGGACCTCGTGCCGCAGTACCAGGAAAGCCGCATCAGCGACCTCGCGGCGGTGCTGCACGGCTATCCGCGCACCGGTGACCCCCAGTACGACCTCACCACCGGCATCCCCGGCAGCTCCAGCAAAGGGACGCTCGCCGGGCACATCGTCCTGATCCGGGCCGCCTGCCGGCACGTCGCCTCGGGGACGATCAGACAGCGCTGGGTGTTCGACGACACGATCGAGGCGCTTGAGGACGCCCTGGCGAGGCTGGACGGCGCGTCCTGTGCGCACGCCGACGGTGAACACCCGGAACTCGCGGACGACCCGGACACCGATGCGGCCACCGGCTACTACCTCCTCACCCCGGGCGGCCGCGCCCGGCTCCGGCAGGAGTACGAGGACGGTGTCCAGGAAGCCCCGCCGGCCGCGTGGACCTGTCCCGTCCTGCTGTGCGACCTGGCCCGCGAGGCCCACGGCCCGCTCACCGAGGCCCGCGCGCGGTTCTTCGGCGAGCGGCGTACGGACCATCTGGACGCCGCATACCTGCGCGGGGACGGGGAGCTGGCGGTGGCGGAGATCGCGCAACGGCTGGTGTCCTCCCCGGACAACGAGCGGTACGCCGACGACCTCGCGCTATGGGCCGCCCGCCGCCATGCGCGCGGTAGCGGTGACACCCGCGAACGGCTTTTCCTCCTCCTGGCCGTCACCCGCGCCCTGGACATGGCCTGCCCCGATCCACCGCCGTCCGTCTACCGCGAGATACGCCCCCTCCTGCGTGACGCCCTCGCCGGGCCGCTGCCCGTGAGCTGCCCGCACCGCAGCGAGCATCCGGCAACCGGGAACGGGCTGGGCGACGCGGTCGGCGCCCACCTCGCCCACCTCTGCGACCCCGACGCCTTCCCGGCCCCCGAGGGTGCCCACCCCTTCGACGCCTGGGCCTGTCCGCGCAATCTCGCCCCGGCCGCCGAGACGTTGCTGGAGTGGACGGAGCGATGGGACAAGGCGGCGGACGAGAAGTGAGGTCCGGGCCGCCGTCCCGTCAGGCCCCCGCCGCCCGCACCGCCGCCGTGGCCTTGCGTGCCGCCACCAGGACCGGGTCCCAGACCGGGGAGAACGGCGGGGCGTAGCCGAGGTCGAGGGTGGTCATCTGCTCCACGGTCATCGCAGCCGTCAGTGCGACCGCCGCGATGTCCACCCGCTTGCCCGCGCCCTCCCGGCCGACGATCTGCATGCCCAGCAGCCGCCCTGTGCGGCGTTCGGCGAGCATCTTGACGTGCATCGGGCGGGCGCCGGGGTAGTAGCCGGCGCGGCTGGTGGACTCGATGGTGGCGGTGACGAACTGCAGCCCGGCGGCGCGGGCATGGCGCTCCAGCAGCCCCGTACGGGCGATCTCCAGATCGCAGACCTTGCTGACAGCCGTACCGACGACGCCGGGGAACGTCGCATAGCCGCCGCCCACATTCGTGCCGATGACCTGGCCGTGCTTGTTGGCGTGGGTGCCCAGCGCGATATGGCGCTCGCGCCCGGAGACCAGGTCGAGGACCTCGACACAGTCGCCGCCCGCCCAGATGTTGTCGTGGCCCCGGACCCGCATCGCGAGATCGGTGAGCAGCCCGCCGGAGTCGCCCAGCGGCAGCCCGGCCGCGGCGGCCAGGGTGGTCTCGGGGCGTACGCCCATGCCCAGCACCACCACGTCCGCGGGGTACTCGGCGTCGTTCGTGGTGACCGCGCGGGCCCGCCCGGCCGGATCCGTCAGCACCGCCGTGACCGCCGCATCGCGCACCGTCTCGATGCCCATCCCGCACATCGCCCCGTGCACCAGCGCGCCCATGTCCGGGTCGAGGGTGGACATCGGCTGCTCCCGCGCCTCCAGGACCGTGACCTGGTAACCGCGGTTGATCAGCGCTTCGGCCATCTCCACGCCGATATAGCCGGCGCCGATGACCACGGCCCGCCGCCCCTCGGCCGCGCTGAGCGTGTCCAGCAGGGCCTGGCCGTCGTCGAGGCTCTGCACACCGTGCACGCCCGGCGCGTCGATACCGGGCAGCGGCGGCCGTATCGGCCGCGCACCGGTCGCCAGCACCAGCTTGTCGAAGCCGGTCCACGACTCCTTGCCGCCGTCCTCCAGATCACGGGTGCGCACCCGGCCGCCGTCCAGGTCGAGTTCGGTGACCTCGGTGCGCAGCCGCAGATCGATGTCCCGGGCGCGGTGCTCCTTGGCCGTACGGGCGACCAGCGCGTCCGGCCCGTCGACCGCACCGCCGACCCAGTACGGGATGCCGCAGGCGGAGTACGAGGTGAAATGGCTGCGCTCGAACGCGGTGATGGCCAGCTCGCCGGGCCCCTTCAGCCGCCGGGCCTGCGATGCGGCGGCCATGCCCGCCGCATCGCCACCGATGACCACCAGTCGTTCCGCCGCCATATCGGTGTCCCTTCGCCGGCTATGTCATGTGCAGTTTCAGCACGTTACGCCGTGTTGCGATGCGTTCCCTCATGTGACGCCCCATCAGGTTACGTCGCAAAGTGGGGCGTTATATTCCGCATTCCGTCCGTATCCCGTACAGCTTCCTCTTCCTCCTCTTTCTCCTCTTCCTCACAGCTTTTCCTTGAGCCGCTCGAAGGCGGTGGGGGCCGGACGCCGGGGCAAGAAGTCCTTGATCTGCTTGGCGCAGTCCTGGGGGCTGGTGGTGGTCGTGTCGCACTCGATGTCGTAGATCCCGTGCGCGTGGACCGCCGCCAGCTGCCGCGCGGCCAGGCCCGGAGGGCGGTCGCCGCGGGCCTGCTCGCGGCGCTGCAGCTCCTCGAGGGAACAGCGCACGCCCACCAGGACGACGTCCTCGGGAGCGAACAGCCCAAGGCAGTCACGCAGCCGCCAGGGCTCGCTCAGTACGTGGTCCACCACGACGTTGTTGCCCCCTTCGGCCATCCCGGCGACCGCGCGGTGGAAGCCCCGCCAGGTGCGCTCGAGGACGCCACGCAGCGCGTCCGGCGCCGGCTCAGGCCGGGACCGCATGGCGTGGAAGGCGTCCACGGGCAGGTGGAAGCACGGCTCGTCGAGCGTGCGCAGCAGCTCCTGGGCGATGCTCGACTTCCCGGAACTCGATGTGCCGTTCAGGAAAATGATCAGGCCGCGGGGCGGCGCCGGCGCGTCCGCCCGCTCGGCGGCACCGCCGAGCGGTGTCGTTCCCGACACGGCCTAACGCTCCAGCACGAGGGCGATGCCCTGGCCCACGCCGATGCACAGCGCCGCCAGGCCCGTGCCCGAGCCCAGGGCGGCGAGCTGGTGGGCCACCGAGCCGGCGAGGCGGGCGCCGGACGCGCCCAGGGGGTGGCCGATGGCGATGGCGCCGCCGCGGGGGTTCACCACGGAAGGGTCCAGTTCCGGCCACTGGCCGATGCAGCCCAAGGCCTGGGCGGCGAACGCCTCGTTGAGCTCGAAGGCCGACACATCGGCGAAGCCGCGACCGGACCGCTCCAGGGCGCGGCGCACCGCCTCCACCGGGCCGAGCCCGAACAGCTGCGGCTCGATGCCGGTCACCGCGCTCGCGCGGATCCGGGCCAGCGGCTCGCGGCCGGTGGCCCGCAAGCCTTCCTCGTCGACCAGGAGGAGCGCGGCGGCGCCGTCGTTGAGCGGCGAGGAGTTCCCGGCGGTGACCGTGCCTCCGGCCGTACGGAACACCGGCTTCAGCTTGGACAGCGACTCCAGGGAGGAGGCCTCCCGGATCGTCTCGTCGCGTGCGAGGTCCACGTCAGGCAGCGGCACCACCTCCGCGTCGTAGGCGCCCTCCCGCCAGGCCCGCGCTGCCTTCTGGTGGCTGGCCAGCGCGAACACATCCTGCTGCTCGCGGGTGATGCCGTGCCGGTCGGCGATCAGCTCGGCGCCCTCGCCCAGCGCCACCGTCCACTCCGGGGCCATCCGCGGGTTGACCATCCGCCAGCCCAGCGTCGAGGAGAACATCTCCTGATGGCCCGCGGGGAAGGCCCGTTCGGGCTTGCGCAGCACGTAGGGCGCGCGGCTCATCGACTCCACGCCGCCCGCCACCGCGATGTGCGCATCGCCGTGCGCGATGGCGCGGGCGGCCTGGATGACCGCCTCCAGGCCGGACCCGCACAGCCGGTTGACGGTCACACCGGGAACGGTGACCGGCAGCCCGGCCAGCAGCACCGCCATCCGCGCGACGTTGCGGTTGTCCTCGCCCGCGCCGTTCGCGTCGCCGAAGCAGACATCGTCGATGCGCGCCGGATCGAGGTCCGGGGTGCGGTCCACCAGGGCCCTGACCACATGGGCGGCCAGGTCGTCGGGACGGACTCCGGCCAGGGCGCCGCCGTACTTGCCGACGGGGGTCCGTACGGCATCGACGATGTAGACATCCCGTACGCGTGGGTCGGTCATCAGGCGCTTCCTCGCTGTCCCGGCTCGCTGGTCGGTGGGGCCGGCGAGCGACAACCGGTAAGAAGATCGTCGCCGCCGGCCCCGAGTCTTTGCCCGCCGCTGTCCGGTGTCAACGGGGTCCCCGGTCACCTTCCTCCGCCGTCTCGGCCGCGCCGGACTGCCCGGCCCCGGGGGCGGCCGCCGGGTGGTCCGCCGGATCGGCCCCCGCTTCCTGCGCCGCCTCGGGACCGTCCGCGGCCTTGGGACCTCCGGCCTCGGGACCGTCGCCCCCGTCCGCCCGCCGCCGGACACGGATCCCGGCCGGCAGCCGCCCGTGGACCAGCCGCCACAGCCCGTACAGCAGCGCCGCGGCCGCCGCGAACGGCAGCAAGGCGCCGATCGCCACCAGCACCCAGCGCACGGCCGTCACAAAAGCGTGCCAGCCGCCGGAGAGCGCATCCCCGAAGGACGTCGGGTCGTCGTCCTTCGGCTTCTTCTCGGGGACGGCGTCCGGCTGCCGCAGCAGCAGGGTGACGGTGGCCATGCCGGTGCGCTCCTTGAGCGACTTCAGCTCGGCCTCCAGCGACTCCAGGTTCGCCTGCCGGGTGCTCAGTTCGGACTCCAGGGAGACGATGTCGGAGATCGACGTCGCCTTGTCCATCAGCGCCCGCACCCGGTTGACGCTCTCCCGCTGGGTCTTGACGCGGCTGTCGACGTCCACCACCTGGCCGGTGACGTCCTTCGCCGAGACCTCGCGCGAGACGAGCTTGCCGAGCCCGGCCAGCCGCCCCAGCACCGCGTCGTATTCCTTCGGCGGCACCCGCAGCACGATCCGCGACCGGTCGTGGCCCCCGGAGTCCCGGTCGGTGTTCTCCTCGGCGGCATAGCCGCCCGCGCCGTCCACCGCCGCCCGCGCCTTGGCCAGCGCGGCCGGTACGTCCTTGGTCTGCACGGTCAGGGTGGCCGTCCGGATGATCTGGTCGGGGGCGAGCTTCGCCGCCTTCCCGTCCCGGCCCTTGACCGCGTCCCCCGCACCGGCGCCGCCCTGCTCGCCACCGGAGGCCGCCCGCGACGGCGCGACCGCCGCCTCCCTCCCCGCCATCGAGTCGGCGGTCACCCCGCTCGGCCCACTGCATCCGGCCACCGCCAGCGACGCCGCCAGCACCATCCCCGCAGCCGCCCCCCGATACCCCGGTGACGAGCCCCCGGCCCCCGCTCCCCGTACTCCCCGTGCTCCCCGCATGCGCTGCTCGCCCTCCAAGTGGCCTGCTGATGGTGCTTCTTCGACGGACGGAGGAGGCCCGGGGTTGCCGTCCGCAGATCGCGATCCGGTCACGGTCGCGCCCGTGGGCCCCGAGGGGCGTGTCAGTGGGCTCTGAGAGAGTGGAGACATGAGCGCAGCGCACAGCAGTACGGTCCGGCCGCCCGGCAGTATCGACAGCCTCGGCGGTGTCGGTCACGTAGTCGTCATCGGTGGCGGCATCGCGGGCCTGGCGGCCGCGCACCGTCTGCTCGAAGGCGGCGCCCGGGTGACGGTCCTGGAAGCGACGGACCGGCTCGGCGGCAAGCTGAGCGCCGGCCGCATCGAGGGCGTACCGGTCGACCTCGGCGCCGAATCGATGCTGGCCAGACGGCCGGAGGCGGTGGACCTCGCACGCGCCGTCGGCCTCGGCGACCGGCTGCAGCCGCCCACCACCGCCACCGCGTCGCTGTGGACCCGTGACGCGCTGCGCCCGATGCCCAAGGGCCATGTCATGGGCGTCCCCGGGGACCTCGCCCCGCTCGCGGCCTCCGGGGTGATCTCCGCGGCGGGGCTCGCCCGTATCGAGCAGGACGCCCAGCTGCCGCGCACCGAGGTCGGCGAGGACGTCGCCGTCGGTGAGTATGTCGCCCGGCGCCTGGGCCGCGAGGTCGTCGACCGGCTCGTCGAGCCGCTGCTCGGCGGCGTCTACGCGGGTGATGCGTACCGGATCTCCCTGCGCGCCGCCGTCCCCCAGCTCTTCGAGGCCGCCCGCACCGAGCGCTCGCTGCTCGAGGGTGTCCGGGCTGTCCAGGCGCGCGCGGCCGCCACCGCACCGCCCGACGGGCCCGTCTTCATGGGCATCGACGGCGGTATCGGGACGCTGCCGGGCGCGGTCGCCGACGCGGTGCGTGCAGCCGGCGGCGAGATCGTACCCAACGCGCCCGTGCGCGAGCTGCGCTGGGCCGGCGACGGCGGCTGGGAGGTCTTCGTCGGCGACCGGCCGCTCACGGCGGACGCGGTGATCATGGCCGCCCCGGCGGGCGACGCGGCGCGCATCCTCAGCCACGACTGCCCGGCCGCCGCCACCGAGCTGACCACCGTCGACTACGCCTCGATGGCGCTGGTCACCATGGCCTTCCGCCGCGCGGACCTGGACCGTGTGCCCGTCGGCAGCGGCTTCCTCGTCCCGCCCGTCGACGGCCACCGGATCAAGGCTGCCACCTTCTCCGGCCACAAATGGGGCTGGAGCGGCGACGCCGACCCGGACCTGTTCGTGCTGCGTACCTCCATCGGCCGCTGTCAGGACGACGCCGACCTGGAGCGCGACGACGCCGACCTGGTCGGTCTCTCGCTCGCCGACCTGGGTGCGGCGGTCGGCCTGGCCGCGCGCCCCGTGGCGAGCACAGTCACCCGCTGGTACGACGGCCTGCCGCAGTACGACGTCGGCCACCTGGACCGGGTGGCGCGGATCCGCGCCGCCGTCGCCGGGACGCCGGGCCCGCTGCGGGTGTGCGGCGCGGTCTACGACGGCGTCGGCATCCCGGCCTGCATCGGCTCGGCGCGCCGCGCCGCGGACGAGATCCTTGGCACCCTGACGCCGCGCGCCGCCGACGGCGAGTGAGAATGGACAACATGACAGACGCTTCGACCCCCGCCACCACCCCCGACAAGACCCCGAACGCCGGGAAGAAGGCGAAGGACCTCAACGAGGTCATCCGCTACACCCTCTGGTCGGTGTTCAAGCTGCGCGACGTCCTCCCCGAGGACCGCGGCGGCTACGCCGACGAGGTCGAGGAGCTGTTCGCGCAGCTCGCCGCCAAGGACGTCGTGGTGCGCGGCACATACGACGTGTCCGGTCTGCGCGCCGACGCCGACATCATGATCTGGTGGCACTCGGAGAGCTCGGACGCCCTCCAGGAGGCCTACAACCTCTTCCGCCGCACCCGTCTGGGCCGCACGCTGGAGCCGGTCTGGTCGAACATGGCGCTGCACCGCCCCGCCGAGTTCAACAAGTCGCACATCCCGGCTTTCCTGGCCGACGAGGAGCCTCGCGCCTATGTGAGCGTCTACCCCTTCGTGCGCTCCTACGAGTGGTACCTCCTCCCCGACGAGGACCGCCGCCGTATGCTCGCCGACCACGGCAAGATGGCCCGCGGCTTCCCGGACGTGCGCGCCAACACCGTGCCGTCGTTCTCGCTCGGCGACTACGAGTGGGTGCTGGCCTTCGAGGCCGATGAGCTCTACCGCATCGTCGACCTGATGCGTCATCTGCGGGGCTCCGAGGCGCGGATGCATGTCCGCGAGGAGATCCCGTTCTACACGGGGCGGCGCAAGCCGGTCTCGGAGCTGGTCGCGGGCCTGGCCTGACACCTGCCGCCTGACGCAACGCTACGGGCCGCCCCCCGAGGGACGGCCCGTAGCGCTCTCTTCGGCTGCTTCCCGCTCCGGCTGCGTGCCGGTTACTTCTTCTTGCCCTCCGGCTGCTGGTTGGGCACCGGTTCGGGGCGCGGCGCGCAGCTCACCGAGTGCGCCGGGGCCTTTCCGTCCAGCAGATAGGCCTCGGTGTAGCGGTTCACGCACTCGTTGGCGCCCAGCGCGATGCCATGGGTACCGGCGCCGCGCTCGGTGACCAGCGAGGAGCCGGCCAGCCGCCGGTGCAGCTCCACCGCGCCCGTGTACGGGGTCGCCGCGTCCCGCTCGGCCGCCAGCAGCAGCACCGGGGGAAGTGCGCCGGGCGCCGTACGGATGTCGAGCGGGCCGCGCCGCCCGAGCGCACCGTCGACCGCGGTCGTCGCCGTATGGAGGGAGGCGTCCGCCAGATCCTCGCCGGCGCCTTCCCTGGTGGCGCCTGCCCTGCCCATCGCGGCCTCGAGCCTGACCGACTCCGACTCCATCTGCTCGGGCCAGAAGGCGCACGGCAGGTTCATCCAGGCGTTGTCCCAGGTCTCGAACGGCGCGGTACGCGCGACCCGGGTGTTGTCCCGGTCCCAGGTCTGCCAGTCACGCGGCCAGGGCGCGTCGTTGCACTCGACGGCGGTATAGACCGCGTTGGTGTTCTCGTCCGCCTTGGCGTTGGTCACCTTGGGCAGCGTCTGGGTGGTCAGCGGCTTCATGTCGCCGTGCAGATACGCCGCGAGCGACTGGGCGCTGATCGGCCAGTAGGCGTCGTTGTAACCGGTCTTGAGGAAAGCCGACTGCAACTGCGCCGGGCCGATCTTCCCGTTGACCGGCACCCGCCGCACCCGTTCGACGGCCGTGTCGTACGAGCGCTGCACCGCCTTCGGGGTCGCCCCGAGGTGGTAGGTGGAGTCGTGCGCGGCGACCCAGCGCAGCCAGTCGCCCCAGCGGCGCTCGAAGGCGACGTTCTGGTCGAGGTTGTTGCGGTACCAGATCTGCTGGGGGTCGGGGTTGACGACGCTGTCGAAGACCATCCGGCGGATGTGGCCGGGGAAGAGCGTCGCGTAGACGGCGCCGAAGTACGTCCCGTAGGACGCGCCCATGAACGTCAGCTTCTGCTCGCCGAGCGCGGCCCGCAGCATGTCCAGGTCGCGGGCGTTGTTGACGGAGTTGTAGAACGGCAGGTCCGCCCCGGCGTTGCGGGCGCAGCCCTCCGCATATGCCTGCGCCTGAGCGACCTTCTGCCGCTTGAACTGCTCGGTGGGATAGCGCTGGGTGTCGGTGGGCTGCTTGGCGAACTCCTGCGGGTCCTGGCAGGACAGCGGCGCCGAGCGGCCGACGCCGCGCGGCGCGTAGCCGACGAAGTCATAGGCGCGGGCGGTGCGCCGCCACTTGGGCAGCGCGCCGTAGAGCGGGAATTCCATGCTGCTCGCGCCGGGGCCGCCGGGATTGAAGACCAGGGCACCCTGCCGCTCCCCGGGGACCGTGGCGCGGATCCGGCTGACGGTGAGGGTGATCTTCTTGCCCTCGGGGCGGGCGTAGTCCAGTGGGACGTCGAGCTTGCCGCACTGCACGGTGGCGGGCAGATGCTCGACCGGCGCGCACTTGCCGAAGACGACCCGGTGCGGCACCGGGGCCGGCGGTGCGACCGGTGGCGCGGTGGTACCGCCGGCCGGGGCGGTGGCGAGGGCGGTCAGGACCAGCGACCCGATGGTGCCGTACAACGCAAGTGTTCTCACGAGCCGTCCCTTCGTGGGGTGCGGGATGCGTGGCGCACGAGGAGAGGCTCGGTGCACTGGGCCGCACGGTGTGCATACAAAAGGGATATTTGAGTGGGTGATTGCCGATGTAAAGCACCGGGCACCGGTGTCGGGCGCTATGCCCCGGAAGAGTGCAGGGCGGCCCGCAGCCTGGGGTCGGTGAGGGCGGCCCGGCCGTGGACGGCGAGCGCGGTGAGGGCCGGGGAGCCGGCCTGTTCGTGCCGCCGCAGCAGCCGCTCGCCCGCCGGAGTGGCCCAGTTGGGGTAGGGGTGGAGCTCCAGGCGCGCCATCGCCCAGGTGCCGGTGGTCAGGACCAGCGGCAGCGCGAACCACGCGAGCACCGGCCCGCTTTCGGTGCCGGAGGGCGCCATCCAGATGGCCGCCCCGGCGGTCAGCAGCACCAGAAGGATGGCGCCCTGCACTTGGCGGACTGCCGCGCCGACGCCCGAACGGCCGTGCGCGGGCAGCGCGAGGTCCGCGGCGACGAGCCGGTCGGAGAGCGCCCGCACCGCGTCGGCTGCGGCGAGGGCGCCGCGTATCGCCGGTATCCGGCGCTGGCCGTCGGGGCCGATGGCGGCCAGTACGGCGCGCTCGACGGCATCTTGGCCGGCCGGGTCGACGACCGAGGCCCAGCCGGTGTGCGCGAGCAGCAGCCGATGGTGGCGGGCCATCGACACCAGCGCGACATCGGCGAGCCGGTGCGGGCCGCCGGCCAGGTAGGCGGTCTCGTACAGGGTGAGCTCTGGGGGCCGCCGGTCGGCGTCGGGCGCCGGGTGCGGGGCATGGGCGGCGGCGAGGGCCGCACGGCAGACACGTGCGCAGGACAGGCCGGCCGCCGCCCAGGCGACGACCAGGAAGAGGAGCCACATGGCGGAGGTTCTACGGGATGGCCGACACGGACCGCCACGCCGTTTCTCAGCATCTGGGCAAGGGCTGGGTACGGGGGTACGGCGAGCCGCGGCGTCAGCTTCCGCCGCAGCCCCCGCCGCCGCAGCCCCCACCGCCTCCGCAGGACGACCCGCCCCCGCACGACGAGCCGCCACCGCAACTCGAACCGCCTCCGCCGCCGCACGACGAACTGCCGCAGCCGGACGACGACCCGCCGTCGGAGGAGCCGCACCAGGAGGCGCCGTCGCCGGACGTCCCCGAGCCGCAGCTGCTTCCGGACGAGCCGGCCGAACCGGCGGCGGAGGATGAGCCGGCGGACGCCATGGCGTGCTGAGCCTCCGTCAGCTGCGCCCGCAGTACCTCGTCCGCGATCAGCGCGACACCGCCGAGAGCCACCGCAATCCCGATGGCCCGCATGGTCCCGTCGGCACGCACGGCCTCGTCGGCCGCACCGGGACTGCCCTCGGCGGCCCGCGCGGCCTTCAGGGCGAAGGCGCCCGCCTTGGTGACCCGGCGGCTGAGCGCCTGCCTGCAGATCAAGCCCACGGCCAGACCCAGGGCGAGAATGGGCATGATCGCGAAGACGGTCGGTATCTCCTGGTCGGCGTCCCCGGTGACCCCCATGACCGTCAGCAGAAAGCCGCCGAAGAAGAGCACCACACAGGCCGCGGTCTGGATCCGGGCCATCAGGCGCCAGCCGCTGCCGTTGCGCGGATGCCGCAGCAGCCCGCGGGCCGCCAGCCGGTCACCGACCGCCTGGACCGCCGGGCTCTGCATGGCGGTGGTGCGCAGCGTGGGCAGCGCCCCTCCGGGCGTCCCCGCCACCGCCTGCAGCACGGCCGCCTCCACCGCGTCATGGGAGACGGGCCGGCGTACGGTCACCACCCCGGGGCCGCCGACCGCCACCCGGCCGTCGGCGTGCATCATGCACAGCGCGGTGTCCACCACCCGGCCGGGGCCGCCGGCCAGAAACGCCATCTCCCAGACATCGTGGGTCGGCGCGTCCGCCGGCCGGACCCGCGGCGTGGCCCGGCGGACCCGGACCGTACCGATGACGAGAACCAGCGACGACACCAGGACCGCCGCGTACACCCCCGTTGTGTACATGCCCCTCACCCCCTGTGCAGCGCGAGCCGGACGGCGCGGGCGAGCCGGGAAGCGGGCCCGTCGGACGGCGGCCTCGGTCCCGCGCGGTCCCGCCACCATTGCGTCAACTGCCGCCGCGCGTCCGGGTCTTCGGGGCGATTGCCGGCCAGCAGATGTGCCGCGAAGTCCAGGGCGTCCTGACGGTAGCCGCCGCTCATGGGGCGGTGCCGCGCATAGCCGAGGAAGGCGGCTCGGTAGCCGTCGCCGAGGATCTCGGGCAGCTCGGGGGCGACCTTGGCGACGACGGAGGCCCGCTTGGCGGTCAGCGCCCGGCTCTGCACCCCCAGCCGGTTGCGGTCGAAGCCCTCCGGGGCCGGCGTCCCGGCGACCAGCGCGGACAGCAGTGCGGTCTGCGCCAGCGCCAGCCGCTGCCGCGCCGCATCGGTGCCGGAGGCCGCCACGGCCCCGCCCCGCACCGCCTCAAGCCGCTTGGGCATGACGGGCCTCCTTCAGTACGGCGCGTATCGCGTCCAGTTCACCGGCCAGTTCCCCGCCCTCGGGGAAGTCCTCGTCCCGCTCCAGCAGTACGCCGGGCGGCGTCGTACGGGCGCAGAGCTCGGCGAGGACGTCCAGCACGGGCTGGGTCACCGGATGCGCATGGCTGTCGTGCCACACCCCGTCCCGCTCCACGCCGCCCGCGACATGGACGTACGCGATCGCCTCGACCGGCAGCTCGTCCAGCGCGACGGCCGGGTCCTCGCCCCGGTTGATGTGGTTCGTATGGAGGTTGGCGACATCGATGAGCAGCCGCACCCCCGTCCGCTCGACGAGCTCGGTCAGGAACTGGCCCTCGGTCAGCTCCTCGTCCGGCCAGTTGATGAGCGCGGCGATGTTCTCCAGGGCCAGCGGCACCGGCAGCGCGTCCTGGGCGATCCGGACGTTCTCGCAGAGCACGTCCAGCGCGTCGCGGGTGCGCGGCACCGGGAGCAGATGCCCGGCCTCCATCAGCGGCGAGGCGGTGAGCGGCCCGCCGGCCCGGACGAACGCGATGTGCTCGGTGACCAGCGGCGCCCCCAACGCCTCGGCGCGCTCGGCGAGGGCGGTCAGCCGGCCCGCATCCGGCCGGTCGGCGCCGCCGAGGCCGAGCGAGACCCCGTGCGGGATGACGGTCGTGCCGCGCTCGCGCAGTTCCTGTACGGCCTGCGGAAGATGGCCGGGGCAGAGGTTCTCGGCCACGACCTCCACCCAGTCGACACCGGGCAACCGGGCAATCTCCGCGGCGATTTCCGGCCGCCAGCCGATACCCGTACCAAGGCGCTCCATGGTTCCCCCTCTCCCTCCGTGGTGAGGGTACTCATGGCCACTGACAGCGGGCCGAACCCTGTACCTGCGGTGTTCAGAGGTTGATTTGAGCTTCCTTCGCGGGGCGGTGGATCTCCTGCCCGTACGGAGACCGTCCCGTTTCGGTCTGCACCTGGTCTCGAACCTCACCGCCGCACCCAGCGCGAGCGGCACCCTGCCGGTGGTCCGATTCAGCCGCCGCCGTACGCGCGGACGCGGGGCCGGACGGCTGTCTCCTCCAGGCGCGAAGTTCAGCAGGCGGCCACGGAGCGCTTCAGTTGGCCGGTGATGTGCTCGGCGTCGGATCGCCGGGCGAAGGTGAGAGCCCAAGTGACCTGATCACGTCTCGGATTTCCGTCCGGTACAGCTCACCGGGCCGCAGGCTCTGCGGGCTGAGGTGCCCGTAGACCTCCAGGGCGACCAGGCCGTGCATGCGCCCCCACAGGCGCAGTGCCAGGGCGAGAGCGGCGGGCGGCAGGTCGGGGAAGTCTTGCCGGACGGTGTCCACCAGTTCCGGGGCGAAGTCCTCCCAGGTGTAAGCGCCGCCCTGGACGGCCTTGGCGTGTGGCCAGGCCGCAGCGGTCAATCCGGTGAGGCCGATGCATGCGCGCTTGGCGGCTTCGGGGGCAGGGCCGCCGTCGGGCATCTGGTAGCCGGGCACGGGATCGCCGTAGATCAGCCGGAAGCCCTGCGGGTTGGCCAGCGACCAGTCGCGCAGGGCGGTGGCCCAGGCCATGATCCGGCCAGTGGCATCACCGGGCGGGAACGCGTCGCGTGCGGCTTCCACGTGGTCGACCAGTGCGGTGTAGACGTCGTTGATCAGCTCCGTGATCAGTGCGTCCCGGGTGTCGAAGTAGCTGTAGATGGCGCTGCCGCTCATCTCCATCTCCCGGGCGATCGCCCGCAGGGAGATGGCGTCCGGCCCGCCTTCGGCCATATGCCGCAACGCGGTGGCCTTGATCTCGGCCGTGGTCTGGATTCTCAGCCGTGCTCGTCGCCCCAGTGTCTGCTGTCCCATGGTTGTCAGCGTACAGCGTTGCGTTACAGTGCACCGCAAGAAACTTGAGCGGCGCACGGTTTTTGTGAGGCGCTCACAATCGAGGAGGCGACATGGCGAATGTGGTGCTGTTCGACGAGATAGGCGGTCCCGACGTCCTCCGGTTCTCGGAAGTGCCGCTCCCGACGCTCGGCCGGAGCCAAGTGCAGGTGCGTATCGACGCGATCGGCCTGAATCGGGCCGACGCGCTCTTCCGTGGGGGCGGGTACTACTACCAGCCGACCTTGCCCGGCTCGCGGCTGGGCAGCGAGGCTGCCGGGGTGGTCGAGGCCGTCGGGCCGGATGTGACGCGCTTCGCGCCGGGTGACGCGGTGAGTGTCCTGGTCATCGGGGCCGGCATGTCGGAGGACGGCATTTACGCCGACCGTGCCGTCGTGCGGGAGGACGCATTGCTGCCCCGGCCGGCATGGATGGACGCACCCACCGGGGCCGCTGTGTGGATGTCCTCTCTCACCGCCTACGGCGCGTTGATCGAGGTCGGCAAGGTCCGGCCGGGCGACCACGTGCTCATCACCGCGGCCTCCAGCAGCGTGGGCATCGCCGCCATCCAGATCGCCGGTCAGATCGGGGCCATACCGATCGCCGTGACCCGCGCCGAGGCCAAGGCCGAGCAGCTGCTGCGAGCAGGCGCCGCCCAGGTCATCGCGACAGACCGCGATGATCTGGCCGACCGAGTACAGGAGATCACCGCAGGGCAGGGCGCAGCCTGTGTCTTTGACTCGATCGGTGGCCCGGGACTGGCCCAGCTTGCCCAACTCGTGGCCCGCGACGGCGCTCTGATCGTGTACGGCTGGCTCGATCCGCGCCCCGCCCCCCTGCCCATGGCTTGGCCGCTGAACATCCATGGCTACGGCGTCCATCACGTCACCCAGGATCCCGACCGCACCCGCCGAGCACACGCCTTCATCACTGCCGGCCTGCGCACCGGCGCCCTCTCACCCGTGATCGACTGCGTCTTCGACCTGTCCGACATCGCCGACGCTCATCGTCATATGGAGGCCAATGGCCAGGTCGGCAAGGTCGTCGTCACCGTCCAGCACTGAAGCGGACGCACTGGCAGGTGAGCGTCCTGGTCGGTCGAAGAGGTCGACGAGACCAACCAGGCCGACGAGACCAACCAGGACGCTCAGTCATAGCGGGTCACGCCCGTGGTGGGCGCGGCAGAGACCCGACACGGTGGCTCCCCTCCACCCCAAGAGTCGACTCGGGTACATGAGTTGGCCCGGGTGTGATCTCGCTCTGCGCCCCGCCCTGCACACCAGACGGACCCGGCCTCGTTCGTCGGGACCGAAGGGAGAGGCCGCTTGAGAGGCCGGGTGACCGGAGTTCCGGCCGCCCGGCGCGGTCCGCCCGCGGACGTCAGGCGTCCATGCCGAGCGGCGCCGGATCGTTCCAGCCGCGCGGCTCGTCGACGCCAGGGAATACCAGTGCGCCGTTCATCGTCACGATGCGGGTGAGCAGATGCTCGGGCCCCGGCATCCCGGGCCGCCCCTCGGCCTCGACGAGGCGAGCGCGGCACCGGGGCACAGTACGGCGGTGTGCTGAGGGGGCGGGTACGGCGACCGGCATTTCGACACCACCAACGTGCACGGCGATGGCTTGCCCCGCCGGCCGAGCCTCATGGCGCTCGCCGGGCGGGGTTCATTGTGGCCGGGGCGGCAGGGCGCGGATGCGGTCGATCCCAGAAGCTACGACGGTTTCACTCGGGGGGATCTCCGTGAACCCGGCGTCGCGGACCACGGGCAGCCCGCTGCGGGTCAGTGCGTCCCAGTCCGCCGGCTCCGCAGTCCGTACGGCCAGCGGGAACCCGGCCGCGCGCCAGGCCGCGCGCTCCTCCTCGCCCAGCTCCCACCAGGCGAGCTGCGCACCGTGCCCGGCCTGGGCCATTTCCTTGCCGGCCGACATCTCCAGCCCGGGGTTGAACCACAGCACCGGCCGGCCGGTGTCGGGCGCGGCCGGCGGCTCCGGGTCCGCCAGCTCGGTGCCCGACACCTGGAGCCGGGCCAGGTCCTTGGGCCAGCCGTCCAGAGGCACCGGCGGGAAGACCCGTACCTCGGCGTGCCCGCCGGTCACCGTGATGCCCGGCAGCGCCTCGGCCCGCCGCCACTCCGCACCGCGCGCCCGGCGCACCACCTTGCGGATCCGGGCGTCCTCCCAGTCGCGCACCGCCTGGGCCCACTCGCCTTCGCCGGCCGCCCGCTCGTCCGACAGCAGCACCAGCACCGCCCGTGCCGCCGTCTCCAGCGCGTCCGTACGCGCCGGCGGCGCGGCCCGCTCGATCCGCGCGACCAGCGGCAGGACGAACTGCGGCGCCGCGTCCCGATCGGTCTCTTCGTGATGGAAGGGGCTGTCGGGGCTGGTGGTATCGGTTCCTGTCACTCGGCCCAGTTTGCCAGCCGTCGTCCACCACGCGATTGCCGCCATCCGCCCGGCCGATACGGCCTAGCATCCTGGCCATGAACAGTGACCTCTTCGCTTCCGAGAACATGGCCAAGCCGGCTACCGCGCCCGGCATGACGCAGCAGAACGCGAAGTCGATCAAGTACGCGGTGAACGGCGAGTGTTACGCGCGGCAGGGCGCGATGATCGCCTATCGGGGAAACCTGCAGTTCGAGAAGCAGGGCCAGGGGGTCGGCAACTTCCTCAAGCGTGCCGTCACCGGCGAGGGCCTGGCGCTGATGACCGTACGGGGCCAGGGCGAGGTGTGGTTCGCGCACGAGGCCGCCAACTGCTTCATCATGGACCTCACCCCCGCCGACGGCATCACCATCAACGGCCGCAATGTGCTGTGCTTCGATCCGTCCCTCTCCTACGCGATCAAGGTTGTCAAGGGCGCCGGCATGGCCGGTGGCGGAATCTTCAACTCCGTCTTCAGCGGCACCGGCAAGCTCGGCGTGATGTGTGAGGGCAACCCCATCGTCATACCCGTCTCCGCACAGGCCCCGGTCTTTGTCGACACCGATGCGGTGGTCGGCTGGAGCAGCTCCCTGCAGACCTCGCTGCACCGCTCGCAGAGCCTTGGCTCGATGCTCCGCGGCGGCTCCGGCGAGGCCGTCCAACTGCGCCTGGACGGCGAGGGTTTCGTGATCGTACGGCCGAGTGAACTGCGCCCGGAGAAGTCCGCGGGGAACTGAGCGGGGGATCGAGGGGGGACCGGGCTGGGGTCGCGGGGGATCGAGGGGGCGAGCGGGGAACCAATCCGGGTGCGGCCGGAGTTGGGGGAGTGAAGGAATTCCGGGGGACGGGGGAGGTGCCGTAGAGGATGCGGCTGGACGGGGTCGGGCGGCGATACGGGGTGCGGGGGCCGTGGGTGCTGCGGGAGGTTCAACTCGAGGTGCCCGCCCGCGCGCTGGTGCGCGTCGAGGGGGCCAACGGCAGCGGTAAATCCACCTTGCTGCGCCTCTTCGCCGGCATCGACCGGCCCACCACCGGACGCATCACCGGCCGCCCGCGCACGGCGTATGTGCCCGAGCGGTTCCCGGCGGCGCTGCCCTTCACCGCCGTCGGCTACCTCACCCACCTGGGCCGCATCCACGGCCTGCGCGACCCCGAGGCGGCTCGGCGGGCGGCCTCCTGGCTCGACCGGTTCGAGGCGGCCGGGCACGGCACGACCCCGCTGGCCAGACTCTCCAAGGGAACGAGCCAGAAGGTCGCGGTCGCCCAGGCGCTGCTCGCCGAGCCCGAGCTCCTCGTCCTGGACGAGGCCTGGACCGGCCTGGACCAGGGGGCGCGCGATGTCCTCGACCGCGCGGTCGCCGAGCGGGTCGCCGACGGCGGCACCGTCGTCTTCGTCGACCACGACCCGCGCCGCCTGGCCGGCGCGGCCGATGCGCGCTATCACGTAGCGGACGGGCGGCTGGTGCCGCAGGAGCGCGGCCGGGCCGAGGACGCGGCGGCGGCCGCGGGCCTCCAGATGATCATCGAGGTCGAGGGCGCGCCGGGCAGTGCGCCGGACTCCGGCCCCACCGTCCCCCGATTGCCCGGCGCACCCCAGACCTCGGCCGGCCCCGACGGCACGACCCGGCTGACCGTGGCGGCCGCCCACTCCGACGCGCTGCTACGGGCGCTGCTCACGGCGCGCCCGCCCTGGCACATCCGCTCCGTCACCGCCGCCCCGCCCGTGCCCGCCCCCGGCGCTCCGTACGCGGACCCCGGCCACGGCGCCGCCCACGACCGCGACTCCCACGAGGGGCCCCGCCCATGACCGCCCTGCTCCGCTATCAGGCGGCCCTGCTCATCGGCTCGCACCGCTGGCTGCCGCCGGTCATCCTCTACGCCTCGTTCGTGGCCGTCGGCATCCAGACCGGCGGCCCCATCCTGGACGCCTTCGGCTACGCCGCCGCCGGGCTGCTGCCCATCGCCGTCTGGCTGACCCGGATCTGCGTCACCAATGAGCCACCGGCCGCCCGCAACTGCGCCGCGGCCGCGGCCGGTCCCGGACGCGTCCATCTCGCCGGCCTGCTGACCGCGACGTTCACCGCGCTGCTGCTCGGCCTCCTGAGTACGGCGTTCGTCGCCGTGGTGTCCGATCCCCGCTCCTCCGACCACCACGCCGTCCCGCTCCTGCCCGCGACCGGTGCCGCGCTGCTCACCGCGCTGGCCTGTGTCCTGATGGGTACGGCGATCGGCGCGCTGTGCAACTGGCCGGTCCTGCGCAGCCCCGGCTCCTCCATACCGGCAGCGCTGCTCGCCGCGCTGCTGCTGTCCGTCCTGGGCGCCTCGCCCGCCAATGCCGCCGTATCCGGCCTGGTGACCGGCTCCGCGCACGGCACGGTCAGCATCCCGTGGCTGCCGCTGGCCGGGACCGTCCCGATAGCGGCGGCGGCCGTCGCGGCCGCCTGCGCGCTGAGCTCCCGGCGCAGCTGACCGGGCGCCCCCGGCGTACGCTCGATGCCATGCCGGACACCGACCGCGTCAGCGACGAGCACGCCGACACCAGCTACTGCGCCGCTCCCGGCGGCGCCGCGCACGGCGGCCCCGAGGCGGGACCGCCGTACGCGGACTGTGTGCAGTGCGGCAAGCCGACCGAGTATCCGGCCGACCGCCCCGGCATCGTGCTCTGCCCGGTGTGCGAGTGGCAGGAAGCCCAGCGGTCGGCCTGCTCCGGCTGACGGCCACGCGCCGACGGCTCGGAGCGGGCCTGCGGCCGGTCGCCCCATGCCGGTGATCAGTGATTCCAGGGACCCGTCACCGCGAACGTCGTCCCCGGCGTATAGCAGTTGACGTACATCGTCCGGTTGTCGGGGGCGAAGGTCACGCCCGCGAACTCGCCCCACTCCGGCTTCTCCGGGGTGCCGATGTTCTGGCGGCCACGGGCCATCGCGTACACCTCGCCGCGCCGGGTGAGGCCGAAGACATGCTGGGCGCCCGCCCCGTCCTCGCAGATCATCAGGCCGCCGCTCGGCGCGAGGCAGATGTTGTCGGGGGACTCGCCGGGGAGCTGCAGATCGGTGTCCGGTCCGAAGACCACGACCAGGCTGAGCCGGCGCCGCTTCGGGTCGTACTTCCAGACCTGGCCGTAGTGGTCGGCCGCCGAGCCGTCGTCGCGGTGCGCGAAGCTGGAGACGAAGTAGACGCACGAGCCGCCCCAGTAGCAGCCCTCCAGCTTCTGGGCGTGGGTGATGCCCTGGGGGCCGAAGTCCTGGAAGCGGATCGGGGTCCGGCGGGCGAGCGGGTCGGGGACGTCCACCCAGGTGACGCGGTCGAAGGTGATGCCGGGCTGCTGGACGGTGGACAGATCGGCCACTCCGGGGACCCGCAGCGCCTGGAGCCGGCCGCCCGCGCGCAGTGAGCCGCGGCCGCCCATCGGCTTGTCGGGCAGGAAACGGTAGAAGAGGCCGAACGGTTTCTCGAAGGCGTCCTCGGTCTCGTAGACCACGCCGGTGCCGGGGTCCACCGCGATGGCCTCGTGCTGGAAGCGGCCCATCGCGGTCAGCGGTACGGCTCCGGTGCGCCGCGGGTCGTAGGGGTCGACCTCGAAGATGAACCCGTGGTCCTTGGTGTAGTTCTCCTCCCCGGCCCGGAATTCGGTCTCCTCGCAGGTCAGCCAGGTGTTCCAAGGGGTGTGGCCACCCGCGCAGTTGGTGGAGGTACCGGCGATGGCGACTCGTTCGGAGCGGACATGGTTGTCCCGGTCCAGCTCCAGGGCCGTACAGCCGCCCTCGCCACCGGGGTCATAGGTCAGGTCAGGGACCCGGGGGACGGCGGAGCGGGAGTGCGTACGGTTCTCGTGGTTGCGGACGAGGCAGGTACTGCCGCGGCGCCCGGGAGGACCGGGGAAGGCGGACATGCCGTCACAGTTGCTGGGCACCTTGCCCTCGCCGGAGGGGAGCGGATCGCCCTCCCGGGAGAGGACCCTGTAGCGGAACCCCTTGGGCAGGTCGAGCAGGCCGTCGGGGTCGGGGACCAGCGGTCCGTAGCCGCTGGTGCCCATGGACTGGGCGGTCGCGGTCCCCGCGAAGATTTCCGAGAGGCTGCCGGCGAAGGCGATCGTGGCCCCCACCGCGCCGGTTCTTGCCAGGATCTGACGTCGTGTCGCGGACATGGGCAACTCCCTGCTGGCGGACAGGTGATGTGACCCGCTTGTGTGTACCACGCACCCCGGCCTTCGGGAACCAGCGGCGCGGTCCGGTCAGTGATCCCGCTTCCCGGCGGCGTTCGCCCCGCCGTGATGGGCGATCAGCGGAAGGCAGATCTCGTCCACCATTTCCGTGAGGTCGGCTTCCGAAGGCGCGCGGTGCGTGAGCAGCACCTCGCCGACCACGAGCCGGACGGGGAGCGCGGCGACGCGGGCGGGAACGGCGGAGCCGCCGAGTTCGCCACGCCGCGTCGCGCGGTCGAGCACGCCCGCCATCGCGTCCCTGCCGCCGTCCCGCGTGCGTTCCGCCAGGAAATCGCCGAGATCGCCGTCGCGGATACGGCCGTCGGTGAGCGCCTGGAGAACCGGTGCGAGGTCGGTCATCCGGGCGGCGACGCCGCGCAGCAGGGCGAGCACATCCCCGCGCAGCGACCCGGTATCCGGTGCGAGCGGGGGCAGCGGCGGTGTCTGGTGGCGCAGGGCGGCCAGGACCAGGTCGAGGCGCTGGGGCCACCGCCGGTAGAGCACCGTCCGGCTGGTGTGGGCACGGGCCGCCACACCCTCGTACGTCAGCTCCTGATAGCCGACCGCCAGGAGCTCCTCCCAGGCGGCCTGGAGCAGAGCGGCCTCCAGCTCCGCGCCCCGGCGGCGGCGTCCTGCGGGCTGTGGTCCGCCCTTGGCTTCTTTAGACACAACGCGTATCTTACTTCCCCGGATAAGATACGCGACGCACCTTATGGAGGGCCGATGCGCGGCAAGGGTCTGCAGTACGACACCGGAACGTTCCCCAACGGCGACACCACCCGCCCCACGTTCGATCCCCGCATCGTGGCGCGCGAAATGCGGATCATCGCCGACGACCTGCACTGCAACGCCGTCCGCATCACCGGCGGCGACCCCGAACGGATCAGCACCGCGGCCGAGTTCGCGGCCGCCGCCGGACTGACGGTCTGGTACTCGCCGTTCCCCTGCGAGATGACGGAGGAGGAGATGCTCCCGTACTTCGCCGAGTGCGCCGACCGCGCCGAGGCGCTGCGTCGTGGCGGGGCCGAGGTCGTCCTCGCCACGGGGTGCGAGCTGAGCGTGTTCGCCCGCGGCTTTCTGCCCGGCGAGACCTTCAACGACCGGACGCAGACGCTCCGGGCGGCGCCGGAGGTACGGGCGGCGGCGCTCGCCGCGATACCGGAGCGCGTCAACGCGTATCTGCGCGAGGTCGCCAGGACCGTCCGCCCCCGGTTCGGCGGTCCCCTCAGCTATGCCTCGATCCCCATCGAGCACATCGACTGGAGCCCGTTCGACATCGTCGGCGTCGACGCCTACCGCAACATCCGCAACGCCGGCACCTACCGGGAAGACCTCAGGAAGGACTTCACCCACGGCAAGCCGGTCGTGATCACCGAGGTCGGCTGCTGCGCCTTCCGCGGCGGCGGCGACCTCGGCGCGGCCGGCTGGACGGTGATCGAGGCGGACGACACGGTCCGGCCGGGGACCGTACGGGACGAGGGCGAACAGGTCCGCTACATGGACGACTTGCTGCCCCTCTTCGAGGAGGAAGGCGTCGACACCGCCTTCTGGTTCAGCTTCGCCTGCTACGCGCTGCCGCATCGCGACGATCCGCGGACCGACCTGGACCTGGGTTCGTACGGCATCGTGAAGGTCCTCGACGGGGCCCCGTCAGCCACGTATCCCGGTATGCCGTGGGAGCCGAAGGAGGCCTTCCACGCCCTGGCGCGGCACTACGCCTGACCGGCCGCCAGCGTCCCCGCGTCGCGCGCCAGCGCCGTCAGCCGGGAGATGGCGCGGAAGTACTTCTTGCGGTAGCCGCCGCGCAGCATCTCGTCGCTGAACAGCTCGCCGAAGGCCTTGCCGGAGGTCAGTACCGGTATCTCGCGGTCGTAGAGGCGGTCGGCGAGGACGACCAGACGCAGCGCGGTGGACTGGTCGGGCACCGCCTGGACATCGGTGAGGCAGACGGCCTGTATGCCGTCGCACATCGCGCCGTACCGGCTGGGATGCACCTTCGACAGATGGTCCAGCAGCGAGGGGAAGTCGTCGAGCGAGGCGCCGGGGGTGTGGTACGCGACGCGGGTGACGGTCTCGTCGTCGAACGGGGCGGGCGCCTCGGGCAGCCCGCGGTGGCGGTAGTCCTCGCCGTCGATGCGCAGCGGACGGAAGTGGGCGCTGAGGCCTTGTATCTCGCGCAGGAAGTCGACGGCGGCGAACCGGCCCTCGCCGAGCTTGCCGGGCAGCGTGTTCGAGGTGGCGGCCAGCGCCACGCCGGCGTCCACCAGCTTGCCGAGCAGGGTGGAGACCAGGACCGTGTCGCCGGGATCGTCCAGCTCGAACTCGTCGATGCACAGCAGTTTGTGGTCGCCGAGCGTGCGCACGGTCTGCTGGAAGCCGAGCGCGCCGACGAGGTTGGTGAGCTCGACGAAGGTGCCGAAGGCCTTGCGCTCGGGCGGGGCGGAGGTGGCGTGCCACAGGGAGGCGAGCAGATGCGTCTTGCCGACGCCGTAGCCGCCGTCCAGATAGACGCCGCGCGGGCCCTTGGGGGCGGCGGGCTTCTTGGCGAACCAGCGCCGCTTTGCCGTACCGCCCGCGCCCGCCCCGTCGTGGATGCTCGCGGCGAAGGCGCTCAGGACCTGGACGGCCTCGTCCTGGCTGGGCTGGTTCGGGTCGGGTATGTAGGTGTCGAAGCGGGCGCCCTGGAAACGCGGCGGCGGCACCATCTCGGCGACCAGGCGGTCGGCCGGGACATGCGGCGCGCGTGCGGTGAGCGCGGCGGGGGCCGCGTCGCTCCCGTCAGCCGGCGCTACGGCTATCGGGGCGGGCTGGGAGGACGAGGGCTGGGATGACGACACAGCCGTCCAGCCTAGTCGCTCCCGGGCACCCCTCGGCCCGGTGAGCGAGGCATGTCACACTGCCGCCATGCGATGCCTGTATCCACCATTCGCTCAGCAAACCGGCCGGTCCGCGGGGGCGAGTGACGCCCCCGAGTCCACGTCCGGGCCGGTGCCGGCGGACACCTCGGACCGGGAGTGGACGCTGGACGAGCTGGCCGACGCCTATGCGTATCCGGCGGCGGACGATCCCGTACGGGCCGGCCGCACCGGCTGGCTGCGCGCGAACATGGTCTCCTCCATGGACGGCGCGGCCCATCACGAAGGCCGCTCCCAGCCGCTCTCCGGTGACGCCGATATGCGGATCTTCGGCGTCCTGCGGGGCCTGGCGGACGCGGTGGTGGTCGGCGCCGAAACGGTCCGGCAGGAGGGCTACCGGCCGGCCCGCGCGCGCGAGGCGTTCGCCGCCCGGCGGGCCGCCGCGGGCCAGAGCCCGGCCGCCGCCATCGCCGTGGTGAGCGCGGGCCTCGGCCTGGACTTCACGCTGCCGCTGTTCACCGCGCCCCTGGTGCCCACCCTCGTACTGACCGGCGCCGCCGCCCCGTCGGACCGGGTGAACGAGGCGCGCGCCGCGGGCGCCGAGGTGCTCTTCGCGGGCGAAGGGCTGGGCGTGGATCCCGCGCGGGTGGCCGGGGTGCTGGCCGAGCGAGGGCACACCCGGCTGCTCACCGAGGGCGGGCCGTCGCTCCTGGGGCAGTTCGCGGCGGCCGGGGCGCTGGACGAGATGTGCCTGTCGCTGGCCCCGGTGGTCGCCGTCGGCGATGCGCCGAGGGTCATGAACGGCCCCGCGGTGCCGGTTCCGGAGCGGTTCGTCCTGGCGTCCGTTCTGGAGGAGGCCGGGTTCCTGTTCACCCGATACCGTCGGTCCTGACAATGATCGGAATTATCAGTTCCGCTTAGCTTCCGTTGGGCACACTAAAGGCCAACAGGCCCCGTGTGGCGACGGGGCAGGATGGTTTCTGTGGGTTTCGTGCCATGCGAGGCCCGAAGAGAAGAAGGGCGTCCGCCGTGTTCACGAGCGTATTGATGATCGAGAAGCCTCTGACGCCCGCCGACGTGGAGTTTGTGAGCACCCTGCACGGCGATGAGCAGGGATCCTTCGTCGTCCTCATGCAGCCGCGCGGCAAGCAGGACGTCCTGCTGCGGGCCATCGACGACGTCGCACTGGGCGAATTCGACGACGCCGTACGGGAGGGCGAGGAGATCACGGCGGAGCTCCCCGTCGAGCGCGCCCTGACCCACACCCTGGCCTCGCTGCGCGCCACCGGGGCGGAGGCCGTCGGACAGGTGGTCGAGGAGCACCCGCTGGACCTCCTGCGGTCCGTCGTCGACCAGACGCATGCGGACGAGGTGATCGTGCTGACCGCGCCGCACTTCGTCGAGGAGTTCTTCCACCGCGACTGGGCCTCCCGCGCCCGCCACATGGTCGGCGTGCCCGTGCTCAAGCTCTTCTCGCACGCCCCCGACGAGCCGGCCAAGGGCGGCGAGAGCTAGCCGCCCCTCAGCCTGCCGCCCCCCCCCCCCAGGCCCGCCGCCTCACGCCCGTAGCGGGGCGCTCAGCCGGCCGTCCAGCACCTCGGCGATCTCGTCCACCGCATCCAGATGCGAACGGTCGTGGGTGACCAGCACCGTCGCGGTCGCGCGCTGACGGGTGAGCGTGGTCAGCAGATCGAGCACCGCGGCGCCCCGCTCCCGGTCCAGCGCGCTGGTCGGCTCGTCCACCAGCAGGACGGCCGGCTCGTTCATCAGCGCCCGCGCGATATTGATCCGCTGCCGCTGGCCGCCCGACAGCTGGTGCGGCCGCCGGTCGGCCTGCTCCTGCAGCCCGACCGCCGCCAGCAGCTCCAGCGCCCGCCGCCTGGCCTTACGGGGCGAGCGGCCGTCCAGGTGGGCCATCACCTGCAGCTGCTCGGCGGCCGTCAGAGACGGCAGCAGATTCGGCTGCTGGAAGACCGTGCCGATGCTGGTGCGCCGCAGCGTCGTCAGCTCGCCGCGGCTCAGCCCCGCGGTGTCCGTGCCGTTGATCACCACCCGCCCGCGGTCCGGGGTGATCAGCGTCGCGGCCACCGCCAGCAGGCTCGACTTGCCGGATCCGGACGGGCCGATCACCGCCGTCATCCGGCCGGCCGGTACGGCCAGCGAGACCGCGTCCAGGGCGGTCAGCCGGCCGCCGCCGTCGGGGTAGGTCAGGGTGACATCGGTCAGTTCGAGGCTCATCGGGCACTTCCCAGGGCGGTCAGCGGGTCTACGGACGTGATGCGGCGGATGGACAGCGCGGCCCCGACGGCACCCAGCGCGATCATGATCAGGGCCGGGACCAGCACAGTGGCGGGATCGAGGACGAACGGCACGGTGCCCCCGACGGCGGCGCCCACCCCGGCCGCCACGGCGGTCCCCAGGCCCGTACCGGTCACCAGGAGGACGACGGCCTGGCCGAGCGCGTCCTTGAGCAGATACCGGGTCGAGGCGCCCAGCGCCTTCAGGACGGCGACATCGCCGCTGCGCTGGATCGTCCACACCGTGAAGAACGCGCCGATGACCAGCGCCGAGATGGCGAACAAAAAGCCGCGCATCAGCTGCAGCGAGCCGTTCTCGGCGCTGTAGGAGCCGATGGCCTTCAGGGCGTCGCCGGCCGTGACGGTCTCGGTGCCCAGCCTCTTGTCGGCGGCGCTCAGATCGGCCGCCCCGGTGGTGGACAGCGCCAGCACGGTCGCGCCACCGGAGCCGCCGGTCAGCTGCCGCCAGGTCCCCAGCGACGTCCAGACGACGGGCGTGTGGCTGTACATCGCCGCGTCCGACACCGCCGTCACCTTCACCGTGCGGCCGCCCAGGGTGAGCGAGCCCCCGGCCCGTACGCCCAGCGACGCAGCGGCCTTCTGGGACAGCACCGCCTCGCCGTCACCGACCGGCGCCCCGCCCGGCCCCAGCGGCGACCCGGAACGTATCCCGAAGGCCGACACCGCCGCGGTCCGGCTCCCCGCCTCCGCCTTCGTCGTGGCGATCCCCAGCGGCTCGGCGCCGCGCACACCGGGCACCCGCGCCCAGTCCCGTACGGTCCGCTCCGGCAGCCGCGAATCGGTGAACGAGACGGCGCTGCCCCCGGCGGGCGCCGAGAAC
The DNA here is from genome assembly GCF_055565615.1 of Streptomyces sp. NPDC028368. Taxonomy (NCBI): domain Bacteria; kingdom Bacillati; phylum Actinomycetota; class Actinomycetes; order Kitasatosporales; family Streptomycetaceae; genus Streptomyces; species Streptomyces sp. NPDC028368. The sequence goes on along the minus strand of NZ_JBVHTY010000009.1, from coordinate 173,316 downwards.
ACCAGGTGGTCGGCGGGCAGCCCGGTGATCGCCGAGGTGTTCTCCCGGCCCAGGCCCGCCGTCAGGCCCGACAGCAGGCCCACCAGCACCGTGATCAGCACAATGACGGTGCCCATCAGGGCGAACCGCCCCTTGGCGAACCTCAGGTCTCTCCAGGCGACGAACACAGGCTTTGCCATCCTCGGATCCGGGCGCCGGACCCCACTGCCCGGCGGCTGGCCCCCACACTCCCCGCCGCCACGGCATCGGGCATCGCGCCGGGGAGTGGTCCGCCGGGATCGAAGGATGCGGCCCGCGCTCCACCTTTTGATTGATGCCGCGGGCCGGACCGGCCCTTAGCCTGAAGAAGCCGTGACCGAAGACGCCATGACCGAACGAACCGGGAGTGATCACTCCCTCACCCCCGTGCTGCGGGTGCTGCGCACCTGCCTCCACCTGATGGTGGCCGCGCTGCTCGCGCTCGCCTGCGTACGGGCGGTCGCCGACCACACCGCCGACGCCCCGGCCGTCATCGTCACCGCCGTGGCCCTCTTCGCCCTCTACGCCGCGGGCCCCGCGCTGCCCCGGGTCCGCACCTCCGCCCCCGCCGCCGCCCTCTGGCTGGGGGCCGTGACGGTCCTGTGGATGGTGCTGCTCGCCCTCACCCCGGACGGCGTCTGGCTGGCCTTCCCGCTGTTCTTCGTACAGATGCATCTGCTGCCGCTGCGCGCGGCGCTGCCCGCCGTCGTGGCCACCACCGTCATCGCCATCGCCGGATTCGGCCGGCACACCCATACGCTCGGCGTCGGCACGGTCGTCGGCCCCGCGCTCGGCGCGGCCGTCGCGGTCGCCGTCGTCCTCGGTTACGAGGCGCTCTACCGGGAGAGCGAGGCCCGCCGCCGCCTCATCGAGGAGCTCACCGCCGCCCGCAGCGACCTCGCCGCCGCCGAACACGCCGCCGGGGTCCTCGCCGAGCGGGAGCGGCTGGCCCGCGAGATCCACGACACCCTCGCGCAGGGTCTCTCCAGCATCCAGCTGCTGCTCCGGGCCGCCGAACGCGCCCTGCCGGAGCGGCCCGGCACGGCCCTCGGCCATGTCCGTCAGGCCCGCGTCGCCGCCGTTGACAACCTGGCCGAGGCCCGCCGCTTCGTGCGCGCCCTCAGCCCGCCCGACCTGGAGGCCGGCTCGCTGCCCGCCGCCCTGGAACGGCTCTGCGCCACCACCGCCCACGCCGCCGGCCTCGCCGTGCACTGCCACGTATCCGGCGCCCCCACCGAGCTCCCCACCCCGCACGAGGTCGCCCTGTTGCGCATCGCCCAGTCCGCGCTCGCCAACACCGTCCAGCACGCCGCCGCCGACCGCGTCGAGCTGACCCTCAGCTACATGGACACCGAGGTCGCGCTGGACGTCGTCGACGACGGCGCCGGCTTCGTCCCCTCCAAGGTCCCCGCTCCCGGCTCCGCGGCCGCCTCCGGTACCGGCTTCGGGCTCGCCGCCATGCGCGCCCGTGCCCGCGCCCTGCACGGCACGCTCGCCGTCGAATCCGCCCCCGGAGAGGGCACCGCCATCGCCGTCACCCTGCCGTGCCCCGTCGCACCCGTCACCCCGGAGGCCGCCTCGTGACCGCCGCGGATTCCCCTGTGCTCGAGCAGGGAGGCGCCCCCACCATCCGGCTGCTGCTCGCCGATGACCACCCCGTCGTACGGGCCGGACTGCGCGCCGTCCTGGAGACCGAACCGGACTTCGAGGTCGTCGCCGACGTCCCCACCGCCGAAGGGGCCGTCGGCCTCGCCGCCCGGCTCGACGTCGACGTCGTCCTGATGGACCTCCAGTTCGGCGGCAAGATGCTCGGCTCCCAGGCCACCGCAGCCATCACCGCCCGCGAGGGCGCCCCCCGCGTCCTGGTCCTGACCACCTACGACAGCGACGCCGACATCCTCGCCGCCATCGAGGCCGGCGCCACCGGCTACCTCCTCAAGGACGCCCCGCCCGAGGAGCTCGCCGCCGCCGTTCGCACCGCCGCCGCCGGAAAGTCCGCCCTCGCGCCCACCGTCGCGCTCCGCCTGATGGACCGCATGCGCACCCCCGCCACCGCCCTTTCCCGCCGCGAGACCGAGGTCCTCCAGCTCGTCGCCGACGGGCTGTCCAACGCGCAGATCAGCAAGCAGCTCTTCCTCAGCCAGGCGACCGTCAAGTCCCACCTTGTCCACATCTACGCGAAACTGGGCGTCGACTCCCGCACCTCCGCGGTCGCCGCCGCCACCGGGCAGGGCCTGATCCGCCGCTGAGCGACCATGGCGACGCGGACTGTCGGTGCCGGGTGCGAGAATCACCAGGAGCACCAGAGCACGACCGGCACGACAGCCCGCGACGATTCAGGGAGACCCACCCATGGCACCCGCCATCCCAGCCTCGATGGACCGGCCGCACTTCATCGGTATCGGCGGAGCCGGTATGTCGGGCATCGCCAAGATCCTCGCGCAGCGCGGCGCCAAGGTGGCGGGCAGTGACGCCAAGGAGTCCGCGACCGCCCAGGCCCTGCGCGACCTCGGGGCCACCGTCCACATCGGCCACGCCGCCGGACATCTCGCCGCGGACGCCACCAGCGTCGTCGTCTCCTCCGCGATCCGCCCGGACAACCCCGAGCTCGCCGCGGCTCAGGAGCGCGGCATCCCCGTCGTCCACCGCTCCGACGCTCTCGCCGCGCTCATGGACGGCCTGCGCCCCATCGCCGTGGCGGGCACCCACGGCAAGACGACCACCACCTCCATGCTGGCCGTCTCCCTCACCTCGCTCGGCCTCAAGCCGTCGTACGCGATCGGCGGCGACCTGGACGCCCCCGGCTCCAACGCGGAGCACGGCGCGGGCGAGATCTTCGTCGCCGAGGCCGATGAAAGCGACCGCAGCTTCCACAAGTACGCCCCCGAGGTCGCCATCGTCCTCAACGTCGAGCTGGACCACCACGCCAACTACGCCTCGATGGACGAGATCTACGAATCCTTCGAGACCTTCGTCGGCCGCATCCGCCCCGGCGGCACCCTGGTCATCGCCGCCGACCACCCCGGCGCCCGCGAGCTGACCGACAAGATCTCCGGCCGCTACGACATCGAGATCGTCACCTACGGCGAGTCCAAGGACGCCGACGTCCGCATCCTCAAGGTCAACCCCCGCGGCCTGACCAGCGATGTCACCGTCACCCTCACCAGCGGCAAGATCCTCACCTTCACCGTCTCGGTGCCCGGCCGGCACTACGCCCACAACGCCGTCGCCGCCCTCGCCGCCGGCGTCGCCCTGGACCTGCCGCCGCACAACCTCGCCTCCGCGCTCGGCACGTACACCGGCGTCAAGCGCCGCCTCCAGCTCAAGGGCGAGGCGGCCGGCGTCCAGGTCATCGACTCCTACGCCCACCACCCGACGGAGATGACCGCAGACCTCGAAGCCATCCGGGGCGCCGTCGCCGAGGACTCCCGGGTCCTGGTCGTCTTCCAGCCGCACCTCTTCTCCCGCACCCAGGAGCTCGGCGCGGAGATGGGCCAGGCGCTCGCCCTCGCCGACTCCTCCGTCGTCCTGGACATCTACCCGGCCCGCGAGGACCCGATCCCGGGCGTCACCAGCGCCCTGATCACCGATGCCGCCCGCGCCGCCGGCGCCGATGTCACCGCCGAGAGCGCCAAGGAGGCCATCCCGGACCTCATCGCCGGAATGGCCAAGCCCGGTGACTTTGTTCTCACCATGGGCGCGGGCGATGTGACCGACCTCGGCCCCGCCATCCTGACCCGCCTGGGCAGCTGAGCTGAGGAGGCCCCGATGCCGTACGAGATCGACAAGCCCGACGACCAGTGGCGCACCGAACTGACCCCCGCGGAGTACCACGTCCTCCGCGAGGCCGGCACGGAGCCCGCCTTCGTAGGCGAATACACCGACACCAAAACCGCAGGCATCTACTCCTGCCGTGCCTGCGGCGCCGAACTCTTCCGCTCCGACACCAAGTTCGAGAGCCACTGCGGCTGGCCGAGCTTCTGGGATGCACGCAACTCGGAAGCGGTCGAACTTCTGTCCGATAGTTCACACGGAATGGTGCGGACGGAGGTCCGCTGCGCGAAGTGCGGCTCGCACCTTGGGCACGTCTTCGAGGGTGAGGGGTACCCGACGCCGACGGACCAGCGGTACTGCATCAACTCCATCTCCCTGCGGTTGATTTCGGACGAGGGCTGAGCTCTGCATCGGCTGTAGCTGGTCGAGGGTGGGGCTGAACGCGCCCCACCTCCTGAGGCTGCGGAAATACGCTGATTTGAGGATGACAGCGTGCTGGGCGAAGGCCACGGGTTTTGTGCCGGGCGCGTCCGTACGCTGCCCGGCACACCATTGCCGACCTCGACCGTCGCCGGAACCGGTGCTCCTGGTGGACCGGCCGGGCAGTTGCTGTGCCGGCCTCACGCGAGGCACGGTCCGCTGGGGCGCTGGCGGCACCGTGCTCACGAGTATGTGCTGCACGCCACTCGCGTGGGGCCGCGGCAGGCTGATTCCTCCCTCGCGCAGCCCGTGGGAGTAGCGGACGACCTGGCTGGGGGTTGGGCCCGACTGGTGAGGTCTTCGTGCTTCGACGCCGACGGACCAGCGGTACTGCATCAACTCCATCTCCCCGCGGTTGATCCCGGACGAGGGCTGACCGGACCACTCAGCGAGCAGAGCCTCATGACGTGTAAGCGAATCTGGTGGGGGCGACTCTCGTTTGCGGGGCCCGCCGCCACGCTCGGAAGGCGGTCTTGCCGGCCTGCAGTCGGCCGCGGGTGGGCGTCCCGAGGCTGCCGCGGGGCGAGGACGCGGAGCCGGCTGGGTTGGCAGCGGCGAGGAGAGCCCCCTGGCTGGAGGTCGTCGGAACGCAGGAGACGGCCGAGGTGGCGCCGTATGGTGCCGGCCAGGCCGGCGTGGATCAGGTGGGCATGACGGCCTGGATGCGGGAGAGCGTGAAGACCCGTTGGTCTTCGCGGAGGTGGCAGTACGCGGAGAGGAGGGGCGGATCGAGTTCGAGCTCGCTCACCGTGCGGATGGTCCGGTTCCCTGAGACCGCGATGTATTCGAGGGTGATGGGTTCGTCTTCGTGGATGGCGTGGGCGAGCTGCCGGATGTCCGTCAGGTTCAGGCCCTTCGCGTATCCGGCGACGATCTCTTCGGTATCGGTCCGGAAGGGGATGCCGTGCTCCGGGTCGGGGTGGGGTTCGTGGTCCGGGGCCGCCAGCAGGCGCAGCGCGAGGCCGTCGCCAGGAGCGTCGTGGGGGGTTCGTTGCCGGGGCCGGGGAAGGGGCCGCGTGGCACGGGGCTGCTCGGGCCGTTCTAGGCGGACCGCTCCGTCCTCCGCTTCGGCGACCGGTGCGTACCCTTCGGCACGCAGCGCGTCCAGCGCCGTGGGCAGCAGGGCGCGGCAGAGCAGGACGGTCGGAGCCAGGCTGCGCAGTCCGAGCCGGGACAGGTTGCGGTGGGCGGCGATCTCGGCCAGCAGTGCCGTGTCGTTGCTGTGGATCACGCACGCGGTGGCGGCGAGGCGGACCCGTCCGTGGATACGCGCGGTGTCGGCGATCAGGTAGGTGAGGCTCTGGGGCAGTGGACCGTCCACGGCGTCGGAGAGGTCGGACCGGATCCCGGCCGGAGTACGGCCCGCGTCCAGCGCCCGGCGCAGTGATGACGGACCGAACCGCCAGACGGACGCCGTGCCATGGGCCTCCCGGTCGGCGAGTGAGTCCAGGAGCGCCGCGAGACGGCCGCTGGGGGTACCCATCACCACCGCGGTGAGGTCCGCTCCGATATGGGCCTTTGACACGGCGCCCGGCAGCAGGCGCCGGGCATGCGTGCGCAGGAGGTCTTCGTCGTCGTGCAGCAGGGCCGCGCCGAACGGGGACAGGGCGCCGCGGGCCAGGACCCCCAGCAGCCCGGACTCCCGGATCAGTCCGGCGAACGGCGTGGTGTCCTGCGGCAGTTCGTGGGCCAAGGGCCGGTGCCAGGCCACGAGCGGTCCCAGGGCGGCCGGGTTCCGTACGCCGCGCGAGCCCGGAAGGCCGGCTGCCGCGGTGAGCAGCCCCTGGCGGGCCACCAGGCAACCGGCGCAGGGGGGTGTACGCGCCACGGCCGGCAGAGCTTTTCCCTCGTCGTCACGGGAGTCGGAGGGAGTGCGGCCGAGCAGCCACCAGGCATGGAGGAGAGAGGAGAACTGGTCGGTGGGTTCCTGCTCGGCCCATCCGTCGTACGCCTCTGTGACGGACAGCGCGCGCTTCTCGTAGGCCAGCAGCCCGGCGGCGTAGGCGGTCTCCAGCGCCAGGCGTACCACCGGCTCGTCACACCCGACAGCCTTGCCGAGGCGGGCCAGTTCGCGTGCTCCGATGCCGCCGGACTTCAGCACGGTTACGGGGCGGGCCGCGCATTCCCCCAGCAGTGCGCCGGCCTGCCCGGTGAAGGACGCGGCCGCGGCTGCTGCGTCACTCTCCACTTCCGAGGCGGTGAGGGATACGAGCGGGAGCTCGGGCGGCTCCGGATCGAAAGGGGCGTGCCAGTCGGGACCGCGCACGGCGTGTGTCACCTCGGCAGGCACCCGCGCCGGCTCCACCGACCAACCCCGGCCCGCCAGCAGGGCCCGTTCCCGTAGCCAGAGTTCTGCGGGATCCTCGCTGACCGAGCCGTACACGATGGGTGCCTGTTCGAGGCGGATACGCCGCTCCAGAAGGTCCCTGGCCCGTGGTGGCGCGGAGTCGATCAGTACCTGCAGCCGGCCGGGGTCACGATGGTGAGCGAGTACCGCGTCAAGGCGCTCCCGCTTCCTGGTGCCGGGGGTGAGCCCCAGCGTCGTCGCGATCCTGCGCAGCTCGTCGGATGTCGTGCCGGACAACAGCTCGTCGAGCCCGGGCCCGAGACCGAGGGGTGTCTCCCAGGCATCACGCAGTGCCGTCGCCATGTGCAGTTCGCCGTCCGGGCCGGGCCAGACGAGTGCGTGCCCGCCGAGTGTGCGCAGCGCTGTGTCGAGGCGCGCGGTATCCGTGCCGAGCAGGCTCTCCAGTTCCGTACGCGGGGCGGGTGCGTCCAGGGCGGCGAGTGCTTCGGCGGTCTGGAGACAGGGCAGCGGCAGCAGCGGTAACGCCCGTGAGACCGACCCCGGACGTTGCAGCCGGTCGGCAAGCTCACCGAGGGTGCGCGGTTCCGGTGCGCATGCGCAGTCCGGGCGCGCGTCGAGGACACCCTGCAGCCGATCGGCATCGAGGGTTCGCAGCCAGCGCGTCAGCGCAGAGCTGTGGGAGCTGCTGATGACCATCACCTGTTCTGGGAGAGCGGTTTCCGGAACCCGGCCCCACGGTAACGCGGTCAGCGAACCGGGAATGAGCAGGCTTGACAGTCGGCCCGCGGGCCTATGGCTCAGGTGCTCCGCCGGGAAGCGCGCACGAGTAGCGTGAATCCACGAGCCATGACGGCCGGCCATCCTGCCGCGCCCCCAAGGACTCCGACGCCGTGGAACTCATCGAGGACCTCTCCCACGGCATGGTCTGCACCGAGGCCAGGTGCGCCCGCTGTGGCTCCCACTTGGGCCATGTCTTCGCGGGCGAGGGGTATCCGACGCCCACGGACCAGCGGTACTGCATCAACAGCATTTCGCTGCGGCTGGCGGCGGACGGCTAACGGCCGACCACGACCGCCGTCACCACCAACCCCGCCCCCACCATCCACCGTCCGCTGAATTCCTCGATGACCCTCCCGGCGATCACCGGGCCGGGGACGAGGAGGCGGGCGGTGAAGGTGGCGTCGGTGGCGTCGAGGGTGATGCGGGCGTCCTCGAAGCCGAGCCAGCGGCCGGTGAGGGGGTACCACGCCTTGTAGACGGATTCCTTGGCGCTGAATATCAGGCGGTCCCAGCTGATGTCGGGCTCGAGGGTGGCCAGATGAGAGAGCTGGGGGCGTTCCTCGGGCAGGGTGACCAGGCGGATGACGCCGGGGTCCCCGATGGGCTCGTTGGGTTCCGCGTCCAGGCCGACGGCGTGCACGTCCGTCGCGCGCGCCACCGCCGCGGCGCGATAGCCGGTGCAGTGGGTCATCGCGCCGACGATGCCGTCCGGCCACTGGGGGGCGCGGGCGGGGCCGGGGAGTATGGGGGCGGGGTCGATGCCGAGTTCGGCGAGTGCGGTGCGGGCGCAGCGGCGTACGGTACCGAACTCGCTTTGGCGGTGCGGGACCGCGCCCGCCACCAGCGCCAGCTCCTCGGGGAACATCGCGGACAGCGGGTCGTCCTGGAATGCCTCGGCGGTCCGTAAGGGCGCCGGCAGCAGCTTTTCGATCATGCGCGGGTTCCAGTGGTGTCGGGGGTGACGGCGGTGATGGCGGGCAGGATCTGCACCGGTCGGCCCGGCGGGGAGGAGCGGCGGTGCCATTCGCGCGGGTAGCCGAGCGAGACCTCCTGGTGGGGCACGCCGTCGCAGATCAGCAGCCGGGGGATGTGGAGATGGCCGTAGACCACGGCCGCGGCCCGGAACCGGCGGGGCCAGTCGGCGGTCGCCTCGGTGCCGCACCACAGCGCGAACTCCGGATGCCACAGCGGCCGGACGGGTTCGCGGACCAACGGGAAGTGGTTGACGAGCACGGTGGGCAACTCCTGCGGTACGGCGGCGAGTCTGGCCTCGGTGGCCGCCAGCCGCGCCTGGCACCAGGCCTCGCGCGTCGGATACGGGTCCGGGTGCAGGAAGAACTCGTCGGTGCAGACCACCCCGGCCTCCTCGGCGGCGGTGAGAGCCGCCTCCTTGGAGTCCAGCCCCGGCATCCGGAACGAGTAGTCATAGAGGAGGAAGAGCGGCGCGATGGCGACCGGGCCGCCCTCGCCCTCCCAGACCGGATAGGGGTCCTCGGGGGTGATGACCCCCAACTCCCGGCAGATATCGATGAGATGTTCATAGCGTGCGACGCCGCGCAGCTGTACCGGGTCGTTGGCGGGCGTCCACAGCTCGTGGTTGCCCGGTACCCACACCACCTTGGCGAAGCGGTCGCTGAGCAGGGTGAGCGCCCAGCGGATGTCGGCGATGTACTCGCCGATGTCGCCGGCGATCAGCAGCCAGTCGTCCTCGGACTCGGGCCGCAGTCGCTCGACGATGTCGCGGTTCTCGTCGTACCGGACGTGCAGATCGCTGACGGCCACCAGGGTGCCGTGCCCGCGCCTCGGGCCGGCGCCCCGGTCCGGCGGCGGGCCAAGGGCGGGCGTCGCGGCGCTCTCCGGGGGAATGCTGCGGATCTCGTAAGTCATGGTCGAAGTAAAGACGGTGGCGGGGTGAGAGTGAAGAGCGCTTGGTGTCCGGCGCGTTGCGCCTATCGGCGCGGCGGGGCCGGGGGCCGGTGCGTGGCCGGGGAGCCGGCGGTGCCGGGGGAGGGGGCGCCGCCGCGGCGGATGCGGGTGGCCAGCCACAGGTCGAAGCGGTCGTCGGGGTCATCGAGCCGGCGGCCGGTGAGGTCCATCGCCTTGTCGAGGCGGTTGCGTACGGTGTGGCGGTGCACGCCGAGCCGCCGGCTGGTGGCGTCCCAGGCACCGCCGGTCTCCAGCCAGGCCGCCAGCGTGGCGATCAACTCCTCGCCGTTGTCGGCCAGATCGAGCGGGCCGAGCACCGTGTCGGCGTATCCGTGCAGCGTACGGCGGTCGCCCAGGTCGAGCAGCAGCCTGCTGGCCTCGCTCTGCCGGGCCTCGGCGGGCGCGCCGCTCGACCGGCTGACGGCGAGCAGCCCGGCCGCCTGGCGCAGCGAGACCCGTACCGCTTCGGGGGCGGCGGCCGGACCGATCCCGGCCGCGCAGCCCGGGGCGAACCGGCCGAGCACCTCGCGGATGTCCAGATCCTCGCCGACGACCGCCTCGATGACCTCGCCCGTCACCCTGACCAGCCCGCCGGGCATGGCCAGCGCCAGATCGGCGGCCATCTCCTGCGCGGCGCCCTCGGCGGGCTTCGCGGCCGCCGCCCCGCGCTCCGCAGCACCGTTCCGGCCGGCCCCGGCCTCCACCGCGACGCCCCGCACCCGTTCGGCGGTCACACCGGCCGAGGCCAGCATGTCGCGGGCCCGCCCACTGGAGAGCTCCTCGTCGGCCAGGAGCTCCGACAGCAGTGCCGACCGGCGGCGGCGCTCCGGCTCATCGCGCAGATGGCGCCGCTCCAGCTCCAGCGAGAGCAGCGAGACCAGACCCGGTACGACCGAACGGGCGGCGTCGTCCGGGCGGCCGGTGAGCAGCAGCAGCCCGCGCAACCGCCGGGCGCCGAGCGGCTGGACCTCCAGCTGCCGCCCCGCCGCCGTACTGGAGGCGCTGCCGCGCAGTCCGCGCGCCGCGACCCGTTCGATCAGATCCCGCGCTTCCGCCAGCGGCGGGCTCGTCTCCCGCTCGCCCGCCGCGAGCAGCCGCCCCAGCGGGTCGAGCACCGCCGCACCCACCCCGGTGGCGGCCGTCCACTCCTCCAGCATCGGCCGCAGCCCGTTGTCGGCCGCCGCGGCCGTCAGCCGCCGCTGGGTGGCGAACGCCCGGTGCAGCACCTCGCGCCGCTCATCGGCCCGCGCGTCGAAGACCGCCTTGGTCACCGCGATGAACGGCACCTCGTCCGGCACCGTCAGCAGCGGCAGGCCGGCCTCCTCGGCGGCTCGCACCAGCGGCTCGGGCGCCTCCTGGTAGGGCAGGCCCTGCCCGAGGCCCAGTGCCAGACACGCCGCCCCGCCCTCGGCCACATCCCGTACGTATGCCCGGCACGCGGCCGGCTCCATGGGCAGCAGCAGGCCGATGGTCATCAGCAGCTCACCGCCCTGCAGCCACTTCCCCGGGACCAGCAGATCCGAGACGGTGGCCGCCTCGATGGTGCGCGTCAGCAGCTGCGGCGGCACGTCATAGGTGACCGACAGATTCAGGTCGGGCCGGGCCAAGAGGTCGGAGATATGCAGCGGCATAGACATAGTGTCCATCACATATCTATGGGGTGGACGATCGGGCGATCGAGTCCCGGTGGCGCGACGCCCTAAGTTCACACCACCGCGGATTCGCTGTAGACCGCAACTACTGCGGTTACCGAACCACTGCAGCCACTGCAGAACCCGCTGAGACCTGTCGCCACGCCCCCCAGGAGAGACCCGCATGGATCCCACGTCCCCCAGGGAAGGTACGAGCGAGGGGCGAGGATCCCGTGTGATCGAGGTCCGCTCCATCGATTACGTCCCCGTCCGCGAACGGCACGGAAAGGTGTGGCACCAGGGACCCTTCTGGTTCACCGGGAACTTCGTGCTGAATTCTCCGCCTGAGCGGTCTTGCGAAAGTCAGGTGCTGCCGCGCGGAGAAGGGCGTCCCGCTGTGCGAGGGCCTGCTCGATGGTGGCCTGCGGTTCTTCGGTCGATGGACAGGCCCGGATGGGAATGAAGGCACAGCCTCCACCATCTGCCCACCGAGCAGCCGGCTCGGGCAAGACCGCTCAGCTCATGGCGGGGCCCGTTTTGCGAGCCAGCGTGTTGTTCCTTGTCGAGTTGTGGACGCTGAAGCTCACGGCGTCCGAGCGGTAGCGGTCGTCCGACCACTCCACGGGGCGCCCTGCGCGTGTTGTGGTGACCCGCCGTACGCGCAGCAGCGGGCTGGTACGACGCACGCCGAGGAGCTCGGCGTCCTGGGCGCCCGCCGCCACGGCGTCGATCTGATGCTCGCCGTACGCGAAGACCAGGCCCTCGTCCTCGTACAGCCGCTGTGTCACGGACGGGCACTCGGGCTCGATGCGCTCGACGGTGGGGGCGATCCAGTCCGCGTACACGGTCCGCTCCAGCAGCACCTGCTCGCCGTCCAGACCGCGTACCCGCAGGATGTGCAACACCGGTGCGCCGGGCGGGAGTTGAAGTCGCGCGGAGTCCTCCGGCGTCGCGGGGCGGTATGCGGACGACACCACGTGTCCGGACGCCTCGCGGCCCATCGCGTGCGCCCACTGCGCGAAACTGCACAGCTCGGTGAAGCTCTGACTGCGGCGGCCGGCCAGGACCACACGGCGGGCGCCCTGGCGTGACCCGATGCGTCCCTCGGCGGTCAGGGCCGCGACGGCCTGGCGGACCGTGCCGCGCGAGACGCCGTAGTGGGCCGCGAGTTCGGTCTCCGCGGGGAGCAGGCTGCCCACGGTGTAGTCCTGGCGGTCGATCGCCCGCCTCAGCTCTTCGGCGATCTCCTCGTGTCGTGCCGCCATGCTTCCTCTCTCGCGCGGAGTTGTGCGCAAAGTGTGCAGCGCGGCCGGCCTGGCGACGTGCAGTGTGACCCCCGCGAGCTGCGATCGTGAGGGAATCGGAGTCATTAGTTTAACCAATGTTCACCTAATAGACGCCATTGTTGGGCCTACTTAGGCCCAACTTGTTCAGACAAGTCGCCGGACAAGTGCTCACCCCCCACGTGCATCCCCTGTGTGGCCCCGCAGGAATCCCCTCAACCCCTCTGTGCGCACCCCTGGAGAGACCGTGACCGTGTTCCTGCCGAGGACCGCCGTCCTCACCGGCGTCCTCGCCGGCACCGCCGCCCTCGCCCTCAGCGCCTGTGGCGCGGCCCCCGACGCGTCGACCGGCGCCGACGGCAAGAGCGCGGCCACCGCGTCCACGGCCAAGGACTTCGGCGGCATCGACGCCCTGGCCGAGGCGGCCAAGAAGGAGGGCTCGCTGCATGCGATGGCGCTGCCCCGCGACTGGGCCAACTACGGCGCCCTGATCGACGGCTTCAAGAAGAAGTACGGCATCAAGGTCGAGGTCGAGAACCCGAACGGCGCCAGCCAGGACGAGATCAACGCGGTCACCTCGCGCAAGGGCCAGGACCGCGCGCCCGACGTCCTGGACCTCGGCAGCTCCTTCGCGCAGAGCGCCGCCCAGCAGGGGCTGCTCGCGACGTACATGGTCGCCGGTTTCGCTGACATCCCCGATGTCCAGAAGGACTCGATCGCCCGCTGGGCAAACGACTACGGCGGCTACATCTCCTTCGGCTGCGATGCCAAGCGTGTGCAGACCTGCCCGACCAGCTTCAAGGATCTGCTCAAGCCGCAGTACAAGGGGCAGGTCGCGCTCAACGGCAGCCCCAGCAAGTCGGGTTCGGCCTTCGGCGCCGTGTACGCGGCGGCCCTCGCCAGCGGCGGCTCCTTCGACGACATCCAGCCCGGCATAGACTTCTTCGCCAAGCTGAAGAAGAACGGCAACTACACGCCCGTCGAATCCACCCCGGCCACCGTCGAGAAGGGCGAGACGCCGATCAGCATCGACTGGGACTACCTCAACGCCGGGTACACCAACGAGTTCAAGTCCAAGGGCCTCGACTGGACGGTCGCGGTCCCCACGGACGGCAAGTTCTCCCAGTACTACTCGCAGGCGATCAACACGTATGCGCCGCACCCCGCGGCCGCGCGCCTGTGGCTGGAGTACCTCTACAGCGCCGAGGGCCAGAACCTCAGACTCAGGGGATACGCCCGCCCGGCTCTGATGACCGCCATGAAGAAGGCCGGCACGCTCGACAAGACCGCAGCGGCGAAGCTGCCGGCGGTCTCCGGCACGCCGAGCTTCCCGTCCGAGTCCCAGCAGAACAGTGCCAAGGTCTTCATCAGCCAGTACTGGAGCGATGCCGTTTCCAGGTGACCGCGCCCCGCATCAGGGCCGACGTGGTGCCCGCCGCCTCCTCCCAGCGGCGGCACCGCGCGGCCGGCTGACTCGCCGTCCTCCCGCCGCTCGCCTCCCCTGAAGCGGAAGGCCCGCGGTGGCAGTGAGTGGCTTGTGGTCGTGGTTGGTGCCGGTTCGGTGGCTCGTCGTGTCACAGGCCGCCTGGCGGTCTTCGCCGAAACGCGGGAACCCCGGGACGGAGGGTCCCGGGGTTCCGTGCGTCTTGCCGCAGACGCTGCCGTCAGACGCCGGAGGTCTGCACCGTGGCGAGACCGGCGACCTGCGAGACGGGCAGGGCGGGGGCGAGGGACTGGGCGGTGCCGACGACATCGCCGATGCTCACAGCGGCGCCGTGCCCGGCAACCTCGCCGCCGGCGCTTGCGATGCCTCCGGAGATACCGTCCAGCTCGCTGTCGGAAATCTCGCAGGAGTCGATCTTGGCGGTGAAGTCGTTGCGCATGGCGTGGCCTTCCCTTTAACGCTCTGAATTACTGAAACTGGATTACTGAAAGTCGTGCCGACGACCAAAACCAGACGCCGTATCGACGACTCGTGCACTCGCAGGATGCAACCACGTCGGCGGGTTGCCGGGCAACTTTCCTTCCGGTTTCTTTACCTGAGGGAAATGCAAGCGGCGCAATCGCTCTGACCTGGGCTTCTGTGGCTCCTGGGGTGACGAATCCCCTGGCGTGGCACCTACTGGACAACCCTTGGGGAAAGCCGTGCACGGGCCTTGCGCGGTCATATCCGCATCGTATGCATCGCGGGCGCGGCCTTGCAGGTGGGGGTAAAACGGCATTTAGGGGCGGCGTCGCCCGTGTAACCAACCGTGCAATTAGCTGCGGAATTGCTCCCCGTCCGGAATTGTCTGCTGTCTCCGGTGATGCCGGTGACGCCGGTAATGCCGGTGATATGGCCCAACGGGACTCATACGCCCCCAAGCTGCAAGAAGGCACCGCTCAGAGAACTTCCCGCACCACGACCACCGACTCCGCCCCCACCCGCACCACCCCGTCACCGTCAGGCCCGCCCCCCTCGCCCCACGCGGCCAGCACCTCCAGCTCCGGGCGCGGCCCCCCGTCCGTGCCCACCGGGACGGCCACCGCGGCGCCCCGGGCCAGATTGACGACCACCCGGACGGCCCCGCGCCGCAGGACCAGCCAGCGGGCCCCCTCGTCGTAAGTGACCTGGGTGCGGGCCGGATCCGGATCCGTCAGGGCCGCTACGGTGCGGCGCAGACCGAGCAGTGTCCGATGCCAGGACAGCAGCGCGGCATGCGGTTCGTCGTCGGGTTCGGTCCAGTCCAGGACGCAGCGGGACCGGGTCGCCGGATCCTGCGGGTCCGGCCAGTCGGCGGCCGCACCGCCCCAGTCGTGAGCGGCGAACTCCCGGCGCCGTCCGTCCCGTACGGCCTGGGCGAGGTCCGGGTCCGTGTGGTCGGTGAAGTACTGCCAGGGCGTCCGCGCGCCCCACTCCTCGCCCATGAAGAGCATCGGCGTGAAGGGGGCGCACAGGACAAGCGCGGCCGCGCAGGCCAGCAGGCCGGGGGAAAGCGTGGCGGTGAGGCGGTCACCGAGGGCGCGGTTGCCGATCTGGTCGTGGGTCTGGGCATAGGCCAGCAGGCGGTAGGGGGGTGTGCGGCGCGGGTCCAGGGGGGCGCCGTGGGTGCGGCCGCGGAAGCTGGAGTACGTACCGTCGTGGAAGAAGCCGCCGGTCAGGGTCTTGGCGAGGGCGGCCAGCGGGGCGCGGGCGAAGTCGGCGTAGTAGCCGTGGGATTCGCCGGTGAAAGCGGTGTGCAGGGCGTGGTGGAAGTCGTCGTTCCACTGGGCGTGCAGGCCGTGGCCGCCGGACGCACGCGAGGTGGTGGTCACCGGATCGTTGCGGTCCGACTCGGCGATCAGGAACAGCGGGCGCCGCAGATGGCCGGCCAACGCCTCCACCTCGGCGGAGAGTTCGGCCAGGAAGTGCCGGGCGCGGGTGTCGTGCAGCGCGTGAACGGCGTCCAGTCGCAGCCCGTCGATGCGGTAGTCGCGCAGCCAGCCCAGCGCGCTGCCGATGAGATAGCGGCGTACCTCATCCGACCCGGGAGCGTCGAGATTGACCGCCGTCCCCCAGGGCGTGTGATGGGCATCGGTGAAGTACGGGCCGAATGCGGGGAGATGGTTGCCGGACGGACCGAGGTGGTTGTGGACGACGTCGAGGACGACCCCGAGACCGTGCCCGTGCGCGGCGTCCACGAACCGCTTGAGCCCGTCCGGTCCGCCGTACGGCTCGTGTACCGCCCACGGGGCGATGCCGTCGTATCCCCAGCCATGCGTACCGGGGAACGGGCACACCGGCATCAGGGAGATATGGGTGATGCCCAGGTCGGCGAGGTGCCGCAGACGGTCGGCCGCGGCGTCGAAGGTGCCCTGGCGGGTGTACGTGCCGATGTGCAGCTCGTAGAGGACGGCGCCGGGCAGCGGGCGGCCGGGCCACGGGTGCCGCCAGGCGAAGAGGCCGTGGTCGACGACCGCGCCGGGACCGCCGGGGCCGTCAGGCAGACGGGCGGCGCGCGGATCGGGCAGCGGCGGGCCGCCGTCGAGGCGGTAGGCGTAGCGGTCGCCGTCGCGGGCCCGCGCCTCGGCGCACCACCAGCCGTCGCGGTCCGTATCGCGCTCCAGAGCGAGTGCGGGTTCGCCGGACCGGTCGCCCGCCCACTGGAGGGCGACCTGCCCGGCGTTCGGTGCCCAGACCTCGAACAGCACGGCTGCCTCCTTGGTTTGTGGCCCCTGGGGGCGCGCTCCGCTCCCGGTTGCGGACTTCCCGTGCACCGGGTTCAGGAGGTCCCCGGCGCCCCGCTTTCTGACGACGAAAGCACGCCGCCGCCCCGTCCGGCACCCCGACGTGGCGACATGGCGCGACTTCGCGCCGGTAATTGCGCCATTCCGCCGCCCCGTCGAACGGCCCGCCGCCCCGCCCCCGCCCGCTCGTGAGGCACACATCGCCTGGACAGCGGCTCGCGGTCGCCGGAGAATCACGTCATGACTTCGCTCGAGTTCCCCGCACGGCCGGCGCGCCCGTCGGACGCCGACCGGGAACGCGCCCTCGACCTGCTGCGCGACGGCGCGGCGCAGGGACGGCTGTCCCAGGACACCTTCCTGCGCCGACTGGAACTCGTCCTCACCGCCCAGCAGCACTCCGATCTCGCCCTGGCCACCGCCGACTTGGAAAGCCGCGGCAAGGTCCAGGGGGCGGTGCTGCGGATGGTCGGCCGGATATCGGCATTCCACATCCGGGTGCGCCGCGCATGGCGTACGGAACGGCTGCCCAAGCTGCTGCTGCCCGCACCGGGCCCCTTCCCGCTGCTCGTGGGACGGGCACCCGGCGTGGGCCTGCGGCTCAACCACGAGACGGTCTCCCGCGCCCATGCCGAACTGCGCAGCGTGGGCAGCGGCTGGATGCTGCGCGACCTCGGCTCCACCAACGGCACCTGCGTCAACGGGCGCCGCGTGGTGGGCGAGGTGCCGGTCGGGCCGGGCGACCACATCACGTTCGGCCGGGTCGACTACGTCCTGACGGAGCGCTGAGCGCCCCGCCCGGAGTCCCGCCGCGCTCTCAAGCCCGCCCGCCGCCCACGGCATCGGCCGTCACCCGTACCGGACGGTCGCCCGAAGGATACGAGCTCCACACCCCTTCACCGTGCGTCAGGCCGGGCAGCGCGCCCTCGGCCTCCTGGACATGACGCGCCGGGAGCACCCCGCGCACCAGCCAGGCGTGCCGCCCGCCCGCCGTCTCGCCGAACTCCGCGCCCAGCGCCCCGAGCCGGGCGGTGACCGCAGCCAGCGCATCGAGCGGCAGCTCCGCCTCGAAGGCGTGATACGGCTCGTAGGTCCTGGTCCCGGCCCGGCGCAGCGCACGCAGCAGGACGCCCGGCGTCACCGTACGGAAGTCCCCGGCGGTGCTCACCGGGCCGACGAACCCCGAGCGGGTCAGCACCACCCGGCAGTCCGTCACCGCCCGCCCCCGCGGCCCCTCGCGCAGCGTCGCCAGCACCGTCTCCTCGATGGCCTGGTGGAAGCCGTGCGGCAGCGCGCCCAGTTCCGTCTCGTAGGTGAAGACCGGGCCGGAGCCGCGGGCGCCCGGCTCGACGCGCAGCCCGACCGTCGCCCAGTGCCCGGTATGGCCCCGCTTGGCGATCTCGTGGTGCGCCTCGCCCACCCCGCACGGCCGCTCCACACACACCACCCGGCTCGGCGCGAACTCGGCCTCGATGCCGTGCTCGTCGCGCAGGGTGGCCGCGATGATCTCCTTCTGCACCTCGCCGTGCAGCAGTACGGAGGTCGCGCCGTCGGCCGCGGGGCGGGTCTGCAGCAGCGGGTCCTGGTCGGCCAGCGCCAGCAGCGCGGCACGCAGGGCGGCGGCGCGCGCCGGATCGTGGGCCCGGACGACGGTCTCCAGGGTGGGCGCGGCGAACAGGGCGTCCTCGGCGTCGCCTGCGGGCCCGAGGCGGTCACCGGTGCGGATGCCGGGCAGCCCGCGGAGCACCGCGATATTGCCCGCCGTGAGCGGCCCTTCGTCGCCGGGCGGCCGGCCGACGATGTCGAGGGAGGTGATCCGGCCGGTCAGCGAGCTCCACCCGCCGTCCGCCGCACGCCGGTGCAGCTCCACCCGCTGCCGTGACCGCAACGCGCCCTGATAGAGCCTGATATGAGCCGTTCGTTCGCCGCCCGGCGGCTGATGGACGGCGAACACCGTGCCCCGCGGCACCTCGCCCGCCCCCTCCGGAGCCGGCGGAATCAGCCCGGCCATCGCCTCGACGAGCGCACCGACGCCCTGCCCGCCGAGCGCCGAACCGAAGTACACCGGATGCAGGGACCCGTCGGCCGTCCGGGCGGCCAGCGCCGCGCGCACCTGCTCAGCGGTCGGCGGCGGCCCTTCGACCACCTGGGCGAGCACCGACTCGTCCACCTCGGCCAGCGTCTCGGCGATCCGGTCGCGGGCCTGGGGGTCCTCCAGGCCGTACGGCGTCGCCCGCGCAAGGGGCGTGCCGAGTCCGGCCACGGACATCATCGGTACGGCGGCGGGGGTCAGCAGCCGGCGGATGTCCGCCAGCAGCGCATCGCCCCGGGCACCGACCCGGTCGATCTTGTTGACGAAGAGCAGGGTGGGCAGCCGCAGCCGCCGCAGCGTCTTCATCAGCACCCGGGTCCTGGCCTGGACGCCTTCCACCGCGGAGAGCAGCAGCACGGCGCCGTCGAGCACGCCCAGGGCGCGTTCGACCTCGGCGATGAAGTCGGAGTGGCCGGGGGTGTCGATCAGATTGATCTGAACACCGGGATTCTCACCGACGGTGAAGGAGGCGACCGCGGAGCGGATGGTGATGCCGCGCTGCCGTTCCAGCTCGCCGGTGTCCGTACGGGTGTCACCGGCGTCGACGCTGCCGAGCCGGTCGATGACGCCGGTGTCGAAGAGCAGCCGCTCGGTGAGGCTGGTCTTACCCGCGTCGACGTGGGCGAGAATCCCGATGTTCAGGGTGTGGGAAGGGAGCAGGGAAGGTGCCATGGAAGGTGGATTCCTCGAGAACTGTCGTCCGGACGGGGCGATGAGTAGTTCCGAGGAATCGGCGCATTCGGGGCTCCTTGGTGCGGATCGGTGCGGGCCGGTGCGGTAAACCGGGCGTACGGGGCCATGCTGCGCAGCCGTCGGCGGGGCCGCAACCGGATTAACCGGCTTCGGCCCCGAGGGCTGCCGGGCGCTCAGTGCTGGTGCAGCCCCCGCCCCGCCAGCGTGAGAAACGCCTCCCCGACCGCCTCCGACAGCGTCGGGTGCGCATGGATGTGCCGGGCCACATCGGACGGTTCGGCCTCCCAGCCCACGATCAGCTGGCTCTCGGCGATCATCTCCGAGACCTGCGGACCGACCAGATGGACGCCGAGCACCACCCCGGTGGCCTCACCGCCCGCCCCGTCCGCCGCCGCGACCACCTTCACCATGCCGCCCCGGCCGTGCACCATGCCCTTCGCGGTCGCCGTCAGCGGCATGGTGTTCACCTTGACCGGCAGCCCCCGGGCGCGAGCCTGCGCCTCGGTCAGGCCCACCGACGCGGTCCCCGGCGAGGAGTACGTCACCCGGGGCACGGCGGCGTAGTCCACCGGGGGCGAGGGGATACCCGCCAGCGTCTCGGCGACCAGCAGCCCCTCCGCGAACGAGGCGTGCGCGAGCCCGAGGGACGGCGGCGGCAGCAGGTCGCCGACCACATGGATGCCCGGTACGGCGGTCTCCAGCCGAGACCAGTCGGCGGGCGCCACATACCCCCGCGCGTCCGCCGACAGCCCGGCCGCCTCCAGGGCCAGCCCCTCCGTCACCGGGACCCGCCCCACGGCGACCAGCAACCGCTCGGTCTCCAGGACGACTTCCTCCCCCTTGGGAGTGCGGAGGGTGGCCCGCACGCCGTCCGGCAGCAGCTCGGTGCCGACCAGCGTCGAGCCCGTACGCACCGTGATGCCGCGCTTCTTCAGCCCGCGGACGAGATGCCGGCTCACCTCCTCGTCCTCCAGCGGCAGCAGCCGGTCCGCGGCCTCCACCAGCGTGACCTCGGCACCCATCGAGCGGTGCAGCGACGCGTACTCGACGCCGATCGCGCCACCGCCCAGGACCAGCACCGACGCCGGCAGCCCCGGAGCGAACAGCGCGTCGTCGCTAGTGACGACCCGTCGGCCATCGGCCGCGAGCCCCGGCAGCAGCCGCGGCCGCGAACCGGTCGCCAGCACGATGCCGCGCCGCGCCGTGAACTCCCCGCCGCCCTCGATATGCACCGTGCGCGGCCCGGTCAGCCGCGCCGTGCCGCGTATCACCCGCACCCCGGCACGGTCCAAGTTCCCCTCGACCCCTCGGTGGTTACGGGTGACGATGTCGTCCCGGGTCGCGGTGAGCGCCGCCCAGTCCACGGCCTCCAGGGTGGCCTTCACACCCCACCGCTCCCGCGCCTCGGCGATGCCGTCCACCAGCTCCGCCGCATGCAGCATCGCCTTGCTGGGGATGCAGCCGCGGTGCAGGCAGGTGCCGCCGATCAGGTCGCGTTCGGCCAGCACCACCCCCAGGCCCAGGGCCGCGGCACGCAGGGCGGTGCTGTAGCCGCCGGTGCCGCCGCCGATGACGATGACGTCCGTCGTGCCCGCAGCGGTCTCATCCATGCGCTCACTCACGCACTCACTCTTGTGCTCGGTCATCCGCTCGCTCATGCGGCAAGACTCCGCCCACCTGCGGCGATGAGTCCAAGGCAATGTTTCTATGGGGGCGATGAGCGGCGTGCATACGGCATGGGGGAGGGGGCGGGCCATGAGCCTGCGGCAGATGGAATACCTGGTGGCGGTCGTCGAGGAGGAGTCCTTCACCCGCGCCGCCGAGGCGCTGCATGTCACCCAGTCCGCGCTCTCCCACCAGATCAAGGCCCTCGAACGCGAGGCGGGCGGCGCGCTGTTGGAGCGGCTGACGCGCGGCGTGCGGCTGACCGCGATGGGCCGGGCCTACTTCCCCTACGCCGAACTCGCGGTACGCAGCGCCCGGCAGGCCCGCCGTGCGGCCCTGGCGGCGGCCGGCGCGGAGAGCGGCGAACTCCATATCGCCACGGTGCATGCGCAGGCGATCGGAGTGCTGCCGGAGGTCTGCGCCCGGTGGGCGCGCGAACATCCCGGCGTACGGCTGGTGCTTCACGAGTACGCCACCACCGAGGAGCTGTACGACCGGATGGCGCGCGGCGTCGCCGATGTGGCGCTCGGCCCGCGCCCCAAGGACTGGCAGGGGCCGGTCACGGTCGTCGGCCAGGAGGAGATGGTGCTGGTCGTGCCGCACGACGACCCGCTCGCCGCCCGGGAGTCCGTACGGCTGGCCGACCTGGCGGAGCGGCCGTGGGTGCGGTGCGCCCTGGAGCCGGTGATCGGCGGAAGGCGCTGGCTGGACCTGGAATGCGAGCGCGCGGGCTTCACACCGCGCACCGCGATCCGTACGCAGCACACATCGACCGCCGTCCGGATGGCCGCCGCCGGCGTGGGCGTCCTGCTGACGGCGGCCCATGAACTCACCGGCCTCGACTGCGCCCTGGTCTCCACCGACCCGCCCTGGCGCCGCGACATCACGGTGTTCTCGCGGGTCGAACTGACCGGAGCCGCCGCGGAGTTCACCGAGCTGCTGCGCGCGGCCGGCGCGCCCTGAGCCGCGTCACTCCGCCGCGAAGAGCGCCACCGGCGACACCTCCAGCAGGTCGCTCAGCCCCACCGCCGCGCCCCCGTCCACCACCCGGCCGCTCAGCAGCTCGCGCCAGGGCCCGCCGGGCGGCAGCCGCAGCGCGGTGTCCCACCAGCCGCCGGTCTCCACCAGGCGCAGCGACAGCCGCGTCGCGACCGCCACCACCCGCCCGCCGCGGCCGAAGGCCACACAGTGCTCGGCGGCGGGACCCTCCGCGCGCAGCGGCTCGTACGCGCCGAACCACTCGGGGTGGGCCCGCCGCAGCCGCAGCACCAACGCCGTCAGCCGGAGCTTCTCGGCGGACAGATCCCGCGGCGCGGCCCCGCCGTCCAGTTCGGCGAGCGACTCGGGCCCGAAGCGGGCGGGCCGCCGGTTGTCCGGGTCGACCAGCGCCGCGTACTCCCGCTCGGTGCCCTGATAGAGGTCGGGCACCCCCGGCATGGTGAGGTGCAGCAGCGTCGCACCGAGCACGTTCGACCGGATGAACGGGGCCAGTTCGTCGTCCAGCGCGGTGAGGGCGGCGGCCGGGGGACCGCAGGGCCCGCTGCGCACGAACTCCGTCACCGCCTCCTCGTACGCCCGGTTCTGCTCCGTCCAGGAGGTCCGCAGCCCGGCCTCCCGTACGGCCTTGAGGACCGCGGGCGCCACCCGGTCGGCGGCCACCGGGTCACCGGTGGAGGGACCGCCCAGCCCGAACACGGTCTGCCAGGCGAGCCAGGACACCAACGGGTCCGTCGCCCCGTCCGCCATGAGGTGGCCGACCGCCCCGTCGGCCACCTCGCCCAGCACATCGCGCCACCGGTCCGGACACTCCGAGAGCACCGCGATCCGCGCCCGGACGTCGGCGCTGCGCTTGGTGTCGTGGGTGGAGAGCACCGTCGCGGTGGCCGGCCAGTCGCGCTGCACCCGGGTGCAGAAGTCGTGGAAAGCCTGCGGGCCGAGCGCCGGCGTTCCTGGGTCCCCGCCGACCTCGCAGGCCGACAGCAGCACCGGGTAGCGGTAGAAGGCGGTGTCCTCCACGGACTTGGCGTGCAGCGCGGAGGCGGTCTGGGCGAAGCGGGCGGCGAAGTCTGCGGTGTCGGCGGTGTCTGCGGTGTCTGCGGTGTCGGCGGTGTCGGTGAGGTCCGGGCCGTCGGGGCGGCGGCCGTCGGGACCGTCCCCGTACCGCCCCAGCGCCAGATCGTGCACCAGATCCACCGCCCGCGCCTCCTGTGGCACCCGGAACGCGCCCCGCGCCCGCGCGGCGGCCTCGCCCAGCATCGCCGCGTCGTGCCCGGCCCGGCCCGCGTCCGCGGCGTACGGACGGTAGACCGGCAGCCGCACCAGCAGTTCCCTGATCGCCTGCCGCAGCGCCCACGGCGCATGATCGCCGGGCTCCGGTGCCCGCTCGCTGATCCGTGTCGCCGTCCGCACCAGCCGTTCCACCTCCGCGGCCAGATCGTGCGTGACGACCTCGTACGCGGCCCGGCGCACCGTCTCCTCCCAGTCGCCGCCCTCGTCGGCCAGCGGGGTGACGAAGTCGCGGTAGTGCGAGAAGAGGCGGCCGGCGCCCTGCGGACAGACGAACAGCGCGTCGATGTGCCGCAGCGCGTCATAGCCCGTGGTGCCCGCGCAGGCCCAGCTCTCCGGCAGCCGCTCGTCGCCGGTGAGGATCTTCTCGACGACCGTCCAGCGGCCCCCGGTGGCGGCGTGCAGCCGGGCCAGATAGCCGCCGGGGTCCACCAGGCCGTCGGGATGGTCGACGCGCAGCCCGTCGATGACCCCCTCGCGGATCAGCCGCAGCAGCGTGCCATGCGTCGCGTCGAAGACCTCGGGGTCCTCGACACGTACCCCGATGAGCTCCGAAATGGTGAAAAAACGCCGGTAGTTGAGCTCGCTGCGGGCCAGCCGCCACCAGGCGAGGCGGTACCACTGGGCCTCCAGGAGGCGCGCCGTCGGCAGCCGCTGCGTACCGGGGCGCAGCGGGAAGGCGTGCTCGTGATAGCGCAGCACATCGCCGTCGACGCGGAAGTGCCGCATCTCCTCACCCAGCGGCCCGCCGAGCACCGGCAGCAGCATCCGCCCGCCGTGCCCGCCGTCCCAGTCGATGTCGAACCACCGGGCATACGGGGACTGCGGCCCGTCCCGCAGGACCTCCCACAGCGGGCCGTTCAGCGAGGCCGGGGCCGGCAGGGCCATATGGTTCGGCACGATGTCGACGACCAGGCCCAGACCGTGCGACCGGGCCGTTGACGCCAGCGCCCGCAGCCCTTTCTCGCCGCCGAGCTCGGCCCGTACCGCCGTGTGGTCGACCACGTCGTAGCCGTGTGTGGACCGTGGCACCGCTTCCAGGACGGGGGAGAGGTGCAAATGGGAGACGCCGAGCGCGGCCAGCTGCGGCACCGCCCGCTCGGCGGCGGCGAAGGGGAAGTCCGGCTGGAGCTGCAGCCGGTAGGTGGCGGTCGGTGACGGACTCGAAGGCTGCGTCATGGGAACACCCGTACCCCATTGACGGCGCGTTGCGCCATCCACCCGGGGCATCCGCGTTGGCGTTTCCTCCGACCCGGCGAGCCGGCGCGCGGCATTCCTTCGTACGTCCCGTGTGTACGGTGCGGCGCCCCGCCCCGGGTAGCGTCCGCCCGATGACCGCTGTCACAGCCACCTATCGCCAGGTGATCGCCCTGGGCGGGCCCCTGCTGCCCTTCGCCTCCTTCCTCGGCAGACTTCCGACCGCCATGTGCCAGCTCGGCAGTCTGCTGCTGGTGGCGAGGACCAGCGGTTCGCTCGCCACCGCGGGCCTGGTGGGCGGTGCGCTGGCCGCGGGGCAGACCATCGCCGGGCCGCTGATCGGCCGGCTCGCCGACCGGCACGGGCAGCGGCCCGTCGTGCTGGCGGCCTGCTGGCTCAACGCCCTTGCCGTGACCGCACTGGTGACGGCTTCCCTCGCGCGGACCGCAACGCTGCCGCTGGCCCTGATCGGGCTGCTGGCAGGCGCCTGCGTACCGCAGATCGGGCCGCTGGCCCGCACCCGTCTGGTGGCCCTCGCCCATCACGTGAGGGCCGATGACCGCATGGTCAATGCCGCGCTCTCCTTCGAAGGGACCCTGGACGAGGTGTCGTTCGTGCTCGGCCCGGCGCTGGTGGGCCTGGCCGCCACGGTCGCCCATCCGGCCGTGGCACTGGCGCTGGCCGCGGTGCTGCTCGCCGTCTGCGGCACGGCCTTCGCGCTGCACCCGACGGCCAGGGTGCTACGGCCCGCGGCGGGCCCGTCCGGCAGCCGCCCGGCCCGCTCCCGGCTGTCTCGCGGCGTGCTCGCCATGCGGGCCTCGATGGTGTTGCAGGGCGCCATGTTCGGCGCCTGCCAGGCCGGCATCACCGCGCTCACCGAACGCCTCCACCAGCCCGCACAGGCCGGCCTCGTCTACGCCGCGATGGGCGTGATGAGCGCGGTGGCGGGCCTCTCGCTGGCCCTGGTGCCCGCCCGGATCGGGCTGCTGACCCGGTGGCGGGGGGCCGCCGCCGCGCTGATCGTGCTCTCGGTGCCGCTGCTGTTCGTCCAGACGCTGGGGGCGCTCTATCTGGTCGTCGTGGTCCTCGGCGTGGCCTTCGCACCGCATCTGATCACGGTCTTCGGGCTCACCGAACGGGCGGTACCCGCCACCCGGCTGGCCGAGTCGATGGCCTTCCTCACCAGCGCGGTGGTCGGCGGCCAGGCCCTGGCGCTGGCCGCTTCCGGCCGGCTCGCCGATGCGCACGGGCCGTTCGCCGCCTTCGCCGTCGCCGTGGGGGCTGCCGTCCTGATCCTCGCCGTCGCGGTCGCGGCCCGGGTGACGAGCGGGACCGCCCGCGTCACGTCGGCCGCTGCAGCACCAGCAGACTCCGTCCGGTCAGCGTCAGCAGATCACCGGCCTTGACCTTCGCACCCTGGCCGTCCGCCGCCGCCCGCGGCCGGTCGGTGTCCACCACCACCTGCCATTGCCGCCCGTGGTGCACCGGAACCGTGAACTCCATCTCCTGCTCGTGCGCGTTGAACATCAGCAGGAAGGAGTCGTCCGAGATCGGCTCGCCCCGCGGTCCCGGCTCGGAGATGGAGCTGCCGTTCAGAAAGACCGTCAGCGCCTTGGCGTGGACGGACTGCCAGTCGCGGGTGCCCATCTCCTCGCCCTCGGCCGTGAACCACGCGATATCGGACAGCTCGTCATACGTGCCCTCGACCGGCTGCCCCTGGAAGAACCGCCGCCGCCGGAACACGGGGTGATCGCGCCGCAGCCACACCATCTGCCGCACGAACGCCAGCAGCTCCCGCTCCTCGTCCGGCGCCTCCGCCGGATCGCCCTCCTCCGCCTCGTCCCGGTCCGCCTTGGCGTCGCTCTCCGGCCACCGCACCCAGGACAGCTCGTTGTCCTGGCAGTACGCGTTGTTGTTGCCGCCCTGGCTGCGTCCGAACTCGTCCCCGTGACTGAGCATCGGCACGCCCTGCGACAGCATCAGCGTCGCGATGAAATTCCGCATCTGGCGGGCCCGCAGCCGCCGCACCGAAGGATCGTCGGTCGCCCCCTCGACCCCGCAGTTCCACGACCGGTTGAAGCGCTCGCCGTCCCGGTTGTCCTCGCCGTTGGCCTCGTTGTGCTTGTCGTTGTAGGCGACCAGGTCGTGCAGCGTGAAGCCGTCGTGGCAGGTCACGAAGTTCACCGAGGCGAGTGGCCGTCGCCCGTCACCCTGATAGAGGTCCGACGAGCCCGTCAGCCGGGACGCGAACTCCGCCAGGGTGCGCGGTTCGCCCCGCCACAGATCCCGTACGGTGTCGCGGTACTTGCCGTTCCACTCGGTCCACAGCGGCGGGAAGTTCCCCACCTGATAGCCGCCCTCCCCCAGGTCCCACGGCTCGGCGATCAGCTTCACCTGGCTGACCACCGGGTCCTGGTGCACCAGATCGAAGAACGACGACAGCCGGTCCACCTCGTGGAACTGCCGGGCCAGCGTCGCCGCCAGATCGAACCGGAACCCGTCCACGTGCATCTCCTGCACCCAGTAGCGCAGCGAGTCCATCACCAGCTGCAGCACATGCGGACTGCGCATCAGCAGGGAGTTCCCGGTCCCGGTGGTGTCCATGTAGTACCGCTTGTCGTCCGTCAGGCGGTAGTACGAGGCATTGTCCAGCCCCCGGAACGACAGCGTCGGGCCCAGATGATTGCCCTCCGCCGTGTGGTTGTAGACCACATCGAGGATCACCTCGATCCCGGCCCGGTGCAGCGCCCGCACCGCCGTCTTGAACTCCAGCACCTGCTGCCCGCGGTCTCCCCAGGACGCGTACGCATTGTGCGGGGCGAAGAACCCGATGGTGTTGTAGCCCCAGTAGTTCGTCATCTTCGCATCCACCAGCCGGTGGTCCTGCACGAACTGATGCACCGGCATCAGCTCCAGGGCGGTCACCCCCAGCTTCGTCAGGTGGTCGATGATCGCCGGATGCGCCAGTGCCGCATAGGTCCCGCGCAGCTCGTCCGGCAGCTCCGGGTGCAGCATCGTCAGGCCCTTCACATGGGCCTCGTAGAGCACCGTCTCGTGATACGCGGTGCGCGGCGGCCGGTCGTCACCCCAGTCGAAGTACGGATTGACCACCACCGACGCCATGCTGTGCGGCGCCGAATCCATGTCATTACGCGCCTCCGGCCGGCCGAAGTGGTAGCCGTAGACCGCCTCGCTCCAGTCGATCCGGCCGCTCATCGCCCGCGCATACGGGTCCATCAAGAGCTTCGCGGAGTTGCAGCGGTGCCCGCGTCCCGGCTCGTGGGGACCGTGCACCCGGAAGCCGTAGCGCTGCCCCGGCATCACCCCCGGAAGATACGCGTGCCGCACAAAGGCGTCGCTCTCGCGCAGCTCGACGGCGGTCTCCGAACCGTCGTCGTGCAGCAGACACAGCTCGATGCGTCTCGCGGCTTCGGAGAACACCGCGAAGTTGGTGCCCGCCCCGTCATAGGTGGCACCCAGCGGATACATCTGTCCCGGCCAGACCTGCATGCGTTGACTCTTCCACCTTCTCGTCGGGGGCAGCGGCGACTCCACGACACGCGTCCGCGGACCGAAGCGAAATCCTTCCCCAACCTGGTCCCTATAGGGGGAATCTCGCCTTGTTTTCGCTGAAATGTGGGCAATGGGTCGCGATGTCGGATCGTCGTACTAAGGCGCGCCGGGAGAGGGTGCGGGGGAATGTGATGCCGGAGATGCTGTGCAGGAGTCCCGCCCGAAGCCGAAGCCGAAGCCGAAGCGGCCGAAGCCGAAGCCGAAGCGGCCGAAGCTGTTGCGGAGAGCGTCGGCCGGCGCACCGCCATCATCGCCGCCGACCGGAATGCACAAGGACATCGCGAACAGCACTCCAACGGCATTCCGACAGCACTCCAGCGGCATTCCAACGGCATTCCATGCGCGGGGATTTCGGTGTCGCCGTGCCAGGAGCGGACCGCCGCGTCGCCACATCGCGGACGCGCCCGGGTCAACGGCCGGCCACGGAAACACCCCATCGCGTGGGCCGGCATCGGCCCCGCCCGGCTCCCTGCGACGTCACAGCTATGAATCCGCTCACTCCCCTCCCGCGCCCCGGAGGCAACGCGCCCTGGTACGCAGGGGAGTTGGCAGCCGACTCGATCCATCCTGCTGCACCGCCTCCCGCACCGCAGTAGTCTGCCTTGATCGTTGGCACGGGGGTTCGGAAGGCGGTGGCAGGTGAGCGGCGGGCTGGAGTTGCCCCCTGGTGACGAGAGTCATGAGGGTTATGAGGGCGGCTCCGTCGATGCACCGCCCGGCGCGGTGTCCCTGGCGCGCCCGCTGGAGATCGGGGCGGAACTCGACTGGGGCGCCGACGCCTGGAGCGAGGTGCGTACCCGCGCCAGCCGGGCCGGACGCGCCTACATCTGGCTGAATCTGGTCGAGCAGCGGCTGCGGGCCGTCGTGGCGGCCGTGCTGAGGCCCATCTACGAGCCGGTGCACGGCGACGAATGGGTCATCGCGGCGGCCGGGCCCGCCGGGCAGGAATGGGTGCAGCGCGCGGTCGCGGTCCGCGAGGTCAGCCGCCGCAAGGGCTATCTCCTCGACCCCGCCGACGACAACATCGTCAGCTTCCTGACGCTGCCTCAGCTGCGGGAGCTGATGGTCCAGCACTGGCCTTGCTTCGAGCCGTACTTCGACGACCGCCGCGAGGTCGAGCTGGCCCTCGACGAGCTGGAGGTCGCCCGCAACATCGTCTCCCGCAACCGCGCCCTGTCGCAGACGGTGCTCGCCCAGGCGGAGCGGGCGTCCGCCCGGCTGCTCGACATATTGGGCTCCGGCGCCGGCACCCGGGTCTCCGGCCGGCTGCCCATCGATGCCGTGGAAGACCTCGTCGGCGACCGCTACGCCGACGTCATCGGCGTCCATTCCGACCGGGTACGCCTGCAGCGCCAGCTCCCCGCCGAGGACCTCTTCGGCGATGCCCGCCGCCTCGACGCGGTGGGCATAGGCCTGAACCTCCTCGTCCAGAACTACTCCGGCCGCCGCCTCGTCCGGCTCGCCGAGTCCGGCTGCCGCATCCGCCTGCTCTTCCTCAACCCCGCGAGCAGCGCGGTCCGCCGCCGGGAGCGCGAAATCGGCCTGAAGAAGGGCGAGATGAGCCGCTCCATCGAAATGAACATTCTCCATATGCGGCGGGTGCGGGCCCGGCTGCGCGACCCCGGAGCCTTCGAGATCCAGGTCTTCGACGAGACCCCGCGCTTCACCGCCTATCTTGTCGACGGCGACGGCCCCGACGGCCTGGCGGTGGTGCAGAGCTATCTGCGCAAGAGCCGCGGGATGGAGTCGCCGGTTCTGGTCCTGCGCGGCGGCGGCCGCAACATCGTCCGGACGGACGGGCGGGACGGGCGCGACGGCGAGCACGGTCTGTTCGAGACCTACCGCGAGGAGTTCGAAAGCGTGTGGGCGGACTCGCGGCCCGTGTCGTGACCGTGCGGCGCCTGGACCGCGGCGCGGGTGGCACAGGCGGCGGGGCCGGCGGAGACCTACGGTGTCCCCGTGAGTCCGCCGTCGACCCGTAGCTCGATTCCGTTGACGTAGTCGGCGAGCGGGCTGGCCAGATAGGCGACCGCGGCGGCGATGTCCTCCGGGCGCCCCCGCCGCTCGTCCGCCGACCCGTCGACGCGGTCCTCGTCCGTGACGATGGTCCCCGGGCTCACGCAGTTCGCGGTGACCCCGGTCCCGATGAGGTGGTGAGCCAGGCTCGTGGTCATGTTGACCACGGCCGCCTTGGCCGCGGCGTAGGCGGCCATGTCCGGCGGCGGAGTCCGTGCGGCGCGGCTGCCGATGGTGATCACCCGGCCCCAGCCGTGCTGGCGCAGCGAGGGCAGCAGGGTCTGGGTGACCCGTACCGTCGGCAGCACATTCCCCTCGAACGCGGCCCGCCAGTCGGCCGGCCGGGCACTGTCCCAGCCGTGTCCGGCGAACGGACCGGCGTTGTTGACCAGAATGCGGGCCCCGAACTCGCGTGCCGTGACCGCGACCTCTTCGGCGACGCCCGGCTCCCTCAGATCGCCCAGCACCACTTCGGCGCGCACCCCGTGGGCCGTGACCTGTTCGGCGACCGCTGCGGCGGCGGCCGCGTCCCGCCCGTGGACGAGGACATCGCACCCTTCGCCCGCCAGCGTCGCGGCGATCGTCGCGCCGATCCTGGAACTGCTGCCCGTCACCAGCACGCCGTGTCCTGCCAGCCGTAGGTCCATGCGGTCAGCCTAGGGGCGGCGGGACGGCGGCGGGGGTCTGCCGCGATGGGCAGCCGGGGGGATTGTCAGTGGTGCGTGGGAGAGTGAATCAGCAACGGGGGAAGTACCACCGAAGGAGGGGCCGCATGAGTGAGCGCAGCGAGGGAGTCAAGGAGAGGTGCGCGCCGAGCGAGTGCGAGGCCGAGCGAAGCGAGGTTTCGGCATGAGTTGGTATCAGGAGCTGCTGGTCGGCTTTGACCTGGAGACCACGGGCACCGATGTCGAGCGGGACCGCATCGTCACCGCCGCGCTGATCCGGCTGGAAGGCGACGGCCGGGTGGCCGGAAAGCAGTCCTGGCTGCTCGACCCGGGCGTCCCGATTCCCGACGAAGCGGCGGCGATTCACGGCATTTCGACCGCATATGTCCGAGAACGCGGCCGTCCGCCGGCCACCGCGATAGAGGAAATCACCGAGGCGCTGGCCGAGGCCCTGCGCGCGGACATCCCGCTGGTGGTGATGAACGCGCGATACGACCTCTCGCTCCTCGACCGCGAGTGCCGGCGCCACGGCGTACGGACGCTGACGGACCGCCTCGGGCACGCACCCGCGCCGGTCATCGACCCTCTGGTCCTGGACAAGCATGTGGACCGCTACCGCAAGGGGAAGCGCGCGCTGCAGGCCCTTTGCGGGCATTACGGCGTGCGGCTGGACGGCGCGCACGAGGCGGGCGCCGACGCCGCGGCCGCGGCCGGCGTCGCCCGGCGTATCGGGGAGAAGTACCCGGCCGTCGCCATCCCCTCGCCGCGCGACCTGCACGCCCTGCAGGAGGAGGCCGCAGCATCCCAAGCCGCCTCGTTCCAGGAGTACTTGCGGCGCTCCGGCGACCCCCAGGCGATAGTCGAGCCGGCCTGGCCGCTCATTCCCTACCAGGCCTGACGGACACCGGAGCCGGGCCCGGCGCGGCGGTCCCGCCAGGGCGCCCCGAGGCCGCCAGAAGGGATGCCCCTTCCATCCCCTCAGACAGGGATGTCCCTCAGAAGGGATACCACCGCACCGTCGCGTCCTTCTCGCGCAGCGACGCGACCCGGCGGCGGAATTCCGCCAGCGCCGCGGGGTTGCCGGGCGCGTGCTGGGAGACCCAGGCGCAGCTCGCCGTTTCGCGGGATCCGCGCAGCACGGCGCAGCCCTCCCAGTCCCGTACATCCCAGCCGTAGACCGACACAAAGGTGTCGTACGCGTCCGCGGCCAGCCCGTAGCGGTCCCTGCTCAGCGCCATCACGACCAGATCGTGTTCGCGCAGATCGGAGGAGAAGGTTTCCAGGTCGACCAGCACCGGCCCGTCGGGCCCGACATGGACGTTACGGGGCAGCGCATCGCCGTGGATGGGACCGCGCCCCAGATGCGGTTCCAGCGCCGACGCGGCCGCGGCGAACGCATCCCGCCGCCCGCGCAGATACTCCGCGTCCTGCGCCGAAACGGCGTCGCCCGCCAGCCGCAGCCAACGCTCGACGCCGCCGAGGAGTTCGCGCCGGGGGAGGGCGATGGGCGGTTCCGACAGCGCGTGGACCACCTTCAGCAGCTCGGCGAGATCGCCCGGTCCCGCGGGGCGGGTGGCCGGCGCAAGCCGCTGCCAGTACGTCACGGGGTGCCCGTCGACCAGGGAGGCCATGGGCTCGGCGGCCCGTACCGCCGGCACGCCCTGCGCCTGGAGCCACTGGGCCACGCCCAGTTCCCGCTCGGCGCGCTCCAGCAGCTCGGCGCTGCGGCCCACCCGTACGACCGGCCCGCGCTCATCGAGGGCGAAGACGGCGTTCTCGCCGAGCGAGAGCAGCTGGGCGTCCGCCGCCGCGTCGGGGTGCCCGGCCGCCGCCAGGACGTCCCGGGCGCGCGCCTCCGTGAAGGCGGCGGGGCTCGGTTCGGTCATCGTGGTGCCTCCTGCTTTGCGTGATCGCGACCAGTGTCGCAGGCCCCGTGACGTCCCAGGTGGGGAGATCCTTCACGGAATCCGGCCGGGAGCTTGACGGCGGTGGCCGCCGTCACGACGATGACGGCGGCCGACCGCACCGGGGCACCGGGCGACGGACCGGCCGCCGGCCCGAACGGCCTTGCCGCGCCGGGCAGTACGGCGCGCAGGCCGGGGCGGGCAACGGGGGCGCGGACAACGGGGGAGAGGTGGCGTGCGATGGCGGCAGTGCCGACGGCGGAAGCACAGGGTGAGGAGTCTTCGCCGTGACCCTCGTGACGGCACCGCAGCGGTCCGCTGCAAGAGCCTCGGGCCGCACCGCGGGGCCGCGGAGCGACCACGGAGCCTGGTTCCTCGTGCTGCCCGCGCTGATCCCGATCCTGGTGCTGAGCGTCGGTCCGCTGCTGTACGGCATCGGGCTGGCGTTCACCGACGCCCAGTCGGGGCGGACCCAGGCCACCCGGTTCGTCGGGGCGCTGAATTTCACCGATCTGTTCCACGACACCCTCTTCTGGGACTCCTTCCGGATCGGCCTGGTGTGGGCCGTCGGTGTCACCGTCCCGCAGTTCCTGCTCGCCCTGGGCCTTGCCCTGCTGCTCAATCTGAACCTCCGGATGCGCTGGCTGGCCCGCGCGCTGGCGATCATCCCGTGGGCGATGCCGGAGGTCGTCGTCGGCATCATGTGGCGGCTGGTCTACCACCCGGACGCCGGCATCCTGAACGAGACGCTGCGCAATCTCGGGCTGTCGGGATCCGGCGGCCGGGACTGGCTGAGCGGTCTGGCCACCGCCCTGCCCGCGGTCATCGTCGTCGGCGTCTGGGCGGGTATGCCCCAGACCACCGTCTCCCTCCTGGCCGGTCTGCAGAACGTCCCCAAGGAACTGCACGAGGCGGCGGCCATGGACGGCGCCGGCGCCTGGCGGCGTTTTCGTACGGTCACCTGGCCCGCCATCAAACCCGTCGCCCTCGCGATCACCGCCCTCAACTTCATCTGGAACTTCAATTCCTTCGCCCTGGTCTTCGTGCTGACCGACGGCGGCCCCGGCGGCCGGACACGCCTGCCGATGCTCTTCGCCTACGAAGAGGCCTTCCGCTACGGGCAGTTCGGCTACGCCGCCGCGATGGGGCTGGCGATGGTCGCGGTGATCTCGGTCCTGCTGGCCGTCTATCTGGCCGGCCGGCTGAAGGGGGACGACGACAAGTGAGCCAAGTGAGCCAAGTCGGCCCGGGGCCCCGGGCGCGCCGCCGCCCGACCGCCCGGCGCACCGCCACCCGCACCGGCCAGTACGCCGCCCTCCTCTGCTACCTGGTCTTTCTCGCCTTCCCCTTCCTCTGGCTGATTTCCACCGCCTTCAAGCCACCGCGCGAAATGGGCAGCATCCACCCCACCTGGATTCCCGAGGCGCCCACCCTGGACAACTTCCGGCAGGCGTTCGAGCAGCAGCCGCTGCTGGCGGCGGCGGGCAACAGCCTGCTGGCCGCGGCCGTTTCCGCGGTGATCGCGATCGCGCTGGCGACCCCGATGGCCTACGTCCTGGCCCGCTCCCGGGGCCGCCTCGCACGGGCCGGCACCGGCTGGGTCGTCATCAGCCAGGCTTTTCCCCTGGTCCTGGTCATCATCCCGCTGTTCCTGATCCTGAAGACCCTGCATCTGGTCGACTCCCGGATCGGCCTGATCATGGTCTATGTGGTGTGGTCGCTGCCGTTCGCCCTGTGGATGCTGACCGGCTACGTCCGCGCGGTGCCGCCCGAGCTGGAGGAGGCCGCGGCCATGGACGGCGCGGGCCGCATCCGTACCCTCGTCTCGGTCACCGCACCGTTGCTCGCGCCGGGCATCGTCGCCACCGCGCTGTTCGCCTTCATCACCGCCTGGAACGAGTTCTTCTTCGCCCTGGTCCTGCTCAAGTCTCCCGAGAAACAGACGCTGCCGGTCGTGCTGACCCACTTCATCGGGACGGAGGGCGTCGCCGACCTCGGCCCGCTCGCCGCCGCCGCGCTGCTCGCCACCCTCCCGAGCCTGCTCCTGTTCGCCGTCATCCAGCGGCGCATCACGGGCGGCATGATGGCCGGGGCGGTGAAGAGCTGATGCGTCACGGGAACAACGCGACGACACCGGGCCGTTTGCCCCGGCGAGGGCTCCTCGCGGCGGCCGCCGCGCTGCCCGCCGCGGCCCTGCTGCCCGGCTGCTCCGCCGAACGCCGACGGGCGACCGGCGGCAAGATCACTCTGCGCTTCCAGTCGCTGGCCTGGCAGCAGGACTCCATCAAGGTCAACAGACAACTGGTCGCGGAATGGAACCGCCGGCACCCCGACGTCCAGGTGCACTACGTCCAGGCTGCCTGGGCCACCGTCCACGACCAGCTGCTCACCTCCTTCGA
Source organism: Streptomyces sp. NPDC028368 (assembly GCF_055565615.1). NCBI lineage: Bacteria > Bacillati > Actinomycetota > Actinomycetes > Kitasatosporales > Streptomycetaceae > Streptomyces > Streptomyces sp. NPDC028368. The sequence goes on along the minus strand of NZ_JBVHTY010000009.1, from coordinate 138,423 downwards.
GGGCGGCGAGGCGCCGGACATCATCCACGACGCCACCGACGACCTCGCCGACTTCGCCTACGGCGGCGATCTCGCCGACCTCACGTCCTTGGTGTCGCCCCGTCTCAAGAGGGAAATTCCGCGCCGGAGCTGGGCGAGTGGCACCTTCGACGGCAGGGTGTACGGCGTCCCGTTCCTCCAGGAACCACGGGTGCTGATCGCCAACCGTACGAAGCTGAAGCGCTCCGGCGTCCGGATCCCCACCCCCGAACACCCCTGGACCTGGGAGGAGTTCGCGGATGCCGCCCAGCAGATGACCCGTGGTGGCAACTACGGCGTCGCCTGGCCGTTGAAGGAGCCGGTCTCGGTCACCCTCAATCTCGCTCTGTCCACCGGCGGCCAGGTCTTCCACCGCCGCCCCGACGGCAAGGTGGAGGTGCGCTTCGACGCCGTCGACCAGGTGGTGCCGCGCACCGTCCACGACCAGGTCAACGTCGACCGGACCGCCTCCCGTTCGACCCTGGGCATGGGCGGCTCGGACACCCTGCCGGGCTTCTTCGCCGGGCGGTACGCGATGGTGCCGCTCGGGTTCTCCTACCGCCAGCAGATCGTCCAGCAGGCCCCCAAGGGCTTCGACTGGACGGTGCTGCCCGCCCCCAAGGGCACCGCCCTGGACCAGGGGGTGAGCCCGCAGACCCTGTCGGTGGCCGAGGACTGCCCGTACAAGGAGGAGGCGATGGCCTTCATCGACTTCCTCCTCCACCCGGAGAACATGGTCCGACTGGCCCTGGGCGACTGGATGCTGCCGACCGGCCGGCAGGCTCTCAAGGACCCCGCGCTACGGGTGGCCCGATACGACTGGGCCACCGGCACGGCATTGGCGGGCGCCCTGCGCTCGGCGCCGGCCCAGTCCGTACGCGGCTACCCGGAGTGGAAGGACAAGATCGCAACGCCCGGTCTCCAGGAGTACTACAGCGGCGCGATCGACCTGGACGCCCTGCGCCGACGGCTCGTCAAGGACGGCAACTTGGTGCTGGCGCGCTATCAGCGGTGACCGCGGCGGCGAGGAATGGGAAAGGGGCGGGGCGGCGGATCCCATCGAGGCCGAATTACCGCCCTGAGTTGAGCTGTCGGCCGCACGTCTTGCCGGGCGCGATCTTTCCACGCCCCGTCGACGGATCGCGGGCGCTCGTCGCCCACCGTCACGTTCTATTGCGGCAATGTAAACGGAGTTGAGTCCCTACCCTTCAACTGGGCGGCTCTCTTTGACCGTTTCTGCGGCCTTTTGCATTTATTCAAGGTTGTTGCTTATCTCACACGACCGGGCGGCCCTTGAATTGAACTCATCAATCCGACAGGGTTTCGAGCCAGCCCGCGGAGATTTTGCGGTCTCTTCGGGCTATTGCGCAACGCTTTCCCCCCACACCACGAACGAGGAGAACCCTCGCAATGGATCACAAGCGTTCCAGCAAGAAGCGGCTCATCACGGCGATAGCCGCCGCTGTCGCGGCAACGGGCATCGCCACGGTCACCGCGGTCACCGCCGGCGCTTCCCCCGCTCCCGTCGAGGGCAAGATCTATGGTGCCCAGGCCAAGGGTGCCGTGAGTGACAGCTACATCGTCATGCTGAAGAAGTCGGTCCGTACCGCCGCGAGCGGCGACCTCGCCGCCAAGTACGGCGGCAAGGTCAAGCGGAGCTACTCCTCCGTCGACGGCTTCTCGACGACTGGTCTGGACGAGGACGAGGCCAAGCGCCTCGCCGCCGACCCGGCCGTCGACAAGGTCGTACAGAACAAGAAGTTCCACATCGACGCCACCCAGGACAACCCGCCGTCGTGGGGCCTGGACCGCATCGACCAGGCGGACACCCAGGGCGACAAGAAGTACAACTACCCCGACAGTGCGGGTGAGGGCGTCACCGCCTACGTCATCGACACCGGTGTCCACATCAGCCACAAGGACTTCGGCGGCCGCGCGTCGTACGGCTTCAACGCCATCGACAACAGCGACAAGGCCGAGGACGACAACGGCCACGGCACCCATGTCTCGGGCACCATCGCCGGTGAGGCCCACGGCGTCGCCAAGAAGGCCAAGATCGTGGCCGTCAAGGTCCTGGACGGTCAGGGCTCCGGCACCACCGAGCAGGTCGTCGCGGGCATCGACTGGGTCACCAAGAACCACAAGGGCCCCTCGGTCGCCAACATGTCGCTCGGCGGTGGCGCGGACGAGGCGCTGGACGCGGCCGTGAAGAAGGCCATCGACTCCGGTGTCACCTTCGGCGTCGCGGCGGGCAACGAGTCCACCGACGCGGGCCAGGGCTCCCCGGCGCGCGTGAAGGAGGCCATCACGGTGGCCTCCAGCACCGACAAGGACGAGCAGTCCGACTTCTCCAACTACGGCAGCGTGGTGGACCTTTACGCCCCCGGCTCCGACATCACCTCGGACTGGAACAACAGCGACGACGCCACCAAGACGATCTCGGGTACGTCCATGGCGACCCCGCACGTCGTCGGTGCCGCCGCGGTCTACCTGGCGGGCCACAAGGACGCCAAGCCCGCGGACGTCGAAAAGGCGCTGACGGACGGCGCCACCCCCGACAAGATCTCCAACCCGGGCGACGGCACGCCCAACAAGCTCCTGAAGATCGTCGAGTAACCCCCTCCCGGCTCTGCCCGCCGGCCGTCGCGCTCTCCCCCACGGAGCGCGGCGGCCGGCGGTTTTGTGTGTCCGGGCCCCAACCGGATGGCACCGAAACCGACTTGGCGCAGTTATCCACAGGAGGTCGCCTCCGCAACCGCTCGACGCTCCCTCCCGCTACGGTCGGTGACATGCACGGAGGACTGCCGTTCATCGGCATCAGCACCATCGTCTACGGCGTGATCGGCCTGATCGCGGTCGCGGCCGACGCCATCCGCAAGACAGGGGGAGGAGCTCACCATGCACACCATCACCGTCATCGTGCCCGCTCACAACGAGGAGGAGGGGCTGCCGGCCACGCTGGAATCGCTCGCGTGCCAAACGGTGCCACCTGACCGGATTCTGGTCGTGGACGATGCGTCCACGGACCGTACGGGCGAGGTAGCGGCCTCACACGCAGTCACCGTACTCCGCCCGCCGCGCAATCTCGGCAGTAAAGCCAAGGCGCAGAATTACGCCCTTCCGCACTGCACCACCGACCTCGTGCTGGCCGTCGACGCGGACACCGTCCTCGCGCCGGACTACATCGAGACCGTTGTCCCCGTCTTCGACGACCCCAATGTCTCGGTCGCGGCGGGCACGGTCCGCACCCGCCATACCCGCAGCATCTGGGAGCGCGGACGGTCCACGGAGTATTTGTTCGGCTTCCACTGGCATCGGCCCATCCAGGCCCGCGCCAACAGCCCCATGGTGTGCTCGGGTTGCTGTTCCGTCTTCCGGCGGGACGACCTGGTGGCCTTCGGCGGATTTCCCGAGCGGACCATCGTGGAGGACATGGATTACACCTGGTCCCAGCAGATCGCGGGTAGGCGGGCGGTCTATGTCTCCGATGCCCTCGCCCTGGCCGCCGACCCCGAAGACCTCACCTATCTCCGCAAACAGGTCTGGCGCTGGATGGCCGGCTTCTGTCAGAACGTGCGGCTGCATCTCGGGCGGCTGATCGTGCGCAAACCGCTGCTGGCGCTCTGGGTGCTCCTCGCCCTGCTGGAGATCCTGACCGCGCCTCTGTGGTGGGCCACGCCCTTCGTGGTCGCCGCGACGACGGGCCAGTCTCCGGCGCTGACCTTCGCCTGGTGGGCCGGAGCCGAGCTGGTGCTGACGGCGCCACCACTGATCTACGCCGCCCACCGCCGCAAACTCCCGCTCGCCGGTGTCCTGTTGAACATCCCCTGCGTCTACGCGACCAAGGCCGTCAACCTCGTCTACGCCTGGAAAGCCCTCGTCGTGGAACTGCTGCTGGTGCCGCTCCACCTGTCGCGGGGCCTCACGGTCTACGAGAAAGGCCGGGCCGATACCCGCCCGGGGCCGGCCGTCGCCGCTACGGCCTGAGCGGGAAGGAGCCGCCAAAGGCACCGGCCGCGGGTGGCCGTGCCCGCACGGTCCGTCGGCCATGCCGGTCCTGGTCCCGCTCCCGGTCCCGCTCCCGGTCCGGGTCCGGATGGAGAGAGATCCGGTTGACCGGGGTCGGGCTCCCGGGCCTCCGGGGCTCCGGGGCTCCGGGGCTACCCGTTCAGGCCGGGCGGAGGCGCGCCCATGGACTTCGAGAGGGAATTAGGGGCCGATGCTCCTCACCACCAGTACCTCCTCACCGAGCAGGGCCGCGCCGCCCTGCGCCCCCTCCTGCTCGCCATGGCGGCCTGGGCCAACCAGCGTCTCGCCCCCGAGGAACGCAGCCTGTTACGACGTTGTCGACTCCCGCAGGACAGCGCCTTGTTGACCTGTGCCGGCATCCGTCTCCTGGTGGACATGCCGAGACGGCCGGGAGGGCGCGGCTGCGTTCCCTCCCGGCCGTCAACGGAATCAGGAGCCGGACAGCTCCGTGCGGACGGTGCGGGCGGCGGTGACCAGGTTCTCCAGCGCGGACCGCACCTCCGGCCAGCCGCGGGTCTTGAGACCGCAGTCGGGGTTGACCCAGAGGCGTTCGGCGGGGATGGCCTCAAGTCCCTTGCGGAGCAAGGTGGTTACTTCGTCGGTGCTGGGGACGCGGGGGGAGTGGATGTCGTAGACGCCGGGGCCGGCCTCGCGTGGGTAGCGGGCCGTAGCCAGTTCCCGGGCGACCTGCATGTGGGAGCGGGCGGCCTCCAGGCTGATGACGTCTGCGTCGAGGTCGTCGATGGCCTGGACGATGTCGCCGAATTCGGCGTAGCACATGTGGGTGTGGATCTGGGTGCGGTTCAGTGCGCTGCTGGTGGTGAGGCGGAATGCTTCGGTGGCCCAGGTCAGGTAGGTGGTGTGGTCGGTTGTGCGTAGTGGCAGCGTTTCGCGCAGTGCGGGCTCGTCGACTTGGATGATGGATGTGCCGGCTGTTTCGAGGTCGTTCACTTCGTCGCGCAGGGCGAGGGCGACTTGGCGGGCGGTGTCGGCGAGTGGCTGGTCGTCGCGGATGAAGGACCAGGCGAGCATGGTGACCGGGCCGGTGAGCATGCCTTTGACGGGGCGGTTGGTGAGTGACTGGGCGTAGGAGGTCCAGCGGACTGTCATAGGTTCGGGGCGGGAGATGTCGCCGGCCAGGATTGGTGGGCGGACGTAGCGGGTGCCGTAGGACTGGACCCAGCCGTGTTGGGTGGCGAGGTAGCCGGTGAGCTGCTCGGCGAAGTACTGGACCATGTCGTTGCGTTCGGGCTCGCCGTGGACGAGGACGTCGATGCCGGCCTTTTCCTGGAAGGCGAGGACGTCGCGGATTTCGGCCGCGATGCGGTCGTTGTATCCCGCGGTGTCGATCCGTCCTGTGCGCAGGTCGGCGCGGGCAGTGCGCAGGTCGGCGGTCTGTGGGAACGAGCCGATGGTGGTGGTCGGCAGCAGCGGCAGCCCGAGGTGGGCGCGTTGGGCGGCGGCCCGCTCGGGGTACGGCGCCGAGCGGCGGCCGTCGGCGTCGGTGACGGCCGCGGCGCGGGCGCGTACCGCCGGGTCATGGGTCAGCGCCGAACCGGCCCGGGACGCCAAGTCTGCGCGGTTCGCGGCGAGTTCGGCGGCGATGGTGTCGGTGCCCTGCGCCAGGCCGCGGGCGAGCGTGGCGATTTCCGCGGTCTTCTGCTTGGCGAAGGCCAGCCAGCGGAGGATCTGCGGGTCGATGTCGCGTTCGACGGTGGCGTCCAGCGGGACGTGCAACAGCGAGCAGGAGGCGGCCACATCGACCCGGTCGGCGAGGCCGAGCAGGGTGCCGAGGGTGGCCAGCGACTTCTCCAGATCGTTGATCCAGATGTTACGGCCGTTGACCACGCCCGCTACCAGGCGCTTGCCCGGCAGTCCGCCGACGGCCGCCAGCGCCTCGAGGTTGGCCGCGGCCGCGTCGGTGAAGTCGAGCGCCAGTCCGTCCACCGGAGCCTTGGCCAGGACGGGCAGGGCCTCGCCCAGCCGGTCGAAGTGCGAGGCGACCAGGAGCTTGGGGCGGTCGGTGCGGGTGCCCAGTTCGCGGTAGGCGCGGGCCGCGGCGTCCAGTTCGGCCGGAGTGCGGTCCTGGACGAGGGCGGGCTCGTCGAGCTGCACCCACTCGGCGCCGGCGGCACGCAGGTCGGCGAGGACCTCGGCGTAGACGGGCAGCAGTCGGTCCAGCAGGGTCAGCGGCTCGAAGTCGGCGGCCACGCCGGGGGCGGGCTTCGACAGCAAAAGGTAGGTGATCGGTCCGACGAGCACCGGGCGGGCGGTGAGGTCGAGCCCGAGCGCTTCGGTGAGCTCGGCGACCTGCTTGGTGGAGTCGGCAGCGAAGACCGTGTCCGGCCCCAACTCGGGTACCAGGTAGTGGTAGTTGGTGTCGAACCACTTGGTCATCTCCAGCGGCGCCACCTCCTGCGTGCCGCGGGCCATGGCGAAGTAGCCGTCGAGGGCGTCGGCCGTGACGGCGGCCTGGTGGCGGTCCGGGATCGCGCCGACCATGACGCTGGTGTCCAGCACATGGTCGTAGTACGAGAAGTCACCGGTGGGCACCTCGTGGATGCCGGCGTCGGCCAGCTGCTGCCAGTGGGAACGGCGCAGGGTGCGGGCGGTCTCCGTCAGGGCGTCGGCGGTGACCTTGCCCTTCCAGTAGCCCTCGATGGCCTTCTTCAGTTCCCGGTTCTGGCCCTGGCGGGGGTAGCCGTACACGGTGGCCCGTGCTGCCGCGGCTGCGGGCTTAGCTGTCACGGAACTCTCCTTCGCGGATGTGTCTCCTGAATGTCCCGGGACGGAACGAGGAACGCGAAGGGATGACGAACCGGACGGAACCACGCTGCGCTCGCGACGCACGTGTCCGCCTGATATGTACGCCGACCCGCCCTCGAGGTCACCGGGATCTCCGTCCACGCAGGGGCGTGCACGGGCAACGGGCAGGTCTTCGGACTCGCGGGCGCGCCTGCCGGAGTCTCTTCCGGCGGGCACCTACTGGCCGTCGCTTCCCGGATCCGCGGCCCGGATCCAGTGCGTATGACGGCGGTCGTTCCCACTCACCGCTGCGGGGCAGTCCCGGATTCTCACCGGGTTCCCTCTTACGACGCGGCCCGTCTGGCGGACGGGGCGAACCAATTGCCCGGCCAGCGTAGAACGCGGCCGTCGCGGCGGACACCTCTGTTCACATTCCGGACTGTGAGATGAGACACCGGCGGGGCGAGGTTCGCACGCGGCAGGGCACGGAACGGCCTCAGTCTCCGTTCCGCGCCCCGTACCGCACACCTGCCGGGCCCCTCAGCCCGACGGCGATCCAGGGACCCTCAGCCCTGGTCGTAGGTGTGGAACCCGCGCCCGGTCTTGCGGCCGAGCAGTCCCGCCTCCACCATGCGCTGGAGCAGCGGTGGCGGCGCGTAGAGGGGTTCCTTGAACTCGTCGTAGAGGGACCGTGCGATGGATGCCACGGTGTCCAGGCCGATCAGGTCGGCGAGCTTCAGCGGGCCCATGGGGTGCGCGCAGCCCAGCTCCATGCCCGCGTCCACGTCGGCGGCGGTCGCGAAGCCGGACTCGGCCATCCGGATCGCCGAGAGCAGGTACGGCACGAGCAGCGCGTTGACGACGAAGCCGGCCCGGTCCTGGGACCGTACGACCGTCTTGGCGAGGGTGCCGGTGACGAATTCCTCGGCGGCGGAGACCGTCGCCGGCGTGGTGTGCAGGGAGGTGACGACCTCGACGAGCGGCAGCACCGGGACCGGGTTGAAGAAGTGCAGCCCGAGGACGCGGTCCGCGCGGCGGGTGGCCATGCCGAGCCGCATGACGGGGATGGCCGAGGTGTTGGTCGCCAGGATCGCCTCCTCATCCTCGACGATCTTGTCGAGGGCGGCGAAGACGTCGGTCTTGGCCGCGGCGTTCTCGACGATCGCCTCGATGACGAGCTGCCGGTCCGCGAGGTCGTCGAGACTGCCGGTGAAGACCATCCGGGTCAGAGCGTCCTCGGCCGAGATACGGTCCAACTTGCCGCGCTGGACGGCGCGTTCGAGGGAGACGGCCACCCGCTCGCGGGCCGCACGGGCCGCGGTCGCATCGGCCTCGCAGACCACGGTGTCGAGCCCGGCGCGGGCGCACACCTCGGCGATGCCCGCGCCCATCTGGCCGCCGCCGACGACTCCGACCCGTCGGATCGCGGTGTTCAGCGCGGCGCTCATGCCGTGACCTCCGCACGGTGCACGAGATGGCGGGCGTAGGCGTCCGGGGTGAAGAAGGCGGGGAGCTCCTTGGCGAGAGCGGTCCGTTCGAACAGCTCCCGGACGTCGTCGAGCCGTGCCCAGGGGTACTCGGCTCCCAAGGCGGCGATCTCGCCGTCGAGGAGGCCGAGCACCGTGTCCCGGTCGACGGCGCCGTGGCGCAGCCACTGCCAGATCTGCGCTCGGGCGATCTCGGCGGCTGCCGCGTCCTCCATCAACCCCTCCAGTGCCACGGCACCGGTGCCGCGCAGCCAAGCGTCGAAGTAGCGCAACGCGACAGAGATGTTGGCGCGCACGCCTTCCTCGGTGGGCGGTCCCGCGGTGCGCCGGACGGCCAGGAGCGCCTCGGCCGGAACGTCGACATCCTCCCGGGTGCGGTCGATCTGGTGCGGCTGCCCGCCCAGCACGCCGTTGAAGATGTCGCGGCAGAAGGGGACAAGCCCGGGGTGGGCGACCCACGTCCCGTCGAAGCCGGCCTCCGCCTCGCGCTCCTTGTCGAGACGCACCGTGGCGAGAGCGGCCCCGTCGGCCTGTGCGTCGTGGCTGGGCACATGCGCGGCCATGCCGCCGATGGCGTGCGTACCGCGCTTGTGGCAGGTGCGCACGAGGAGTTCCGTGTAGGCCCGCAGGAAGGGCGCCGTCATGGTGACCCGCTTCCGGTCGGGGAGCGAGAAGTCGGGGCGATGCGCGAAGATCTTGATCAGGCTGAAGAGGTAGTCCCAGCGGCCCGCATTGAGCCCGGCGCTGTGCTCGCGCAGCTCGTAGAGGATCTCCTCCATCTCGAAGGCCGCGGTGACCGTCTCGATCAGGACGGTGGCGCGGATGGTGCCCCGCGGGATGCCGAGCAGATCCTGGGCGAGGACGAACACGTCGTTCCACAGGCGGGCGTCGCAGGCGTTCTCCAGCTTGGGGAGGTAGAAGTACGGGCCGGAGCCGGCGTCGATCTGGCGCTGCGCGCAGTGGAAGAAGTACAGGCCGAAGTCGACGAGCGAGGCGGGCACGGGACGGCCGTCGACGAGGAGATGCTCTTCGGTGAGGTGCCAGCCGCGCGGGCGGACGACGATGGTCGCGAGCCGGTCGCCGAGGCGGTACTCCGCGCCGTCGGGTGCCGTGAAGTCGATCCGCCGCTCGATGGCGTCCAGCAGGTTCAACTGGCCGCCGATGATGTTGTCCCAGGTGGGGGAGGTGGCGTCCTCGAAATCGGCCAGCCACACCTGCGCCCCGGAGTTGAGCGCGTCGACCGTCATCCGGCGCTCCGGCGGCCCGGTGATCTCCACCCGGCGGTCGGTGAGACCCGGCGCGGGCGGTGCGACCCGCCAGTGCGGATCGGCGCGGATGGCGGAGGTGGCCCGCGAGAAGTCGAGCGGGGACCCGGAAGAGAGGCGAAGGGCGCGGCGGCGGCGCTCGGTGAGGATGTCGCGGTACCGGTCGGCGAAGGTGTGGGCGAGGCACCCGAGGAAATCAAGGGCGGCGGGTGTGAGGATCTCGTCGAAGCGGTCGCCATTGGGGCCTCCCCTGCTCGAGCCGAGTCGAGAGCTTGGGGAAGCGCCGAGCACCTGGACACGGCTGGTCAGTTCGGTGGTGGACATGCGCATCTCCTCAACGGGCGGAGTGGAGCGGAGCGGTGAGGGCCGGACGGAGACGGTCGTCCGGCCCTCACCTGGATACGGGGCGGCCGGCCGCATACGCGCCGAGCCATGGGGGCCAACAGCGGGGCCGGCGGCGCCCGGAGAGGGCCGAGCGGTTCCTAGTGGAACTGCTCCTCCTCGGTGGAGCCGGCGAGCGCGGTGGTCGAGGAAGCCGGGTTGAGGGCCGTCGACACCTGGTCGAAGTAGCCGGTACCGACCTCTCGCTGGTGCTTGACCGCGGTGAAGCCGTGCTCCTGGGCGGCGAACTCCTTCTCCTGGAGGTCGACGTAGGCGGTCATGCCGGACTCGGCGTAGCCGCGGGCCAGGTCGAACATGCCGTGGTTGAGGGAGTGGAAGCCGGCCAGGGTGATGAACTGGAAGCGGTAGCCCATCGCTGCCAGCTCCCGCTGGAACTTGGCGATCTGGTCGTCGTCGAGGGCGGCCTTCCAGTTGAACGACGGCGAGCAGTTGTACGCCAGCATCTGGTCCGGGTGCTCCGCGTGGATCGCCTCCGCGAACTCGCGGGCCTGCGCCAGGTCCGGCGTCCCCGTCTCCACCCAGATGAGGTCGGCGTAGGGCGCGTAGGCCAGGCCGCGGGCGATGACGGGGGCCATGCCGTTCTGGACCCGGTAGAAGCCCTCGGCGGTGCGCTCTCCGGTGACGAACCGGGCGTCGCGCTCGTCGATGTCGCTGGTCAGCAGGTTTGCCGCGAGGGCGTCCGTACGGGCCACGATGAGGGTGGGCACGTCGGCGATGTCGGCAGCGAGGCGGGCGGCGTTGAGGGTGCGGATGTGCTGGCCGGTGGGCACGAGGACCTTGCCGCCGAGGTGGCCGCACTTCTTCTCGGACGCGAGCTGGTCCTCGTAGTGGATGCCCGCGGCGCCGGCCGCGATCATCGCCTTGGTCAGTTCGAAGACGTTGAGCGGCCCGCCGAAGCCGGCCTCGGCGTCGGCGACGATCGGTGCGAGCCAGTCGGTGGTGTCGCTGCCGCCCTCCGCGGTGGCGATCTGATCGGCGCGCAGAAGTGCGTTGTTGATCCGTCGCACCACCTGCGGCACGGAGTTGGCCGGGTAGAGGCTCTGGTCGGGGTAGGTGTGGCCGGCCTGGTTGGCGTCGGCGGCGACCTGCCAGCCGGAGAGGTAGATCGCCTGGAGGCCGGCCTTGACCTGCTGCACCGCCTGGCCGCCGGTCAGCGCGCCCAGCGCGTGGATGTAGTCCTGCTCGTGCAGCTGCCGCCACAGCCGCTCGGCACCGCGCCGGGCCAGGGTGTGCTCCTCACGGACGCTGCCCGACAGCCGGACCACGTCCTCGGCCGTGTAGGTGCGCTCGATGCCCTTCCAGCGGGGGTCGGCCGCCCACCGCTGCGCCAGCTCTGCGGCCGTCGTCGTGCTTGCCTGTGCCATGACCGTCTCCCGGGTCTGCCTGTGTCTTGTCAAAGATGCGAATGTGGCACTGGGTGCCGTCTTCAGATGCGGCCCGCCGGAGTTCCCTGCGCGATCAAGGGTGAGCAATGTTGCGCGGACTTCCGTCTGGAACGGCCGGGTTCTCCGACATCAGGGCATGAATCGTGCCCGGTGTTCCGCTTCGGTCGCCGGTTCCGGCGGGCCGTACTCAGACTCTGACACCGGCACTGAGTGCCATCAACCGTGGAGTTGTGCCAAGTTTTGCGTATCTTCCCACCCGTCTTTGCCAACCTTGCGAAGGTTCGGGCAGGCTATGGTCCGCTGAAGATCCAGCGCGGAGACTCCCGCGGAGAGGGACGGCGATCACCGTGAGCAAGACCTACGCCGGAGCACGCCTGCGACGGCTTCGCGACGACCGGCGCCTGAGCCAGGCGGCCCTGGCGCGCATGCTGGAGATCTCGCCCAGCTACCTCAACCAGATGGAACACGACTCACGGCCGCTGACCGTCCCCGTCCTGCTTCGTCTCACCGAGGTGTTCGGTGTCGACGCGGGGTTCTTCTCCGAGCGCGACACCAGCAGGCTCGTCGCCGATCTGCGCGACGCACTCGCCAACGAGATCACCGCCGACCGGGTATCGCCCGCCGACATCGCGGAACTTGCCTCCCGCATGCCGACCGTCGCCGGAGTGCTGGTCGATCTCGGCCGCCGCAACCACCAGCTCGCCGAGCGGCTGGCCGAAGCCGCGGAGGGAAGGGGGCAGACCGTCGCCGCGCTGCCGCGTTCCCCGCACGAGGAGATCCGCGAATTCTTCTACCGCCGCCGGAACTACCTCCACGACGCCGACCTGGCCGCCGAACAGCTCGCCACCGAGATCCGCATCCGCCCCGGTGAGGTCGTGCGCATCCTGGCCGCCCGCCTGGCCGACCGCCACGACGTACGGGTATCGGCCGACTCGCGCGCCCTGCACCGCTACGACGCCGCCGAGCGCGTTCTGCGCCTGTCGAGCAGGCTGCGCCCCGGCCAGCAGGCGTTCCGGATGGCCACGCAGCTGGCGTTCCTCGAATACGACGACGAACTGTCCCGCCTCGCCTCGGAGGACTTCACCCCGGACTCCGCCGCCTGGTCGCTGGCCCGCATCGGCATCGCCAACTACTTCGCCGCCGCACTGATCCTTCCGTACCGCCGCTTCCACGCGGCGGCGGAAGAGGCGCGCTACGACATCGAGCGGCTCACCGACCAGTTCGGTCTCGGCTACGAGACGGTCTGCCACCGCCTGAGCACCCTCCAGCGCCCGCGCCTGCGGGGAGTGCCGTTCTCGTTCGTGCGGGTGGACCGCGCGGGCAATATGTCCAAACGGCAGTCGGCGACCGGCTTCCACTTCTCCCGGGCGGGCGGTACCTGTCCGCTGTGGAACGTCTACGAGGCGTTCGCCGCGCCCGGCCGCATCCACGTCCAGATCGCCGCGATGCCGGACGGGCAGCGCTACCTGTGGACCGCCCGAGCGATCACCCGGCACCGCGGTGGCTGGGGTGAGCCCGGCAAGACGTTCGCCATCGGCCTCGGCTGCGAGGTCCGGCATGCCTCCCGGCTCGTCTACTCGGACGGCCTGGACCTCGGCAACGCGGCGGCGGCCACCCCGATCGGCATGGGCTGCCGGATCTGCGAACGCACCGACTGCCCGCAGCGGGCGGTGCCGCCGCTGGACCGCCGGCTCGCGGTGGACGAGAACAGCAGCACGTTCGTGCCGTACCCCGTCGCCGAACCGGACATCTGATCGCGCGTTCCGCGGCCGGGGACGCGCGGCGGTCGCCGATGTCCGGGGTGCGGCGCCTGACCGCGCCCGGCCCATCCCCGCACCCCACGGAGGACCGCCATGCCCACTGTCATCCCGTCGGAGCAGCAGAAGCCGGACATCCACCGCGGTCTCGCCGGCGTCTTCGTCGACACCACGGAGATCTCCACGGTCATCCAGGAGACCAACTCCCTTACCTGCCGCGGCTATCCGGTCCAGGACCTGGCAGCCCGTTGCTCCTTCGAGGAAGTCGCCCACCTCCTCTGGTACGGCGAACTCCCCGACCCCGCGCAGCTGGCGGAGTTCCGGGCCCGCGAACGCGCCCTGCGCCCGCTGGACCGCACCACCGCCAAGTCCCTGCCCCTGCTGGCCTGCCTGCCGGCCGTGGTCGCCGCCGACCACCGCAGACGGCACGGGCTGGGCTGGAGCCCCTCCGGCCCGACCCGCGCCTCGGCTACGCCGAGAACTTCTTCCACATGTGCTTTCGGCACCGTTCCCGCCCCCGAGGTCGTGCGCTGCTTCGAGACCTCGCTGATCCTCTACGCCGAACACAGCTTCAACGCCTCGACGTTCACCGCCCGCGTGGTCACCTCCACCCTCTCCGACCTCTACAGCGCGGTGACGGCGGCGGAACGGCACCCGCCGACGACGGCTCGCAGGCGTCGGCGCGCGACGGACGCACGGCTCCCGTCAGGCGCTCAGCGCCGTCAGCCGCCGCCGGATGCGGCCCTCGGCCGCCTGGTCGTAGCGCCGGAGCAGGAGCCGGGCCAGCTCGGGGGCGGGGCCGAGCACCGGCGCGAGGATGTCCGCGCCGGCCTCGCGGGCCCCGGCGGCGATGCGGTCCGGGAGGAAGCCGGGCGCGATGACATAGGGGGCGACGGCGACCCGGTCGGCGCCGTCGGCCCGTAGCGCCCGCACGGCATCCGCCGTACGGGGAAGAGATGCGGAGGCGAACGCAGGTCGCACGGCACACCAACCAGCGGTGCGCCGCCACTCCCGCGCGATTTCAGCGATCACTGCGATCGCCTCCGGGTCACTGGAGCCCGCCGAGGCCAGCACGACCCCGGTCGAGCGGCGGTCGCCGGGCCGCAGCCCGGCTTCCTCCAGCCGCCGCTCCAGCGCGGCGGTCAGGAGGGAGGAGGGGCCGAGCACCTCGGCCTGATGGACGGTCAGCAGGGGCAGCCGCAGCGCGGCCTCCCGCAGTACCGCCGGGATATCGGACTTCGCGTGGAAGGCGCGGGTGAGGAGGAGCGGCAGCGCCACCACATCCCGTATCCCCTCGGCCGACAGGCGCTCCAGCACCCGGGGCACGCTGGGCGCGTTGAAGTCGAGATAGCCGACCTCGACCCGCAGCCCCGGCCGCAGCGACCGCACCCGCGCGCAGAGCGCGGAGACGGTCGCCGCGTGCCGCGGGTCGCGGCTGCCATGGGCGATGACGAGGAGTGTGGGGTGTGCGTCCATGGTTCAGCTCTTGACGAGGAGGCCGCGGCTGCGCAGTACCCGCCGCTCGATCGGGGCGAAGATCAGCAGCTCGATACCGATACCGACGATGAGGATCAGCAGGATCGCGGACAGCACCCAGGACATGTCGCCGATCTCGCGGCCCTGTTCCAGCAGCTGGCCCAGGCCGGTGCCCAGGTCGGGCGCGTTGACGATCAGTTCGGCGGCCATCAGGGAGCGCCAGGAGAAGGCCCAGCCCTGCTTGAGGCCGGCGATGTAGCCGGGGAGCGCGGCGGGCAGGAGGACATGCCGTACGCCCGCGAGGCCGGTGGCGCCGATGGTGCGGCCCGCCCGCAGGTAGAGGGGGGAGATCTGGTCGACGCCGGCCACCAGGCCGTTGGCGATGGAGGGCACGGCACCGAGCAGCACCACCGCGTAGATGGTGGCGTCGCTCAGGCCGAACCAGATGATCGCCGCCGGGACCCAGGCCACCGAGGGGAGGGACTGCAGACCGCTCAGGATCGGGCCGATCGCCGCCCGTACGGCCTTGACGCGGGCGACGACCAGACCGAGGGCGGTCCCGATGACGACCGAGGCCAGGAAGCCGAGGGCACCTCGGGAGACGCTGGTCCACACATAGCTCAGCAGCGTGCCCTCGAGCCACTTGTCCCGCAGGGAACGGGCGACCTCCACCGGGCTCGGCAGCAGGTAGTGCGCCTTGAGCTGGAAGTGGTAGGCGAGCTGCCACAGCGCCAGGACGATCGCGATGGCGACGAGGGGAGGCAGCGCCTTCGAGACGGCGGTACGCAGCCAGGGCTGACGGGCGACGACGGTGGATTCCAGGGCGTCGAGCCCGGCCTCCAGACCGGCGAGGTCACCGGAGGTGTCGCGCGCGGCGGGCGGCCGCACGGTCGCTTCGGCGGGCGTGCCGGCATCCGGAGCGGCGGCGGCTTCGCCGGCCGTTCCGGTGTCGGACGTGGTCTCAGTGCTGGCCATGGCGGCGGATCTCCCCACGGAGCTGTTCGGTGATCTCGACGGAAAGGTCGGCGACCGCGGCGTCCTCGATGCGTCGCGGCTGCGGGATGTCCACCTGCCACTCGCGGGCGATCTTGCCGGGGCGGGAGGAGAGCAGCACCACGCGCTGGGCGAGCCGTACGGCCTCGCGGACGTTGTGGGTGACGAAGAGGACCGAGAGGTTCGTCTCGCGCCAGATGCGGGTGAGTTCGTCGTGCAGGACGTCGCGGGTGATGGCGTCGAGCGCGGCGAACGGCTCGTCCATCAGCAGCAGCTGGCTGTCCTGGGCCAGCGCGCGGGCCATGGCGACACGCTGGCGCATACCGCCGGACAGCTCGTGCACGCGCTTGCCGTACGCACCGCGCAGCCGGACGAGGTCGAGCAGCCGCTCGGCCTCGGCACGGCGCTCGCCGCGCGGCACCCCGCGCAGCCGCAGCGCCAGTTCGATGTTGCGGCCCGCGGTCAGCCACGGGAACAGCGCGTGTTCCTGGAACATCAGGGCCGGCCGGCCGTCCGGCGTCTCGATGCTGCCGGCCGACGGCGCGTCGAGACCGGCCACGAGATTGAGCAGGGTGGACTTACCGCAGCCCGAGGCCCCCAGGAGGCAGACGAATTCGCCCGGTGCGACATCGATGCTGATGTCATCCAGCACATGCTGCTGCGCGCCGGGGCGGCCGAACGACTTCGAGACATGGTCGATACGAGCGGCGTACGGCACGGTGCCGGCCGGGGCCGCCGGGGCGGGCTGCTTGGTGAGTGTGGTGGTCGTCATCGGTGTCACCTCCTGGGGGACTGCGGTGCTACGGGATGGAGGGCGATCAGCTGCCGAGGCCGGCGTCGTCGATCGGCTGCTTGCCCTCGGACTTGAGCACCTTGTTCAGCAGGGTGAGGTCGTAGATGCCCTTGAGATCGGGCTTCTTCAGCAGACCCGCCTTGACGGCGTGGTCCGCCTCCTGCTGCAGGGTGGCGGCCAGCGGGTCATCGGTGATGTCGACGTTCTTGAACGCCGGGTCGATGACGTTCTCCGGCAGCGCCTTGCCGGAGAAGTGCGAGTCGGCGAGCTGGTCGTTGAGCGCCTTCTTCGCCTCGTCCGGGTGGGACCGGATCCAGGTGTTGGTCCGCACCGAGCCGCGCAGCACCGCCTCGACGGCCTTGGGGTGCTCCTTGAGGAACTTCTGGGAGACGATCACGTTCGTGATGACGAACTTGCCGTCCTTCCACAGCTTCTTCTCGTCCAGGATCGACTTGCCGCCCGCGGCGACCAGCTTGGAGGCCGTCGGCTCGGGCACCCAGGCGCCGTCGATGGAGCCCTGCTCGAAGGCGGTCGGCGTCACCTTGTTGTCGGTGCGCTGGACGGTGACATCGCCCTTGCCGGTCGTGGCGTCGACCTTGTAGCCCTTGCCGGCCAGGAAGTTCAGCAGCGCCACGTCCTGGGTGTTGCCCAGCTGCGGGGTGGCGATCTTCTTGCCCTTGAGATCGTCCAGGCTCTTGATCTTCTTCGGGTTGACCACCAGCGAGACACCGCCGGACGCCGAACCGGCGATGATCTTCAGGCTCTTGCCGTGCGACTTGACGTAGCCGTTGATCGCGGGGGAGGGGCCGATCCAGCCGATGTCGATGGAGCCGGAGTTGAGCGCCTCGATCTCGGCGGGGCCCGCGTTGAAGACGGAGGGCTTGACCTCCGTGCCGCCCAGTTCCTTCTGGAACAGGCCCTTTTGGAGGCCGATCAGCGGGGTGGCGTGCGTGGTGTTGCCGAAGAGCCCGATCCGGACTTGATCGAGCCCGTCAGTCTTCGGCCCCTTGGGGGCGACGGCGGCCGTGGTGTCCTTCTTGGCCTCGGAGCCGTAGCCGCAGGCGCCCAGCACGCCCACCAGGAGTGGTACGGAGACAGCGGCCGCCAGCAGGCGGTGACGAACGGCAGACACGGGAGGAGTTCCTCTCGGAGGGCCGGGGCAGTACGCGCCCCTCTAAGGCGCGCCCGGCAGATCGATGGATCTTCGGAAGGGGGGTGTGGGGGGTACGGAGTCGAGCATCGTCAGCACACACATCGCCCGACTCCTCCCTGCCCGCTTCCGAGGGCGCCGCTGCCGATGCGGCCGCCCTCAATCGCGAAGGTGGAAAACATGTCTTTCAGCATGTTCAGAAGTCCCATCCGTCGTTGTCCGCCTCGGCTGCCGGGGCGGCTTCCGCGGCCGCCTCCGCGAAGGCGGTGCCCGCCATGCCCGCGGTCAGCGTCGTACCGTCCGCCGGGTCGATCAGCAGGAAGGAGCCGGTGCGCCGGGAGTCGGCGTAGGCGTCCAGGGCCAGCGGCTCGGCGGTCCGCACCACGATCCGGCCGATGTCGTTGGCGGCCAGCTCGCCCGGCGCCGGGTGCTGGGAGAGGTCGTCCAGTGTCAGACGGGAGGGGATGTCCTTGACGATCGCCTTGACCGTGCGGGTGGTGTGCTTGAGCAGCACCCGCTGGCCGACGGTCAGCGGACGGTCCGCGACATGGCAGATCGTGGCCTCGATGTCCTGGGAGACCGACGGCGCCGAGGCGGTCGGGGCGATCAGGTCACCGCGCGAGATGTCGAGGTCGTCGCTGAGCCGGACGGTCACCGACTGCGGCGCCCAGGCGACGTCCACGGCCTGGCCGAGCACGTCGATCGCCTCGATGGTGCTGGTGCGGCCCGAGGGCAGCACGGTCACCGGGTCGCCGACGCGCAGCACGCCTGAGGCGATCTGGCCCGCGTAGCCGCGGTAGTCGGGGTGTTCGGCGGTCTGCGGACGGATCACGTACTGGACCGGGAAGCGGCCGGGGTCCTCGGCGGGATCAGCGACGACCGGGACGGTCTCCAGGTGCTCCAGCACGGTCGGGCCGCCGTACCAGTCCATGTTGGCCGAGGGGGACACGACGTTGTCGCCGGCCAGCGCCGAGATCGGGATCGCGGTGATCTCCGGGACGCCCAGCGAGGCGGCGTAGGTGGTGAACTCCTCGGCGATGGCGGCGAAGACGGGCTCGGCGTAGTCGACCAGGTCCATCTTGTTGACCGCGAGGACGACGTGCGGGACGCGCAGCAGAGCGGCCACGGCCGCGTGCCGCCGGGTCTGCTCGACGACACCGTTACGGGCGTCGACCAGGACGACGGCCAGCTCGGCCGTCGAGGCACCCGTGACCATGTTGCGGGTGTACTGCACGTGTCCCGGGGTGTCGGCGAGGATGAAGCGGCGCCGGGGTGTGGCGAAGTAGCGGTAGGCGACATCGATGGTGATGCCCTGCTCCCGCTCGGCGCGCAGCCCGTCGGTCAGCAGCGCCAGGTCGGGCGTCTCCTGCCCGCGGCCCAGCGAGGCCCGCTCGACGGCCTCGAGCTGGTCGGCGAGCACCGACTTGGAGTCGTGGAGCAGCCGGCCGACCAGGGTCGACTTGCCGTCGTCGACGGAGCCGGCGGTGGCGAACCGCAGCAACGAGGTCGCGCCGGCGTCCTCCCCCAAGCTCTCGGCTCCGCTCGAGCAGGGGGGACCCCCATCGCCCTCAACAGCATTGGTGGTGCTCATTGTTAGAAGTACCCCTCGCGCTTACGGTCCTCCATGGCGGCCTCGGACATCTTGTCGTCGGCCCTCGTTGCGCCCCGCTCGGTGAGCCGGGATGCGGCGATCTCCGCGATGACGGCCTCGATGGTGTCGGCGTCGGAGTCGACCGCACCGGTGCAGGACATATCGCCCACCGTGCGGTAGCGCACCCACCGCGTCTCGAGGGTCTCGCCGTCCTTGGGGCCGCCCCACTCGCCGGGCGACAGCCACATGCCGGCCCGGCCGAAGACCTCGCGCTCATGGGCGTAGTAGATGGCGGGCAGTTCGATCTTCTCGCGGGCGATGTACTGCCATACGTCCAGCTCGGTCCAGTTGGACAGCGGGAAGACGCGGACGTGTTCGCCGGGCGAGTGGCGGCCGTTGTAGAGCTGCCACAGCTCGGGGCGCTGCCGGCGCGGGTCCCAGCCGCCGAACTCGTCGCGCAGCGAGAACACCCGCTCCTTGGCGCGGGCCTTCTCCTCGTCCCGGCGGCCGCCGCCGAAGACCGCGTCGAAGCGGTTCTTCTCGATGGCGTCCAGCAGCGGCACGGTCTGCAGCGGGTTACGGGTGCCGTCGGGGCGCTCGCGCAGCTCACCGCGGTCGATGAAGTCCTGTACGGAGGCGACGTGCAGCCGCAGGCCGTGCTGCTCGACGGTGCGGTCGCGGTAGTCGAGGACCTCGGGGAAGTTGTGCCCGGTGTCGACGTGCAGGAGGGAGAAGGGCACCGCGGCCGGCGCGAACGCCTTCAGCGCGAGGTGCAGCATGACGATGGAGTCCTTGCCACCGGAGAAGAGGATCACCGGCCGCTCGAACTCGCCCGCCACCTCCCGGAAGATGTGCACCGCCTCGGACTCCAGGGCGTCCAGGTGCGACAGCGCGTACGGGCTGTCGCCGGACTCGCCGCCGGTCTCGGTACGAACGGTCGCGGTGGTCACGCCAGTCCCCTTTCGACGAGCAGCTCGTAGAGCGCGGCTGCGGACTCCTGCACGGTCTGGGTGTGCGACTCGATGCGCAGGTCGGGCGATTCGGGCTGCTCGTAGGGGTCGTCCACGCCGGTCAGCCCGGATATCTCACCGGCCGCCTGCTTGGCGTACAGCCCCTTCACATCGCGCTCGGAGCACACCTCGACCGGGGTGGCCACATGCACCTCGAGGTACGCGCTGCCCTCGGCCTGGTGGCGCTTGCGCACCGCCTCACGGGACTCCGTGTACGGCGCGATCACCGGCACCAGGGCGGTGACCCCGTTGCTCGCCAGCAGCTCGGCGACGAACCCGATCCGCTGGACGTTGGTGTGCCGGTCGGCGCGGGTGAAGCCGAGGCCGGCGGAGAGGAATTCGCGGATCTCGTCGCCGTCGAGGACCTCGACCCGGCGGCCCTCGCCGCGCAGCCGCTCCGCGAGCGCATACGCGATCGTGGTCTTGCCTGCGCTCGGCAGTCCGGTCAGCCACACCGTGGCGCCCGTCATCGGCTTCTCCTGAACATCCGCAACGTCCTGAACATCCTGTGTGCCCGGCGAGGTGCCCTGCGCTGTGCGCAATGTGCCCTCGGCCGCGCCCCGAAAATCCTGCAGTTCGGCCATCAGTGCAAGCCGCACTCGGTCTTGTTACTGCCTGCCCAGCGGCCCGCCCGCGCGTCCTCGCCCGCCAGAACCCGGCGGGTGCAGGGGGCGCAGCCGACGGAGGCGTAACCGTCCATCAGCAGCGGGTTGGTGAGCACGCCGTGCTCGGCGACGTAGGCATCCACATCGGCCTGCGTCCAGCGGGCGATCGGCGAGATCTTGACCTTCTGGCGCTTGGCGTCCCAGCCGACGACCGGGGTGTTCGCCCGGGTCGGGGACTCGTCCCGGCGCAGCCCGGTCGCCCAGGCGTCGTAGCCGGTCAGGCCCTCTTCGAGCGGCTTGACCTTACGCAGCGCGCAGCACAGGTCCGGGTCCCGGTCGTGCAGCTTCGGCCCGTACCGGGCGTCCTGCTCCGCGACCGTCTGACGGGGCGTCAGGGTGATGACGTTGACGTCCATCACCTCGGCGACCGCGTCCCGCGTCCCGATGGTTTCCGGGAAGTGGTAGCCGGTGTCGAGGAACACCACGTCCACGCCGGGGATGGCGCGCGAGGCGAGGTGGGCGACGACCGCGTCCTCCATGGAGGAGGTGACGCAGAAGCGGGCGCCGAACGTCTCGCCGGCCCAGGTGAGGATCTCGAGCGGGGCCGCGTCCTCCAGGTCGCGGCCCGCGCGCTCGGCGAGCTGCGGCAGATCGGTGGCAGTGGTCACGACGCACCTCCGGCAGAGGGTGACGGGGAAGCGGACAGCCCTTGCGAGAGCAGGCCCAGGAACTTCAGCCGGAACGCGCGGCTGCACGAACGGCATTCCCAGGCGGCACCCTCGCCGCGGACCGAACCCTCCTCGGAGGGCCGCAGGTCCTCGTCACCGCAGTACGGGCAGTAGAACGGGGCGGCACGCTCGCTCACTTCAGCGCACCCTCTTCCGCGCGGGCGGCCCACTGGGCGAACCGCTCACCGTCGGTGCGCTGCTCCTGGAAGTTGCGCAGCACCCGCTCGACGTAGTCGGGCAGTTCGTCGGCGGTGACCTTCAGTCCGCGGACCTTACGGCCGAATCCGGCCTCCAGGCCCAGCGCGCCGCCCAGGTGGACCTGGTAGCCCTCGACCTGGTTGCCGTCGTCGTCCAGCACCAGCTGGCCCTTGAGACCGATGTCCGCGACCTGGATACGGGCGCAGGCGTTCGGGCAGCCGTTGAGGTTGATGGTGACCGGCTCCTCGAACTCCGGGAGACGGCGCTCGAGTTCGTCGATCAGCGAGGAGCCGCGGCCCTTGGTCTCGACGATCGCCAGCTTGCAGAACTCGATGCCGGTGCAGGCCATCGTGCCGCGCCGGAACGGGGACGGCGTGACCCGCAGGTCCAGCGACTCCAGACCGGAGACCAGCGAGTCGACCTGCGACTCGTCGATGTCCAGCACGATCATCTTCTGCTCGGCGGTGGTCCGCAGCCGGCCCGAGCCGTGCTCCGCGGCCAGGTCGGCGATCTTGGTGAGGGTGGCGCCGTCGACCCGGCCGACGCGCGGGGCGAAGCCCACGTAGAAGCGGCCGTCCGTCTGCTTGTGCACGCCGACGTGGTCGCGCCACTGCTGGTCGGGCTGGGCCGGGGCGGGGCCGTCGGTCAGCTTCCGCTTGAGGTACTCGTCCTCCAGCACCTGGCGGAACTTCTCCGGGCCCCAGTCGGCGACCAGGAACTTCAGGCGGGCGCGGGTGCGCAGCCGGCGGTAGCCGTAGTCGCGGAAGATCGAGATGACGCCTTCGTAGACATCGGCGGCCTCCTCGCGCGAGACCCAGGCGCCCAGCCGGACACCGAGCTTGGGGTTGGTGGAGAGGCCGCCGCCGACCCAGACGTCGAAGCCGGGGCCGTGCTCGGGGTGCTCGACGCCGACGAACGAGATGTCGTTGATCTCGTGCGCGACGTCCAGCAGGGGCGAGCCGGAGACCGCGGACTTGAACTTGCGCGGCAGGTTGGAGAACTCGGGGTTGCCGACGATCCGGCGGTGGATCTCCTCGATCACCGGGGTGCCGTCGATGATCTCGTTCTCGGCGATACCGGCGACCGGCGAGCCGAGGATGACGCGGGGGGTGTCACCGCACGCCTCGGTGGTCGACAGGCCGACGGCTTCGAGCCGCTGCCAGATCTCCGGGACGTCCTCGATGCGGATCCAGTGGTACTGGACGTTCTGCCGGTCGGTGATGTCGGCGGTGCCGCGGGCGAACTCCTGCGAGATCTCGCCGATCACCCGCAGCTGCTCGGTGGTCAGCCGCCCGCCGTCGATGCGGACCCGCAGCATGAAGTACTTGTCGTCCAGCTCCTCCGGCTCCAGGATCGCGGTCTTGCCGCCGTCGATCCCGGGCCTGCGCTGGGTGTACAGACCCCACCAACGCATCCGTCCGCGCAGGTCGTTGGGGTCGATGGAGTCGAAGCCGGCCTTGGAGTAGACCGTCTCAATGCGTGTCCGCACATTGAGACCGTCGTCGTCCTTCTTGAACTGCTCGTTGCCGTTGAGCGGCGTGAAGTGGCCAACGGCCCACTGGCCCTCGCCGCGGTGGCGGCCGGCCTTGCGGCGCGGCTTTGCGGCCCCGGCCGAGGGCTGGGGGAGTTCCGGGGTGTCGGCGGCCATGGGTGTACGTCCTTCTGGGCGGGCTCAAGGGTGCGGACGGGCCCGGCGTGCCCGCGGTGACCTGTGCAGACATACCGAAACGCGGCGCGTGGCAACGCGTCGGAGGTGTGCTGCAGGGGCGGGTGCCGGCCTGTCCGCGACGATGGGGACGGCGGGAAATCGGTGGTGCTGGCGGTGCCGGGCCGGGGCTCGGAGCCCTGGTCGGCGCTTCGTCAGCCTGCCCGACAAATGGCGCTGGACATGCGGCCGAGGTCGACGTGCCGCCGACTCACCAAGGCAATTCCAGCTCTGGACATGACGGAAGCGTGGCACGTCGTTCTCCGGCCAGTCCACCGTCGTCCAGGATTTGGACATCACTGTCCCGAATGTTGGGACACTGTGTCATGGGTCACTCGGCGACCGGCGTGACCGGCCCCGCGCCGGGCCACGGGCCGGGCATCGCGACCTGGGGCTCCTCGGTCACCGTCGTCTCGTACACCCGGAACCCGCGCCGCTCGTAGTTGGCCCTCGCATGCACGCCGTCGTCGCTGCAGGTGTGCACCCACACCCGCCGCGTCCGCTCCCGTTCCGGCCACCGCTCCGCCAGGTCCCAGGCCCGCTCCGTGCCGTACGCGAGCAGCTGCCCGCCGATCCGGCGCCCCCGGAAACCCGGTATCAGCCCGAAGTAGGCGATCTCCACGACACCCTCCGGCTGCGCGTCCAGCTCGATGAAGCCGGCGGGCGTCCCGCGCTCGTACGCCACCCAGGTCTCCACCCCCGGCCGCGCCAGATACTCCGCCCACCGCGCATACGACCAGCTCAGCCGGTCCGTCCACAGAATGTCCCCGCCGACCGCCGTATAGAGGAACCGGCTGAATTCCGGCGACGGCACCTCGGACCCGACGATCCGGACACCCCGCTCGGAGGGCGGCCGCCCGGCGGGGGCGAGGTCGGCGCGCGAGGTCTGCTCCAGATACCAGGTGGTGACGGCGACGCTGCTCATGGCGTCAGCACATCACACGGATGTTCGGTGGCGGGGCCCGGCCCGGTGCGTGGACGGACGTCCGCTACGCGATCCCCGTCATTCGGGCGAAGACCACCACATTCCCCGCGTAACCGGCACTCGCGGAATAGCCGCCGCCACAGGTCAGGAGGCGGAGCTCGGGGTGCCCGGTGGCGCCGTAGACCTCCCTGGCCGGGAAGTGCCGCTTGCTGAAGACCTGGACGCCGTAGACCTCGAAAACCGCGGTGCGCCCGTCCTTGCGGGTCACCCGGATCGTCTGGCCCTTCTTGAGGGAGCCCAGGCGGTAGAAGACCGCGGGGCCGCTATAGGTGTCGACATGGCCAACGATGACGGCGGTGCCCCGCTCGCCCGGCGTCGGGGCGTGGGTGTACCAGCCCGCGAGGTTGGGGTTCCGCGCGGGCGGGGCGGCTATCCAGCCGTCCTTGTCCAGGCCGAGCGGTACGACCGGGGCGGAGACCCGGAGCGAGGGGATGGCCACCCGGGAGACGGCCGAGCGGGCGAGCGGGCGCGGACCGGAGAGGTGGCGGTCGGCGCGGGAGAGCGCGGTGCCGCCGGCCGGCTGCGGCGGGCCGTCGGCCTCGTCCGACAGCCCGCTGCGCAGCATGCCGAAGCCGGTGAGGCCGACCAGGGCCAGCACGCCCCAGTTGGGCCGGCGCGGGGCGGGTTCCGCGCGCGGCTCCTCGGGCCGGCCCAACAGGCTCATCGCTCTCCTCCCGGGGCCGTGCTCCCCTCCGCGCACGGTCCTGGGACGGCACGCTAGGCGCGCGGCGCGCGGGAGGCGACAGCACACGGCCGATCGGGTGACCGGCTCACCGACCGGCGGCCGCGCCTACCCGAACACCGCGTCGGCGAGCCGCCCGACCTGGTCCGGGTCAGGCGACCAGCAGTAGAGCATCACCTCATCGGCGCCGATCGCCGTGAACGCGGCCACCGCGTCGCGGATCTGCGCCCGGGTGGTGAGCATCCCGTTCACGATGTGGTCGGTCCAGCCGGCGTCCGGCCCGTAGTACGCGCGCAGCTCCCGGCGGGCCCGGTCGATCACCGGCTGAGGGCCGAGAGCCGCGTTGACCTGGGCCACCAGCCGCGGCAGTCCCTCCCGGCCGGCCCGGGTCCAGGCGGCCTCCACATCACGGAACATGCCGTCCATCTGCTGGGGCGGCAGTGCGGCGCCGAGGAAGCCGTCGCCCCAGCGGGCGACCCGCTCCACCACGGCGGGCACAAAGCCGCCGAAGAGCACCTCGGGGCCGCCGGACCGCGCCGGAGCGGGACCGATCGGACCGACATCCTCGGCGAACGGCTCACCGGCCCACAGTCGCCGCAGCTCCGCCATCTGCTGGTCGAGGCGGCGGCCCCGGGTACGGATGTCGACGCCCGCGGCCAGGTAGTCGTCCTCGCGCCCGCCCAGCCCGATGCCGAGCGTGAAGCGCCCGCCGGAGAGCAGGTCGAGGGTGGCGGCCTGCTTGGCGAGCAGCGGCGTGGCGTGCAGCGGGGCGAGCAGCACCTCGGTCTGCACCCGGACACGGGAGGTGGCACCGGCCAGGGTGGCCAGGGTGATCAGCGGCTCGGGGTTGGTGAACACCAGCCGGTCGAGCAGCGCGACGGTGGTGAAGGGAGTGGCGTCGGCGCGCCGGGCCCAGGTGAGCAGCTGCGCGGGATCGCCGATGGGAAGGCCGAGGCCTACGGACATGAGGTCCTCCAGAAGGACGGGCGGGCCGGACGGCATGCGGGCATGCGCCATCACGGATTGTCGTGTCGCCCACTCGTTTGGCCACGCACCTGCCCTGCGGCGGCGCGCGCTGCTCCCGTTCCGCGACGTCCTTCTGGAGAGCTGTCTTCAGAGCGCGGCCAGCGTAGGGGAAACGAACGCGCGTCCGCACGCGATTTTTGATTCCGCCCGCGCCCCGCCCCGCACGCGCCCAACCGCGCACGCCCGGCCCCGCACCCCCAACCCCTCACCCCCGCCGCGCCGCCACCACCGCCGGCGCCGACGACTGCGGCAGCAGCTGTACGCGCCGCGGCGGCAGCCGCAGCTCCACCTCCACCCCGTCCGCGAAGCGGTACGGCCGGTGCGTCAGCACCCCCGCCAGATGGCGGCGCAGCCGGGACAGCTCGGCGCGCACCGTGACCGTACGCCCGCGGTCGCCGAACAGGTCCTGCGCGAGCTCGGCGGCGCTGCGGCCCTCGGGATGATGCACGGCGAGGACGAACAGCAGCTCGGCGTGGCGCGGGGACAGCTCGTGCGACCAGCCGCCGGCCGGCCCCGTGACGGTGACTGCCGCACCGTCCCGCCCGCTGACGTCCAGCAGCACCCGGCTGGGCCCGTCCGCCGGCTCCTCCCGGCCGATCCGGATCAGCCAGCCGCCGGGCAGCGGCTCCAGCGTGCACATGCCGTACCGCGGCAGCCACAGCGGACCGGCCTGGGGCGCCTTGGGCAGCGCCACCCGGTCCGGCGGGGTCATTCCGGTGACCCCGGCGGTCCAGCCGTTCGGATCGACGGCCAGCGCCCGCCCGCCGATCCGCGCCAGCACCGGCGCCGCGCTCGACCGCAGCCGCGCCAGTGACGCGTGATGCCGGGTGCGCAGCTCGCCCTCCGCGAGCCGGGCGACGGCGGAGACCAGGGACAGCGTCGTGGGGTGGAAGGAGGGCGCCGGGCCGCTGATATCCACGGTGCCCAGCAGGCGTCCGTCGCGCGGGTCGTGCAGCGGCGCCGCGGCACACGTCCACTGGTGGTGCGAGCGGACGAAGTGCTCGGCGGAATGCACCAGCACCGGGCGCCGGGCCACCAGCGCGGTGCCGATCGCGTTGGTGCCGACGACGCCCTCCGTCCAGTCGGCGCCCTTGTCGAAGCCCAGCCGGTCGGCCATCCGCCGGACCGGCGCGCTGCCCTCCCGCCACAGCACCCGGCCCTCGGCATCGGTGACGACCATGATCTGCTGCGCCGCGTCGGCGGCCGCCAGCAGCCCGTCGTTGAGGACCGGCAGCACCGTCGTCAGCTGGGACTGCTGGCGACGGTGCTCCAACTCGGCCATGGGCAGCGGGTGTTGGAGCCGGTCCCGCTCCGGGTCGACGCCCGAGCCGATGGCCCGCAGCCAGGACTCGCCGATGACCGGGCGGGGCGCCCCCAGCGGCGCATCGGGCGGCAGCTCCCCCGAGAGCGCGGCCTCACGGACCGAGGCGAGGCGGCGTGCGGTCTCCCGGATGTCCTGGGCCGACCGGACGGCGCTGCCGATCGCTGTGTCCTTCACGCTGCCCCCCGTTGCGCAACTGTCACGGCGGCCACCGGTGCCGGTGCCGCCACCTGGCCCGTGCCCATCGTGCCGTCACCAGGGCGGAGCCGTAGGCCCATTGGGCAGATCCACTGCAACGGGATGCAACCGTTGTGGCCTATGACGCGTACCGGGAAATCTGGTCCCAGCGGCCGATGGCTTCCCTCCCCCACGCCTTAAAGGCGCGGGGGGACCCCGTCCGCAGGCGCGCCGGTCACCCGTCGGCGAGCCCGCCGGCTGTCCGCCGGGGATTCCATCGGCCGCCGCCACATCCGCAGGGCACGGTGCGGGAGGAGAGCTCATCATGAGGGCGATCGCTCCGCGCGTCGTGGTGATCGGAGCGACGGAGGGACTGCGTATCGCACGCGCCGGACGGCTGGCCGCCCACTACGGGGTACCCCGGCTGCCCGCGGTCGACGTTCTGATCAGACGTCAGCCGCTGCCCGCCGACGGCTATGTCATCGACGGCGCACCCCAGGTGCTCGGCAGGGTGGCCGGCCTCGGGGGTCTGCTGCCCGCGCCGGCCTTCGCCGATCTCGTCGCGTATCTGCGCGAACCGGGCCGCGCGGAAGGGGAGGACGCCGGCCGGGTCCTGCGGTACTACGAGGCCCGCGGGGTGCTGGTCGGCTTCCGGCCGGACGCACCCGACGGCGACCTCATCCTGGCCATCGATGCGGCGGTACGCGGGCGGACCGCGGCGGACCCGCCGAGATGGCCCTGAGACCGGGAAGGGTGCCGAGTCGGCGCGGCACCCCTCCTTGACCGGCGCGGCGGCGGTAACCCCCCGTCCCGTCCCCGGAGGAAGCCCCCGCCCCTCCAGAGGGAACGCGGAACCGCCGCCGCGCCAGCCCCCAGGGGGTTGCCGAACAGATCCCGTAGGGGTCGCAAGGCCCCCCTACGGGCCACCAACGAGGCGAGGTCCAGGGATTGTTCCCGTAGCGCTCAGCAGTCCCTGACCGGTCGCGCCCGCGTCACGATCGTGGCCAGGTCCAGCGTGTGCGGCAGCGTCCCGAATGCCGCGCCCGCGTCGCCGCCCAGCCGGGACGCGCAGAAGGCGTCCGCCACCTCGGGCGGCGCGTACCGCACCAGCAGCGACCCCTGCAGTACCAGCGCCAGCCGCTCCACCAGCCGCCGGGCCCGCGCCTCGACGCCGTGCAGATCGGCGAGTTCGGTCAACAGCTCCTTGATCGCCCGGTCCAGCCGGTGGTCCGCGCCGCGGGCCGTGCCGATCTCCGTCAAGTACGCGTTCAGGGCGGCCGGTTCGTGCCGCAGCGCCCGCAGGGCGTCCAGCGCCTGGACGTTTCCCGAGCCCTCCCAGATGGAGTTCAGCGGCGCCTCGCGCAGCAGCCGCGGCATCCCCGACTCCTCGACATAGCCGTTGCCGCCCAGGCACTCCAGCGCCTCGGCCGCCACCGGTGTGCACCGCTTGGTCACCCAGTACTTGGCGGCCGGGACCGCCAGCCGCAGAAAGTGCCGGTCCTGCTCGGTGCCGCCGTCGTACGCCGCCGCCAGCCGTAGCGCCAGCGTCGTCGCCGCCTCCGACTCCAGCGCCAGATCGGCCAGCACATTGCGCATCAGCGGCTTGTCGATCAGCGGCCCCCCGAACGCCTCCCGGTAGGCGCAGTGGTGCACCGCCTGCGCCACCGCCTGCCGCATCACCGCCGCCGACCCGGTCACACAGTCCAGCCGGGTCGCCGCGACCATCTCGATGATCGTCGCCACCCCGCGCCCCTCCTCGCCCACCCGGCGCGCCCAGGTCTGCCCGTCGAACTCGATCTCCGCCGAGGCGTTGGAGCGGTTGCCGAGCTTGTCCTTGAGCCGCTGGATCCGGAACGCGTTACGGGTCCCGTCCGGCAGCACCCGCGGCAGCAGAAAACAGGTGAGCCCGCCCGGCGCCTGCGCCAGCACCAGGAAGACGTCCGACATCGGCGCGGAACAGAACCACTTGTGGCCGGTCAGGACGTACTCCCCGGACGCGGCCAGCGGCTCGGCGCGGGTGGTGTTGGCCCGTACGTCGCTGCCGCCCTGCTTCTCCGTCATCGCCATGCCGGCCAGCGCCCCGCCCTTCTCGGCGGCCGGCCGCAGCTCCCGCTCGTACACCCGTGAGGTCAGCAGCGGCTCCCACTCGGCGGCCAGCTCCGGATCGGCGCGCAGTGCGGGCACCGCCGCATGCGTCATGGACACCGGGCAGGTGTGTCCCGCCTCGGCCTGTGACCAGACCAGGAATCCGGCGGTACGGCGGACATGGCCGTCCGGGCGCGACCAGGCGTCGGTGAGGCCGGCCGTCACGGCGTGCCCGAGCAGCCGGTGCCAGGCCGGGTGGAACTCCACCTCGTCCAGGCGATGTCCGTAGCGGTCGTGGGTGTGCAGGACAGGCGGGGAGGCGTTGGCCTGTTCGGCCCACCGCTGAGCATGCGCCGAACCGGCCGCCTGCCCCAGCCGGCCCAGTTCCTCGCGCACCGCATCGAGCCGGGCGTCGTCGATATACCGCGTGATGCCCTCGGTGAGCGCCGGATCGGAGGCGAAGACGTCGTATCCGACCAGTGGCGGGGGCTGGTTCGTGACCGTATGAGTGCTGGCTGCCATGGCAGATACGGTAAGGAGGTGCAGCCAGCAAACGAACCAGTCAAACGGCCGGCGGGCCGTCTGACCAGGGCCCGGGTCCTCTACCGCAATGTCTCCAAGCGCCGGCTGGCGTGGCTGCTGCTCAAGGACATCGTCAACTCCTGCATGGAGTACCGCGTCACCGGTCTGGCCGCCGAGGCGGCGTTCTTCTGTCTGCTGTCGCTGCCGCCGCTGCTGCTCGGACTGATCGGCCTGCTCGGCTATATGGAGCAGTGGATCGGTCACGCGACCATCGACACCATCCGGCAGAACATCCTCAGCGCCTCCGGCACCGTGCTCTCCGGCAAGGGCGTGAACGAGATCGCCCGCCCGCTGCTGGACGACGTCTTCACCGGCCGCCGCCCCGACGTCATCTCGCTCGGCTTCGCCATCGCCCTGTGGTCCGGCTCCCGGGCGCTGAATGTCTTTGTCGACACCATCACCATCATGTACGGGCTCGACGGCCGGCGCGGCATCGTCAAGACCCGCCTGCTGGCGTTCGCGCTCTACCTCGCCGCCCTGGTCGTCGGCGCCGTCGCGCTGCCGCTGATGGTGGCCGGACCGGACGCGGTCGTCAGCTGGCTGCCGGCCAGCGCGGACGTCATCCGGACCCTGTACTGGCCGGTCGTGCTGATCCTGTCCGTCGCCTTCCTGACCACGCTCTACCATGCGTCCGTGCCGGTCCGTTCGCCCTGGCCGGAGGACATCCCCGGCGCGGTCGTCGCGCTCGGGATCTGGGTGCTCGGCAGCTTTCTGCTGCGGATCTACCTCGTCTCGACCGTCGAGGGGCCCACCATCTACGGGTCGTTGGCCGCACCGGTGGCCGTCCTGCTGTGGATCGGCGTGTCCGCCTTCGCGGTACTGGTCGGGGCCGCGACGAACGCCGCCTTCGACCGGGTGTGGCCGTCGGTCGCCACCGCCGCCGGGCGCGCGGAGCGGGAGCGGCGGGTGCATGCGGTGGGGGAGCGGAAGGGAACCGCGGGCGGCGACCGGGCCGATGGGGACGAGCCCGGCCGGGGGCCGTCCGGCGGGTGACGCGGTGCGCGGGCCGTTGGCAGTCCCGGGGCGCGAGGAGAGGATCCTCGGCTAGTCGCGCGAACGAAACTTCACCACGCGGACAATGCTTCGGCCGCAGCGGGAGATCTGTGTGCCGTGCCAAGGATCGCGCGGCGCGGTATGCGGCCGAAATGCGCGATGCCGTCAGATGGTGGGGAACCTCGCCGGGGGTTCCGGCTCCGTGATGCCTCGCTCGGGGTTGCCGAGGAACCAGAGCGCGCCGCGGTCGAGGCCGAGGGCGTCCAGGAGGAGGTCCAGCGCGGCGTCCTCGTCCGATACCGAGCGGCTCAGCCAGACGCACACCACGTCCTGGCCCTCATGGCGGGCGAGGGCGAAGTCCGTTTTCTGGAGGCGGAACATGGCGATGTCCAGGTTCCCTGAGCGTATCGGCCCGCGACGCGCGGGTCCGCCTCGATGTCCGCGGCGGCTTCACGGAGTGCGGGAAGGAGAGACATCCGCGCCTCCTCGGCCGGGCAACGGCCCGCATGTGTCGAGACGTTGACGGCGCTGACGACCCGGCCGACGTAGTGAGCGCAGCGAACGCAGTGCATCTGACGCCCTGCGCTGATCCACCAGGCATTACGGGACAGCCCTTAGTCCCCGTGCCCGGCCCGGTACCGCACCAGCAGCATCGCCGCGTCATCGTGCAGCGGCCCCTCGACGTGTTCGACCAGGTCCTCGCGCACCGCGCGCAGTGCCGCCTCGGGGTCGGGGTCCTTGAGCAGGGCGGCGCGTTCGTCGAGGGGGTAGAAGCGGCCCGTCGCGTCGCGGGCCTCGGTGACGCCGTCGGTGTAGAAGAGCAGCTGGTCGCCGGGGGCGAACGGCACCTCGTAGGGGAGGGGCGCGTCGGAGCCGTGCTCGGCGAGGCCGAGGGGAAGGGCGCGGTCGGGCGGGGCGGCGAAGGCGACCGAGCCGGTGGGGCGGACGACGAGGGGGGCCGGATGGCCGAAGTTGAGGAGGGTGGCGTGGGGGCCGTCGCCGACCTCGGCGAGCACGGCGGTGACGAACCGTTCGCCGGCCAGGTGCCGGTTCAGCGCCCTCTCCACCCGTTCGCCGACCGCGGGCAGATCCGGTTCGTCATGTGCCGCCTCGCGGAAGGCGCCGAGCACCACGGCCGCGGTCTCCACCGCTTCCAGGCCCTTGCCCTGGACGTCCCCGACGATCATCCGTACGCCGCCGGGTGAGGTCACCACCTCGTACAGGTCCCCGCCGATCCGCGCCTCGGCCACCGCCGAGGTGTAGGAGACGGCGATGCGCAGCGGGCCCGCGCCGCGCGGGACCGGGCGCAGCAGGACGCGCTGGGCGACCTCGGCGATCGACCGGACGCTGGCCAGTTCCGCCTCGCGGCGCTGGCGCATGACGGCGGCCACCACACCGGCGGCGGTGACCCCGGCCACCGTCAGCAGCGCCGTCAGCCCCCGCCGCCCCTCCAGCAGATCGCTGTGGAGGCCCAGGCCCACGCACAGGACGGCCGCGATCAGCCCGACGAGGACCGTACGGCGCCAGCCGCCGACCAGCCCGGCGAACGCGGGTCCCAGGGAGACCAGCGGCAGCAGGCCGAGCCCCGGGCCCACCAGGAGATCCGCCGCGCAGACCGTGGCCATCACGGTGTACGGGAGCGCGAACAGCACCCGGGAGCCGGTGCGCTGCTCTCTGTTCGACACGGCCAAGGGGTACTCCGACGGGGCATCAGGGGTGAGATCTTGCGCGGGGGAAACCGCCCCCGAACCGAGCATATGTGTCATATGCCGGACCGAAATACCTCGAATGCGGTCTGTTATCAAATCGCCGTCCGAAGGGAGAGCGGGCGGAGCGAGGTGCGGGGACCGTGCGGTGCGGGGAGCGCGTGGTGCGGGGACCGCGGTGCGGGGAGCGTGCGGATCTTACGGACCTGTGACACGGGCGCCGCCACGCGGGCCGGAGCGCCGTACCGCGCCTAGCGTGACCGGCATGCGTGTACTGGTCACCGGCGGCGCCGGATTCATCGGATCGCAGGTCGTGGCGGCGCTGGCGGAACGCGGGCACGAGCCCGTGGTCCTCGACGCGCTGCTGCCGTCGGCCCACCCCGAGCCGCCCGCGCCGCGGCCGGGCGTGCGCCGTATCGTCGCGGACGTACGGGAGAGCGCGGCCGTCGCCGAGGCGCTGCGGGGTGTGGACGCGGTCTGCCACCAGGCGGCGATGGTCGGCCTGGGCAAGAACTTCGCGGACGCGCCCGACTACGTGGGCTGCAACGACCTGGGCACCGCCGTACTCCTCGCCGAGATGGCCACGGCCGGGGTCGGCGCGCTGGTGCTGGCAGGGTCGATGGTGGTCTACGGGGAGGGGCGCTACACCTGCCCCGAACACGGGACGGTGCGCCCGGGGCCGCGCGCGGTGGCCGACCTGGACGCCGGACGGTTCGAGCCGCGCTGCCCCGCCTGCGGTGCGGCGCTGCGGCCGGGCCTGGTCGGCGAGGACGCGCCCGTCGATCCGCGCAATGTGTACGCCACGACCAAGCTCACCCAGGAGCATCTGGCCGGCTCCTGGGCCCGCGCGACCGGCGGCCGGGCCGTCTCGCTGCGCTACCACAACGTCTACGGGCCCGGGATGCCGCGCGACACCCCCTACGCGGGCGTCGCCTCCTTCTTCCGCTCGGCGCTGGCCCGCGGGCAGGCACCGACCGTGTACGAGGACGGCGGCCAGCGGCGGGACTTCGTGCACGTACGGGATATCGCGGCGGCCAATGTGGTGGCGCTGGAGGCCCTGGCCGACCGGGAGACGGGGACCCTGACCGCGTACAACACGGGCAGCGGGGAGCCGCACACCGTCGGGGAGATGGCCCGGACGCTGGCGGAGGCGTGCGGCGGGCCGGAGCCGGTGGTCACGGGGGAGTACCGGCTGGGCGACGTCCGGCACATCACGGCGTCCTCGCGGCGGATCGCGGACGAACTCGGCTGGCGGGCGGCGACCGGATTCGCCGAGGGGATGGCGGAGTTCGCACGGGACGGCATGCGGGCGGCACCGGCCCGCGCGGCCGCCGCCACCGCGCGCCCGGCCCCGGTGGACGTCGTGCTGCCCTGCCTGGACGAGGCCGCGGCCCTGCCCTGGGTGCTGGCACGCATCCCGGACGGCTGGCGGGCGATCGTCGTCGACAACGGCTCCACCGACGGCTCCGCCGCCCTCGCCCGCGACCTGGGCGCCACCGTCGTCCACGAGCCCCGCCGCGGCTTCGGCGCCGCCTGCCACGCCGGACTGCTGGCCGCCGACGCCGACATCGTCTGCTTCTGCGACTGCGACGCCTCCCTCGACCCGGGCCTGCTCGCCCCCTTCGTGCGGTCCGTGCAGGACGGCGCATACGACTTGGTGCTGGGCCGCCGCCGCCCGGTGGGCCGCGGCGCCTGGCCCCCGCACGCCCGGCTCGGCAACCTGGCACTGGCCCGGATGCTGCGCCGCCGCACCGGCCTGCGCCTGCACGACCTCGGCCCGCTGCGCGCCGCCCGCCGCACCGCACTGCTCGGCCTCGCCCTCACCGACCGCCGCAGCGGCTATCCGCTCCAGATGGTCGTACGGGCCGCCGACGCGGGCTGGCGCATCGACGAACGCGACGTCCCCTACCGCCCGCGCACCGGCCGCTCCAAGGTCACCGGCACCTGGCGCGGCACCTGGCACGCGGTACGCGATATGCGCCGGGTGCTGCGCCGCCCGCCGCTCGCGACCGGTGCGGATCCGTCCCGGTCGGACGAGCCCCGCCCGGAAGAGCCCCGTCCGGATGCGCGGGAGACGGCCCGATGACCGGACCCGCAGGCCCTCCGCGGCTTTCCGGGCCGACGACCGTCCTGGTCATCGCCAAGGAACCGGTGCCCGGCAAGGTCAAGACCCGCCTCACCCCGCCCTACACCCCCTATGAGGCCGCCCAGTTGGCCGAGGCCGCGCTGTACGACACCCTCCAGGCCGTCCGCGCCATGCCCGCCCGGCGGCGGGTGCTGGTGCTCGACGGCCGGCCCGGAAGCTGGCTGCCGGCCGGGTTCGACGTCCGGCATCAGTGCGCGGGCGGCCTCGACGAACGGCTGGCCGCCGCCTTCGCCGACAGCCCCGGCCCCACCCTGCTCATCGGCATGGACACCCCCCAGGTCACCGCCCAACTCCTCGCCCCCGCCCTGGAACCGGACGCCTGGCAGCACTGCGACGCCTGGTTCGGCCCGGCCGAGGACGGCGGATTCTGGGCGCTGGGCCTGGCCGCCCCCGCCCCCGGGCTGCTGCGCGGCGTCCCCATGTCCACCGCCCGCACCGGCGCCGTCCAGCGCGCCCGGCTGACCGCCGCCGGACTCCGCGTAGGGGAACTGCCGGCGCTGCGCGACGTCGACACCGCGGCCGACGCCGGCCATGTCGCGGCCCAGGCCCCCGGGGGACGGTTCGCCGCCACCCTCGCCCGGCTGACGGCGGTCGCCGAACGATGAGTCCCACCACGAACCGCACCCCGACCTGGGGTGCCGACCCTTACGCCGACGCACTGCGCAGCGGCCGCGGCCCGCTGTTCCTGCGCCGCTCCGATGGCTGGCTGCTGCCGCTGGAGGTCGAGCGCTGGTGCGCCGGGGCCGACGCCGCCGACCTGTCGGCGCTGCGCCGCTGTGAGGGCACCGTTCTCGACATCGGCTGCGGCCCCGGCCGGCTGGTCGCCGCGCTCGCCGCCCAGGGCCGGCGGGCGCTCGGCATCGATGTGAGTGAGGCCGCGGTGGCCCGTACGGCCGCGGTCGGCGGCACCGCCCTGTGCCGCTCGGTCTTCGACTCCCTTCCGGGTGAGGGGAGTTGGGGAACGGCGCTGCTGCTCGACGGCAACATCGGGATCGGCGGCGACCCCCTCGCCCTGCTCCTGCGGGCGGCCGAACTGCTCACCCGGCGCGGGCTGCTCATCGTGGAGACCACCCCCGCGGACGTCGACGAACGGGTCCAGGTACGGGTGGACACCGGGCACGGCGGCCACAGCGCCACGGGCGGGCTGTTCCCCTGGGCCCGGGTCGGGACGCCCGCGCTGCTGCGGTATGCGGCGGCCGCGGGCTGGACGCCCGGGGAGCAGTGGTCCGTCGCCGACCCGCAGGCGCCCGCCGATCAGCGGCCGGGCGCCGGGCGCTGCTTCGTGGCCCTGCGCCGCCGCACCCGCGCCGCCGTGCCGCGCAGCCGGGGCGCCGCCGTCCGGCCCAGCAGCAACAGGGCCGACAGCGCGAACAGTCCGGCGGTGATCAGCAGCCAGCGCGCCAGGAACACCTCGCCGGGCAGGCCGGTGGCGGACTCGTAGTGCGCCGCCGGTCCGCCGTCGCCGGCCGAGCCCGCGATCAGCGGGAACCACACCAACAGCAGCAGCGCCGACAGGGCGCCGGGAGCCCGTACGTATCCCGTCCACGCGCGGTGCCGCCCCGTGCCCGCCGTGGCCGCCCGCACCACCGTGTCGGCGAGCGAATACAGCGGCAGCAGTACCAGATCGTGCAGCAGCGCCGCCCCGGCGAACCACACCACGACGAGCGGCCACTGCGCACCGCCGAGCAGCCGCAGCCCCGCATAGCCGGTGAGCGCGAACGAGGCGAGCATCAGCAGCAGATGCAGCGACCCCTCGCCGTACCAGCGACGCCGCCGCAGCCGCCGCAGTCCCGTCCCCAGCCACGCCCCCGGCCGTTTCCCCCACCCGCCGGCTCGCTTCACGGCTCCCCTGACGGCTCTCACGACAGCTCCCCGAACGTCAGCCGGGCCACCCACTTGGTGTTGAGCACCCCCGGCGCCGCCGGCACGATGATCCGCGCCGGATAGCCGTGGTCGTGCGACAGCGGCGCGCCGCCCACCCGCAGCGCGAGCAGGGAACGCCCGTCGCGCACCTGGTTGGCGCGCAGGGCGGCCCGCCGGAACGCCCCGTGCAGCTGGAGCGACTCCACCAGGACGTCCGGCGGCCGCTCCCCGAGCCCCACCAGCGCCGCGAGATCGCGCAGCCGCACCCCGCTCCACAGCTGATCGTCCGTCGACCAGCCCTCGACACAGGCGATCGGCAGCGCCGACTCGTGCTGCGGCAGCCGCAGCAGCTCGGCGCGGCCGATCCGCACCTGGCGCCCGCCGCCCTCGACCGTCAGCCGCCAGTCGTCACCGGTGTCCTGCGGCCGGATGCCGGCGTATGCCGCGGTCTTGTTGATCTGGAAGCCGTTCGGGCCGCTTCCCGGGTCCCGCCCGCCGTGCGGCGCCAGCAGGGCCGTACGCCGCCACCACCCGCCGATGCTCTGCCCCGCCGTCGTCCCGAACAGCAGCAACGAGCCGCCGCCCACCAGCCACAGCGCCCCACGCCGCGAGACGGTCGGCGGGGCGGGCCGCGGCGCGACCAGCCCGGTGTCATCGGCGTCCGCCGCGGGATCCGTACGCTCGCGCAGCGCCTGTACGGTGCGCGGGATCCGCAGCACGACATGCGCCACGAACGCGCCGATGAACACCCACGCCCCGTAGAAGTGCAGCGGATAGAACGACCCGGGGAAGAGGTAGTCCAGCTGGATGTTGAGAATCCCCGTGACGAACTCGAACAGCGCCCCGCCCACCAGCAAAAGCAGCGACAGCCGCTCCATCGCATGGCCCAGGGACCGGGCCGGCGGCAGCGTGAAGAGCTTCGGGATGACCGACCAGAGCTTCGCGAGCAGGACGGGCACCAGCGTGATGCCGAGGGTGACATGCACCCCTTGGGTGACCCGGTAGAGCCAGTGCGGACCGGTCGGCCAGGCGAAGAGATAGAAGCCCAGCAGGCCCTTGTCGGGCGTCTTGTCGTTGACGCCGCCCGCCAGATTCGGGTTATAGGCGGCGTACGACAGCAGCCCGGTCACGAACAGCAGCGTGATACCGGCCAGCAGGACGACACCGAGCAGCGCCGTCAGCCGGGGGCCGCGCAGCGGGCTGCGCCAGAACGACGGAGAGGTAGGGGGCGGGGGAGCGAGGTGATGGGCGCGCATGAGGTGTCCTCGACGGTTCGCGCGACGAGGGTTCCGCCGCCGTGCCCCGACGGTAAGCCGCGAAGGGTGCGCCCAGGCGGCTACGACGCA
Source organism: Streptomyces sp. NPDC028368 (assembly GCF_055565615.1). NCBI lineage: Bacteria > Bacillati > Actinomycetota > Actinomycetes > Kitasatosporales > Streptomycetaceae > Streptomyces > Streptomyces sp. NPDC028368. The sequence goes on along the minus strand of NZ_JBVHTY010000009.1, from coordinate 100,174 downwards.
TGACGAAACTCTGACGTCGCTGCCGCGCGGCGGCCGGAGCGGCCCGCCCGCGCCCTAGCGTTCCGGTGTGACCCCTCGTCTGCCCTCCCGCGCGACCGCTCCTGCGACCTCGCGTGCGACCCCCGAAGAACGCGGTGTGCGCCGCGCCGATCTGCTGGCCGCCGCCGTCGGCGCCCTCCTCGTCACGGTCGTCGCCGTCGTCGGCACCGTCATCCAGCACGCCAACGGCAGCCTGCACGTCAACTGGCCCCCGCTGTACGCCTCTTGGTTCCCCCACATCGGCCCCGGCACCCCCGCCGCGCTCGCGGTCGCCGTCCTCGTCATCGCCTACGGACCCCCACTGGCGACCCGGCTGCCCTGGCGCTTCCTCCTCCTCGCCGGCTGGCTCGCGTCGATGGCCTGGACATGGTCACTGGCGCTGATCGACGGCTTCCACACCGGCATCGCCGGCCGCCTCACCACCGAATACGAGTACCTGACGGTCATCCACCGCTTCGACCATCTCGGCCCGGCGCTGCGCGACTTCACCCACCACATCCTCAACAACGCCCCGGACCACTGGCCCGCCCATGTCGCAGGTCACCCGCCGGCCGCGGTCCTCACCTTCGTCGGCCTCGACCGCATCGGCCTGAGCGGCGGCGCCTGGGCCGGCATCTGGTGCATCACCGCCGGCACCTCCGCCGCGGCCGCCGTCCTCATCGCCCTGCGCGCCCTCACCGACGAAAGGACCGCCCGCCGCGCCGCACCCTTCCTCGTCCTGGCCCCGGCCGCCGTCTGGGTCGGCACCTCCGCGGACGGCTACTTCGCCGCCGTCGCCGCCTGGGCCCTCGCCTTCCTCGCCCTGGCCGCCACCCGCACCACCCGCTCCCCGGCGGCGGCCGCCCTGACCGCGGGCCTCCTCTTCGGCCTCACCTGCTACCTCTCCTACGGCCTCACCCTCATCGCCGTCATCGCCGCCGCGGTCCTGCTGATCGGCCGTACCGCCCGGCCGCTGCCCCTCGCCCTGGCCGCGGCGGCGGCCGTCGGCGTCGTCTTCACCCTCGCGGGATTCGCGTGGTGGGAGGGCTACCGCCTCCTGGTCGAGCGCTACTACCAGGGCGCCGCGGCCGTCCGCCCGTACGCGTACTGGATCTGGGGCAACCTCGGCTGCACCGTCCTGATCACCGGCCTCGCCACCGTCGCCGGACTACGGCACGTCCTGACGGCGGCACCGCGCGCCCTCCGAAAGCTGCGGCACCAACCGCCCGGGACGGCCGCCGACCGCCTGGCCTTCCTCGTCCTGGCCGCGCTCGTCGCCCTCCTCGCCGCCGACCTCTCCGGCATGAGCAAGGCGGAGACCGAACGCATCTGGCTGCCGTTCGCCCTCTGGCTGCTGCCCGCGACCGCCCTGCTGCCCGCCGCCCGGCACCGCCACTGGCTGACCGCTCAGGCCGTCCTAGCCCTTCTCGTCAACCACCTTCTGTACACCGGATGGTGACGTCCAGTCGGGGTAGCTGGACCACGCGAACAGCGAACGGCTGGCGCTCACCCGGCCGGGGCGCAGGATCCGGATCGGGCCGCGATTGCAGGCCGGGCAGTCGGCACGGGTCAGCGGCGAGGCGACCCGGACGCCACGGACGAAGTAGTCGGCCCGCCGATGCCCGGACAGATCCGTGGTGTGCCGGATCTCGTACTCCTCTTCCCAGCCGTATCCGCAATGCAGGCAGACAAGTGAATACGCCTCGTGAACGGGCTCGGTGTCCCGGTCCCTGTCCCTGTCCATGGTCACCACTGCCTCTCCCCGCGCCCCGCGCACCGTGCGCCGGGACACGGATCCGTGCCGCACTTCTCCATTATTGCGCCGTGCCACCGCGTTCGGCGGGTGCGCGGGCGCGGGACCTCCGGCCATGCCCGTACGCGCCCGCCACCAGCGGAAATGCCGCCACCGGGTATAAAGACGCCATGGGGCATGACACGCACCTCGATCATGATCACGGCCTCGACGGCGACGCCGAGGAGGTCATCGCCGCCGTGCTGACCGCCTCCCGGCTGCTGGTGGCGATATCGGCCCGCGCGCTCGCCGAGAGCGATCCCACCCTCACCCTGCCCCAGCTGCGCGCCCTGGTGGTGCTGGACAGCCGGGGCCCGGTCAAGCTCGCCTCACTGGCCACCGCGCTGGGCGTCAATCCGTCCACCGCGATGCGGATGGTCGACCGGCTGGAGGCGGCCGGCGGCGTCGCCCGGCAACCCAACCCCGGCAACCGCCGCGAGGTCGTACTCCAACTGACACCCAAGGGCCACGCCCTCGTCGAACGGGTGCTGTCCCACCGGCACACGGAAATCGCCGAGATCGTCTCCCGCCTGCCGGCCGAACGGCGCGCCGGGCTGATCACCTCGCTGCGCGCCCTGACGGATGCGGCCGGCGAACCCCGCGTCGCACCGAGGCCGGCGCCACCGCCCGAGACGGCAGCGCCGTAGGGACGGCCGGGCCCGGCGACGCCGGCCAGTGTGCCGGCGCTGTCCTCCACCGGCGGGTACCGGGTCAGAGCTCTTTGATCAGCCGCGTGATCATGGGCACCGGGAGGTGCGGATACAGGATCCTCAGATGCCGCACGACCGCCGCACCACCCTTCTCGTACTGCACTTGGCGCGCCTCCTCGATCGCCTCGGCGCGGAAGTTCTCGTACGTGCGGAACGTTCGGTAGAACCAGTCACGCTGTCGCCTGCGCTGGTTGTGGACCGGACCTGGACGTCGAACCGGCCGAGGATTCCGACGGCTGTGACGGCCGGTGGCACATCACCCGAGCCGCCGCACTCAACCTCCGCCGACCGTTCAACCTCGGACTCACCCGAACCAACGGCACCTGGACACTCGCCCCGGCCACCGCATAGCCGAAAGGGGCCGTCCGACCCACGGCCGGACAGCCCCTCAACAAGATCCTCATCAGTCTTCCAGCGCCGGATCCGCCCGGCGGCCCGGCCCCCACCGCCCGGCCCCCACCACCCGATGTCAGCCGCGCACCCGCTCCAGGGCCTCATATGTCGCCGCGATCAGCCCCATATTGCGCGGATCGGCGTCACCGGTGGCACCTCCGCCGTACTTGTTCATCGCATACGCATACGACAACCGATTCTCCGGATCCGCGAAGGCATACGAGCCACCCGCGCCGCCGTGCCCGAACGCCCGCGGATTGGGGCCCGCCTGACCCTGGTGATTGAGCATGAAACCCAGCCCCCAGCGCCGCTCCGTCCCCGGCGGCGCGAGCGCATCGATCGCCAGATCCGGCTCATGCGGCAGACTCTGCGCCTCGCGCATCGCCTCCAGAGTGGCGGGCCGTACGAGCTTCCCGCCCGCCAGTGCCCCGTAGACGGTGGCCAGACCGTGCGCCGAGGCGTGTGCGTTGCCCGCCGGGATCTCGGCCGAGCGGTAGGCGGCGCTGTTGACGTCACCGGTGGGGATATAGGTCAGTGCCAGCATGACCACCGCCAGCGGATGATCGTCGAGCGCGCGGAACGGCGGCTTCGGAATACCCGGGAACCGCTCGGCGATCCGCGCCTCGTCCAGCTGCCCGACCATCTCCGCACACCGTGCGTGCTCCTCGGCCGGCGTACCGATGAACACCCGCGCACCGAGCGGCTCCGCGATCTCGCTCCGCAGGAACGCGCCGAGCGACACCCCGCTGATCCGGCGCACCACCTCGCCCACCAGGTACCCGAACGTCACCGCGTGATACCCCTGCGCGGAGCCCGGCTCCCACCAAGGCGGCGCGGCGGCCAGCGCCGCACACACGTAATCCCAGTCATAGGCATACCGCTCCGCCAGCGGTTCACGCGGTGCGATCACCCCGGCCCGGTGGCTGAGCAGCCAGCGCACCGGTATGTCCTGCTTTCCGGCCTGCGCGAACTCCGGCCAATAGCGCGCGACCGGCGCATCCAGCTCCAACTCGCCCCGGTCCACGAGGAGATGAGCGCACAGCGCGGTCATCCCCTTCGAGGTCGAGTAGACATTCACCAGCGTGTCGTGCCCCCAGGTACGGGTCCGCGCCTCGTCCGCGTGCCCGCCCCACAGATCGACCACCGCCTCGCCGTCCACGGTCACCGTCACCGCCGCGCCGACGTCCCCGTGCACCCGGAAATTCCGCTCAAAGGCCTCCCGCACCCCCTCGAATCCCGCCGCACAGCGCCCACTCACAGTGGCTTCCCCCACCTCTGCCATGCTGCCTCTCCCTCGCATCGTCCCCGCACATGTCGCGCCGTCCTCGCACATATCGCCCTCGTACGCCCATTCCGCCGGGACCGTCCCGTACGGGATGATCCGTCCGGTTCGATGCCCGTGGCAACTACGGGGGCCCGTACGGCGCAGTGCGGATGCAGATCTCCAGCGCGTACCACACCGCACCACACCGCACTGCACTGCACCGCACTGGGCCTCCCTCCACCCAGGAGCGCCTACCAGCACCCACCAGCGCCTACCGCAAGATGGAGCCATGACCGAGCAACCGAGCCCGCTCCGCCCGCCCTTGTGCCCCCGTCCCGTTGAGGCCCTCATCGTCGTCGACATGCAGACGGCCTTTGTCTCCGGTGGCGACGCGGTCCCCGACGCGGCCCGGGTGCTCGACCGGAGCCGCGACCTGATCGCCCGCGCCCGCGCCGCCGGTGCCCTCGTCGTCCACCTGCAGAACGACGGCCCGCCCGGCGCCGTCGACGCACCGCACACTCCCGGCTGGGAGCTTCACCTCCCCATCGAGCGCGGTCCCCTGGAGGCCGTGATCCGCAAGACGGACGACGACGGTTTCGAGGACACCCCGCTGGCCGCCCTGCTCGCCGACACCGGCGTCCGGGCGCTGGCCCTCTGCGGTGTGCTGTCCGAGATGTGCGTCAGCGCAACCGCCCGTACGGCCCTGGCGACCGGCTTCCGCGTCGTCCTGCCCCACGACGCACACGCCACCTACGACATCCCCGCGGCCCCCGGCATCGGCCCCCCGGTCCCGGCCGCCATGTCCGCCCGCGCCGCCGAATGGGCCCTCGGTGACGAGGTCGAGATCGTCGCCCGATCCGCGGAGGTCCCCTTCGCCGGCGCGCCGAGTGGGCCGGTCCGGGCGCGTGCACTCTGCGGCGAGGCCGAGGCCGAGGCCGAGGTCGAGGTCGAAGCCGAGGCTGAGGTGGGCTCCTGACGCGGCGGCGTGATCCGGCCTCCAGGTGTCCGGCGGGACCTCGCCCCAGAAACCCGGATCGACGCGGCGGGGATTGCCCCCGTGGCAGCCTTTGCCGGGTGCGTGGGCGACGTTCGCCTCCATCAGAGGGTCACGCCCTGCAGTCCCTCGGCCGAGCCTCTCACGCGACCGGATGCGGCATCCTGTCACGCCACCTGAGCTGGGCTTTTGCGTGCCCCGGACCTACCATCGCCGGATCGGGGAAGGGGAGTCGGATGGACCGGAACATCCGCACGATGGACGACGTACTCAGGCTGCTGGACGGCCTGTTCGCGCCGGAGGCCGACCGCTGGACGACCGACGCGGCCTCCTGGTGGGACGGCTTCTACGCGGACCGCTCCAAGCCGGTGCCGTTCTTCGCGGCGAAGCCGGACGAGAACCTGGTCTCCTACCTCGACCGCGGCCTGATCACCCCGGGCCGCGCCCTCGACCTCGGCTGCGGCCCCGGCCGCAACGCGCTCCACCTCGCCTCACTCGGCTTCACGGTGGACGCCGTCGACCTCTCCCCGGCGGCCATCGCCTGGGCCGAGGGCCGCGCCCGCGAGGCGGGGGCCGATGTGCGGTTCCGCTGCGGTGACGCCTTCACCCTCGCCGGCACCGAACTCGGCGGCCCGTACGACCTGATCTACGACTCCGGCTGCTTCCATCATCTGCCGCCGCACCGCCGCGTCAGCTACCTCACCCTGCTCGACCGGGCCCTCATTCCTGGCGGCCACTTCGCCCTCACCTGCTTCGCGGCCGGCGAGATGGGCTCCGAGCTTCCCGACGCCGACTTCTACCGTCAGGCGGGTCTCCATGGCGGCCTCGCCTACACGCCGGACTCCCTGCGCTGGATCTTCTCCGACCTGACGGAGATCGAACTGCGCCCCATGCGCGACGAACCACCCGAGTCCCCCCGCTTCGGCGAACCCTTCCTCTCCACGGCCCTCTTCCGCCGCGACGCCCGCCCGTAACGGGGCCCGGAGCGGCGGCGGCCGCATGGCCGGCCGCCCGGACGTCGTCGAGTGCAAGCACTTCGTGCTCGGGCTCGCTCCCTGGCGTGGGCAGGTGCGCCGTGATGCCTACAGCGCCTTCCTCGCCCCAGTCGGTGAGTAGCGTACCGCTCCGATTACATAGAGTAATGCTCTGGGGTGTCGTGGGGAAGTTGCGCCCATTCAAACCACTCGTTCGAGCCTCCGGTCGCACACAGCGGGCCATGGGGCGAGCCTGGAAGCGTTCGGCTCCCAGAGGAAGGCCCCGACTGTGAACAGCGCGGAAGAGACGTCACACGCGGTACACCCGGACGAGGTCGTGGTGGAGGTCGTCGGCTGCGCGACGAAGGACGCGCATGCCGTCTTCAGCGCGTTGCGTGAGTCCTTCGCCTCCGACCGGGCCGCGGACGATGTGCCCACGGAGGTGGCCGGGGCGGACACGACGGTGTGGACCGCGACGTTCGATGTGAGCGAGCTGCGGGCGGAGGCCGCGCCGCGGCCGCTGACCGCGCCGGTGACGGTCGATCTCCAGGGCGGCTACTGGGCGGTGGCCCGGCTGCGCGAGAGCCTGACGCACGCGTTCGCGGTGCGGATCCTCGGCACGGCCGCCGGTGACCAGGAACAGGAGGTCCAGCTGCGGCTGGAGACCCGCTGAGGGACACCCGTTGAGGGGCAGCCGCTGACGGACACCCGCTGAGGGACACCCGCTGAGGGCAGCCGGGAGCTGAGCCGGAAGCACAGACCCTGTCGGATCGTTGGACCGGAAAGGCGCGAACGAGTGGAGTCCAGTAATCAGCCGGCGGGCGGCGCCGGGCTACTGCGGGCGGCGCGGAGCGAGCGTTCCGAGCTGTATCTGCGGGTCAACGGGACGACGTACACGCTGACGGTGGATCACCGGGCCACCCTTTTGGACGTGCTGCGCGAGCGCCTCGATCTCACCGGCGCCAAGAAGGGCTGCGACCACGGGCAGTGCGGCGCGTGCACGGTGCTCGTCGACGGGCAGCGGGCCAACAGCTGTCTGCTGCTGGCCGTGGCGCAGGACGGGCGGCACCTCACCACCGTCGAGGGACTGGCCGACGGGGAACAGCTGCATCCCATGCAGGAGGCCTTTCTGGAGCGGGACGCGCTGCAGTGCGGCTACTGCACCCCCGGTCAGATCTGTTCGGCCGTCGGGATGCTCGGGGAGGCGGCGGACGGATTCCCGTCGCATGTCACGCCGTACGACGCGGACTCCGGGGCCCCGATGGAGCTCACCGCCGACGAGATCCGCGAGCGGATGAGCGGGAACCTGTGCCGGTGCGGCGCCTACCCCCGCATCGTCGAAGCGGTGGGTGATGCCAGGGACGCGAGCAGTGTGAACGTACGTGGTGCCGGCGAGGGGGCGGGGCGGTGAAGCCGTTCGGGTATGTGCGGGCCGGGAGTGTGGAGGAGGCCGTACGGGTCATGGGGGAGCAGCCGGGGGCGCGGTTCCTCGGCGGCGGCACCAACCTCGTCGATCTGATGAAGCTGGGGGTGGAGACGCCGCGGCTGCTCGTCGACGTCAGCCGGCTGCCGCTCGACCGTATCGACGAGATGCCGGACGGCGGGCTGCGGATCGGTGCGATGGTCCGCAACAGTCATCTGGCCGCGAACGCAGCGGTACGTGACCGCTATCCCGTGCTCTCGCAGGCGGTGCTGGCCGGCGCCTCGGGGCAGCTGCGCAACACCGCGACCACCGGCGGAAACCTGCTGCAACGCACCCGCTGCCTCTACTTCCAGGACACCGCCAAGCCCTGCAACAAGCGTGCACCGGGCACCGGCTGCCCGGCCCGCGAAGGCGCACATCGCGATCTCGCCGTCCTGGGGCACTCCGAGCACTGCGTCGCCACCCAGCCGTCCGACATGGCGGTCGCCCTCGCCGCCCTGGAGGCCACCGTTCACCTGCACGGCCCCGACGGCGAACGCAGTGTGCCAATGACCGATTTCCACCGGCTGCCCGGTGACCGCCCGGAGCGGGACACGGTGATCCGGTCCGGCGAACTGATCACCGCCGTCCAGCTTCCGCCGGCCCGCGACGGCGCGCACTCGCGCTACCGCAAGGCCCGCGACCGTGCCTCGTTCGCCTTCGCGCTGGTCTCCGTGGCCGCCGTGCTCGACGTACGCGACGGGGCCGTCCGCTACGCGGCCCTGGCGTACGGCGGGCTCGCGCACCGGCCGTGGCGGGCCCGCGCAGCCGAAGCGGTGCTGCACGGCGCGTCCGCCACCGAGCACACCTTCGCCCGCGCCGCCGACGCCGAACTCGCCGCCGCCCGCCCGCTGCGCGACAACGGCTTCAAGGTCACCCTGGCCCGGAACCTGACGGTCGGCGTGCTCGCCGACCTCGCGGCCCGCGCCTGACGCCCCGAGGCTCAGCCCCCCACCCCAAGGACCGCGCCATGCCCCCCGCCCCGTTCCCCCTCGGCCCGACCCCGCACCCCCTAGGCGCACCGCTCGTCCGCCGTGAGGGCCGGGAGAAGGTCACCGGCGCCGCGCGCTACGCCGCCGAACACACCCCGCCGGGCTGTGCCTACGCCTGGCCGGTCCCCGCGACCGTCGCGTCCGGCCGGATCACCGCCGTGGACGTCGACGAGGCGCTGGCCCTGCCCGGGGTCTGGGCGGTGCTGACGCACGAGAACGCGCCCCGTCTCGCCACCCCCGACGACGCCACGCTGGCCGTGCTCCAGGATGACCGGGTCCCGCACCGCGGCTGGTATGTCGCACTCGCCGTCGCCGACAGCCTGGAGGAGGCCCGCGCGGCGGCGGAAGCGGTCCGCGTCACGTACGACACCGCCTGGCACGACGTACGGCTGACCGCTGATCACCCGGGCCTGTACACACCGCAGGAGGTCAACGGCGGCTATCCGGCCGCCCGCGAACGCGGCGACGTGGACGAGACGTTCGCCGCCGCGCACCGCACCGTCGACGCGACCTACACCGTGCCCCCGCTGCACAACCACCCCATGGAACCGCACGCCTCCACCGCCCGCTGGCGCGACGGCCACCTCACCGTCCACGACGCCAGCCAGGGCTCCACCAGGGTGCGCGACGACCTCGCCACGCTCTTCGCGCTCGGCAAGGACGACATCACCGTCATCTCCGAACACGTCGGCGGCGGCTTCGGCTCCAAGGGGACACCCCGCCCGCAGGTCGTCCTCGCCGTGATGGCCGCACGGCACACCGGCCGCCCCGTCAAACTCTCCCTGCCACGCCGCCAGATGCCCGCGGTCGTCGGCCATCGGGCGCCCACCCTCCAGCACGTACGGCTGGCAGCGGGCACCGACGGTCTCATCACCGCCCTCGCGCACGAAAGCGCCACCCATACCTCCAAGATCAGCGAATTCGTCGAGCAGGCCGCCATCCCCGCCCGCATGATGTACCGCTCGCCCCACAGCCGCACCGTGCACCGCGTCGCCGCCCTCGACGTACCCAGCCCGTCGTGGATGCGCGCACCGGGCGAGGCCCCCGGGATGTACGCCCTGGAGTCCGCCGTCGACGAACTCGCCGTCGCGCTCGATATCGACCCCGTTGACCTGCGGATCCGCAATGAGCCGGAGACCGAACCGGACAGTGGGCTCGCGTTCAGCAGCCGGCATCTCGTCGAGTGTCTGCGGGCGGGCGCGGAACGGTTCGGCTGGCTGCCCCGCGACCCCCGGCCCGGTGTGCGCCGCGAGGGAAACCTCCTGCTCGGTACGGGCGTTGCCGCCTCCACCTACCCCGTCCTCATCATGGGCAGCGCCGCCGAGGCGCACGCCGCCGCCGACGGCAGCTACCGCATCCGCGTGAACGCCACCGACATCGGCACCGGCGCCCGCACCGTCCTCGCCCAGGTCGCCGCCGCCGCGCTGGGCGCCCCCGAGGAACGCGTACGGATCGAGATCGGCAGCAGCGACCTGCCGCCCGCCTTCCTGGCCGGCGGCTCCGCGGGCACCGGCTCCTGGGGCTGGGCCGTCCACAAGGCCGCCATGGCCCTGATCGCGCGGCTGAGCGAGCACCAGGGGCCGCTCCCGGCCCAGGGGATCACGGCCACCGCCGACACCCAGCAGGAGGCGGCCGAGCCGAGCCCGTACTCCCGGCACTCCTTCGGCGCCCAGTTCGCCGAGGTGCAGGTCGACACCGTCACCGGCGAGGTACGGGTACGCCGCCTGCTGGGCGTGTTCGCGGCCGGCCGGATCCTCAACTCCCGCACCGCACGCTCCCAGTTCACCGGCGGCATGACCATGGGCCTGGGCATGGCACTGACGGAAGGCAGCAGCCTGGACCCGGCCTTCGGAGACTTCACCGAGACCGACCTGGCCTCGTATCACGTACCGGCCTGTGCCGACGTCCCCGACATCGAGGCCCACTGGCTCGACGAGGACGATCCGCACCTCAACCCCATGGGCAGCAAGGGCATCGGCGAGATCGGCATCGTCGGCACCGCGGCGGCCATCGCCAACGCGGTACGGCATGCCACCGGCATCCGGCTGCGCGACCTCCCCCTCACCCCGGACAAGATCCTGCCCCGCCTGACGGGCTGACCGGCCCCCGCGCACCGCCCGACCGCACCACGATCCGCCGAGGAGCCACGATCATGACCCTGCCCGACGACCGCCACTACGCGGTCGCACTGCATGCCTCGGCGGAACGCATCCCGCAGATGAGGCGCATCGTGGCCGCGTACCTGCGGTACTGGCAGCTCGAGCCGCACATCGCGCCGGTATGCCGGGGAGTGGTGGAGCTCCTGACCAACGTGCACCGGCACATCGGCCCGCACGCCCACTGCGTCGTCGAACTGCGCCGGTCCGGCCGCCGGCTGACGGCCTCGGTCGCCGACGACGGCCCCCGGCTGCCGCCCCTGCGCAGCGCCGGCGGCGGACTCTCGACCGTGGCGGCGCTGAGCGACAGCTGGGGCACCAGCGGGACGCCTACGGGCAAGGTCGTCTGGTTCACCCGACGGGTGGGGGCGGCGCGCACGGCACGGCTGACGGGCCGGGTGGCGTTGCGCAGCGTCCCGGACGTGAAGCCGCAGCCGGCTCCCGTGGCTTCCGTGGCTCCCGTGATGTCCGTGGGCTGACGCCGTCCTCCTGCGCGGACCGGCCGGCATCCGCCATCCGGCAACGAACTCCCGCACAACGGCATCCGCTGCGGTGACGATCGAGGCTTGGCAGCGGCTTGGCCGTCCTTGCGGGTGCAGGGACGGCCGCCGTACGCCGCCGCGTCAGCTCCGCCGGGCCGTGACCAGCCACGACGCCGAACCGAAGGTGACGCCGTCCGGCCCCTGATACGGGGCGACGGCATCCCGCAGCGCGGTCATCGCCTTGGCCTTCGCGTCCTCGTCGGCTCCGGCGAGCATCGCGCGGGCCATCGGCATGCCGAGCTGATAGCCGATCATGTCGTCCGCGTCCGTCCCCATCCACATCGGCTCGTCCACCGCGCTGAGGGAGATGTCCTCGAATCCCGCGCCGTCCAGCAGGGCCCTGACCCGGTCGGGGTCCTCGAGCGAGAAGGGACCCGGCTCGCCCGGCGCCTCCAGCTCCGGCAAGGGAAGATACGAGGCGATGGCGCCGATCGGCACGGTCAGATACGCGTTCTCCCGCACGCCCCGCCAGCACAGGAACGCCAGCCGGCCACCGGGGCGCAGGGCATCGGCGATACCGGCGAACGCCGCCGCCGGATCGGCGAAGAACATCACCCCGAAGCGGCTCATCGCCACATCGAAGCGGCCGCTCTCGAAACCGTGGACCTGCGCATCCGCCTGCTCGAAGCGCACCCGCCCCGCTCCGGCCCGTGCCGCCCGCTCCCGGGCCACCGCCAGCAACGGCGCCGAGATGTCGACGCCGAGCACCGACCCGGCGGTGGCGATCTCCGCCGCCGCCAGGCTCGTCCCGCCGCTGCCGCAGCCGATGTCCAGCACCCGGCTGTCGGCCCGCAGGCCCGCCGCCGCCATCAGATGCGGTGTGAGACGGCGGTACATCGCCTCATGGCGCTCCCGCTGCTCGCTCCAGTACGCTCCGTCGTCCCCGTTCCACGCCTCCGCCTGACGGGTGTTGCCCGCCGCGACCTCTCCCGCGAGCCGTGCGTCGTCGCCTGCGTCCGTGCCCCGTACCATCACGTACTCCTTGCCGTTCCCCGTTGTTCCCTGCTCGTTCATCCGTTGTCGTGCCCGCCGGCCGTCGTGGCGTCCGGCGGTCCCGGCGCCGGCCGGGTATTTCGCTGCGCGTACCGCGCCGCGTCACACAGACGACACCCCCCCTTCCCTGACGCTCGCTGCTCTTGGAACACTCTGCTGAACCTGTCTTCGCAACCGGCCCCGCATCACCCCCCACCTCCGTCCATCCATCAGAACTCCCCCACATCACAAGAGGTTCCTGACATATGCCTGAACTGAACCGGCGGCGCTTCCTCCAGATAGCCGGCGCCACCGCGGGCGTCTCCGCCCTGTCGAGCAGCATCGCCCGCGCCGCGGCCATCCCCGCCAAGCGGAGCTCCGGCTCCATCAAAGACGTCGAGCATGTCGTCGTCCTGATGCAGGAGAACCGTTCCTTCGACCACTACTTCGGCTCCCTGAAGGGCGTCCGGGGCTTCGGCGACCCGCGTCCGCTCACGCTGAACAGCGGCAAGTCGGTCTGGCACCAGCCGGACGGCGGCAAGGACGTACTGCCCTACCACCCGGACGCCGAGAACCTGGGCATGCAGTTCATCGAAGGCCTCAACCACGACTGGGGCGGCGGTCACAAGGCCTGGAACGACGGCAAGTACGACAGCTGGATCCCCGCCAAGGGCACCGGCACCATGGCTCACCTGACCCGCAAGGACATCCCGTTCCACTACGCGCTCGCCGACGCGTTCACCGTCTGCGACTCGTACCACTGCTCGATCATCGGGGCGACCGACCCCAACCGCTACTACATGTTCTCCGGCCATGTCGGCAACGACGGCTCGGGCGGCGGCCCCGTCCTCGGCAACGAGGAGGCCGGATACGGCTGGACGACGTACCCGGAGCGGCTGGAGAAGGCCGGAATCTCCTGGAAGCTCTACCAGGACATCGGTGACGGCCTGGACGCGAACGGCAAGTGGGGCTGGATCGACGACGCCTACCGCGGCAACTTCGGCGACAACTCCCTGCTGTTCTTCAACCAGTACCGCAACGCCAAGCCCGGCGACCCGCTGTTCGACAAGGCCCGCACCGGCACCAACGCCAAGCAGGGCGACGGCTACTTCGACATCCTCAAGGCGGATGTGAAGGCCGACAAGCTCCCCCAGGTCTCCTGGATCGCCGCCCCCGAGGCCTTCTCCGAGCACCCCAACTGGCCCGCCAACTACGGCGCCTGGTACGTCTCCCAGGTGCTGGACGCGCTCACCTCCAACCCCGAGGTGTGGGCCAAGACCGCCCTGTTCATCACCTACGACGAGAACGACGGCTACTTCGACCACGTCCTGCCGCCCTTCCCGCCGGCCGACGCCAACCAGGGTCTGTCCACCGTGGACGCGTCGCTCGACCACTTCTCGGGCAACGCGACCTACGCGGCCGGCCCCTACGGCCTCGGCCAGCGCGTCCCGATGCTCGTCGTCTCCCCCTGGAGCACCGGCGGCTACGTCTGCTCCGAGGTCCTCGACCACACCTCCATCATCCGGTTCATGGAACGCCGCTTCGGCGTCCACGAGCCCAACATCTCGCCCTGGCGGCGCGCCATCTGCGGCGACCTGACCTCCGCCTTCGACTTCGGCCTGGAGAACACCAAGCCCGCCGCACTGCCGGACACCGACGCCTACGAGCCGCCGGACAAGAACCGGCACGACAGCTACGTGCCCAAGCCGCCCGCCAACCCCGTGCTGCCCAAGCAGGAGGCCGGCTCCCGGCCCACCCGCCCGCTGCCCTACGCGCCGCTGGTGGACGGCGCGGCCACGCCCGCCACCGGGAAGTACGCCCTCACCTTCAGCGGCGGCGACGCGGCCGGAGCCTGCTTCACGGTCACCGCCGGCAACCGCGGCGACGGGCCGTGGACCTACACCACGGAGGCCGGCAAGACGATCTCCGACGCCTGGAACACGCAGTACTCCAACGGCTCCTACGACCTGACGGTCCACGGCCCGAACGGCTTCCTGCGCGTCTTCAAGGGCCCCGGCAAGACCGCCGGCCCCGAGGTCACCGCCCGCCACGACGCGACTGCCGGGAACCTCGTGCTCACCATGACGAACCCGGGCAGCGGCGACCGCCACCTCACCCTCACCCACGCTTACGGCGGCGCCGGCGAGACCTTCACGGTGCGCGCCGGTGCCACCGTCAAGCACACGGTGGACCTGCGTGCCAGCAAGCGGTGGTACGACGTCTCGGTGGTCTCCGACGGGGACGCCGGCTTCCTGCGGCGGTTCGCCGGACACGTCGAGAACGGGCAGCCGGGCGTGAGCGACCCGGCGATCATCACCGGCTGAGCGGCCGGGCACCGGGGGCCGGTACCTCGCGTACCGGCCCCCGGCGCGCCCTCAGGACCCGGCGCCCGGCAGCCCGCCCCGGACCACACCCGCCGCCGCGACCAGGTTCTCCAGCACGGACCGCACCTCCGGCCAGCCGCGGGTTTTCAGGCCGCAGTCGGGATTGACCCACAGCCGTTCGGCGGGGATGGCCTCAAGTCCCGTGCGGAGCAAGGTGGTTACCTCGTCGGTGCTGGGGACGCGGGGGGAGCGGATGTCGTAGACGCCGGCCCGCCGGATGCGGGTTACTTGACCGCGCTGCGCTGCTGCCACTGCGACCAGGACTCCTGCCAGACCTCCAGGCCGTTGCCGACGTCGGTCTTGTTGGGGTTGCTGGTGCCCTTCACCTCGACCGTGGAGCCGATCGACAGGAAGTCGTAGACCTTCTTGGCGTCGCTGGTGCTCATCCCGAAACAGCCGTGGCTGGTGTTGGCCGCACCGAGCGACTTGTTCCACGGCGCGGAGTGCAGGAACGTGCCGGACGCGGTGAGGTGGGTGACCCACTTCGAGTCCAGCATCCATTCGTTGCCGTGACCGATGGTGGAGGAGTCCATCGTCTCGGCGGCATTCTTGCTGCGTACGGTGTGCACACCGCCGCGGGTCGGGTCCTGGGGAGACCCCGCGGAGCCGGTGACGCTGCCGACGTTCTTGCCGTTCTCGTACATGGTCAGGGTGTGCGAGGGCACGTCGATGACGGCCTTGTGATCGGCGCCTATGGAGAACCCGAAGTTGTAGTCCCGGGCGAACCAGCCGCCGGCGTCGCCGGAGTTGATCCCGGACAGCGCGCCCTTGACGGAGACCTTGGTGCCCGACGGCCAGTAGTCCTTGGGGCGCCAGTCGATCCGGTCCTTGCCGGACCAGTCCTTGACCCAGCCCCACGCGCCCTGGACATGCGGCTGGGTGGTGACCTTCAGCGCCTTCTCTATCTCGGCGCGCCGGTCCGTTGCTATGGGGTGGTCGAAGAGGATCGAGACCGGCATTCCGGTGCCGACGGTCTGCCCGCCGCCGGGCGTGTTCGTGAGCTTGTTGACCTTGTCGGCCTGCTGGGTGGTGAAGACCGAGGTGGCGGCGGACTCCTTGCCGCCGGTGGACTTCGCCCTGGTCCTGACGGTGTAGGTGGTCTTCGGCCGGACCTTCCCGTCCGACTTCCATGACACCCCGTCAGCGGCCAGCCGCCCTTCGACCTTGCCGCCCTGGTCATCCTTGACCTCGACCGAGGTGAGCTTGCCGCCGTCGGCCCGGACGGATATCGCCGAGCCCAGCTTGACCGACTTGCTGCCGGCGGCCGGCGTGACGGTCACCTTGGCCGCGGGCTCGTCCGCCTTCGACGAGCCGGCGCCCGCCCCGCAGGCGGTCAGCAGCGTGGCACCCGCCATCAGGGCGGGCAGGAACCGGGCGGGGTGGCGGCGGGGCGCAGCGGCGTGCACGAGGTCCTCCAAAGCAGACAGCTATACGGCGGGGAACCCGCCGTATATGCAGAGGGTTTGTCTGCTTAGGAGGTTGTCTGGTGGATCGGAGATCTATGACACGGTTCGGTCTCAGGGGCGGCCGGTTCCACGGGCGAGGCCCGTCCCCGCGGGCTCGCCCGTACGGGGCTGCCCGGCTACCCGGCCCCGGTACTGCCGCTCGCCCCCGTCACGGGCTGGTCCGGCCCGACTCGCCGCCCGTGGCGGCCGGCGGCTGGGATGCGGTGGTGGGTGCTTCGGCGGTGGAGCCCTGGGGGCTGGTCTGCGTTTCCGGTGCGGTGGATGAGGAGGACTCGGGGGGAGCGGAGGGCGAGGTGGCCGAGGAGGTGGTGGTGGACGGGGGCTGCGAGGACGTGGACGAGGACCCGGGGGAGGAGGGGGACCCGGGGGACGGGGTGCCGGAGGGGGATTCGGCGGGGGGCGGAGACCAGGCGTCGGTGCTGCCGTCGCCGCCCTTGGGACGCTGGAACCACTGGCCCGTTCGCGGGTCGTAGAGGATGAAGACGTTCACCGTGGTGGTGGACGGCTGTACGGCCACCGTGTTCGCGGCGCGGTATCCGGGCCACGCCGTGCCGGCCGTCTTCGCATTGCTCTTGAGGGCCACCGGCGGGCGGAGCGGGTTGCCGCAGGCGCAGCGCACCCGCGGCATCCCGCGGGAGTCGACGAGGACGGCGGTGCCGGCCTGCAGGACCGACTGGAAGGCGGTGGCCTTGCCGTCCTTGAAGCCGTGGTTGGTGACGCGGGTGTCCATGCGCAGCTGTACGGGCGTCAGCGACCGGAGGAAGGACGGTACGGCGCCGGCGTCGATGCCCTCGGTGTCGGCGAACGCCTTGGCCTTGGCCCGGTCGCTCCCCAGGAACGTGATCTGCTGCTCGATGTCGCAGCTGGCGGCGTTGCGGCTGCCGCCGTACAGGCCGGGCGAGGAGCCACGGTAGCTGGGCGTACCGCTGGTGCCGCCGGACGGTGCGCTGGGGGATGCGCTCGCAGACGGCGGCGCGGAGGAGTGTCTCGCCGTCGATTTGGTGAAGGGGGCGGGGCCCTGATCGGCGGCCGGCTGGAGGAAGACCTCGCCCGCGCCGCTGCCGCCCGGACGGGTGAGGAGGACGGTCAGTACGACGACCGCCACCACGGCGGCCGCGAGGATCGCGACCCGGGGCGCGGACCGCCACCAGCGCGCACCGTCTCCCGGTCCGCCGGCCCCACCGCCTCCGCCGCCGCCTCCGCCGCCCCCCGGGCCCCCGCCGCCCGGTCCGCGCGGCCGGTCGAGCTGGGTCGGCGGCCCGCCGGCCTGCGTCGGCCCGGACGTGGAGCCCGCAGGGGCACCCGACGAGCGGCCGGAGAGCGGGCCCGACGGCGGTCCGGCCGGGTGGCTGTCAGGCGGCGGCTGAGATGTCACAGGTCCCTCTTCCGGCGCGTGGGGGCCATCCGGCGAAGCGCCTGGAACGCATGCAGTGCCTGAAGCACCTGAAGCGCACGGTGCCGGGAATTTCGCCCTGGTTCGGCAAGGTCAGTGCCATTGTGTGCCGGTAATCGGCGTCGTCCGCAAGCCGGGTGGCCTGCCCGTGCTTACGGTGGCGAGGGCGGCGATTCGCCCGTAATTTCACTAATTGCCACATCTCTTCCTCCCCTTTCCGCCCCTCCCCTTTCCACCCCCACCCGCTCCACCCCACCCGCTCCACCCCACTCGGCCCGGCGTCCGGCAGGAGACAGCGTGAGCCAGCTGCGAGGCCCCGCAGGAAGCGGCGCCCTCCGTGTCTGGGGGGAAGCCCTGGCCGCCGCCGCGGCGGGCGTCATCGCCATGGTCGTGGTCGCCGCGCTCGGCCTGTGGGCGGCCGGTGCCGGGGGCCTGCCCGGCGGCGCGTTCGCGCATGTCGTGGCGGCCGCCGTGGTCATCGCGGCGGGCGGCTCCGTCGAGCTGGCGGGCGACGCCGGGGTGATCGTGCAGGCGGATGCCGCCGTCGACGTCGTACCGCTGTCGGTGACGCTGGCGGGAGCCCTGGTGACCGCCGCCGTCTTCCTGCGGCCGCTACGGCACCGCGCGGTGGCCACCCATCACGAACTGCTCGCCCGGGTCGCCCGTACGGCCGCCTTCTGGCTGCTGTTCCTGCTGATCCTCGCCCTCGTCGCACGCCACAGCTTCACGGTCTCCGTCGGCAACGACCTGGCCAACGAGATCGGCGCGGAACTCGGCGCGACCCCCACCGTCGGCTTCCGCGCCGATGTGCCCGCCACGCTCGGCTTCGGACTGCTGTGGGTGCTGGCGGTGCTCGCGCTGTCCTTCCTCGTCTCCCGCCGGGCTCCGCTCTCCTCCCCGCTGCTGCATCTGCAGAACTCGGTCCGGCCGCCCGCCTTCGCGATGCTGCTGGTGCTGCTCGCCTACGTGGTGATCGGGCTGATCACCGGTGTGGTCGTGCTGATCACCAAGGGGCATCCGGCGGAGACCATCGCCGTGATCTTTCTGGGGCTGCCCAACCTGGCCTGGATGGCGCTGGGCATCGGCATCGGCGGCGCCTGGGCGGGCCATGTCGACAAGGCCATCGGGCTGCCCCTGCCGCAGGTGCTCGACGACGTGCTGCGCACCCGCCACGGGCAGCGCACCGTCGACCTGGGGTCCCTCGCCGCACACGACGGCCGCGTCTGGCTGCTGGTGGCGGTGGCGGCCGTGGTGCTGCTCGGTGCCGCGTTCACCGCCGCGGTCCGCTCACCGGCCGGGATGCCGGTCTGGCGGCAGGCCCTGGAGATGGCCGTGGCGCTCGCCGTCACGCTGCTCGTCATCGGGCTGGTCACCCGGATCTTCGCCCACTACGGGCTCTCCCTGCTCGGCGTCGGCAACCTTGGCGGCAACCTGGGCGGCGAGGTCACCCTGCAGCCGCAGCTCCTGCGGCTGGTGGCGGTGGGCGCGGCATGGGGGCTGGTCACCGGGGGTCTGGGCGGGCTCCTGGCGCGGCGGGTGCGGCATCCGGGAGAGGTCCGGGAAGACAGGCCCCCGGCCTGAGGCTGTCCTCGGTTACCGGCCGGGAAACATCGGCGTGGCCCAGCTCGGCGGCGGGGGAGCGGCCGGGCCCGAGGGTACGACGGGCGTGTCCACGCTGGTGGGGGCGTGCGCTTCGGGCCGCCCGGCCGCGGCGTCCCGCCCCGCCGTGCGCAGCGCCGTCACGAACTCCCGGCAGCTGTCGTACCGCTCGCCGGGAGATTTGGCGAGCGACCGGGCGAACACCGCATCGGTCGCCGGCGGCAGGTCCGGGCGCTGCTCGGTCAGGACCGG
This sequence comes from Streptomyces sp. NPDC028368, assembly GCF_055565615.1. Taxonomy (NCBI): domain Bacteria; kingdom Bacillati; phylum Actinomycetota; class Actinomycetes; order Kitasatosporales; family Streptomycetaceae; genus Streptomyces; species Streptomyces sp. NPDC028368. Next base: position 80,811 of record NZ_JBVHTY010000009.1, on the reverse strand, counting down.
CGGCGGCTCGTACTGATGCGCCCAGAGCAGCGCCATGTCGTCGTCGCGGCGGAACGGCGGCGCCCCGGTCAGCATCTCGAACAGCACACAGGCCAGGCTGTAGACATCGCAGCGGCCGTCCACCGGGCGGCCCGAGATCTGCTCGGGTGCGACGTAGTCCAGCGTGCCGACGAACTGTCCGACGCTGGTGAAGCCGGTCAGCGACAGCGACTTCTTCGTCAGCCCGAAGTCGGTCAGGTAGACATGCTCGGGGCGGTCGCTGTCGGTGCCCTCGGCCACCAGGATGTTGCCGGGTTTGACGTCCCGGTGCACCAGGTCGTGGTCATGGGCGGCGTCCAGCGCGGAGGCCACCTGGAGGGCGATCCGGCAGGCGGCCTCCAGCGACAGCCGGCCCGCACGGTCCAGCAGCGCCCGCAGGTCCCGCCCCTGGACGTAGCGCATCGCGATATAGAGCACGCCCTCGGTCTCCCCGGCCTCGAAGACCGGCACGATGTGCGGATGGTCGATCGCCGCGGCCACCCGCGACTCATGGACGAAGCGCTTGCGGAAGGTGTCGTTACGGGCCAGTTCGGGCGCCAGCAGTTTGACCGCGACGGTGCGGCCGAGCCGCAGGTCCTCCGCCTTGTAGACGACCGCCATACCGCCCCGGCCGATCTCGTCCTGCAGCAGGTACTCGGCGATCCGGCGGCCGCGCAGCCCGGAGGAGCCGTCGGCGGTCGTGTGCTCCCGGGACTCCGGCCCCTCGGCGTTCACCGGACGTCACCCGGGAGGGTGGGGGCGGCCGGCGGGCCGCCCGTCACCGCGTCGTCGGCCGGTGACGCCTCGCCCCTCTCGTACGCCTCGCCCGTCCCGCCCGGGGAGTCCCCCTCCCCGCTCCGCGCCGAAGGCCCCGCCGTCACCGCATAGGTCTCCAACGACACCCCGTCGCAGTAACACCACCGCTCGTGCCGCGCGTCGTACAGCCACACCGCATCGCCGTCGACGACCACCCCCACCCGCATCCCCCGCGTCTGCCGGCTGAACGACTCGCCGTCCAGCCGCCCCGCGGCCAGCTCCTCGACCAGCCGGCGGTAACGGCCGAGCTCCCCCTCGAGCGCGCCCAGCAGCGGCCGGGGGTCCGCGGTCCGGGCGGGCGCCTGCCCGGCGGCGGGCGGGCCGTGCGGGATGGACAGCAGCAGTCGGCCGTCGACCCAGGCCGACCAGCCGTTGGAGCACAGCGCCAGCGCCCAGTCGCCCCGCCGGTCGACGACCTGGACGGGCAGCAGCGGGTCGAGCGGCACCGTCGGCCGGGTGGCGTCCGGCGCGGACCAGGTGGCCATGCCGGCGGGCGGGACGACATGGCTGGGGAGGAAGTCGGGCGCGGTCACAGACGGCTCCTCGGCGCTACTTGCGCATGATCTCGGGCTCGCGCCGCCGCAGCAGCCTGGTGACCAGGAACCCGAGGACGAGGGAGAGCACGATCAGCATGCCCATGTTGAGCAGCCAGATCCCCGGCTTGTGCTGGAACAGCGGATCGGCGGTGACCGGTGTCGGCAGGAGCCGGTGCAGATCGACGGTGCCCGCCATCGCGCCGAGTGCCCACCGGGACGGCACCAGCCAGGCCACCTGCTCCAGCCCCGGTACCCCGTGCAGTTTCAGCAGCGCACCGCAGAGCACGACCTGCACGATGGCGAGGAGGACCAGCAGCGGCATGGTGACCTCCTCCTTGCGCACCAGGGCGGAGACGAACAGGCCGAGCATCATGGCCGTGAACGCCAACAGCGCCACGGCAAGGATGATTTCGACCAGGGGCGGCATCAACACTCCTTTGCCGCCCGGCGCGTTGAGCCTGACGCCGAACAGCCCGACCATCGTCAGGACCACGGCCTGCACGACCGTGATGGTGCCCAGCACCAGCACCTTGGACATCAGATACGCCGAGCGGGACAGCCCGACGGCTCTCTCCCGCTGATAGATCGTCCGTTCCTTGACCAGCTCGCGCACGGCATTGGCGGCGCCGGTCAGCACGGCGCCGACACACAGGATCAGCAGCCCGTTGAGCGCCGAATCCCGGGTGAAGGCGCTGCCGGCCAGGGCATGTGCCAACGCCCCCATCACGAACGGCAGCGCGACCATGATGACCAGGAAAGTACGGTCGGCGGTCAGCACCGCCGCATACCGCCGCACCAGCGTGTTCAGCTGCCCGCCCCAGCTCTGCGCGGTATGCGCGGTCACCGGGCCCCGTGGGGCCTCGGGGGCCTGCAGGGGCTGCCGGGAGTCGGCGGAGATATAGCGCCGGTGCAGCGGCGAGGCGCGGTATTCCCCGGCCCAGTCCCGCGCGGTGTCCGCCTCGAAGGCCTCGAACGCCTCCGGCCACTGGGTGAACCCGAAGAACGCCAGTGCCTCGTCGGGCGGCCCGTAGTACGCGATCTTCCCACCCGGCGCGAGGACCAGCAGCCGGTCGCAGACATCCAGGCTCAGCACGCTGTGCGTGACGACGATGACGGTACGCCCGTCGTCGGCCAGGCCGCGCAGCATATGCATCACGGAGCGGTCCATGCCGGGGTCGAGTCCGGAGGTCGGCTCGTCGAGGAAGAGCAGGGACGGCTTGGTCAGCAGCTCGAGGGCCACGCTCACCCGCTTGCGCTGGCCGCCCGAGAGGCTGTGGATCGGCTGGTCGGCCCGCTGGCCGAGGCCCAGTTCATGGATCACCTCGTCGACCCGGGCCTGCCGCTCGGATTTCGCGGTGTCCTCGGGGAAGCGCAACTTGGCGGCGTAGCCCAGGGCCCGGCGCACGGTGAGCTGGGAGTGCAGGATGTCGTCCTGCGGTACGAGCCCGATGCGCTGGCGCAGTTCGGCGTAGTCGCGGTAGAGGTCCCGGCCGTCGTAGAGCACGGTGCCGTCGTCCGCGGGCCGCAGCCCGGTCAGCGCGTTGAGCAGGGTCGACTTGCCCGCCCCGCTCGGCCCGACCACCGCCAGCAGTGACTTCTCGCCCACCGGGAAGGACACATGGTCGAGCAGCGTCCTGCGGCCCTTGTCGACCCGGACGGCCAGGTCCTGTACGTCGAGCGAGACCTCGCCGGTGTCGATGAACTCCTGCAGTTCCTCGCCGACGAGCGCGAACGCGGAGTGGCCGATGCCGATGATGTCGCCGGGGATGACCATGGCGCGGGTGACCGGCTGGCCGTTGAGGTAGGTGCCGTTGTGGCTGCCCAGGTCGACGATCTCGTAGCCGTCCGGTCCGGCCCGCAGCTCCGCGTGCCGGCGGGAGACGGCGAGGTCGTCGACGACCAGGTCGTTGCCGGGCGCGCGGCCGATCCGGGTGGTCCTGGCGGCCGGCAGCGGCCGTACGGAACTGGGCTGCCGGAAGGTGTGGGTGCCGGCGGGACGCGAGACGGCGGACGGCCGGCCGACGCCCTGCCGCGGCTCCGGCGGACGCGGCGCCCCGCTGAGCACCGCGCACGGCCCGTCGGCCGGATTGCCGAACCGGATCACGCTCCCCGGCCCGACATCGCAGTGATCCACCCGCCGCCCGTCGGTGTACGTGCCGTTGGTGCTGTTCTCGTCCTGAATGATCCAGTGGCCGTCCGTGGTGTGCAGCACCGCGTGGTGCCAGGAGACCCTGGCGTCCTTGAGGACGACTTCGCCGGCGGGGTCGCGGCCCACGTGGTACGTCCGGTGGGGATCCATCACCTGACAGCCGCCGTCCGCCTCGACGACGAGTTCCGGAGCGGTGGAATCCGGCCGCTTAGCCATAACTGGAGTTTACGGCGGCGGGCCGGGCCCCGCCTGTTCGCGCGGACCGGCCCGCTGGATAAAACCCCAGGTCACGCGACGTGCGAATGCGGTCCGTCAGCTGTGGCTCGGTCTCCTGCCCCTCGATGAAGGCCTTGCTCGCGACGGCTTCGACGGCCTTGCTCGCACACCCGGCGCACACAGGCGCCCGGCCGGGGAGCCGGGCGACGTGACCGCCGGTTACTCGCGGGAAATGCCGGAGGTCAACTAAGGTGAGCGCTCCGATAGGCCCACCTGTAAATGCCATGGAAATACCGGCATTTGCACCGCCGATCGAAGGAAGTCCTGTCGAACCAGGACACAATGCGCAGCGCAGGGCTACGTGGTGTCGGCAACACCGCTCAACGTCGGCTTTGTAGGACCCAGCCGGTCCCGTCATGCCATCCGGACATGTCGGTGCCGGTTCCCTTCTTATTCACCTACCTCGTGAAGGCAAGGCAGAGATGGCACGATCCTCCCGACAATCCTCCCCGCAGTTCTCCGGACCAAGGACGCACCCCGTCGACGAGGTGCTCCCCGTCGGCAAACTCACGCTCTACGGTTTCCAGCACGTCCTCGCCTTCTATGCCGCGGCCGTCATCGTCCCCATTCTCGTCGGCAATGCCCTCGGCCTGACCCACGAGCAACTCGTCTACCTGATCAATGCGGACCTGCTGACCTGTGGTATCGCCTCCATCATCCAGGCCCTTGGCATCTGGAAGATCGGCGCCCGGCTGCCGCTCGTGCAGGGCGTCACCTTCACCGCGGTCTCCCCGATGATTGCCATCGGCATGGGTGCGGGCGGCGGCGTCGCGGGACTGCTCGTCGTCTACGGCGCGGTCATCACCGCGGGTATCGCGACATTCCTCTTCGCGCCGTTCTTCAGCAAGCTGGTGAAGTATTTTCCGCCGGTCGTCATCGGCACGATCCTCACCATCATCGGTCTCACCCTCATACCCCAGGGCCTCCAGGACGCCGCCGGCGGTGCGCAGTTGATCGGGCACCCCGAATTCGGCTCCGGCAAGAATCTCGCATACGCCCTGGGCACCCTGCTGTTCATCCTGGCCGTGGTCCGGCTCGGAAAGCCGTACCTGAGCAGCCTGGCCGTACTGCTCGGTCTGGTCGGCGGCACCGCGGTCGCCTGGTGCTTCGGTGACGTCGATTTCAGTGCGGTGGGGAATGCCGACTGGTTCGGCGTCAGTACCCCGTTCCATTACGGAATGCCGAAGTTCGAGCTGTTCCCGATCATCGCCATGGTCGTCGTCATGCTGATCACCATGGTGGAAACCACCGGAGATGTGTACGCGATCGGGGAGATCACCCGCAAAAGGGTCGACAACACCACCGTCGCCAACGCCCTGCGCGCCGACGGTGTCGCCACCGTTCTCGGCGGGTTGCTGAACTCCTTCCCGTATGTGGCATTTGCCGAGAACATCGGCCTGGTGCGTATGTCCAAGGTGATGAGCCGCTTCGTGGTCGTCGCGGCCGGTGTCTTCATGATTGCCCTGGGGCTGCTCCCCAAGGTCGGCAGCCTGGTCGCCGTGATCCCGCATCCGGTGCTCGGCGGCGCGGCGATCTCCATGTTCGGCATGGTCGCCACCGTCGGCATCCAGATCCTGGGCAAGGTGGATCTGCGCGAGGAGCGCAACGCCCTGATCCTGGCCGTCAGCCTCGGTGCCGGGCTGCTGCCCTCCGCGGTCGCGCCGTTCTTCGACCGGATGCCGGACGACGTACGGGCGGTCCTCAACAGCGGGATCACGCTGGGCGGCCTCACCGCCATCCTGCTCAACCTGTTCTTCAATGTCTTCACCCGCCGCAAGTCGATGGAGATCGACTGGGACACCATCGAGGACGAGGAGCCGGCGGATCCGCAGGGTTCGCCGATGGGCACCCCCCTGCACTGAGCCGCTTCGTCGGACGCGGGCCGCTCAGCCGCTCGCGTCCGACGCGCTCAGTGCGTCACCGAATTGAACGGCGGCGCCTCACCGGCCTCGCCGATCAGCTCCCAGAAGTGGTCGACCAGCCGCCGCAGATACGCCGAGCGCTCGGCCGCCACCTCCTTGAGCCGGGCGTCGTCGTTACGGGCCACCACATGCCCCATGTAGCGCTCGGCGAACTCGGCGAACTCCCCGTGCATCGTGCGCAGCGCGTCGCTCACCCGGGTCTTGTTCAGCGTGGTGATCTCCATGATCGGAGAGACTTGCGCCTTCCAGCGTCCCTCGATGGCCGCCCGCAGATGTCCGGCCAGCTCATCGACCTGCCCCATCACTCCGATCAGCTTCCGCAGCGACAGCCCCAGGGCGTCCACCAGTGCCTTGGTCTGGCGGTAGTTGCCGGTCCACTGCTGCGCCGATTCCGCCAGCCGGTACTTGTCCGGGTCCATGCCGATCAGCTGCGCCAGCCGCTCCGTGCTCAGCTGCCGGGCCATCCGGTGTTCGGCCAGCGTCCGCGGCTCGATGCCCATCAGGGCCGTGGGCGGGCACCACAGGATGTCGGCCAGCGCGAAGAGCTGCGGCTCCGTCGGCACCTGGGAGCCGTACTCCCAGGCCTCGATCAGTTCGGGGCGGGCCGGGGCGCCGCACGCCGTCATGGACTGGGCGACCTGAGCCGTGGTCAGGCCCACCCGGGCCCGCGCGGAGCGCGCTTCTGCGGGGGAAAACGGAGTGCTGTACACGTGCGGGACACCTCGCTGCACCCGGCGAGCGGAGGGGTGCTTCGGTGGCGGGAGATGGAGGAACATCCAGGAGCGGGCAGATTAACAGATAGTCCAGAAGTACGAACCTACAGTTCCCCTTCGATCCGAAGGTGCCGAGGTGGTTGCGGGGCGTGAGGGAGGAGTTGTGACGTATCGTCCGATATCGCTCATCAACTTCCTTACCGTGTATAGCCGATGCAGTGGTGCGTACCGGGCGGTAGCACTCATCGAGACCGGTAAGACGACGGGACGTAATAAGAGCGTTACGTGGATGAAGGTGCGGCGTCACAGTGATCGCCGAGGGTGGCGTTGCCGACGGGCTCGCAAAGCGGGATCCTTCGGTGGCACAACAGAAATCCGGTCCTCCCCCACAATCCGATCAGGATGGGACCCTTCATATGCGATCACCGCTGGAATGCGCTCGCGCATTTCCTGGCTCAACAGCCTCTGGCTGCACGGCTGTGCGTCCTGACGAGACAGGCCGATCCGCGGAGAGACAGCCGCTGCCGGCGGTCACGAAAGCTGTGCTTGTCATGTATGTGGCAAGCGTGCTGACGCTGTCCGGCGCTCTCCCCTCATGACGACCGCGCCACCGCGCGCCCTTCGGCAACCGCCCGGGTGATTCCCCACATCCCCCGGCGGCTCCGCATGGCCGCGGCCCGGCCGACGTCATCGAAGACATCGCGCCCCATGCCGCCCCGGTCCTTAGTGCCGCCCTCAGGGCGCCCGGACCGGCTTCGGCATGCCTCGTTGCAAGAAAGGACACCCTCAGGTGCTCACTTCGCACCCCACCGGTCCCCAGGGCTCACCCACGGCCCTGCTGGGCACGGCGGACGACCACGCCCACCCCGCGGACGAACCCGCCCACCCCGCCGGCGCCGAACCGTCCCGCCCCGGCGGGCATGTGCTGGTCGTCGGCACTCCGGGGCCACGGCTGGAGCGGCTCACCCAGACCCTGCGCTCCACCGGACACGACGTCAGCCACGTCCCGCCCGGCGAGGTCAACCGCCGCGTCGGACAGGCGCCCCCGGACGCCATAGTCGCCCTGGACGAACGGCACGAACCGGCCGAAGGGGGTGAACACCCCGCCCACCGCCGCGGACTCGACGTGATCCGCGAGGTCCGCACCGTCCCCGCCGGACAGGCGCTGCCGCTCCTGATGGTCACCGCCACTCCGGAGACCGCCGGCATCGTGGACATGCTGCGCCACGGGGCCGACGACTGCATACCCGAGGCCTCCGACCCCGTCGAACTCTCCGCCCGCATCGAGGCGAAACTGCGCCGCGTCCCCGTCCCGGTCGAGAACCTCCTCCAGGACCCGCGCACCGGCCTCTACTCCCACCCGCACTTCCTGGACGAACTCGACCGCGAACTCCAGCGCCCCGAGGCGAGCAGGCAAGGCGGCGTGCTCGCCGTCGTCGCCGTCGCCGAGATGAGCGCCCTGGAGGCCCGGCTCGGCCCCCGGGTACGCCGCGAGGTCGCCGAGCGGCTGGCCGGCGTCGCGCAGCGGCTCGGCAGCTTCTGCGACCGGCTCGGCCGGCACGACGACGGCCACCTGCTGATGCTGCTGCCCGGCGTCGACGAGGAAACGGCCCGCCAGAGCCTGCAGAAGTTCGCCACCACCGTGGCGGGCACCCGCTTCATCGTCGCCGACGAGAACGTCCGCCTCACCCCGGCCATCGGCTGGCTCCCGCTGGCCGCCTGCGAGGGCGGCGCCCAGGCCCTCGGCAAGGCCCGCGACGCGGCGGTCGAAGCGCTCCGCCACCGGGATCTGCGCCCGGTCCGGTACGCGCCCTGGATGCACCCCGCGCCGCACCGCCACCGGCGCCGCCCGCTCAGCTCCCTGATCCGGCCCGCCCTCGCCTCGCTGTCCCCCGTCCTGGCGCTGCTGCTCGGCATCGGCGTCCCCTTCGTGCTCTACCAGCAGACCTACGCACTGGGCTGGGACCTCGGCTCGGCCATGTACTGGGTCGTGGTGGCCGGGCTCGTCCTCTCCGCCCTGCTGATCGTCCTCGAGTGCCTCTACTCGCTCGACTCCACCGACCGCCCCGAACGGCCCGGCGCGCCGTACCCGGCCGCCAGCGCCGTCATCGCCGCATACCTCCCCAACGAGGCCGCGACCATCGTCGACACCGTCGAGTCGTTCCTGCGCCTCGACTACCCGGGCGAGCTCGAGATCGTCCTCGCGTACAACACCCCGCACCCGCTGCCGGTCGAGGACACCCTCCGCGAGATGGCGGGCCGCGACCCGCGCCTGGTGCTGCTCCCGGTCGCCGGCTCCACCTCCAAGGCACAGAACATCAACGCCGCGGTCACCCGCGTCTGCGGCGAGTTCGTCGGCATCTTCGACGCCGACCACCACCCGGCTCCGACCGCCTTCCAGGACGCCTGGCACTGGCTGTCGAACGGCTATGACGTCGTCCAGGGTCACTGCGTGATCCGTAACGGCGACAGCTCCCGGGTCGCCAAACTGGTGGCGGTGGAGTTCGAGGCGATCTACGCGGTCAGCCACCCCGGCCGGACCCGGCTGTACGGCTTCGGTGTCTTCGGCGGCTCCAACGGCTTCTGGCGCACGGACCTGCTCGCGCGCACCCGTATGCACGGCTCGATGCTGACCGAGGACATCGACTCGACCCTCCGCGCCCTGAACGAGGGCGCCCGCTTCGCCGTCGACCGCACCCTCATCTCCCGCGAACTGGCGCCCACCACCCTCAACGCCCTGTGGAACCAGCGCTCCCGCTGGGCCCAGGGCTGGCTCCAGGTCTCCCTCAAACACCTCTGGCACGGCCTGCGTTCGCCCCTTTTCACCGTCCGCCAGAAACTGGGCCTGCTGGTACTGCTCGGCTGGCGCGAGGTGCAGCCCTGGCTGACGCTCCAGATCCTGCCCATCCTGCTGTACTCGGCCTGGCGCGCGGGCGGCCTGCAGCGGCTCGACTGGGCGGTGCCGGTGTGCGTACTGGCGATGCTGTTCACCATGGCGGCCGGCCCCATCCAGGCGCTGTTCGCCTGGCGTCTGGCCGTCCCCGAACTCCGCGGCCGCAGCCCGTGGTTCTGGTCGTACTTCTTCGTGTCGACCTTCTTCTACAGCCACTTCAAGAACATGGTGGCCCGGCAGGCCCACCTCAAGGAGGCGCTGGGCGACCGGCAGTGGCGGGTCACCCCGCGGGCCACGGCCAAGGCGGTGGCCCGCCGATGAGTTCGTCCGCCACGCTCTCCGCCGAGCCCGCGCGTGCCACACCGGGGAACCTCCCGGAGGGCGCCCCCGCCCGCAGCCGCGCCCGCGACATCGACGGCTTCCGCGGACTGGCCGCCCTCAGCACGGTCATCTTCCACGTCTGGCAGCAGTACTTCCGCTACGACGCCCACGGCAGCCACCCGCCGGTCGACAGCCCCTACCTGGGGGCCTTCTTCTCCTTCGAGGTCATCGACCTCTTCTTCGTGCTCTCCGCGTATCTGCTGACCCTGTCCTACGCGCGGGCCGCCATCGACGGCCGCTCGACCCGTCCGGCCAAGGTGTTCCTCTTCCGGCGGGCGATCCGGATCCTGCCGCTGTACGTCCTGGCGGTCCTGGTCGTCTGGGCCGACCGCAATCCGACCCTGCCGGGCAACTGGCGGGACCTGGTCGAGCACCTCACGTTCACCCATGTCTTCGACGGCAAGCGGATCTTCTACACCCTGGGCCCGACCTGGTCGCTGTCACTGGAGGTGCTGTTCTACGTCGTCCTCATCGCGCTGGGCCCCCTGGCCGTACGGGCCTGCCGGCCGCTGCGCCGCCGCGGCTCCCGGGTGGCCCTGTGCGCAGGCGGCTGCCTGCTGCTGTACGCCGCTCCGCTCGCCTGGATCACCGTCGCGCACTACGTCGTCGGCGTCCCGTACACCGACTGGGCGGTCTACTTCGGCCCGCAGGCCCGCTTCGGCGGTTTCGCGGCCGGCATGGGCCTGGCCGTACTGACCGTCGCCCTCGGCAAACGGGGCCGGCTCGCCCCCCGCGCGGCGCTGCCGCTCTGCGCGCTCGCCCTGGCCGGTCTCTACTGCCTCTCGCTGTTCTCCTCCCCGGAGAACGTCGCCTTCACCTTCTACCACCCGCTCGCCTCCGCGCTGTGGATCGTGCTGCTCTTCGGCACCCTCCACACCCGCCAACACACCGCCTGGAACCGCCTGTTGACGGCCCGCTGGCTCACCGCCGCCGGCCTGATCAGCTACAGCCTGTTCATCTGGCACGAGCCGGTCATGGTCCAGCTGCACAACGCCGGCCTGCTGCCCACCGGCCCGGCGGGCTTCCCGCTCGCCGTCGTGATCGTCCTGCTGGCGGCCGTCCCCGCGGCGGCGGCCAGCTACTGGCTCATCGAATATCCGGCCGGCCTGCTGGGCCGCCTCAAGGACAACCGCGGACGGCCCCGGGAGTTCTACCCGGAGACGGCGGCCCGCTGAGGACACCGCGCCGACCCGGCTGACACGGCGCCGGAGACCAGCCCTCGCGCGCTGGTCTCCGGCGCCGTCTTCCGCTGGGCGACGCCGCGCGCGGCGCCCCGTCGCGGTGCGGCGACCTCGTCGCGAGCGAGCGCGCCGCCCAGCCGCCCGGCGGCGTCTCGGGGCCGTGGCAGGGCCGCATCAGGGCCGCATCAGGAACCCCGTATCGCCCGTATCGGCGGCGTTAAGGACCCAGCCGCGCCGCTTGCGGGGCGGCTTTCGGAGGCAGCCTGACACCAGGGGGCCGTACGACAGGGCCGCACGCAGGAGGTTTCCCATGGCCGCCGTGCACCACCGGACACCGGTGATCCGCCCGCCCGTCCGCCACATTCCCGGCGGCCTGGCGCTGCCCCGCCCCCACGTCGCACCCCGCACCCCGCCGGTCCACAGCCTCGCCCGCGACCTCGCCCTGCCGGTCGGTGCCGTCGGCGCCGCGCTGCTGGCCACCGTCCTGCTGCTGACCGGGGAGAGCGCTCATATCTCCGTCGCCCTGGGTGTCTTCACCCTGCTGACCCTGGCGGTGGCGGCGCTGGCGCGACCCCGGCCGGTGCCCGTGATCGTCCTGGTCTGCTGGATGTTCTTCGACGGCTTCGTGGTCAACGGCCGCGCCCGGCTGGGCTGGCAGCCGGTGGACCGGACGAGCCTGCTGGTGCTCGCCGCCGCCGGACTGGCGGGCGCCGGCTGCGCCGCCGTCGTACGTGCCGTCCGTCGCTCAACGGGCTGATCATGCCGTCGTCATCCGGTGCGCGCCTGGCACCGGGACCTGGTGGGGGCGGCTCGCCAAGGCCTTCCCCGCCGAGCTCGGGCGGACGTTTGGCGGACGTTTCCGGAGGGGTGCCCGGAAGGGTGCGGCGCGGCGTCACAGGGCCGGTTCGTCCCATTGGTCGAGGAGGGCGTCGGCGAGGTCGGGGCCGGGTTCCCGGTGGCCGTCGTCCAGGGACTGTTCGGTCCAGATGACCTTGCCGCCGGGGGTGTAACGGGTGCCCCAGCGCTCGGCGAACCGGGCGACGAGGAACAGGCCGCGGCCGCCCTCGTCGGTGGTGGCGGCGCGGCGCAGATGCGGCTCCAGGCCCAGGTCGGCGACGTGGTGGCGTTCGGCGTGCGTGGGCAGATCCAGCAGCCGGCGCGCCTCGTCGTTGGACAGCAGCAGCACCCCGGCCGCCGAGCCGAGCAGCAGCGGCAGCTGGTGCAGCGCCCTGGCTCGCGACGGAGTGCACGCTCAGCAGGGGCGCAGGTGCCGGCTGGGGGAGCGTAGGCGCTGCCCTGCTGGGGGAGTCGGTGACGCCTGGGCCCCGGCGCCCGTACGCCCGGCGCTCGATCGCCCGAAAAGTCCCAGATATGTCCCATGTCTGGCACTGCCCGTCACCCCGAGGCGACCACCGACGTGGGAAGGGGCGCGCAGGGGGGATCACGAAGCATCCAAGGAGGCTCATAAGTCCCCCTTTCGCAATGCCAAAGAGGCCTTATGAGGGTAAATCAGGTCGGTTGCGGGGTGGGGAGAGGCGTGTCCGCAAGGGGTCGGAGAGGGGGTTCCGGTGGCTCCACTCGTGGTGGCGGACTTGCCACACACAGTAGTCGCACGCATATGCGGAATTGTGGATTCAGTCAGGGGGGCATTTCCGGCCGGGCGCCGGTCAACGGCTGCTTGCGGGCGGCACATTCCGACAACACGATCAGAACTTGTTCCCACATGCCCTCGATCGGCCGCGCGCCGGCCGTTCGGCATGTCTGTCTCCAAGGAGGTCCCGTGAACGATCGGATGAGTCTCGGCCCGGATGCCGCACGACAGCTCGCGACCACCACCAAGACCAGCCCCCAGATGCGCGGCATCACCCCGCGCTATCTGCTGCGCGCCCTGCCCTGGGTGGACGTCGAATCGGGCGTCTTCCGCGTCAACCGCCGCCGCACCTACGTCCTCGGTGACGACCGCATCAGCACCCACACCGACAACGGATCGCCGCGCATCATCCCCGGAGACCTGCGGGAACTGCCGTATCTGCGGGAGGCCGACGACGAACTGCTCGCCCAACTTGCGGGCGCCTTCACGGAGGTTGCCTTCGAGTCCGGGCAGATGCTGGCCCAGGACGGCGACGCGCACGACCGGCTGTGGGTGCTCGTCCAGGGCCGCGCCGAGAAGCGGGTCAGCGGCCGGTACGGCGAGGACGCGGTGCTCGAGGTGATCGGCGACGGCCAGTTCTTCGACCTCGACGCCTGGACCCGCGCCGAACCCATGCCGTACCGCGTCCGGGCGCTGACCCCCGGCGTGGCCCTGTGCGTCGAACGCAGCGCGCTCGCGGGGCTGTGTGACCGCGACGCGGGAGTCCGGGGCGCGATGGACGCCTACCTCGCCGCGAACGGGGTGCTGCCGGGGGCGGAGGTGCCCGTGGACCTCAGTGCAGGACACGTCGGCGAACCCGACCTGCCGGGCACCTTCGTCGACTACGAGGACACGCCCCGCGAGTACCACATGACCCTCGCCCAGACCGTGCTGCGCGTCCACACCCGGGTCTCCGACCTCTACAACGGGCCCATCGACCAGACCCGCGCCCAGTCCAACCTCACCGCCCACGCGCTGCGCGAGCGCCAGGAGGCCTCGCTGCTCAACCACCCGGAATTCGGCCTCTTCAACAATGTCGCCCCGGGCCAGCGCGTACAGGCACGTACCGGCTCGCCGACCCCCGACGACCTCGACGAGCTGCTGACCCGCGTCTGGAAGCAGCCCGGCTACTTCCTCGCGCACCCCCGGGCCATCGCCGCGTTCGGCCGCGAATGTACCCGCCGGGGCGTGCCCCCGGTGATCGACAATCGCTTCGGCAGCCCGCTGCTGTCCTGGCGTGGCGTCCCGCTGCTCCCCTCGGACAAGGTGCGGTTTTCCGGCGGGGCGGGCATCGGTACGACCGAGATCCTGCTGATGCGCGTCGGCGAGGCCGAACAGGGCGTGGTGGGGCTGCGCCCCGCGAAGATCGCGGATGAGGTCGAACCCGGTCTGGCGATGCGGAACATGGGGGTCGACCAGAAGGGCATCACCTCGTACCTGATGACGGCCTACTTCAACAGCGCGGTGCTGGTGGAGGACGCGCTGGCGGTGCTCCAGAACGTCGAGGTGTCCAACTACCATGACTATTCCTGAAGTTGGGCGGTGGGTACGGCCGGCGACGGAGGCGCACCCGTCGCCGGGGGTGACGACCGTCCCGACGGCCGGCCGCTCCGCGGACCCGGCCGGCCAACCCGCCACTCACCCCGCCACCCAGGCGGGCGGTTTCTCGCCCGAGGCGGCGCGCCGGGACGTCCCGATCCTGCACCGCACCGTGAACGGTCACCCGCTCGTCTGGCTGGACAACGGGGCCACCACGCAGAAGCCGCGCCAGGTCATCGAGGCGCTCTCCGGCTTCTACGGCGCGGCCAACTCCAACATCCACCGCGGCGCCCACACCATGGCGCGGGAGGCCACCGAGGCGTACGAGGCGGGCAGGTCGGCGGTCGCGCAGTTCCTGGGCGCCCCGTCCCCCGACGACATCGTCTTCGTACGCGGCACCACGGAGGCGATCAACCTCGTCGCCCAGAGCTGGGGACGGGCCAACCTCGGCCCCGGGGACGACATCCTGGTCCCGGTGCTGGAGCACCACTCCAACATCGTGCCCTGGCAGCTGATCGCCAAGGAGACCCGGGCCCGGGTGGTGCCCGTACCCCTGCAACCGGACGGACAGATCGACCTCAACGCCTACGACGACCTGCTCTCCATGCGCACCCGGCTCGTGGCGGTCAGTCAGGCGTCGAATGTCCTCGGCACCGTCCCGCCGGTACGGGAGATGACCGCCCTCGCGCACCGCTACGGGGCCAAGGTGCTGGTCGACGGGGCGCAGGCGGTGGCGCACTTCCCCGTCGATGTGCAGGCCCTGGACGCCGATTTCTACGTCTTCTCCGGCCACAAACTGTTCGCCCCCACCGGCATCGGCGCCCTCTACGCCAAACCGGAGATCCTGCGCGACATGGCGCCGTGGCAGGGCGGCGGCAACATGATCGAGTCGGTGGACTTCTCCCGTACCACCTACGCCCCCGTACCCCACCGGCTGGAGGCCGGCACCGGGCACATCGCCGGCGTGGTCGGCCTGCTCGCCGCGCTCAACTGGCTGACCTCCTTCGACCGGAACGCCATCGCCGCCTACGAAACCTCCCTGATGGCTTACGCACAACAAGCCCTGTCCGCAGTCCCCGGCCTCGACCTCCTGGGCTCCGCCCCCGACCGCATCGCCGTACTGACCTTCACCCTCGCCGGCCACGACCCGGCGGCCATCGCCGACTGGCTGGACCGCGACGGCATCGCCATCCGTGCGGGCCACCACTGCGCCCAGCCGGCCCTGGCCCACTACGGCCTGCAGAGCGCGGCCCGTGCCTCGCTCGCGCTCTACAACACATCGGAGGAGGTGGACCAACTGGTGGCGTCGTTGCGGAAGTTGCAGCAAGCCGCCGGATAGCGACCGGGCGAGCGCGCGGCCTTCCCGGCGGAGGACGCGCGCCCGCCTCACGCGGGGCCCCGCGCCGGTGGAGGCAGGCCGGCCTGCTCGGCTGCGGACCCGCGGGCCGGCCGACTCCCGTACGTCCCCGGGCGGATGGCGTACACCATCCGTGGGCCCGACGGCTGCCCGGCGCCCGGTGAGATCCCGGAAATCGTGCGTTCACGTGGCGAGTGCGGCGCAGAAATACGCCGTGCCTAGCGTTTCCGGCACGGACACCCCCGAGCGGGCTCCCGTTTCTTCCCCTCCTGCCGACGGCGCCAAGCGGGGATCCGTACGGCCCGTGGCTGCCGCCCGGCCGTGCGCACAGCACTCAAGCCCGATCGCACTCCAGGAGGCGCGGCGTGAGCGTTTCACCACGGCCGGCAGTGGCAGATGTCCCGGACGCGCCGGCGCTCGAAGAGCGGCCCGGCGCCGACCAGGCGGTCAAGGAGACCTTGGAGGACTACACCCTCCGGTTCGCCCCGCGCAGTTACCGGCGCTGGACGCCCATGGTGGTGGCGACCACCGCGCTGGGCGGCATCGCCTACATGGCCGACTTCTCCATCGGGGCCGGCATCGGCCTCACCCACGGCACCGGAAACGCCCTCGCGGCGATCGCCGTCGCCGCGGCGGTCATCTTCCTCACCGGATTTCCGCTCGCCTATTACGGCGCCCGCTACAACATCGACCTGGACCTGATCACCCGCGGCTCCGGCTTCGGCTACTACGGCTCGGTCCTGACCAGCGTCATCTTCGCCAGCTTCACCTTCATCTTCTTCGCGCTCGAAGGCTCGATCATGGCGCAGGGCCTGAAACTGGGGCTCGGGCTGCCGCTGTGGCTGGGCTATCTGGTGTCCACCCTGATGGTGATCCCGCTGGTGGTCTACGGGATGAAAGCGCTGAGCAAACTCCAGGTGTGGACCACGCCCGTCTGGCTGCTCCTGATGGTGGGGCCCCTGCTGTACCTGGTCGCCACCGACCCCGGCACGGTCAGCCGCTTCCTGTCCTACGCCGGGAGCGACGGCCACGGCGGCATCAACACCGCCTCGGTGCTGCTGGGTGCGGGGGTCTGCCTGTCGCTGATCGCGCAGATCGGTGAACAGATCGACTATCTGCGGTTCATGCCGCCCAAGACCCCCCAGAACCGGCGGAGTTGGTGGACGGCCGTGGTGATGGCCGGCCCCGGCTGGGTGGTACTGGGCGCGCTGAAGCAGGCCATCGGGGTGTTCCTGGCGGTGTACATCCTCGCCGAGGTGGGTCCGGCCGCGGCCACCGAACCCATCCAGCAGTTCCGGGGAGCCTTCGCCGCGATGCTGCCCTCCTGGCTGGTCATCCCGCTCGCGGTCGTTCTGGTCGTGATCAGCCAGATCAAGATCAACGTGACCAACGCCTACTCGGGATCGCTCGCGTGGACCAACTCCGTCACCCGGATCTCCCGGCACTACCCCGGCCGTATGGTCTTCGTCCTGCTCAACCTGGCGTTCGCGCTGACGCTGATGGAGGCCGACATGTTCAGCGTCCTCAACAGCATCCTCGGGTTCTACTCCAACTGCGCCATCGCCTGGGTCGTCACCGTCGCCACCGACATCATCGTCAACAAGTACCTGCTCAAACTCTCCCCGCAGACACCCGAGTTCCGCCGGGGCATGCTCTACGCCGTCAACCCGGTGGGCGTGGTGGCCTTCACCGCCGCCTCCGGCCTGTCGATCGCCATGTACTTCCACGCTCTCGGCGACGCCCTCCAGCCGTACTCGCCGGTCGCCGCCGCCCTGATCGCTTTTGTCCTCACCCCGCTCACGGCGGTGCTCACCAAGGGCCGTTACTACCTGCGCCGCGCCGACGACGGCATAGCGGAGCCGCTGCTCGGCCCGGACGGCAACCCCAGCGCCACCACGTACGCGTGCCATGTGTGCCGCCAGAGCTTCGAACGGCCGGATCTGGCCGCCTGCCCCACGCACGACGCGATGGTCTGTTCCCTGTGCCTGAGCACCGACAAGACCGGCGACCACCTCCTCCCGGCGGCGCCCGCCGGCGCCTGACCCGAAGAGGGAGAGGGCGGGACGCGCGACCCGGGCGCCCCGCCCTCTCCCTCTTCACGTCCGCCAGCCGCCAGCCGTCAGGCGTCGGCCGTCCGGGCCGGCCGTCAGTCGATCGTGAGCTCGCCCATCGCGCTCCACCCGTTTGTATCCTTGATCGTGGTGCTCACGATGTCGGGCGTACGGCGCAGCAGCGGGCGCATCTGCTCCATCGCCGCCCGGAAGTGGTCGGAGTTCACATGCGCCTCGGCCGCATCGTCCTGGAACGCCTCGACCAGTACGTAGGTGTCCGGGTCCTCGAGGCTTCGCGACCACTCGAACCACAGGTTGCCCGGCTCCTCCCGGGTGGCGCGGGTGAATGCGCCGACGTGCTCCGGCCACTCCTCGGCATATTCGGGCTTCACCGGAAACTTCACAACAATAAAGATCATTCGCAGACTCTAAGGCAATCGCCTCATCTCTCGCATCTCGGGTATCCCGTGTATCCCGTGTATCTCCTATATCTCGGTTATCTCTCGCGCCTCGTACCTCGCGCCCGGAGCGAGGGCCGTGGAAGCCGCGCGCGGGCTACCGTCGGCTCGTGCGACTGCTGCTGATCTCCGACACCCACCTGCCCAAGCGCGCCAAGGCGCTGCCGCCGCAACTGCTGGACGAAGTGGGGCGCGCCGACAACGTCGTCCACGCCGGGGACTGGGTCGACGCCGCCACCTTGGACCTGTTGGAGGGCCGCGCCCGGCGACTGATCGGGGTGTACGGCAACAACGACGGCCCCGAGCTGCGGGCTCGGCTGCCGGAGGTGGCGTACGCGGAACTGGAGGGGCTGCGCCTCGGCGTGGTGCACGAGACCGGCGCTGCGCAGGGGCGGGAGCGCCGCTGCGCCGACCGGTTCCCCGGACTCGATGTGCTGGTGTTCGGGCACAGCCACATCCCCTGGGACTCCACGGCCGACGACCGGCTGCGCCTGCTGAACCCCGGCTCGCCGACCGACCGCCGACGGCAGCCGTACTGCACCTACTTGACTCTTCCCCCTCGTGAACGAGGGGGATTCCTGGCTTGGGCCTTGATGTCCTTCAGCGCCTTGGCGCGGGACTTGCCGAAGTCGCGAATGGTCTGCTGCTGCGGAACGTTGGCTCCGTCCCGCATCCACGGCGTCACCGCGCGGGCCTCGGTCAGCATCTTGGCGAGCTGAACGGGCCCGCACGTCCGCTTGTCCTCGGAATGGACCCGGTTGTGAGCACGGACGGCCTTGGACTTGGCGACGCATTCGTTCCAGATCCACCGGCACCGGTCCCACTCGGCTTCGAGCGCGGCACGAGCGGTGGACGACACACGGACGCGGTAGGTGTAGCGGGCATGCCCGCAACCCTCCGCCGCCTGCGCTGATGCCACCATGAACACGAACCTACCTGGGAGGACTGACAGTTGAGAGCCCTCTCTCTGCGTGGACTACCTCACCACCGCGCAGGGTGGACACCGGATCGCCCAGACGGCAACCCGGTTTCCCCTGCCCTGCTCCGCAGGAGCTTCATTTCCTCCCCCACCTGAAGGTGGGGGGATCCATGAAGGAGACCTGATGACGGCGGAGGTATCGGCGGGCCGGCTCACCGCGGTGGAGCTGCACCGGCTGCCGCACCGCTCCTGAAGGCGGTGCGTACGACGCTCTCGCAAAGGGTGGTGCTTCGATTTCAGAAGCGCTATGCTCCCTCCCACGCTTTGAAAATCGAAGCATGGGAGGGAAGAATCATGACGGCACGGATCCCGCCGGCCGAGGCTCCGTACTCCCCGGAGACCGCGGCAGCACTGCGCCGCATGATGCCGGGGGAAGCGGAGCCGATCGCCCTCTTCCGGATGTTTGCGCGCCACTTGCCGATGGCCGAGGCGCTGCACGGCTGGGGCGGCTACGAGCTCGGTCGCCGGCTCACTCTCGGACTGCGCGACCGGGAAATCGTCATTGACCGCACCTGCGCGCTGTGCGGCTGTGAGTACGAATGGGGCGTGCACCTGGCACACTTCGCGCACCGCGCGGGTCTGACCACCGCGCAGATCGGCTCCCTCACCCATGGCACGAGCGCGGACGCCTGCTGGATGGCCGAACGCGACCGGCTGCTCCTGGACGCAACCGACGCGCTGCACACCCACCACGACATCGACGACGCACTCTGGCAACGGCTCGCCGGCGAGTTCAGCCCCGAACAGCTCCTGGACCTCCTGATGCTGTGCGGCTGGTACCACGCCATCAGCTTCACCGCCCGCACCACCCGGCTCGCCCCGGAACCCGGCGCACCACGCTTCCGCGATGTCCCGCATCCGGCCCGCCCCGGCAGCGGAAGCAGTACGGACCGGGGCCCTGGCAGCCGTCACACGGCCGACTCCGCCAGGAGCGAGGGAAGTTGAGCGGCCAGCGTGGCGGGGGAGGGCCGGCCCGAGATGTCCTCCCGCAAGAGACGGGCCTGCTTCGCGAAGCGGGGTTCCCCGGCGATACGGGCGCAGGCGGCGGCCACGTCATCCGGGCCCGCGCCGCCCCGGTCGAGGCGGATGCCCACGCCCGCTCGGGCCACGTGTGCCGCGTTGCTGAACTGATCGGTCGCGTAGGGGGTGACGACCTGCGGTACGCCCGCGCACATCGCCGTGAGGGCACTGCCGGACCCGCCGTGATGGACCAGCACGTCGCACGCGGGCAGGACGCCGTGCAGCGGGAGCCAGCCGATGTGCCGTACCTCGGGACACAGCGCGCGGACGTGGGGGGCGAGCTCGTCGCCGACCGCGAGCACCACGTCGTTTCCCGCGGAGAGAAGGGCCGAAGCCAGCTCTGCGATGGACTCCGCGGCTCCCGGGTAGACGCCGATCATGGTGCCGAAGGTGACACACACCCTCGGCTGTGCCGCCCGCGTCCGCACCCACATGGGCAACCGTCCGCCACCGTTGAACGGCGTGTACCGCATGTTCAGGCGGCGCCGACCGTCCGTAGGCGCTCCGGAGAGGGACGGCGGGCACACGTCTATGTGCAGGCGCGGGCCGGGCGGTGCGGCCAGGCCCAAGTCCGCGAGTTCGGGCTCGAGTTCGGCCGTCAGCCCGTCCATCATGCGCCCGGGTACGGGAAGCCCCCATTCGTGCACGATGTGGGGGAGGCCGGCGGCGAACGCCGCGAGCCGTCCCGCGAAGTCGGTGGGTTCGCCGATCACCACGTCGGGTGAGAAGCCGTGCGTCAACTCCCGTACGGCAGGGAGCGCCGCGACATTGGCCCTGGCGAATCCGCGACCGCTGCGGTGCAGTTTGCCCTCGATATCGTCAGGGTCGGGCACCGGCCGGCCCGTACGGTCCTCGCCGATCATGCGGCGCATGTCGATGTCGTCGACCGTCTCGAGTGCGCAGAGCCCGGACGCGGTCACCGCGGCCGAAAAACCGGCGGTGGTCGCGACAGCCACCTCGTGCCCGTCGGCCTGCAGGGCCCACGCCAATGGCACCAGGGGGTAGAAATGCCCGCGGGACGGCAGAGTGCTGAAGAGTACGCGCATGCGGCTTCCTTTGACGGTACGGCCGGAGGTTTCTTCAGGAGAAGGCGACGCCCGCGGAGGTCTTCTCCAGGACGAGTGCCTGCGTCATGACCGGGTAGTGCCGGCCCACCAGGAGCTCCGGCAGCAGGCGCACGACCCTCTCCCGGTCGAACTCCGGGAAGCCCAGCAGCTCCCGCCGGTCCCCTTCCTTCAGCGTGAGGGGGAGCCCGGCGAGCAGCTGGTGGACGTCGTGGCTGCGTCCCCAGACGTTCTCCTTCAGTACGCCGAACGGTTCCAGGTCGAGGAAGAGGTCCACCGTCAGCAGCAGCAGGCCACCGGGGGCGAGACGCTCGACCATCGACGTGACCATCTCGCGCGCCTCGGCCGGACCGACGTGTTCCAGCACGGACAGACACACCACCCGGTCGAAGACGCCGGAGGGCCCGTCCCAGTGCTGGATCTCGTCGGCGACGAGCTCCACGTCGGTGCCGAACAGTTCGTTGATCCGCGCGTGATCGGCCGGCTCCAGCGCCATCCAGTACCCCGGGGAGAACCGGGCTCCCGCCTCTCCGGCGTCCTCCGCGCGGGGCGACTGACGCGCCGCCGGGTCAACGGTGGTCACCTTGCAGCCGCGCTGGGCCAGCAGGAACTGGAGACCGGACAGACCTCCCCCGACGTCCAGGACCCGCAGCCCCTGCCCCGCGTCGATGCGGGTGGCGGCGAACGGGTACTCGAAGGTGCGGGTGTCGCTGGGAACCTGGAAGCCGAAGAGGCCGAACGTCCGGGGGTCGGGGGCCGCCAGCCGCTGCTGGGGCGTGAGGCCGTCCTGGGACATGTGCCGGCCGGGGGCGCCGGTGCTCTTGTTGAAGTCGGCGTACGGTGCCGGAAGTGCCTTACGGGCGATCATGTTCTGTTCCTCCTGGCCTGTTGGGCCGTGGTAGGTGGCGGCGGCGTCGGGTTCGAGAGCGGTTCACCAGGACACGGGGAGCGAGGCCAGCCCGTGCATGATCGTCCCCGTCTTCCAGCGGGGTTCCGCATGGATACGCAGTTCCGGGAAGGCGCGGGGCAGCGCGGTGAACGCCTCCTGCAACTCGACCCGGGCGAGTTGCGCACCGATACAGCGGTGCGGTCCGTATCCGAAGGCGATATGAGGGTTGGTCGCACGCGTCAGGTCGAGACGGTGCGGCTCGGCGAAGACGGCGGCGTCGCGGTTGGCGGAGCCGAGTACGGGCACGACCGTCTCGCCGGCCCGCACCAGGACACCGCTCAGTTCGACGTCTTCCGTCGCGACCCGGGTGAACCCCCCGATGTCCAGCGACGGCACATAGCGCAGCAGCTCCTCGACCACCGTCTCCACCTGCTCCGCTCCCGCGCTCAGCCTCGCCCAGCGCTCGGGGTCGCGCAGCAGCAGGCAGGTGAAGTTGGCGAGCTGGCTCGCGCTCGTCTCGTAGCCGGCCACCAGGAGCCCACCGGAGAAGACGACCAGTTCCTCCTCCGTGAGGCGATCGTCCTCCACCTGGGCCTTGACGAGCCCGCTGAGCAGGTCGTCGGCGGGGTCCCGGCGCCGCTGCGCCACCAACGAGGAGAGATAGCCGAAGAGTTGGCCGCGCGAGGAGTGGATCTGCTCCTCGGTCATGGACGTCGTCGACAGCAGCGCGTCGCACCACTGCCGGAAGTGCGTCCTGTCGTCCTCGGGTACACCGAACAGGTCGCAGATCACCGCGACCGGCAGCGGAAGAGCGAAGTCCGTCACGAGATCGGTGGGCGGACCGGCCTCCTTCATCCGTGTGATCAGCGCCTGTACGGACGCCCGGACACCGGGTCGCATGGCTTCGACCCGGCGACGGGTGAAGGCCGTGGCCACCAGGGAACGGAGCCGGGTGTGCTCCGGGGGATCGGAGACGAACACCCCGACGGGAGGCGGTGGTACGGGCTCGAAGCGGGGAGCGTCCGGCCGCGAGGCCGCGGTGCGGCTGAAGCGCGGGTCGGCCAGCACGGTTCTGACGTCCGCGTACCGGGTCACCAGCCAGGCCTGACCGCCGTACGGCAGCTCGACCCGGTGCACCGGATCGTTCTCCCGCAGGTCGGCATACGTATCCGGTGCCGGGGCCGCCGACTGCGGTGGCACGTCGAAGGGGAAGCGCCGCACTGCCGGCCGCGCCGCGTCTGCGGCGGCGACCGTCACCTCGTCGTGGTCGGTCATGTGGTGGAGGTTCCTCTCGGGTGGCGTCCGGCCTTCAGCCCGCGGTGGCTTCGAACAGCGCTATGCAGCCCCGGACGCGGATCACGACATCGGTGAGGTGCTCGTTCAGTACCCACTGGAGATCCGCGAGGCTGTCACCGGCGTTCTGGAGAATGCCCCGCTCGTTGTGGTTGCGCAGCATCGCCCGCGCGGCCGGATTCACCTCGACACCCTCGGCCAGGATCGTGCTGCCGAAGACCCGGCCGCCTTTGCGGGCGGCGGTCACCGCGTTCTTCACCACGGGCTCCTTGGCCCGCAGACTGCCTCCGGGGAGACAGTGCAGCAGCAGGTTCATGCCGACGGAGTCGAACGTCCCGTCCGGCACCGGCAGCGGCTCGAGGACGTTCGCGCGGTGCACCCCGGGGTCGTAGCGGGCCAGCCGGCGTGCGGCGTGGGCCAGCGCATCCGGATTGAGGTCCACCAGGTCGATGGCGGGCCGCGGTACGGGGAACCGTCCCCGATCGAGAAAGTACCCCGTACCGACACCCAGCTCGAGGTGGCGCTCGCCCAGATTCCGCTCGTGCAGGCGGGCCATGACACCCGGAGGACACCGCCACACGAAGCTGCTGGTGAGACGGAGCACCAGAAGGTCATAGAACTTCAAGACCCGTTCCGAGTAGACCTCCTGGCCTGCCATCACCTCGGCGTCGTCGTCCATCATGACCGTCCTTCTTCTTCGGGGGGCGGGACCGTCCGGTCGTCGTGGCCTGCGGGTCAGGCGGGCTTACGGGTCAGGCGGGCTTACGGGCAACGATGATGGTGTCCGTGACGGCGAGCGGCCGGACGTCGACGACCTCGAATCCGGCGTCCTCCAGCCACGACCGGCAGTCGGACGGCGTGTACTCGCTGCCGATGCGCGACACCAGGGCCATTCCCAGGCTGCCCAGCAGGCTGAGGACCTTGGTGTCCCGGTTGTCGTCGATCATGCGGTCGTAGATGAACAGGCTGCCGCCCGGGTTGAGTCCGGCATAGGCCCTGGCGACGAGGTCGCGTCGCTGGTCGAGGTCCCGGCCGTGAAGGATGTGGCCGAAGATGTAGGCGTCCGACGCCGGCAGCGCGTCGGAGACGAAGTCGGCATTGTGGAAGGTGACCCGGTCCGCCACGCCTGCCTCCCGCACCCGCTCATCGAAGAGGGCGCGTACGCCGGGCAGGTCCATGCAGACCGCGGAGAGCTGCGGATGCGCGGTCACCAGCCGTGCGGCCAGGTCACCCCGGGCGCCCCCGACATCGGTCAGGGTGGCGTAGGACTCCCAGTCGGCCAGTTCGTCCAGCGTGGCGGCGATGTCGGCGTTGAAGGCGTCCATGGCGTCCATGAACTTCCGGGCGGCGTCCGGGCGCCGGTACAGGCCCTCGAAGAAGTTGCTGTCCTCCGGGATCTGCGGGTCGCCGGTGCGCAGGGTGTCGGTCAGCTTGCCCCACAGCGGGTACAGCGAGGCGCTGCCCATCTCGGCGAAGCCTCCGACGTAGGCGTCCGTACCGCGCACCAGGAACCGCTGGGCGAGAGCCGAGTTGGCGTACTCGCCACCCTCACGGGTCAGCAGTCCCAGTGCCACCAGGGAGTCGAGGAAGTCCCGCGAGGTGCGGGAGTGCAGCCCCAGCTTCTCCTCCAGGACGGTACGCTCCGCGGCACCCTCCGCCAGCGCGGTGAAGACCCCCAGTTCGAGCGCGCTCATCAAGGCGCGGGAGCCGTAGAAAGCCATCGCCAGTTCGAGGACGGGGAGCGGGTCCTTCCCCACCGTGGCCGTGCTCGCGGAGCTTGTGGACATGGCAGACCTCCGAGGTCGGCGAAGAATGGTTGGGCGGTGCGAATAATTTCCCGGCTTCATCGCATCCGGTGCTGTGCGCATTTGCGTCGAGTGCATTGCCGCCGAGCGGTTCGGCGGTGCGCGCATTGGCAGTGCAATGGCGCTGTGCGCATTGGTACTGTGCAATTCCCCGTCGAGCACTGTCAATTGCTTCTGCGCCGCTACGAATCACCTCGGCGGCAATCTGACGTGGAACCGCCGTGCCGTTGCGGATAACCCGCACGTGAGCGCGGTACAACCCGCTGCCGCCGGTATGCGTTCCGGCAATTTCATGCTGTGGCGAAGGGAACAACAGCGCAATAGGAGAGTGATATCGATGGTCACCACCGCGAAGAAACTGTGGGACGCGGTCTGGACAGCGGTGGAGGCGGGGAGCCTCGACCAGCTGGACGAACTCTTCGCATCCGACGCGGTGTTCCGTACCTCCACCACCGAAGGTACCGGCAGCGACTATGCGAAGGGCGTGCTCACCAGGCACCTTGCCGCCTATCCCGACCTCCGCCGGGAGGTGGTCTCCGAGGTGGAATCCGCCGACGGCTCCGCCATCGCCGTGGAGCTCTTCTTCGCCGGGACCCACAGCGGTGCGCTGGTCCACCCCAACGGGCAGCGGATCGAGCCGACGGGCAAGAAGCTGCGCTGGCGGGCCGTGGACAAGGTCGAGGTCCGAGACGGGCGGATCGTGAGCTGGAGTGCGGTCTTCGACCGGCTGAGCCTGATGCAGCAGCTCGGCCTGCAGCCCTGAGCCCGAAGATTCCCACCTCCGGAAGGAGTACGCAGCGATGCGCATAGGCCTGGCGCTGCCGCAGTACGGACCGTTCGCCGATGCCCGCCACCTGACGCGACTGGCGCGTTCCGCCGAGCGGGCCGGATTCGACAGCCTCTGGGTGGGCGACCGGGCGTTGGTCCCGGTCGAACCGCGGAGTCTGTACTCGACTCCCGAGGGCCCCGGGCCCATACCGCGGGAGTACCGGGCCTTCCTCGACCCGGTCAGTGTCCTTGGAGCCGTGGCGGCGGTCACCGAGCGCGTCCGCCTGGGCACCAACGTCCTTGTCGCGCCCTGGTATCCGCCTGTTCTGCTCGCACGGACACTGTCCTCGTTGGACCGGCTCAGCCGCGGACGGCTCGATGTCGGGCTGGGTCTGGGCTGGTCGCGGGATGAGTACCAGGCCATCGGAGTTCCCTACGAGGGCCGGGGCGAGCGGGTCGAGGAGGTCCTCGATGTCCTGGATGCGCTCTGGACCGAGGACGGTCCGGCGCAGCACACGGGCCGGCTGTGGAGCGTCCCGCCGTCCCACGTCGAGCTGGGGCCGGAGCAGCGTCCCCGCCCGCCCGTCTATCTGGCGGCCTTCCACCCGTCGGCGCTGGCGCGCGCGGGGCGGCGGGCCGACGGCTGGCTGCCGGCGGATCTGCCCGTTCCGGTGCTGGGACACATGTGGTCCGCGGTGCGGCGGGCCGCCGCCGGGGCCGGCCGTGATCCCGACGCCCTGCGGATGGTCCTGCGGACCAACCCGGTGCTCGGGCCCGCCTCCGCCCCGCGCCATCCGGCCGGGAACACCGTGGAGTCCGTGGCCGCATATCTGCGCGCCGGCGCCGAGGCGGGCGCGGATGAGGTCCTCATCGACCTGCAGATGACCGTGACGTCGCCCGAGGAGTTCCTGGACGTGGCCGGACGTCTGCTCGAACGGCTGCGCGCCGACTGACTCGCCGGGGCGGCGGGGAGAACACCACCGTGCGTGTACTCTTCGCCGTCTCGGCCTGGCCGGGACACTACGATCCCATGGTCCCGCTGGGGCGGGCCTTGGAGCGGTCCGGGCACCGCGTCCGGGTCCTGTGCGACGCGTCGCAGTCGGCCGCGGTCGCCCGAGCGGGTCTGCGGGCCGTCCCCGTCCTCTCCTCGATGGACATGCTCGTCAAGGCCCGCATGGGCAACCTCCTCAGCGCGTTCGAAGGTGCCTGGCCGTACGCGTCGCCGCCGCTGCACCCCGACACCGGGGAACCCCTTGCGGATCCCGAGCGGTTCGACTTCGCCCAGTGGTGGGGCGAGACCGAGCCCGCCCTGACCGAGCTGCACCGGGCCAGTACCGACGCGACGGCGGCCTTCGTCCGGGACTGGGTCCCGGACGTGGTCGTCCATGATCTGCTGAGCGCGGAGGGGCCGTTCGCCGCGCGCCTCACAGGTGTGCCCGCCGTCATGCACCTGTGGGGCCCCATCGGCCCCGAGGACCGGTGGGGCCCGATCGGCTGTGCGCCGGAGCGCCGCAGCCGCGACTTCCTTCCGCTGGACCTGAGCGGGGCGTTCGCCCGGCACGGCCTGCACGGACCCGGCGGCGCCGTCGGCGACTCGGCACGCCGGGCCGGCATCGTCATCGACCCCTGCCCCGAGCCGCTCGCCCAGGCCGCTGCGCCCGGCGTCCTCCGGCTTCCGGCCCGGTACACGCCGTACAACGGGCCGGGGGACGCGGATGACCTGCCGGCCCGGTCGGCCCGGCCGCGTATCTGCGTGGTGTGGGGACGTTCGGCGTACCGCGCCTTCGGTCCGGACTCCCTGCGGGTGCCGGCCGTGCTGCGGGCGGCGGACGCACTCGGGGTGGAGGTACTGCTGCTCATCGGCCGGCAGGAGTTGGCACATTGCGGCGAACTGCCGCCGTCCGCACGGCCGTTGGTGGATGCTCCGCTGCATCGCGTCCTCGACGGCTGTGACGCCGTGGTCCATTACGCGGGTGGCGGCAGCGCGATGACCGCGATGGCCGCCGGCGTTCCCCAGTTGTGCCTGCCGTGCGGCTTCGACCAGCCGCTGATCGCGGAGCGCCTCGTCGCGGCCGGTACCGCGGTCGCCGTTGCGAACCACGCCGCCACCGTGGACTCCGTGCGCCCGGCGCTGGAGACGTTGCTCTCGCAGGCGTCCTACCGCGCCGCCGCGCTCAGGCTCCGGCAGCGCAACGACGCCCTCCCGCCGCCCGAAGCGCTCGTGGCGCAACTCGCCGGCCTGGCGCCGGACGCCGGCCACCCGGCGCCCGGCAGCCTGCGCCCCGCACGGTGATGCGGGCCGCGCCGCCGCTCTCAGCCCAGGGCGCGCCGGCGGAACCCCCGGATTCCCAGGGCCGCCAGGGCGATGTCCATGACCAGCAGAACCCCCAGGCTCACCCCGAGCGGGATGTGGTCGACGGACGGTACGAGAGCGGCGCGCAGTCCTTCGCTCTGGTAGGTCATGGGGTTGAGCGCCGTCACCACCTGGAACCACCGCATGCCGTCCAGCGACGGCCATGGGTACTGGATCCCCCCGGTGAACATGAGCGGCGTGAGGATCAGCGCGAACATGATGTTCACCCGCTGTGGTGGGAGCGCGGTGCCCAGGATCAGGCCGATGGCTCCGCCTGCCCAGCCGCCGAGCACGAGGCAGAGCAGCATCCAGGGCAGGCCGACCGCCCGCCAGGGCGCGGAGCCGGCGACCAGCGCGCTGAGCGGGTACATGAGGAGAGCGGCGAACACGGCACGGAGCGTTGCCATCACCATCTTCTCCACCGCCAGCAGGCGGAGCGGGATGGGCGCCAGCAGCCGGTCCTCGATCTCCTTCGTGTAGCCGAACTCCATGATGAGCGGGAGGGCAACGGTCTGGAAGGCGGCGACGAAGCCCGTCAGGGAGATGACCCCGGGCAGCAGCACATCGCCGAAGTCCTTGCCGACGTAGCTCATGCCGCCGAGGACCTTGACGAACACGAACAGCATGAACAGCGGTTGCACCGTGACCTGGCAGAGGAACACACCCAGTTCCCGGCGGGTGGTGACGAACACATCGCGGCTGAGCACGGCCAGGAAGACCGTGCCGGCCCGCGGGCTCCGGCGGCCGGCCGGTACCGCTGCGGGGTGCACGGCGGTCATCGCAATCCCCTTCCGGTGAGCTGGATGAAGACGTCCTCAAGGGTGGGCCTGCCGACGCGGACGCCGGACAGCGGCGTTCCGCCGTCGGCCAGCATCCGGGTCACCGGGACGAGCACCGCGGCAGGGTCCTGGGTGGTGTACAGGCGCAGGTCCGTGGCGGTGGCGGAGGCGTCCGTGCACTCGACGCGCTGCATGCCGTCAAGGTCACAGAGGCCGGTCAGAAGACCGTCGGGGATGCCGTCCTGGGGGACGTTCACCGTGATGTCCAGGACGGCTTGGCCGCCCAGGCTGCGGGCGAGGTCCTCGGGTGTGTCCAGGGCGAGGATCCTGCCGTGGTCCACGATGGCGACCCGGTCGGACAGTTCCGCGGCTTCCTCCATGTCGTGCGTGGTCAGCACGACGGTCACGCCCCGGCTGCGCAGTTCCCCGACCCGGTCCCAGACGAAGAGGCGGGCCTGCGGGTCGAGCCCGGTGGACGGCTCGTCCAGGAAGAGCACCTCGGGTTCGTGGATGAGGGCACGGGCGATCATCAGGCGCTGCACCATGCCACCGGAGAAGACGTCGACGCGGTCCTCCGCCCGGTCGCCGAGCCCGAAGACGTCCAGCAGCTCATCGGCGCGCGCCAGGCGCTCCTTACGGGGCACGCCGTGGTACGCCGCGTGGAAGAGGAGGTTGTGCCGGGCGGAGAGCGAGCGGTCGAGGTTGTTCTGCTGCGGTACGACGCCGAGCCGGCAGCGCGCCTCGACGGACGACGAGGACACGTCGATGCCACCGAGGAACACCGTGCCGCTCGTGGGGACGATGCGAGTCGTCAGAATGCCCAGCGTCGTGCTCTTTCCCGCGCCGTTCGGGCCGAGCAGGCCGAACACCTCTCCAGGCGCCACGGTGAACGACAGTCCGTCGACCGCGTTGACGGTGCGCTTCGGGTACTTCTTCACCAGGTCGCGCACCTCGACCGCGGCGCGCGCCGGAGCGGCTGCCGCCGTCTGTGGTGGGACGCGGAGTTCCTGGGTCAACTGCCCTGCTCCTCCCCGTAGTTCTTCGCGATCAGTTCGATCAGAAAGGCCCGCACGATGGCTACCGACGCTTCGTCCTGCTCGACGTCGGTCGGCGGGAATTCGGCGCGGATCTCCTCGCCGATGGCTCTTATGGTCTTCTCGCCCTGTGGGGTCAGTGCCAGCCGTACCTGGCGCCGGTCCCGCTCCGAGCGGTGACGGCTGACGAGCCCGTCCCGTTCCAGGGTGTCCACGACTCCGGTGAGGGTCGACGGGTGCACCCAGCAGCGGCGGGCGATTTCCCGATGCGTCGCCTCGCCCCGGGTGAGGACGAGCAGGACGTTCACCCCGGCGGCGGAGACCCCGTGCTGACGGCCGGCCAGGCGGTCCCATTTGCGGCTGACCACGTGTCCGGCGAGGGAGACCAGGTGCGGCAGTGCCGCTTGCTCGAGGTCGGCGTGGAGTTCGTCGCGCAGTGGCATGGTGAAAGCATAGGGACCCAATGATCAGGGTGCAAATAATTGGGTACCTGATGATTAGCCTATGAAAGGAAATCGGATGATCCTGGTAGTGGGAGCCACGGGGAACGTCGGCCGGGCGCTGGTCCCGATGCTGGTGCGGCGCGGTGTGCCGGTCCGCGCGCTGAGCAGGAAACCGGAGGCGCTGCCGGGCCTCGACGGTGTGCAGCCGGTCGCGGGGGACCTGGATGTGCCCGACTCGCTGGAGACCGCGCTGCGGGGGGTGGACAGCGTCTTCGTGGCGACCCGGGCCTCCCGGATGCCCGATCACGTGGCCGGACTCGTCACCGCGGCCCAACAGGCCGGCGTCCGGCGGCTGGTGCTGCTGTCCTCGCTGAGCGTGGAAGGCGAGCCGCTCGAGACCATCGGGCGCTGGCACGCCGCCGGCGAGCGGATAGTGCGGGAGAGCCGGCTGTCCTGGACGTTCTTGCGTGCGGGCGCCTTCGCGTCCAATGCCCTGGAGTGGGCGGACGGCATCCGGACCGACGGTGTGGTCCGGGCTCTGTACGGCAACGTCGTCACGGCCCCCGTCGCCCCGGAAGACCTTGCCGAGGTGGCCGCGCGCGCCCTGACGGAGCCCGGCCACGAAGGCCAGGTGCTCCGCGTCACCGGCGCCCACCCGATCAGCGCCGCGGAACAGACCCGGCTCATCGGCGAGGCGCTCGGCCGCCCGCTGCGCTTCGAGGAGGTGCCGCAGGAGACGGCGCTGGGGTACTTCGCGTGGTGCGGTCCCGATGCCGCGGCCACGCTGGCCGCGCTGAGGGACAGTCAGGCTCCGTGGGCACGGGCCGGGAACGCCGTACGGGAACTGACCGGTCGTCCCGCGCTCAGCTTCGAGGACTGGCTGGCGGACCACGCGGACGACTTCCGGTGACCCGGTGGCGGCGGTTCCCGCCGGGCCCACCGGTGAGAACCGCCGCCACCCCGGATCACCACCTGACCGGCAGCTCTTCCACGCCGTACA
The DNA here is from genome assembly GCF_055565615.1 of Streptomyces sp. NPDC028368. Taxonomy (NCBI): domain Bacteria; kingdom Bacillati; phylum Actinomycetota; class Actinomycetes; order Kitasatosporales; family Streptomycetaceae; genus Streptomyces; species Streptomyces sp. NPDC028368. Next base: position 49,464 of record NZ_JBVHTY010000009.1, on the reverse strand, counting down.
CGACGGCGTCCTCGCGGAACCGCAGCCGGTCCGTGGGAACGGCCAGGGCCAGCTTCGGGAAGCGCCGGGCCAGCGCGCGCAGGGCGACGGCGAGTTCGACCCTGGCGAGCTGCAGGCCGACGCACTGATGCACCCCGTGGCCGAAGGCGAGGTGCGTCCCCCGCCTCCGCGCCGGATCGAAAGCGTCCGGGTCGGGGAACCGTTCGGCGTCGCGGTTGGCCGGCGCCAGGGAGGCCACCACCGTCTCCCCCTTCCGGATCGCCGCGCCCGACAGCTCCATGTCCTCCTGGGCGGTGCGGAACAGGCCGAACTGAAACACCGTCAGATAGCGCAGGAGCTCGTCAACGACGCGTTCGGCACCGTCCGGATCGGTCCGCAGCGCGGCGAGCCACTCCGGGTGCTCCAGCAGGGTCAGCACACCGAGCGACAGCATGCTCGCCGTACTCTCGTGCCCGGCCACCAGCAACAGCGTGCCCATGCCGACCAGTTCCTGGTCGGTCAGCGGCGGCTGCGTCCCGTCCGCCGTGATCAGCTCGCTGAGGAGGTCATCCGCCGGCCGGTCGCGCTTGGCGACCACGAGCCGGTGGATGAATTGGCACACCGCGTCCCGCGCCGCATCGACCTCGGCATCGCCCTCCAGCGACAGCAGCGTCGACGACGTGCGCTGGAATTCGGCGACGTCCTCGTACGGCACTCCCAGCAGCTCGCAGACGACAAGGGACGGAATCGGCAGCGCGAACTCGCGGACCAGATCCACCGGACCGTCGCCCAGGCCCTCCATCGCCGCCAAGCGGTCCTCGACGATCTGCTCGATCCTCGGCTTCAGCTTCCGGATACGACGCGCGGAGAACCCCTCGTTCAGCAGCCGGCGGTAGCGGGTGTGCTCCGGGGGATCCATCAGGATGAACATGCCGGGAGGTATCCAGGCGGGCCCATCGCCGTCCGCCGGCGCCACCCCGTGCGTACCCGAACTGAGCCGCGTGTCCGCCAGGACCGCGCGCACATCGGCGTACCGCGTCACCAGCAGGCCTTCCTGGCCCCCTGGCAGTCTCACCCGGCACGGCGCACCCTCCTCGCGGATGCGGCGGTACTCCTCGGGTGGATCCAGCGGGCAACGCCGCCCGGTCGGCAGGAATGCCACGCCCGTTTCCGGTGCGTCCGTTTCGGCCTCAGACACTGTCAGCTCCCTTGCGTCGGCTTCGGGACAGTCCGAACCTGTGTCGCAGGCTAAGGCCCGGCACGCGCGCATCCGGCCGGAATGCGACCGTGGTGCGGGAACCCGATACACACTGCGCGGGATTGCCGCAACAATTGCCGGCACCGCTTGACCCGGTCTGTTCGGCGGCCGAAGAATCGCAAGCGCCGACCCGTCACATTGCCAAGGCAGGGAACATGAACGCCATCAGCAGCTCCGGGCAGGAAATTCGTGACTACTATTTCCAGGCTTACGAAAACACGGACCCGTCCGAACAGCAGTGGACAACGGCCACGGCCGCTCCGGAACTCGTGGAACTGGTGCGGTCCGGCGCCCTCCCGCCGGGCGGCTCCGTACTGGACATAGGGTGCGGCGTCGGTTCGGAATCGGTGTACCTGGCCGGGGCGGGCTTCGACGTGACCGCCGTCGACATCGCGCCGCAGGCCGTCGAGCGCGGCCGCGCCCTCGCCGAGGTCTACGGGTACACCGTTGACTGGCACGTCGCCGATGTCCTGGAACTCCCCTTTGCGCAGAGCCGGTTCGACGTCGTGACCGACCGGGGCTGCTTCCACTGCCTGCGTGCGCCCGAGCGTGCCCGGTTCGCGGAGGGCATCGCGCGGGTGCTGCGCCCCGGCGGCCTCTACGTCCTGCGCTGCGTCTCCAGCCAGCGCCCCGGGCAGCCGGAGGCGGACGCGGCGACTCACTTCGTGCGGACCTTCGGGGTCTCCAGCACCGACCTGTGGGAAGCCTTCGGCGCCCAATTCCAGGTGGAGCACATGGAACTCGGCAGCGCGGCTCCGGACAAGGACGCCGCCACGCCCTACGGCTGGTACTGCCTGTGGCGCCGTCGCGCCGAGTGATCAGCGATGCACGTTCCCCAGAGCTCAGGAGCTCCCCATGCGCTGGAAGCAGGAGTTGTACGTCGCCGCGGTCGGTACGGCGCTTGCGTCCCCGGTCTCCGCGGAGTCCGAGGTGGCGGCCGGCCGCCTGACGGCCGAGCGCCGGGCTCAGCTCGACTATCTCTCGGTACGCGTCTCATCCGATGAAGCCGCGGCCGACCTCGCGGTCCGCGCGGGGCGGGCGGCGGTACGCCAATCCGGCCTGGATCCCCAGGACATCGGCCTGGTGCTGCACAGCAGCCTGTGGTTCCAGGGCCTGGACATGTGGGCCGCGGCCAGTTACGTGGCGGCCGGCGCGGTCGGAGCCCACCCCGTCGCCTTCGACGTCCAGCAGCGGTCGAACGCCGGTCTCGGCACCCTGGAGATGGCCGCGGCATGGCTCACCGCAGGCCCTTCGGCAGGCACCGCCGCGCTGCTCACCACCGGCGACCGGTTCGCCCCTCCCGCCATCGACCGATGGAACTCCCAGGAGGTGTGCGCCTACGGCGACGGCGGAACGGCACTGCTGTTGTCGCGCCGCGCGGGGTTCGCGCGCCTGCTGGCCACGGTGACCCTCGCCGACAACACACTGGAGCCGGCCGGCCGGGGCAAGGAACCGTTCGCCGAAGCACCCGGCGGCAAGGTCCCCGTTCCCCTGCTCCAGCGCGCCGAGGACTACGCCTCGTCGCCCGCCTCCGACGGTTCGGGCGAACGGCTGCTGAGCCTGCTGCGCCGTACCGCTGAGCGTGTGCTGGCGGACGCGGACACGTCCGTGGACGACCTCGCCCGTGCGGTGCTGCCGGCCACCCACCGGGGGAACGGCCGTTATGAGCTCCACCACCTGCTCGGCCTGCCCGAGGAACGCACGACGTGGGACTTCGGCCGGCGCACCGGACACCTGGGTACGGGGGACCAGTTCGCGGGCCTGGCCCACCTCCTGGAGGAGGGGAATCTCGCGCCGGGGGACCGGGTACTGCTCTACGCCGGCGGAGCCGGTTACACCTGCACCGCCGCCGTCATCGAAATGACCGGGACGGTCCGGGCACCGCGGGAGTGGCGGGCATGAAGGCACTGGTCCTGGCGGGCGGCGCGGGCACACGCCTGAGGCCGATCACCCACACCTCCGCAAAACAGCTCGTTCCCGTGGCCAACAAACCGGTGCTCTTCTACGGCCTCGAAGCAATCGCCGCGGCCGGCATCACGGATGTCGGCGTCATCGTCGGCGACACCGCCGGGGAGATCCGCAAGGCGGTGGGTGACGGCTCGCGGTTCGGGCTGCAGACCACCTACATCCCCCAGGACCGCCCCGGGGGCCTGGCACACGCGGTGCTGGTGGCCCGTGCCTTCCTCGCCGACCAGGACTTCCTGATGTACCTCGGCGACACCTTCGTCGACGGCGGTGTCCCCGAACTCGTCGACGCCTTCCGCCGGCAACGTCCCGACGCCATGCTGCTGCTCGCGCGCGTGGAAGACCCCAGCGCCTTCGGTGTGGCCGTGGTCGACGACCGGACCGGGCGGGTCCACGGGCTGGAGGAGAAACCGGCCGTCCCCAAGAGTGACCAGGCGATCGCCGGCGTCTATGCCTTCACGCCGGCCATTCACCGGGCGGTCGACTCGATCGTCCCGTCGGCACGGGGCGAGCTGGAGATCACCGGGGCCATCCAGTGGCTGATCGACGAAGGCCGGCCGGTCGGCTCGCTGCCGGTCCGCGGCTTCTGGAAGGACACCGGCAACATCTTCGACATCCTGGAGGCCAACCGCCTTGCCCTGGAGGGCCTTCAGCCGCGCATCGACGGTGCGGTCGACGCCGAGAGCCAGATCGTCGGCCGGGTGCACATCGAGGCCGGCGCGACGGTGCGCCGCTCCCGCATCGTGGGCCCGGCCGTGATCGGCCGGAACGCCGCGGTCATCGACTCCTACGTCGGTCCGTACACCAGCCTCGCGGAGCAGAGCAGTGTCGTCGGCAGCGGCATCGAATACTCGATCATGCTCAGGGGCGCCTCGCTGGAGGGGGTGCACCGCATCGAAGGATCCCTCATCGGACACGAGGTCGAGGTCAGACCGGCGCCCCGGATGCCCGCGGCCCACCGCCTCTTCCTCGGCGACCACAGCAAGGTGCAGATCTCCTCATGACCACTCAGCACATCCTCGTCACGGGCGGGGCCGGATTCATCGGCTCGCACTATGTCCGCACCCTGCTCGCTCCCGGCAACCCGTCCCGGATCCGGCTGACCGTGCTGGACAAGCTGACGTACGCGGGTGACCCGGCACGCCTGGCGCCGGTACGCGACGACCCGCGGTTCACCTTCGTCCAGGGCGACGTGGGTGACGCACCGCTGGTGGACGAACTCCTGCGCACTCACCATCAGGTCGTGCACTTCGCGGCGGAGTCACACGTCGACCGTTCCATCAGCTCTGCGGAGGCGTTCGTCCGCACCAATGTGCTGGGGACCCACACCCTGCTCGATGCGGCACTGCGCCACGGCACCCGGACGTTCGTCCAGGTGTCCACGGACGAGGTCTACGGATCCACGGAGTCCGCCTCCTGCACGGAGGAAGCACCGCTGGCACCGTCATCGCCCTACGCGGCATCCAAGGCCGCCGCCGACCTGCTGGCGCTCTCCTACCACCGCACGCACGGCCTGGACGTACGCATCACCAGGGGGTCGAACACCTACGGACCGTGGCAGCACCCGGAGAAGGCGGTTCCCCGCTTCGTCACGGAACTCCTCGCCGGGCGCAAGGTCCCCCTCTACGGTGACGGGCTGCACGTCCGCAACTGGCTGCACCTGGACGACCACGTCCAGGGCATCGAACTGGCCCGTACCCGTGGCCGCGCCGGTCAGTGCTACAACGTGGGCGGCGGAACCGACCTGAGCAACCTCCGGCTCGCCGAGCTCCTGGTGGCGCTGTGCGAAGCGGCGCCGGACATGATCGAGCACGTCGCCGACCGGCCCGGACACGACCGGCGCTACGCCATCGACATCGCCAAAATCCGCACGGAACTGGGCTTCCGGCCGCGCCGCCGGATCGAGGAGGGGCTCGCCGAGACCGTCGCCTGGCACCGGGAGATCCAGCGTGGAAACCGGGGACAGGACGACGGCCCGGACGGACGCACACCCGGCCAAGAAGCAGGCGGGTGCGAGGAGTTGGCCGTCAGCGGTCAGTGACCTGGCCGGCCTGCTCCTGGGGCTCGCAGAGCCGGGACGCGTTGGCCTGTACGCGGCGCAGCATGTCGCGCAGCTGGTCACGTTCACCGGAGGACATGCCGGCGAGCAGTTCCTCCTCCACCCGCTCCTGGGACGACCACATCGCCGCCAGCGCCTGCTCACCGACCGCGGTGATGGACACCACGTCGGCCGATTCCGAGACGAGGTAGCCGCGGTCCTGTAGCGGACGCAGCACCTCGGTCAATTCCTCGGTGTCCGCGCCGATGTCGCGGCGCAACTCGGCCAGGGGGGTGGAACGTTCGCAGGCCACGACCATGAGCGCCACCATCTGCCGGCTGTCGAGGTCACCGATCTTGCGCAACTCGGTGTCGAGGGCGGCCCGCACCAGGCGGGCGGTGACGTTCAGCTCGCGGCCGAGCGTGCCGCGGATGTGCTCCGTAAGCATGGTGAGGATCATTTTGGCCCGCAATTCATAGATGCTGATACCGGCTGCCACGCCGACGTTGAGCGATTCGACGCCGCCGGCCATGGGAATCTGCACGATCAGATCGGCGGCGTCGAGCGTTTCCTCGCTCACCCCCGCGGTCTCATTGCCTATGACCAGCGCGACAGGTCCATTGCGCAGCGGGGCCATGGTCTGCAGATGGGTGCCCCGGGGGCTGGTGGCGACGACTTGATAGCCGGCCGCCTTGAGCTGCTTCACGGCAGCGGCGGGGGTGGTGAACCGGCGTATCCGGCTGGTCAGCACCGAACCCCGGGCCGCGTCCAGCACCCTGCGGGAGCCGAGGTCCGTCTGATCGTCGGTCAGGACCACGTCACGTACCCCGAGTGCTCGTGCGGAGCGCACCAGCGTCCCCAGGTTGCCGGGGTCGGCGATCCCCTCACAGACCAGGGCGAAATCGCTGCACTCGCTGTCCGCCGCGACCTCCGGGGGCAAGTCGGCGAGGGCGACCCAGGAAACCGGCTTGGACCCGCCCACCGCCTTCGGCAGCAGACCGTTGCGCACCTCGTGGACGGGAACGCCGGCGGCAGTGAGTGCGGACTCGAGCTCGGGGTCCGTCGCGTCGATGGCACGCATGACATACCGCAGCCGTGCCCCGCCGACCAGGGCCTGCTGGATGAGGCTTCCGCCTTCCAGCAGGCACCGTCCCGCGGCGAGGCGACCGGCCCGGGTCAGCAGTGTTCTCGCTTCTGCGATGCGCGGATCCTTGATTGATTGAATGATGGGAAAGCTCACACCGAGATCCTTTCACATCCGCAGTGTGACGAGCCGCCGCTTGCCCTCGGTGGGCCGATCGTCACAGCACTTCCATGAGATTGACCAGTTTTGCCTCACGAGCGAAAGCGCTCAATTGGCTGCGGTCGCGCAACCCGGTCTTCACTTTGATGCTCGCCCTATGAGCTTCCACCGTGCGGAGGCTGACGTGGATGCGTCGGGCGATCTGCATGTTCGTCAGGCCGGCGCCGATCAGCGCGAGAACTTTCTGCTCGCGTGCGGTCAGCGAGGACACGACTCCCTTTTCCTTCCCCGACAGGACCCTTTTTCCGACGGCCGAATCAAGGTACATCCCGCCGGCCATTACAGTGCCGACCGCGGACGAGAGCTGCGTCAGCGGCGCGCCTTTTCTGATGTAGCCGTGTACTCCGGCCTGCATCACTTTCTGGGCGATGGTGGAATCCAGGCATTCCGTGAGCACCAGGATCCGGGAGTTCGGGAATGACGAGGAGATGTCGGCGACTTCGGTGATGATCCACCGGTCCTGGAGGCTGAGGTCTGCCACCAGCAGGCATGGTCGCCACAGTTGCACCGTCTGTCGAAGCTCGTCGGCATTGGCCGCTTCCGCGGTCACGACGAGGCCGCATTTCTCAAGTACGGACCGGACGCCGTGACGTACCACGGGGTGATCGTCTGCCACGACAGCAGCTTGCGTCGACGGATCGATTTTCTCGGCAGTCATCCACTATCCCCCATATCCTTCTGGCCAAGAGCACGGAGAAGATGCAACTTGGAAAGCAGGAAGCGGGGGAGTAGTGGCGGGGAGAGCCTAAAACAGGCTCCGGACGGTCAGTCCCGGTGCGCGCGGTGCATGCCGACTGCGCCTGTCCTCGCGATCGCAAGATGTCTTCGTCCCCCGTACCTGAAGAGCGGCGGCAGTGGTTGACGCCGCTGGTTCTCGATATCGAACACTAACATTAAATTATGGCTGGGAGGATGTGGCGAGGGGGGTAACTTCCGGACACTGATTGAAGGTTCACCTGTTAGTGCGGCCGGTGTCGGACCAGTGACTTTCCGTATAGGCGTCCAGTAGTCGCTGCGTATAGTCGGGCCCGAAGCTGAACGGCCACTCGGGGAGCAGCCGCCGGAGTTTGTCGATGGAGACCGATGTGCCGGACGGCGGAGCCTGAACCAGGTTTTTGCGGACGGTGACGCGCAGACGTGACTCAATATCGGCCACAACTTTTTCCATCGGATACAGAATTCCTGAAGCGATATTGACGACCTCATTACGAACCATTTGCCGTAGCAGGGAGTCCAGCGCGGTGCGCACGTCCGTCACATCGATGAGATCCCGGCTCGCCCCCAGGTGGAGGGACACGCTGCCCGACCGCATCTGCCGCAACAGCGAGGGGAGCAGCTGGTGTTCACGCTGGCCGATACCGACCACGTGGCTGAGGCGGAGAATCAGCCAGTCGGTTCCTGCGCTCCGCACCTCTTCTTCCAAGGCCAGCTTGTGCCGCCCGTACCCGTCGAGCGGGCGCGGCTCGGCATCCTCCCGGGCCGGCTCATCGCGCACGCCGTACAAGGACGACGAGGCGGTGGAGAGGAAGACCACCGTGCCTCCGCGGTCCGCTGCGCGGGCCAGTTCGCCCCGGACCAGTGCGGCCTCCCTGGCGAACTCGGCCGGATCGGTGACACGGGTGCTGGAGACTCCGGCGGCGAGCAGGGTGACCTGCGGATGGCGCTCGCCCACCGCCGTCATGTGCCGGGCGATGAACCCCCGTCCGACGATACGCATCAGACCACTTCCCGCCGTGCGTGCCGCCGGATCGCGTCGGCGATCTCCAGCGTGCGGACGGCATCGGCGCCCCAGGCCGCCCGCTCATCCCCCTGCGCCACCCGCAGCACCGCCGCGGCGAAGGAGCCCACGGCGTTGACGAACTGATCGTCCGCCGGCAGCGGCAGTTCCTCGGCTTCGGGCGGGGACGCGAGCCGCAGGGACGGTGTCCACGTCTCCGGCGGCGTGAACGCGCGCGACAGCTCCGCGCGGGCGGCGCTGCCCCACAGCCGGTAGCCGGAGCCGTAGGCATGTCTGATCCCGAACGTCAGGGTCGCCGCCACGCCCTGCGCGGACCGCAGCAGGGCCGTGCCTCCCATGTCCACGCCCAGTGTGCAGTCATACCGCAGCACGGCGCCGATCAGCTCGAGATCATTGCCCAGAAACATCTGGGCCGCGCGGAGGGGATACACACCGGTGTCCAGCAGGGCGCCTCCCGCCAGATCGGCGCGATGGCGGATGTTCCCCGCCTCGAGCGGAGGGATGCAGAACGCCGAGTGGAATTCCTCCAGTTGTCCGATCCGGCCCTCGGCGAGCAGCGAGCGCACGGTGCGGTGCTGCCGGTGGTGGAGGAAGGCGAAGTTCTCCCGGATCACCAGATCGCGTTCACGGGCCATGGCGACCAGATCGGCGGCCTCGTCCGCCGTGGCGGCCATCGGCTTCTCCACGAGAACGTGCTTGCCTGCCCGCAGGGCGGCGGCGGCCCACGGGTGATGCAGGCCGGTGGGCAGAGGGATGTAGACGGCGTCGACGTCATCGCGGGAGAGCAGCGCTTCGTACGTCGGCGCGGTGGCGCACCGCCACTCCTGGGCGAAGCGGTCCGCTTTCCGTGGGTCCCGGCCGGCCACGACCGTCACCGAGCAGTCGGGGTGGCGGATCACGGCGGGGACCGTACGCCGCCGGGCGATGTCGGCCGTGCCGAGCACTCCGAACCGAACCATGCGATCACTGACCTCCCGCGCCGCCGCGGACCGTGCCGTCCGCCGCGTTCACCGTCAGGCTGTGCAAACAGGCCGCCAGACTGCGCGCTTGCACATTGACGTAGTTGCTGTGCCGCAGCAGCTCGCCCAGCTGGGCAAGGGTCACCCAGACGAAGCCCGCAGGTTCCTCGAGCGGCCACCGTTCATCGGCCTCCACCACGAGGTGTCTGGTCCTCGCGTGCAGGAACCGCCCCCCTTCCTCGGACAGCACGGTGTCGAACCGGATCCGCTCGGGCGAGGCGGTCAGGACGTCGCGCAGGAACGGCGGTTGTGTCTCCGTCGCCGAACCCGGCTCGTCCTCCACCGGAAAGCACTGGACCGTCGGGCTCAGTTCCGCAAGATCGGGGGAGCCGGGCTCCACGCCGATCCTGGCCAGCGCGTGGAGCACCCCGTCGATCCGCCGGATGACGAACGCGGCCAGCCCGGTGCCGTGCGGCGCGACCATGGGCTGGTGCCAGGCGGCCACTTCCCGGCCGGGGGCGGTGACGTCCACCCCGACGACATCGAAGCCGCCGGCGCCGGCGGCCGGTGACAGGGACCAGCCGTCGCGCTGCCAACCGCCCACCGCGGCAAGCGGTATGAGACGGGACCGCACCGCCCCCTCGGCCCGGTACCCGGTGATCCGGTGCAGGACCTCGCCGGTGGTGTGAAGTCCCCTCCCCACGGGGGCGAGTCCGCAGGACAGCAGGCATGCCAGTACGGACCTGGTGTCCATCTGGACGAGGTCGTCCTCCCGGAGGAGGCGGTGCAGTTCCGCGAGCGACAGCCAGCGGAACCCGTCGGCCGCCTCGCAGGACCCGGAGACACGGACGACCATGTTGCGGTTGCGCTTGCGGAAGCACCACGCCCCGTGCTCGGACTGCAGGACGTCCACCAGGACGTCGCGCGGTCCGGCCCGTAGGAAGTGGTCCAGGTAGGGAACGGCGGAACCGCCGTGCACTCCGGTGAAGTTGCTCCGGGTGGCCTGCACCGTGGGGGACAGCTGCACACCGTTGCAGTTGCCCGGCTCCGTCTTGGCCTGCACCAGAAAGTACGGCTCTCCGGCGCACTGCCGGGTCAACAGGCCCAGGAGGCCAACCTCCGGCTGGTGGATGACCGGCTGGGTCCACCGGGCGGCCGAGCCGTCCCGGTGGGAAACCTCCAGGCCCTCGACCGTGAAGAAGCGGCCGCTTTCGTGCTGGAGGTTTCCCGTTCGTGCGTCGGTCCGCCATTTGGTCATCCGGTCCAGGGGTATCCGCTGGACCCGGTGGGTGTCCCTGCGCCGTCGCTCGTCCAGCCAGTGGCGGAATCCGGGAAGCGCCGACGGGGGACCGGCGGGGTGCGGGCTCCGGGGCTCCGGGGTCGACACGGCCGTTCTCCTCTCCCTGTGAGAAGGCGTCTTGAGCAGGCGTCACTTCGAAAGGGCGGCTTGCTCCTCCACGAATTCGACGGTCGCCCGCAGTGCCTTCTCCGTGCCCTGCCGGATGATCCGCGCCATGGTCGGGCCGTCGACGGTGGAGGTGTCGGTCATCTCGAAATCCTGTACGCAGCGGATGCTGGAACCGTCAGCCTCCTCGCGGTAGATCCAGATCAGGTGGGCGTACCGGAAATTGGGGTTCCCCCAGCGCCGTGCGTACACCGTGTAGTCCTCGGGGCGCATGATCCGCTCGACGAAATAGGACCAGGAGCGGCCCTCGCGGTCGGGCAGGGTCTGCACTTTGAGTACCTGCGAGCGGCGCTCGTCGTCCTCGGCCACCAGACGGTGACCGTCCGAGGAGTGCCGGCGGTCGTTCTCCATCGAGTTCGCCAGCGTCCACAGGGTCTCCAGGGGCGCCTTGACGAAGACCTTGCTGTCGATGTGCTCGGCCATGGATTCTTGCCTTCCTCTCATCACGTCAGTTCGTTGTCCCACCCGCGCTGCCGGTCGTGGCGAAGGCGCAGACCATCAGCGCACCGGCGCGAAGAGGCCACGCCCGCGCCGCCCACCGCTCGATGCCGAGGCGGGTGGCCCGCCTCCGGGCGGCACCGTGCAGCGCAACGCCGACCTCCCGCACGGCCCACCCGGCCTCCCCGTCCGCGATCACGGACTCGACGCCGGCTTCGATATCGGTCCAGGCGAGGCCGGCCAGCCCGGTACCCAGGGCCTTTCCGCAGGCCTCCTTGGTGCCGAAGCTGATGCCCAACCGGACGGCCGGGGACGGGGAACGCCGCACCTGTGCGAGTTCGGCGCCGCCCAGGATCATCCGCAGGGAGCGGTCCGGGTACCGGCGCAGGAAGCGCGCCATCCGCGTGAGATCGACGATGTCGACGCCGATGCCCACGATCCGCGCTTCAGCCGGCCTGCTGCCCGGCATCGCTCGTCGCCTGTCCGGCTTCCTCCACCAGGCGGCAGACGTCCGCGACGGTCAGGTCGTCCGCCAGCTCGAGCTTCACTTCGATGCCGAGGTCCCGCTGGAGTTGCAGCGACACCTCGACCAGCTCCGTGGAGTCCAGTTCGAGGTCTCCGCGCAGCCGTGCATCGGGCACGATCTGGTCATCCTCGAAACCCAGCGCGGAAATTGCTCCGCGCACTGCGGCGTAGTACGTCATGCGACCCTCCGGTCGTGTCGGTCCGGAGCCGTCAGCACCATCGCCACGTTCGTCCCTTCCCGGGAACGGGAGTGGACGACGGTGGTGCTGACGGCCCGGGGGCGAGTCTCGGTCACCAGGTCGACGGCGCACCGCTCGTCGACCGTTCGCGTGCCCGGTGTGGGCGGGAGGGCTCCGTCCCTGATGGACAGAGCCGCACAGACGAGTTCCGTCGCGGCGCTGGCTCCGTACTGATGGCCGTAACCGGCCTTCGGAACCGTCACCGGTACGCAACCCTCACCGAATACCCGGGCCAGGGCACGGGCCTCGGTGGCGTCGCTCTCGGCGGAGCCGGCGCCCTCGGCGAAGACGACGTCGATGTCCTGGGGTGCCCGGTCCGCCGCATGCAGCGCCGCGGTGAGCGCGCCGGCCGCCCCGTCCGGGTCGTGCGGAGCGGCCGTGCGCTGTTCGGCGGCGGAGAGTTCACCGAGCACCCGGGCCCCGCGGCGCAGCGCGTGCTCGCGTTCCTCCAGGACCAGGACGGTGGCGCCCTCGCCCAGGACCAGTCCGGCGCGCTCGCCGTCGAAGGGCAGGTAGCCGTCCTCCGCGGCCGAGGCGCGGCTCAGGTCTCCGGTGGTGACATGGGCCGCCATGCCCAGACGGGTCAGGGGCGCTTCCGCGCCGCCCGCCAGCACGACGTCGTTGCGTCCCCTCAGGATGCTGCGCATGCCGTGCAGCAGACCGCAGGCGCCGCTGGCGCGGTCCGCCGCGAAGCTCTTGCTGAAGCCGCGGATGCCGTAACGGATACTCACGAACCCCTGGGCGGCGGTGGGGAACCACGCGGTCGCCTGCCAGGGATTGATCATGGTCGGATGCTGCTGGTAGTACTCGCGGAAGCCGCGTTCGCACAGCTCCCACCCACCGCTGTTGTTGCCGAAGCTGATGCCCGTACGGAACGGGTCGAACGGCTCGGTGTCGAAGCCGGCGTCGGTCAGCGCCTGCCCGGCGGCGGCCATGGCGTAGTGCGCGAAGAGGTCGCTCTTGACCACCAGCCGGCGGGGCACATGGTCGGTGGCCTGGAAGCCGGCCACTTCGGCGGCCAGATGGACCGGCAGCCCGTCGGCATCGAAACGGCCGATCGCGCCGATCGCGGTCTTCTTGGCGAGCACGGCCTCCCAGAAGGGCTCCGTCGCGGTGGCGAGCGGATTGACCACACCGATGCCGGTGACCACGACGCGTCGGGCACGGTGGGACGCGCCGCCGCTGTTGTTGCTCATGATCCTCCTGTCTTGCCGGGCTCACCCGGCGGCCGGGCCCGGAACGGGTGCGTCGGTGGCGTCACCGTGGCGGTCCGAGCGGGAGCGGATCGCCGGTGAGCTCGCCCAGGGCCACGCGCAGATTCAGGGCCGTCCGCTGCGGCTCACCCCACTCCGCGACCGGCCCGGCATCGAAGTGGTCCACCACCGCCGCCGTGTCCGCCGCGGTGGCTCCTTCCTCGACCGCCCGGCACGCTGCCGACCACAGCCTCCGGAGGTAGTCGCGCAGTACGTGGAGGACGTGCGGGCCGGTCACCTCGCCGTGCCCCGGGACGACGACGGACGGGTCCAGGTCGATCAGTCGGTCGAGTGCGCCGATCCAGCCGGTGACGCTGCCGTGCCGGGCGAGCGGGGTGACCCCGTGGAAGCAGAGGTCGCCGGCCACCAGCAACCGCTGTCTGGGGAGCCAGACGGCGAGGTCCACGATGCTGTGCGCGTTCTCGAAGACCAGGGCCCGTGCCGCGTGCGGAAGCGCCAGGGCTTCGGGGTCCACGGGTTCCGGGAGCCGTAGTTCGAGGTCCGTCAGCTCGGGCGCGAAGGCGGGCATCAGGCGGGGCAGGAAGGCGGTGTCCTCGGCCATCCGGCGCAGCGCCGCCGCGGCTCCTGCGGGCGCCACCGCACGCACTCCGGGGAATGCGCCGTTGCCTCCCATGTGGTCGATGTGCTGATGGGTGTTGAGGATCAGCTCGGCGGTGGCGTTCCTGGCCCGCAGCTCCTCGCGCGTGCGGGCGTTCATACGCGGGAGCAGCATGGTGTCGATCACCACGGCCCGTCCGTCGTCGACCAGGACCGTCGAGTTGGACAGTCCCATCCCGCCGTCACCGTTGACCACCGCGAAGGCCCCGTCGCCGAGGTCAACCGTCCGCTGCGGGTCCGCGGCACGGCCCGTGGCCGGGCCGCTCACTGCCGGCCGCCGGCGTGCGCCTCGATGAATTCCTTGTGGCGCACGAGTTCGCGCTGGGAGTTCTTGTTGACGCGGTTCGCGAACCACGCTTCGTCGTACGGCACTTCCGGCAGCACCTCGAAGTCCTGGACCCAGCGGACTTTGGTGCTGCCGCCGGGCAGCGTCTCGAAGGACTGGAATATGTGCATGTAGAGGAACGGCCCGTTATCGATCCTCCGGGCACTGACCGTGCCCTCGTCCCGGTCCATGACGCGCTCCGAGACCCAGCTGTACTGCTTGCCGTCGTCCTCGGGCTCGGTGGTCAGGCGAAAGGTCAACCGCCTCTCGTCACCGTGCAGGATCTCGGCCGAGGCGTAGGCGCCGTCGAAGAGGTCCGGCCAGTTCGCCACGTCGTTGGCGATGCTCCAGACGGTGGTGAAGGGGGCGTCGATCACAATCTCGTTGTCAGTGTGCGCGGCCATCGCACGTGCCTTCCGGTCGGTGACGGTTTTCAGGGAGCGGTCGAGTCGGCGTCGTGAGGCACCTGTGGGGCGGGCAGCACCTGCTCCCGTGCCTGCTCGGCCAGGGCGACCCGGTCGATCTTTCCGACCGCGGTCACCGGGAGCCGCTCGCAGAGGACGAGGTGTTCGGGAAGCTTGTAGCGGGCGATGCCCCGGCTGAGCATGAAGTCCCGCACCGTGTGGAGGTCGACGGCGGCCCCGGCGGCCGGCACCGCCGCCACGCAGACCACCTCTCCGTGCAGATCGTCGGGCACCGGGACGACCGCGGAGGCGGCCAGCGCGCCGCAGTCGGCCAGGACCGTTTCCAGCTCGGACGCGGACACCTTCTCGCCGCCGCGGTTCACAAAGTCCTTGCGGCGCCCGACGACCACGAAGTTGCCCGACTCGTGCACGCGGACGATGTCGCCGGTGCGGTAGAAGCCGTCGGCGGTGAAGGAGGACCGGTTCACCTCCTCCGGCGCGAGATAGCCGCCGATCGTGTACGGGCCCCTGACCAGCAGTTCACCCTCCTGCCCGGCCGGCAACGGGTTGCCGGACCCATCGGCGAGGAACCATTCGTCAGCGGCGGAGGCGGGCCTGCCCTGGGTCGTTGCCACGACGTCGTCCGGGTCGTCGAGACGCGTGAAATTGAGCAGTCCCTCCGCCATGCCGAAGACCTGCTGGAGACGTCCCGGCAGGGCCCTGATGAGGCGGCGCGCATCCGGTTCGTAGAGCCGGGCCCCGCCCACCTGGAGTACCTCCAGGCTGGAGAGGTCGGTGGCGTGCTCCGGCAGGAGCCGAGCCAGGCCGGGGACGAGCGCGGTGATGGTGACGCGCTCCTGCTCGATGTCGCGCACCACACGTCCGAGCGAGGGAGAACCGAGGACGACGGTGCCGCCGGCGGCCAGCGTTCCCAGGACACCGGGGCAGCCGAGGACGAAGTTGTGGGCGGTCGGCAGCGCGGCCAGGTACGTGCTCTTGGGGCCGAGTTCCGTGAGACGGGCACTGACGTCGAGGTTGCAGACGTAGTCCCGGTGCGTACGGGGAATCGCCTTGGGGAGCCCGGTGCTGCCACCGGACAGCAGGTAGAAGGCCACGTCGGCGCTCTCGCGGACCGTCGGCGATGCCTGCGCCCGGGTATCCGCCGGTTCCCCGCCCGCCAGCACGGCGTCCAGCAGGTGGACGCCTGCGGGCGGTGTGCGGCGCCGGGCCAGGTGTCCCTCGGCGGCCAGGCACACCAGGACATCCGGGTGGTCCTCGGCCATATGGCGCACCAGCGCGCGGCTCTCCGCACCGCTGCCGACGTCACGGTTGACCAGGGCGCGGGCGCGCGTCGTGCGCACCACATGGTCCACTTCCCGGATCCCGAGACCCGGCGGCATCAGGACGGGGGTCATCCCGCCGCGCACCAGGCCCAGGAAAGCCAGCAGCATGTCCAGGGTGTTCCCCAGCCGTACGGCCACACGGTCCCCGGGCATGAGGCCGAGGGAGCAAAAACCCGACGCCGCCCGGTCCACCGCCGTTGCCAGTTCGCGGTAGCCGATCCGCCGCTCGCGGGTGACGACCGCGACGCGGTCCCCCCGGGCCACCGGGTCGCCGAGGACGGCCTCGTCGAGCAGGACGTCGCGCCGGCAGCCCAGTTCGGCGTAACGGCGTTCCCGCTCGGACCGGGAGACGGCCGGGTCACCGTTCATGGCCGCCCTCCGGAGGCGGCCGCCGGACCGGAACCGGCGAGCCCGTCGACGTACTCGGCCAGCACGGCCGCGACCCGCTCCGGGTCCTCCAAGTGCACGTAATGGTCGGCATGTTCGACGGTGACGGCGCTCCCGCGGGGCGCCGCCTCGGCCAGGTCCCGGCTGCGGCGGGGGGAGACCACCCGGTCCGCACCGGCGATGAGGCTCAGCACCGGAGCCTGCGGGAGAGGACACCGCAGCCCCCCGGTCAGCCCCCAGACGTCGATGTCGGCGCGCGGCAGCCGCAGGGCATCGAACCCGTCGGCCACCACCTCCAGGGTGGTCCGTCCGTCGCGGAGCGGGTGATCCGGACGGCGCAGGCACCCGGCCAGGAACGCGCGGTCCCAGCTGCCGGCGAGCGCCTGTGCCACCAGGTCCGGGTGCAGCCGGATGCGTTCGGCGGAACCGATGACGGCCGCGCCCCGTACCCGGTCCGGCTCCGCCCCGGCCAGGTCCAGTGCGACCAGACCGCCGAGGGAGTGCCCGACCGGCACCACGGGTCCGGTGACGCCGAGGCGCTCCAGGGCGTCGACGAGGCAGGCCCGGACGGCCGACAGCGGAGTGTCCACCGGCATGCGGTGCGTGCCGTGCCCCGGCAGGTCCAGTGCGACCGCGTGAAACCGGGGAGGCAGCGCCCCCATCAGCGGCTCCCAGTGGGCGGCGGTTCCGCCGAAACCGTGGACCAGGAGAAGGGTCGGCGTGTCGGCCGAGGCGGTGCCGCGCACCAGCGCGGTCGCCGCGGTGACGGGCAGGGAGCGCCGGGTGGGAGTGGCAGGAGCGGCGCTGTCCTCGCCGTGCGCGGCGGACGGGAGGCGGGCCGGCAGGTCCTGGTCGGATCTCCTCAGCACCGCGCAGGAATGGATGCCGCCGAAACCGCTGGCGCTGACCAGCGCGGTGCGTGCGTCATGGACGCGTGGGCTGTTGGGCACGTAGTCGAGGTCGCAAGCCGGGTCCGGCACCTCGTAGTTGGCGGTCGGCGGAACGACCGAATGCCGCAGGGCGCCGATGGTGGCGATGACCCCGACCATGCTCGCCGACGACAGCGAATGCCCGATCATGGACTTGGTGGAGCTGATGGGAGTACGTGCCGCGTGCGCCTGGCCCAGCGCCGTCTTGAGGGCCTGCGTCTCGAAGACATCGTTCTGCGGTGTGGAACTTCCGTGCGCGTTGACGTAGTCGATGTCCTCCGCGGACACCTGAGCGTCGCTGAGCGCGCCGCTCAGCACGGTGGCCATGGCCGCTCCGTCGGACGCCAGGTCGCTCATGTGGAACGCGTTGTTGGCGCTGGAGAACCCGAGCACTTCGGCGTAGACGGTGGCGCCGCGGGCGACGGCGTGCTCGTACTCCTCGACCACCAGGGCCGCGGCCGCCTCGCCGAGCACGAACCCTCCCCGCCGGGCGTCGAAGGGGCGGGAAGCGGTCTCCGGCGGACCGTCGACGACGGCGAGGGAGCCGATGACGTCGAGGGTCGCGTAGGCCAGTCCCGACAGTGGAGCTTCGCCGGACGCCGCCAGGACGATGTCCGCGTCGCCCCAGCGGACCTGGTCGAAGGCCAGCCCCAGCGCATCGATGCCGGCGGTGCATCCGGTGGTGAGGGTGCTGCACGGGCCGTGCAGCTTGTAGCGCTCGCTGAGCCAGGAGGGTGCGTAGTTGAGGAACACCGAGTCGTAGAAGGGGTGAGCTTCCGGGAACGGCGCCAGCGGCCGGGTGCCGCTGTTGCTGTACTGCTCGTACGCCACCTGGAATTCCGGTGTCCCGCCGATGGCCGACGAGAACACCACCCCCGCACGTTCGGGGCGGAAGGCCGCGTCCTCCAGGCCTCCGTCACGTGCCGCCATGGCGCCGGCCGAGACGGAGAGCTGCACGAAGCGGCTCAGCTGCGAGAGGGTCCGCACATCGTCCTCGGTGTGGTGCGCGGCGAGGTCGAAGTCCTGGATGGGCGCGTGGGAGCTGCCCTTCATGCCGAGCCGGGCCATGGCCGGTTCGTGGCGCACAAAGGTCGTGCCCGCGGTGTTGTGGTGCCAGAATTCCCGCGCACCGCTTCCGCTGGGGCAGATGATGCCGATGCCGGTGATGACAACCCGATTCATTGCCGTACCTACCTGCCGATCGCTGGAGCGGACAAGGACACTTCGGGAGCGGGCGTCGCGGGTCCGGCGGGCACCAGCCAGCGAGAGACGGAGCGCAGCTTCTCGCAGGTCTCCTCGAACTCCCGGTCAGGTGAGGACTGTTCGACGATTCCGGCACCGGCCCGCATCCAGGCCCGGCCACGCCGCTGGTAGACGGTCCGCAGCGTCAGGGCGGTGTCCATGTCGCCGTTCGCGTCGACGGTCATCACCACCCCGCTGTAGAGACCGCGGGGCTGCGTCTCGAGGCGCCGGATGCAGGTGTACGCGGCGGCCTTCGGTATGCCGGAGGCGGTCACGGCGGGGAAGCAGGCCCGCAGCGCGTCCCACGCATCGTGGCCCGAGGCGAGGCGCCCCGATACGGAGGAGGCGAGGTGCTGGACGCTGCCGCGCTCCTTGACGGACATGAAGTCCTCCACGCGTACCGTCCCGGGCCTGCTGACCGTGCGCAGTTCGCTGACCGAGGTCTGCACGGAAATGGCGTGCTCGTAGACCTCCTTGGGGTCGGTCAGGAGCGCCTCGCGCAGCCTGCGGTCCCGCTCGGCCTCTCCGGAGAGCGCCCGCGTCCCGGCCAGCGGTTGGGTGGCGACACGGTCGTCGCGCACTTCGGTCACGGTTTCGGGGCTGAATCCGGCCGCGGCCAGCTCTCCGAAGGACAGGAGGAACGAACGGGCCGGCCGGTTGTGCCGCCGTCCGTGCGCATAGGTGGAGACCAGGTCGACCGGGAAGCCGACCGGCACGACACGGGACAGGATGACCTTCTGCAGCTTGCCCGCGCGAATGTCCCGCACGGCCGAGGCGACCGCCTCCCGGTAGCCGTCGTCCGCCGTGACATCGACGGACACGGGCCAGGGCCCTTCGGCCTCGGCCGGCCCCGCGTCCGGTCCGCCGGCCACCATCGCGCGCAGCTCCGCGGGAACGGGCCCCACCGTACGCATCAGTGCCGCACCGCCGGCCAGCCTGACCTCCGTCGCGGGAACCATCAGCTGGAGCAGCGGCGTGTCGTCGTCCTCGAGGTCCAGGCCGGCCAGTGCGTAGCTCGCCTCGAACGCCGCCCAGCCGTAGGCGCGCCAGCCGCGGACCGGCAGTGCGGACAGATGCCGCGCGACCTTGCGCAGCACCTGCTTGCGGTCGGCGGTGTCGTGGAGCGCCTCCTCCGCCACGGTCACGCCGTCGAAGAGGACGTGAAGGCGGTTGCGGTAGACGCTGATCTCGGCAAGGACGCCGCCCGCGAACGAGTAGGTCTCCCCGTCCTCGTACACCATGTACCGGTCGAAGTGGCCAGAGGCCGCCAGCCGGGTCACGGTCCGCAGTGGGTCGTCCACCACCGCCAGCCGGTGCTCCTCGTATTCACCGATGCTCGTCACCGTTCACCTCCGGTTTCGCGGGGGAATCGGCACGGGGCGTTCGCATGTCTCCGGCTCAACCACCCGGTGTCTGCGCCCCCGACGTCCCGCCGCGCACTGTCGCTCTGTCTGACCTGCACCGTCACCACAGTCGGCCGTCACGGCGGCTGTTACCTCCGATGAATTCCGCAGCTGCCCCCCGGAGGACCCGTCGCGGCGTTGCGGGAAGTCTGCGAAGTTCGCCGCCCGCGCCGCGACGGCCTGCCGGCCGGGTGCCCTTCGTGGTTACGGTGCGAGGTATCGGTGCGTCGGCGGCGCATGCCCCGGCGGCCCACCAGAACCTTCTGGGCAATCGCGCGTCCACCACGCGGTAAAACCGCATGCTGCAGGGAGAGATTGTGGAGAATTCCGTGCCGGCCCTGTCCCTCGACCGTGGCGATCCACTCGATCCGCCCGGCCCCTGCGCGCACTACCGCGAGGCCGGGATCCACAAGGTACGCATTCCCACCGGCTACGACGCCTGGCTGGTGTCCCGGCACGACGACATCCGTTCCCTCGCCGCGGACAAGCGCATCAGCTCGTTCCTGCACGGCCTGGGCACCGTGAGCCATGAGCGGCTGCCCCGGCGCGGGGACGCCGACGTACCGCACATCACCAACCTCGACGGTGCCGATCACCTGCGTCTGCGGATGCCGGTCGCCCGCCACTTCACGGCTCGCAGGGTGCGCCAACTGGAGGAGGCGATCGGCGCGATGACACACGAGTGCCTGGCGGACCTGGAACGCTCCGGTCCCGGTACGGACTTGGTCCGCACGGTGGGCACGCGGGTCCCGTCATTCACCATCTGTGCGCTCTTCGGACTACCGCGCGCGGACCAGGAGATGTTCGAACGCCTGGCGATGACCGCGCTCGGCGGATTCGCGGACAGCCGGGCGGAACAACAGCGTGCGGCGCCCGAGTTGTTCACCTACCTGGCCAAGGTCGTCGAGCGGAAGAAGCAGGCCCCCGACGACGCGCTGTTCAGCGACCTCGTCCACGGCGGTCACGGCCTCTCCGACCAGGAGATACTCACCCTCATCGGCACCTTGCTCGTCGCCGGCTACGACACCACGGCCCACATGATCTCGCTGGGCGTCTACACGCTCTTGCGCAACCGCCCCCAGTGGGAAGCCCTGGTCAACGACCCGGCCCTGGCGGACCCGGCCGTCGAGGAGCTGCTGCGCTACCTGACGGTGATGCAGCGCGGCCTGCTGCGCCGCGCGAACGAGGACCTGACCTTCGACGGCGTGGACATCCGCAAGGACGATCTCGTCCTGCTGCACCTGCCCGCGGGAAACCACGACCCCGGCTTCGTCCCGCTCCCCGGCCGGCTGGACATCACCCGCCCGCCCGGCCGCCACCTGGCCTTCGGGTACGGCCCGCACCAGTGCATAGGCCAGCAGCTGGCACGCATGGAGCTGCGCGTGGTCTACCGCGAACTCGCCGCGCGCTTCCCGACGCTGCGGATGGCACAGACCGAGGAGGAGACATCCTTCCGCAGCGAGCACGTCGTGTACGGGCTGGAGGAGCTCCCTGTGACGTGGTGAAGCGCCTGCCCGGAACGGCACGCCACATGGGGCCGGTTGGAGGTGCCCGGCCCCATGTCAGGTTGCTCTCAGCCCTGAAGCGCGTCGGCCGTGCGCGCGAGAGTCGCGCGGACCCACTTGCCGCCTTCGGGGTCCAGGCCGCACGTCCAGGACTCGGCAAGCGCGGCGACGATCAGCATCCCGCGTCCACAGTCCTCGTCGTGGCCGGCCGCCCGCTGGACGGGCAGTACCGCGGACCCGTCGTGCACCTCGATGTGCAGCGCCGCGGGATCGCCGGCCAGCTTGAGAGTGATCACGGAATCCCGCCGCCGCTCGCGTCCGCATCCGACCGGTGACCGGGCGCCGTGGCGAATGGCGTTCGTGGTCAGTTCGCAGACGATCAGTTCGGCCGCTTCGATGAGCTCTTCGTTCTCGCCCCACAGCCGCAGGGACTCTGTGGTGAAGGCCCGTGCTTGCCGGGCGGAGGGCAGGACTGCCGGCAACGTGAGCGAGACAGAAGTCAGTTCGGCATTACCGAGGATGATGAATTCGGCCACAGCAGTCATTTCATTAACCCTTCAAGCAAGCCGGGCGTGGTGCGAGCGGCGCGGCCGCATGTGCGCTTTTGCTCGTATGAGCGAGTACGGCTCATATATGCAATTGCTCTTCCATTAAAGATCCGTAAAACGTGATGTCAATGGGTTTGCCGGGCTCTTTTCAAACATGAGCAAAGAGTGCTCAGAAGAGCGATTTCCGTTCGCCCTGCGTGACGGTGCGGAGCGAGCCGGTGATGCCCGGTGAACCGGACGGCTTCGGGTGCACAGGCCGAAAACGGCTCTCGGCGTCATTTCACGGCGCCGAGCGACAGGCCCTGGACGAGTTTGTCCTGGGCGGCGAATCCGGCGATGAGGACCGGGAGGGAGATGACGGTGGCGGCGGCGCACACCTTGGCCAGGAACAGGCCCTGACTGGTCACGAAGCCGGTGAGGAATACCGGTGCGGTGCCGGCCACGACGCCGGTCAGGACCCGGGCGAACAGCAGCTCGTTCCAGCTGAAGATGAAGGAGATGAGGGCGGTTGCGGCGATGCCGGGCATGGCGACGGGGGCGATGATCCGGGTCAGGGTGGTGGTCAGGCCCGCGCCGTCGATCGACGCGGCTTCGAGAATTTCCACCGGGACCTCGGCGAGAAAGGAGCGCATCATCCATACCGCGATCGGGAGGTTCATCGAGGTGTAGAGGATGACCAGCAGCCAGATGCTGTCGAGCAGATGCGTGTTCTGGGCGACGAGATAGATCGGCAGCAGCCCGGCCACCAGCGGCAGCATCTTCGTGGAGAGGAAAAAGAAGAGGACGTTGCTCCATTTCCGTACCGGCTTGATGGACAGGGCGTAGGCGGCGGGGACGGCGAGAGTGAGGACCAGGAATGTCGAGACCACCGATGCGGTCAGCGAATTGATGAGCGGCGGCCAGGGGCTGACGCCGGTGCCCTCGCCGAAGAATTCGCGGTAGCCGTGCAGGGTGAGGGCAGCGCCGAGGCTGGGCGGATTGGTCGCCGCGTCCGTCTCGCTGTGCAGTGAGGTGAGCACCATCCAGGCGACGGGCACGAAGAAGAACAGTCCGCACAGCCAGGCCAGCAGGCCCAGGTACGCGTTCTTGCGACGCCGGCGGCGGGCGGGAGCGGGCAGCCGGTGGGCGGCGCGCAGCATTGCGCTCATCGGACGCTCTCCTCGCGCAGCAGGGACGAGACGGTGCGCAGTGCGAAGGTCGCCACCAGCAGCGAGCAGAGCACGACGACGACGCCCTGGGCGGACGCCCGTCCGTAGTCATGGGCCTGGTAGAAGGTCTGGTAGATGGCGTACGGGAGGTTGGCGGTGCCCAGCCCTCCGGAGGTGATGGTGAAGACCGCGTCGAAGTTCTGGACGACGTAGATGGTCCCGAGCAGGGCGGCAAGCTCCAGGTAGCGGCGCAGATGTGGCAGGGTCAGATAGCGGAAGATGTCGAAGGACGAGGCCCCGTCCACAAGGGCGGCCTCGATGATGTCGGCGGGCCGGCTCTGTAGTCCTGCGAGCAGGATCAGCATCATGAACGGTGTCCACTGCCAGATCAGCGCCACCTCGACGGCGGCGAGCGGGGCGCCGGTCAGCCAGTCCGGCTGCGGCGGATCGTCGCTGCCGAACAGGCTCCACAGCCACGTCAGCACGCCGTTGAGGAAGCCGTAGGACGCGTTGAAGAGGGCGTGCTTCCACAGCAGGGCCGCGGCGACCGGCACGATCAGAAACGGCGTGATCAGCAGGGTCCGGACGATCCCTCGGCCGCGGAAGCTGCGGTCCAGCAGCAGCGCGAGGCCCAGCCCCAGCAGCAGGCTGACCAGCACCACGGTCACGGTCAGCAGGATCGTGGTCACCACCGAGTCGCGCAGCGCGGGGTCGGTGAAGACGGCCCGGTAGTTGGCGAATCCGGCGAGCCCGCGGTTCTCGGGCGCCAGGGCGTTCCAGCGGAGGAAGGAGAACACCACCGTGGCCACGAAGGGGAGTTGGGTGACGATGATGAGGAAGAGCAGCGCGGGAAGGAGGGGCGCGCGGCGGGCCCGCATCGTGGCCCGGTCGGTGGCTGAGCGGGCGCGGGGGTGAGGGGCGCCGTCCGGGCCGTGCGCCGTTGCGTCAGTGGCCGGCGTAGGCACGGGCCACCTCCTCCGCCAGTCGTTGGCCGTGACGGAGTGCGGCGGTCACGCTCTGCTTCCCGGCGATGGCCGAGCTGATCTCCTGGCTGGTCTTGGTGCCCAGGTCGGAGAACTCGGGGATGTCCACGAACTGGATGCCGGGCACCGGGCGGGGCTGGACCCCGGGGTCGTCGGGCCGGGCCGAGCTGATCGCCCGCTCGGTCGGACCGGCGAAGGCGCGGGCGGACCTCGCGTACTCCGGGTCGCGGTAGAGCGACGCCCGCTTGCCGCCGGGGACCCTGGACCAGCCCAGTTCGCGGCCCACCAGCCGCTCGTACGAGGCGCTGGACGCCCAGCGGATGAACTTCCAGGCCGCTTCCTGGTGGGTACCGGCCTTCTGCACGCCCCAGGCCCAGGTGTAGAGCCAGCCCGAGTCGGCGGTCCGCTCCACCGGCGCCGGCGCGTAGCCCACCTTGCCCTTGACCTTGGAGTCGGCGCCCTCCAGCGATCCGGCGCCGGCGGTCGCGTCGTACCACATGGCGACCTTGCCCTGCTGCATGTCGTTGAGGCACTCGGTGTACCCGGCCTGCGGGGCGCCCGCCTCACCGTGCTGACGGACCAGATCGACGTAGAACCGCGTGGCCCGGGTGAACTCCGGGCTGTCGACCTCCGCCCGCCAGTCCTTGGTGAACCACGTCCCGCCGAACGTGTTCACCACCGTCGTCAGCGGGGCGATCAGCTGGCCCCAGCCGGGCTGGCCGCGCAGACAGATGCCCTTCATGCCTTTGCGGAACCCGTCCAACTCGGCGGCCATGGAGGCGACTTGATGCCAGGTGGGGTGGGCGGGCATGGTCAGGCCGGCGGCCTTGAGGAGGTCCTTGCGGTACATCAGGAAGGACGACTCGCCGTAGAAAGGCTCCGCGTAGATCTTGCCGTCGGCGGCGGTGAGCGAGGAGCGGACCGGCGCAAGGATGTCGCCCTGGTCGAACGCGCGGTCCCTGGCGGCACGCGTGCCCAGATCGGTCAGCCAGCCGTTACGGGCATAGATCGGCGTCTCGTAATTGCTGAGGCTCGCGACGTCGTACTGCCCGGCCTGGCTGGAGAAGTCCTGGCTCATCTTGTCGCGCAGATCGTCCTCCGGCAGCACGGTGAAATTGACCTTGATGCCGGTCTCCTTGGTGAAGTGCTCGGCGGTGAGCCGCTGCAGATCCACCATCTGCGGGTTGTTCACCATCAGCACATTGATGGTGTTCTTGCCGCTGTTGCCGACGTCGCCGGCGCCGCGATAGCAGCCGGCCGCCGCCACGGCCACGGCGAGGGCCACGGCCGTCCGCCGGCCGAGGAGACCGGGACGACTGCTGCCGCTCTTTCCACGGGGACGTGCACTCACGGCTGGCACCTTTCACCCCGCCCGGCCCCCGTCTGCTGTTGCCCGCACCAGGTTTATATCCCCTTTGAGCCGCCGCGCCCGCCTCCATCACGGCGGAACGCATGCCCGATTCCCGCCGCACTCCACCAATGGAGCAAAAAGCCGGCGCCCGCGGACAGTGGCGCATGGGGCCACCATTTCCGAGCGGACTTTCGGAGCGGGCCGTCACCGCAAGCCGTCACAGCAGGCTCTCGGCAACCCCGGCGTCTGTCACCACCCCGTTGAAGAGGCCGGTTTTCAGCGCCGCCGAGGTGGCGGTGGCCCGTTCGGCGCCATCGGCCAGGAGAATCACTTCAGGTACCTTGCGCAATTCGTCAAAGCTGATGGCGATGACCCGTTCGGTGAGTTCGGGGACGATGAGGCGGCCCTCGGCATCGAGCAAGTGGCCGGCGACTTCGGCGCATACTCCTCGGCGCCGGTAATCCTCCCGTTCGGAGTCGCTGAGCGCGTCATACACGGTGGACAGCCCCGGTTCCCATCCGCCGACGGTGACGATGGCCTTGGTCACCTGGCTGAAGCGGCTCACCGCATCGACGACGCCGGGCTGCTCACGCAGCATCCGGGCCGCCGTTGCGTCGGGCAGCAGCAGTGGTGCGTAGATGGGGTAGACGACACCCCTTGAGATGGTGGCGGCCCGGCGCACCGCCTCCACGGCCGTCGGATTCACGGGCCGCAGCGGGGTCACTCCGCACAGTTGGATCACGGTGCACCGGGCGAGTGTCGTCAGTCCGAGGCCGAGGGCCTCGATCTCGGGGCCCCAGACGAGCCCGAGGACATCGTTCTCGGTGACGATTTCGGCGAGCAGATCGGCGCTCACCGCGCCGAGGCGCCGGGTGGCCTGCACCGTATCGTCCGGGACTTCCTGCCGTGAATCGATGACGATGGCATGCCGCAGTCCGTATCGCGTGCGCAGGGCGTCGGAGAGATCGGCGTCGAGTTCGGCCGGCAGGCGTATCTCCAGCCGTATCAGGCCTTCGCGGAGGGCGGACTCCAGCGTCCGGGCCACCTTGAACCGGCTGATACCGAATTCCTCGGCGATCTCCATCTTGGATTTGCCTTCGAGATAAAACCGCCGGGCCATCGCAGCCGTCTGCACCAGATACTCCGGGCCGGTGTGATGTGTGCGCATATCAGCCCTGGCCTTTCCGGACGCCGCGCCGGACACTGCGACGAGCGCTCGAATGAGCGACTACATCTCACATGTGCCTTTCCTCCATTAAAACTCCTCTTCAAGCTTCCTGGAAGGTGCCGTCAACGCTCCTACCGCCGCCCGCTCCACCGGGTGCGTGACGGCGGGGACGCCGGGTTCCGCAGGTGTCGCGGGCGTCTTCAGGCACAGCACGAGGACCGTGCTGAGCAGGTGCAGGGCGGCGTAGATCCACATGACCCCGCCGATGCCGATCACACCGATGAAGAGCGTGCCGATGAGCGGGCCGAAGGCCATGCTGGCGCCGGCCCCCAGTGTGTAGGCCGACATGATCTGGCCCTTGCGTTCCGGATCCTGAGAGGTCATGAGCGGGGGCAGGGGGACGTATCCGGCCATGCCGACGCCCAGTGCACCGGCGGCGATCGCCACGAACAGGTAGTCGTGGCCGACGGCCTCCGGCACGTAGTACAGCGCCAGACAGGCGATCGCCGAGACCACGCCGCCCAGCCAGGCGACGGTCTTGCGCCGGCTCCACCTGTCACCGAGCGCGCCGAAGAGCACGACGCAGGCGAGATTGCTGACCATCATGACGATCAGCAGCGAGGCCCACTCCGCTGCGCTGAAGCCGACCTGATCGACGAGGAAGAGCGGGATGAAGACCCACACGCCGAACTGCGAGGTGGTGTTGATGAGCCGGACCACGGCGCCCATGCCGACACGCGGCCTGGCGAACATCACGGTGAAACAGCCCAGGAAGGTACGCGGCAGGCTGACCCGCTCCGCCTCCCTGGAAAGGCCCTGAAATCCGGTGCGTTCGCGCAGCAGGAACAGGACGACCAGGGCGCCGGCGGTGATCATCGAGAGGGACACCCACAGGGTGCGGTAGAAGCCGATCGTGGGTTTGAGGAGCGAGACCAGGGCGGAGCCGAGGACGGGATAGCCCATGGTGAAGCAGAACCAGAACCAGCCGAGCGCCTTGCCGAGCTGACGCTCCGGGGCGCCCGCCATGATCCAGACCATGAATCCGTAGGCGAACAGCGGATACCCGAAGCCGCGCAGGCCGTAGGTGAACAGGATCAGCCAGTAGGAGTGGGCGGGGACGGCGACCGCGAGCATGAGGGTGTGGCAGACCACCCAGCAGGCGGCGCCGGCCATCATCACCCGGCGCGGTCCCCATAGGTCGCAGAGCCCGCCCGCCAGGAAGGCGCCCACCGCGGCAGTGACGCCGTACGCCGTGAAGACGATGCCGACGCTCGCCTCCGTGAAGCCGAGGTCCGTCTTGAAGAACGTGGGCAGATAGCTGGTCTCCACACCGTCGCCGACCATGAAGAGAAGGACGCCGATATAGCCCCATATGAGGGCTCGGGGGATCCCGAAGACGGTGGGGCGGGGCGGCGACGGATCGCGCTGTTGGGGTGTGCGCAGCACGGCGGGGACCTCCTGAGGGGCCGGGCGTTCGCCCGGATGTGGCCATCAGACTGAACAACCTCACAGAGAATTTCAAGAGCTTCACATAAAATGTGTGATGTCCTAGGGTGGGAGCACGGCGAAGAACCGCCACGGAAACGAACGGGGGGTGCCCACGATGAGAGCGAGCCGCGGCTCCGAGGCCGAGGTCGAGGAGCGCCGGCAGGCGGTGCTGCGCCATGTCGCCGAGGAAGGCGAGATCCGCATCGCCGACCTCGCCGGGCGCATGCACGTCAGCGTGATGACCATGCACCGGGACCTGGACAACCTCCACGACCGACAGCTACTGCGCAAAGGGCGCGGCGTGGCGACGGCCTTCTCCAACCTCGCCATGGAGAGCGCCCTGCGCTTCCGGGAGAACGCCAATGTCGAGGTCAAGACCGCCATCACCGACGCGCTGATGGAAGAGGTCGCCCCCGGCGACACGGTGCTGATCGACTGCGGCTCCACCCTCTTCCCGCTCGCCCGCCGGCTCGCCACCGTCGACGGGATCCGCGTCATCACCAACTCCCTGCGTATCACCTACCTCCTGGCGGCGTCCCCGGCCGAGGTGACGCTGCTGGGGGACCGTTTCTACGAGGACTTCGAATCCTGCGCGGGTCCACAGACCCGGCGTCAGCTGCAGGACATCCGCGCCACCGTCGCCTTTGTCACCGCCACCTCGGTCCGCGACGGCCGGCTCTACCACCCGGTGCGCGAATACGCGGAGACCAAACAGGCCTATCTGCAGGCCGCCGACCGCGCCGTACTGGCCGTCGACCACAGCAAGTTCGGCCGCACCGCCACCTACCCCTACGGCGATGTCAGCGGCTACGACCTGCTGGTCACCGACGCCGGCACCCCGGAGAGCGAACTCGGGCCCGTCCGGGACCTCGGCGTCGAGGTCCGCACCGTCGAGGTCCGCCGCCCCGACGACCCCCACAGCTGAACCCGCCGCCCCGGCCGAGGCTCCCGCCTTCCCCTCTCCCCCCCCCGAGCGCATCCCCGAGCGCATCCCCGAGAAAGGCCCCGATCCATGCGTGCTGTCGTCATCCACACCCCCGGGCACTACGAGGTCACCACCGTCGACGACCCCACCCCGGGCCCCGGCGAGGTCATCGTCGCGCCCGCCGCGGTGGGCATCTGCGGCACCGATGTGCACATCGTCCAGGGCGAGTTCGCGCCCACCCCGTACCCGATCATTCCCGGCCATGAGTTCACCGGCGAGATCGTCGCGCTGGGGGCGGGAGTCACCGGACTGCGTACCGGTGAGCAGGTCGCCGTCGACCCGTCCCTCTTCTGCGGCGCCTGCCACTACTGTGCGATCGGGCACGGCAACCTGTGCGAGAACTGGGGCGCGATCGGCGACACCGTGGACGGCGCGATGGCCGAATATGTGAAGGTACCGGCCGCCAACTGCTACCGGCTGCCCGAGAGCATCGACGTCACGCAAGGCACCCTGATCGAGCCGCTGTCGTGCGCGGTACGCGGCTTCGACGTCCTGCCACGCCGCCTCGGCGACCACTACCTCGTCTACGGTGCGGGCACCATGGGACTGATGATGCTTCAGCTCGCCAAGGCCGCCGGCGCGGCATCCCTCTCGGTCGTCGACATCAACAAGGACCGGCTGGAGATCGCCGAACGCCTCGGCGCGGACGCCACCGCAACGAGCGCCGCCGATCTGGGCCGGCCGCAGGGCTGGGAGACCGTCATCGACTGCACCGGCGTCATCCCCGTCATCGAGGACGGCCTCACCCGGGTCCGGCGCGGTGGCACCTTCCAGCAGTTCGGCGTCGCGCCGTCCGCCGCCAAGGCATCGTTCTCCCCCTTCAGCGTCTACAACGACGAGATCACCATCGTCGGATCGATGGCCGTCCTGCACAGCTTCGGCCGCGCCGTGGACCTGATGGCGAAGGGCGTCATCGACGCCGACACGATGATCACCCACAGCTTCGGTCTGGACGACTTCGGCGCCGCCCTCCAGACGTTCCGTGACGGCTCGGGTCGCAAGATCCAGCTCCGCCCGCAGCCCTGAACTCCCCTGCCCTCTCGTCTCGTTGCACGGAAGCGACATCGTCATGCCCACAGTTGCCGGGGTGGACTCCTCTACCCAGTCCTGCAAGGTCGTCGTCTGTGACGCCGATACCGGAGAGGTCCTCCACCGGGGCCGCGCCTCCCACCCCGATGGCACCGAGGTCGCCCCCGAGGCCTGGTGGCAGGCGCTCCTCGACGCGGGCAACGGCCTCCTGGAACACGTGGATGCCCTCGCGGTCGCGGGTCAGCAGCACGGCCTGGTGGCCCTTGATGCGGCCGGGCAGCCGGTGCGCGACGCGCTGCTGTGGAACGACACCCGCTCCGCGCAGGCCGCGGCGGATCTCGTCGACGACCTCGGCGGGCCGGAGAAATGGGCGGCGGCGGTCGGCACCGTACCGGTCGCGGCCATCACCGTCGCCAAACTGCGCTGGCTGGCCGAGCACGAGCCGCACCTCGCGGACCGAACCGACCGGGTGCTGTTGCCGCACGACTGGCTGACCTGGCAGTTGTGCGGCGGCCCCGGTACGCGCGCCGAACCGGTCACCGACCGGGGAGACGCCTCGGGCACCGGCTACTGGGCGCCGGCCGAGGGCGCCTACCGCCACGACCTCCTCGCCCTCGCCTTCGGTGACCGCACTCCCCAACTGCCCCGCGTGCTCGGCCCGTACGAAGCGGCCGGCCGCACGCCGCGCGGTGCTCTGGTGGCGCCCGGGACCGGCGACAACATGGGCGCGGCCCTGGGACTGGGCATCCAGCCGGGCGACGTGGTGATCTCGCTGGGCACCAGCGGCACCGCCTTCGCCCTCTCCGAGCACCCCACGGGCGACCCCACCGGCGCCGTCGCCGGCTTCGCCGACGCCACCGGCCGCTTCCTGCCGCTGGTTTGCACCCTCAACGCCGCCCGGGTCCTGAGCTCCGCCGCCCGCATGCTCGGCGTCCCGCTCGACGATCTCGACCCCCTCGCCCGCGAGGCCGAGCACGGCGCCGGCGGCCTGGTCCTGCTCCCCTACCTGGGCGGGGAGCGCACCCCCAACCTCCCTGAGGCCGCCGGCAGCCTGATGGGCATGCGCAAGGCAAACATGCACCCGCCGAACCTCGCCCGCGCAGCCGTCGAAGGCATGCTCTGCAATATGGCCGACGCCCTCGACCGGCTACGGGCCCAACACGTCAGTGCCCGGCGCGTACTCATCATCGGAGGAGCCGCCAAGGCCCCCGTGGTCGGCGAGATCGCCGCCGAGATCTTCGGCACCCCGGTCACCGTCCCCGAACCCGAGGAGTACGTCGCCCTGGGCGCGGCCCGACAAGCCGCCTGGACCCTGGCAGGCACACCGGAGCCGCCGCACTGGCCGCTCGCCACCGCCAGAGAGATCCCCGCCCCGGCCGACGGCTCCACCGGCCGCCGCATCCGGGAGGCGTACGCCCATGCCCGGTCGATGGTGTACGGGTGAGGACGCGGTACTTGCAGTCCCACGCGTCCCGCATCAGGCGTGGTAGTGGAGGACGGGCTCGAGCTCGGTCTCTTTCCGGGCCATCTGTGGTGTGGGCGCCGTGGCTCGCGTCCGCGTCACTGCGCGTACCACGCGGTCGCCGATCCATCGCAGGACGGAGGTCGGCAGGAAGAGCGCGTCCGCCCCGAACATCACCAACGAGAAGAAGGGAAGGCCCAGCAGAATACCGATGCCCGCATGCATCATCATCATGATCGCGACCATCACGGTCCTCGCGCGCCTGTTGAAGAGCATGAAAGGAAAGGCGACTTCGGCCATCACCGTGCCGTAGCTCAACAGGATGATGAGCACGCTGCTGCTCGCGATGGCGTGGGACAACGCGGGCCACGGGGTGAAGACCCCCAAGTGCAACGGGTAGTAGAGCGCTGTGCCGTCCTGCCAGTGGGAGCCCTGGATTTTGTACCAGCCGGCAGTCGAGTAGACCAGGCACACCTGAACCACGAGCACGAACATCGCACCCGCGTGCACGACGTTGCCGACCATCTCCATCACGGTGCGTGGCTCCCCGGGCGCGTAGCGCCGCACCAGCCACCACGCCGCTTGCGCGAAGAGGAAGCCCCAGAGCAGCAACGCCCAGCCCATGCTCAACTTGCCGAGCACGGTGACCAAGGCGAGCACGGCGGCGAAAAACGCCCACATGACGATGCCGACCACGTCCCGGTCGCCGCCCCCACCGATACGGCGGGCCGCCGCACGCCGCGCGTCCAACGACCAGACCTGGCCGCAGCGGGTGAATACCAGGTAGATCACCACGATGTGGATGAGATTGTCGCTGCCGTCCCCCATGAAGGGGCCACGGTTCAGCAGCGCCAGTGCACCGATCATGAAAAGCAGTGAGGCGGTACGGGTCCGCCACCCAAGGAGCAGCATCACCGACGCGGCCATCGCCGCCGCGTAGACCACCTCGAACCACAGCCGGCTGTCAGACCACATGAGGGCCGTGAAGGCCTGGTTTGTGGCGATCAGTTCGTGGGCCATGTTCCAGCTCCACGGGCTGCCCACCCCGTAGAGCTCGTCGCGGTGCACCCACTCGCGCAGCAGATAGGCGAGCCAGGTGAACGAGAAGCCGATCCGGACGACCGCCGACTGGTACGGCGCGATGGGGCCGCTGGTGATACGCGCGAGGCCCCGCCCGATCGCGGCGCCGAGCGTGCGCCGTAGCCCGGCCAAAGGTGACGGCACGGATTCGCGGCCGGGCGTGCCCGGAATGTATGCGCTCACTTGAAGTCCTCGCTATCGACGCTCCACCACGGTTCCACCTGATAGCTGGTCGTGCTGTCGATGTGCTGATTGCTCCACGAAGGCGGCGCCACCGGGATATTGGCCGACCGCACCTGGATGAGCTGCACGGCGCCGCCCTTGAAGTGCGGTCCAAGACGATGGGCGGCGATGCGCAACACGTACTCCCGCGTCAGCTTTCCCATCACATCGATGGGGCGACCCTGTTCATCGTGCCAGTCAAGAAAGTTGGTCCAGGCGATGCGCAGTTCGTTCTGATTCGTCTGACTGGGGAGAGGACTGTGCTGGATTTGCGCTTCGTCTATCGCGGTCAAGTCCACCCAGCTGGTGGTGGAGAGGTTTCCGTTGGGCATCCGGACCTTCGCACGTGCCTGTACATGGTAATTGATCGAAGTCGGGTTGGGGGCGAACAGCTTCCAGTCCTGCGTGAGTTCGGGAGAGAGGTACTTTTGCATTCCTGCGGAATGCTGCTCGGAGAGCGGATTCAGCGGCGCAATGCTGAAAAAGACCATTGCCAGGTGCACGGTAGCCGCGACCAGCACGCCCACCACAGCGACCGCGATGATGCTCACCGATACACGCGAGAGACCGAATTTCCCGCTCCGCCTGCCGATATGATCCGGCGGCAATTTGGCGCCCTGGCCCGCACCGCCCGGAACCTGTCCGGTCGGTGCGGGCCTATGCGGAAGGGCCTCATTTGGCGCCCCGCTACGAGGTGATTGCCTGGCATTGCCTGTCGTCATGGCTCAGCCCTGGGTGTTGCCCTGGGTGTTGCCTTGGGTGTTTCCCTGGCCCGCGTTGCCGCCTGCGTTGCCTTGGGTGTTGCCCTGGGTGTTGCCCTGACCGGCTGCGTTGCCCTGGGTGTTGCCCTGGGTGTTGCCTTGGGTGTTGCCCTGGCCCGCGTTGCCGCCTGCGTTGCCCTGCGTGTTGCCCTGGGTGTTGCCCTGACCAGCTGCGTTGCCCTGGGTGTTGCCCTGAGTGTTGCCTTGGGTGTTGCCCTGGCCGGCCGCGTTGCCTTGGGTGTTGCCCTGCGTGTTGCCTTGGGTGTTGCCCTGGCCGGCCGCGTTGCCCTGCGTGCTGCCCTGGGTGTTGCCCTGGGTGTTGCCCTGGGTGCTGCCTTTCGTGTTGCCCTGGGTGTTGCCCTGGGTGTTGCCCTGGGTGCTGCCTTGCGTGTTGCCCTGGGTGTTGCCCTGGGTGTTGCCCTGGGTGTTGCCCTGGGTGTTGCCTTTCGTGTTGCCCTGAGTGTTGCCCTGGGTGTTGCCTTGCGTGTTCCCTTGAGTGTTCCCCTGTGTGTTCCCCTGTGTGTTCCCTTGTGTATTTCCTAGGAAGTTGTTGAAGCAACGCCTTTGCCCATTGATCCAACGGCACCGGCGGCGGTCCGGAGTATTCACCTTCGAATGGGCACCTTTTGCGTGGCTCTGCGCTGTCTGCGCAGCTACCGAACTTACGGCCTGAGGCGCAGTTCCCGCCTCAGCGGCCGTGATGCCGTATCCGCCTGCCGCCAAGCAAATGGCTGTCGCAACACCGAGCATCTTCTTCTTCATGGTCAGCACCGTGAAAAAATTTGAGGAATGTCAAAAGGGAGTCGCGCAAATTTGTCATCTTCACCTGCGACGACCTGGAAGGCCGGTGACGTGAGTGCGAAATCCCGTGGCTCCCACATGAGCGTCTCCATGCGCGCCGCGCCGCGACGCGACATGTCGTTGACGCTGCTTCATTGCGTTCTACCACGCAACGTTTGTCTAATTCACCCAAAAATTCAAGGGGCAGAATGGCTGGTTTGGGTGTGGGTAAAACCGTCGACTGTCATATGGGGTAGAACTGCCTAGTTCGAAAGTCAATAACCAGTCAGGCCGTAGCGGAGCGCCAGCCGGGTCAGATCCGCCCGTCGGTGCGAGCCGCTCTTGCTGCGCAGCCGGTCCAGATGTGAATGCACGGTGTTTTCGGTGATGTTCAACTTGCTGGCGATCTCCCGGTCTGTGGCACCGCTGGCAAGGAGTTGCAGGATCTGCCGCTCGCGGTCGGTGATGTGGAGAGGCGGCACGGGCAGGACCCGGCCGTTGAGGTGAGTGGAGAAGTAGCTGCACCCTGAAGCTACGGCACGGATGGCGGTAAGCAATTCCGCCTCGCCAATTCTCTGGCCCAGGTAACCACGCGCGCCGGCCTTAATGCACAAGACTACGTCGGATTGCGTTTCGGAGACCGACAGCACAATGACCGAATGTCCTTGCAGGTGCAATTGGGCGACGGCATTGGAGGTCTCCCAGGTAGGCAGCTGCAGGTTCAGCAGGACGACCCCTCCGCCATTACCGTTGCTGGGATGATCGCCAACCTTCCTGACCGAGTGCACAATCTGCAGATCCGGCTCGGGGTTGATCACGTGTGCCAGGCCGTGCAGAAGGAGCGGGCAGTCGCAGATGACACTAATAGGCGTTAGGGGCGCGTTCATCGAGGTCCCAGGGGAGAGAGGAACACCCGCCACGCGACGGGCAACGGAGTCGACGGCCGTCGGTCCTACCGTCTCACCCCCAGACTGGACCCATTTTCGACCATCGGCATGCCTAGTACGCCAGGCGGCGCACCTGACCTGCCCCCTGACCTGCGCGGGCACGCACTTGCGCCGACCGGGTCGCGGGCGCCCGGGACGCGTTCGGTGGCCGTTTCGGTCGGGTGGTACAGGCGCCCCGGAGGTGTTCCAGCTCTGCGATCCGGGCGTCACCGCGGCGTTGCCGCGAGCAGGCGCGACGGCGGCCTGTTCGGTGGCGTCCGGGGGAGCTCATTTCCCTACCCTTCCTCCACTTCGCCCCCTCCTTTCCCGAGAAGACAAGGAGGGGCGCTGAACTGCGGATGAAACTCCGAGCACGATGACTAAATCCCTGGCGAATTCCCGGGAATTGCATGAGTGGGCGGACGCCGGCAACGATCGCAGAAATTCGGGCACGTTGACGGCCTCGTGCCGCTGGCGCTGCCGCTTAACGTAGCCGTGCCACCGCGCCTATCTGAAAACGCATGGCGCCATTGCACGGGTGCAGCGACCTGATGCGGGTGCCGTGCACCGGTGACTGGGCCGTGATCGAGCTGGAGAACGGACTGAGCGGCGATCATGTCGACGGTGTGGTGCGGGGATTGCTGCCGCGGCGTATGTCGTTGGTGGGATCGACTACGTCAAAGTCTTTGTGCCTCTGTGGAGCGGAGACGGAGGCGTAACGTCCCCGAGCACCACTGGTTCGGAGGACATTGCCCCCGCAGGGCCGCCTCGAACGCCATGCAAGGCCATACGCGTCCCCATAGACTGGGAAAACGGGTGAATCGCCCCCTTCAGGAGGCGCCATGCGGCACACCAGACTGCCCGGCGAATCGGCGGACTACCTCGCCGCCCGGGAAGAGCTCCGACTGGCCGAGATCGACCTCATGCGCCACCGCGAACGCGTCGCCGCCCAGCGACGCACGCTCCCGTCGGGGCCGGCCGTCGATGACTACGTCTTCATCGAAGGCCCCTCC
Source organism: Streptomyces sp. NPDC028368 (assembly GCF_055565615.1). Classification (NCBI taxonomy): domain Bacteria; kingdom Bacillati; phylum Actinomycetota; class Actinomycetes; order Kitasatosporales; family Streptomycetaceae; genus Streptomyces; species Streptomyces sp. NPDC028368. The sequence continues at coordinate 13,204 of NZ_JBVHTY010000009.1, read as the reverse complement.
GACCTCGACGCGGGCGACGCACCGGTCCGCGAGGTCTCCCTGAGCGGGCTGTTCACCACGCCGGAACGCCCGTTGATCGTCTACCACCTCATGTACGGCAAGAAGCAGACCGAGCCATGCCCGATGTGCACCCTGTGGATCGACGGCTTCAACGGCATCGCCCACCACATCGCCCAGAACGCCGACTTCGCCATCGCCGCGGCCGCCGACCCGCCCGTCCTGCGGCAGCATGCGCGCAACCGTGGATGGCACGGGCTGCGGCTGCTGAGCTGCGGGGACAGCACGTTCAAGTACGATCTCGGCAGCGAGGACAAGGACGGCGAGCAGGACTCGACGATCTCCGTCTTCACCCAGGACGTCGACGGAACCCCGCGCCACTCCTACTCGGCACACCCCCGCATGGCCGTCGACATCGACCAGCGCGGCATCGACCTCCTCGCCCCCCTCTGGCACCTCCTCGACCTCACTCCGCGCGGCCGGGGCGGCGACTGGTGGCCGCGGCTCGACTACTGACCGTCGGCCGCGCGGGCAGCACCGGTTTCGCTCCAGCAGCCGGTCACCCCGAAGCGTTCCGCGCCCTGGTGGGATCCCGCGCCGGGGCCGTGGCCGTGGTGACCCACGGCGGACGAAGCCGGCACTCCCCACGGTTTCACCTGCACCGCGCTGTGCTCGGTATCCCTCGACCCGCCGCGAGGTGACGTGGACCGACGCCTGCGACCCGCCCGGCCCCGGTCCGCTCCTCTACGGCAGGCGCCGCTACCCGGCATGGCCGGACTGAAAGCGCGCCGCGTTCACCCGCCCTCGGTGAGTCTGTGCACAGCCGCCTCGGCGTCCCGGTCATCGGGCAGATAGCACAGGAAGTGATGGCCGGGCTCGTCGACGGCGGCCAACTTCACGTAACGCAGCCGCAGTTCACCTGCGACGGGGTGCCGGAAGCGCCGCATCGCGGGCTGGTAGACGGCCGTCTCCCGCCGGTCGTACCAGCGGGCCGCGTCCGGGTCCTGGGTGATCTCGCCGACGATCTCGGCGTACCGCCCGTCGTCGGGATGCCGGGCTGCGTTGGCACGGAACTGCCCCAGCAGATAGCGCGCTTCCGTCTCCCAGTTCACGATCAGGGCGCGGGCCGGGGGCCAGCGGAACACCAGCCACGGCAGATTGCGCCGCTTCGGAGGCAAGCGCGGGGGGTCGGTGAGCAGCGCTGCGGATCCTGGGCTACGTGAACGGGATCCTGGACTACGTGAAGGGGACGGTCTCGTCGGGTGCCGGGGCCCGAAGCGGGCCGAAGCCGTCGAGCCCTTCCCCTTCGGCCGCGGCGCCGGCGGGGCGCAGGGCGCCGGCCGTGCAGGCGGCGATGAGGCAAAACGCCACGGGCAGGAAGAACGTGACGTTGAGTGCGATGAAGTGGGTCAGCGGTCCGATGAGGGCGGGCCCGGCGAGCATGCCGAGGTAGCCGAGGCCCGCGACGCGGGAGACGTTGGCTCCGGCGGCGTCCCGGTCGGTGTGGCCTGCCGCGCTGAAGAGCTGGGGGATGCAGCCGGACAGCCCGGTTCCGAACATGGTCCAGCCGATCAGGGCCAGGGGAATCCAGGGGGACAGCGCCACCACCGTCAGGCCGAGTGCGGCCATGGACGCTCCGTAGCGGAGGATGGCCACCGGGCCGAATCGCGCGGCCACCCGGTCGGCGAGCAGGCGTCCGATGGTCATGGCGGTGGCGAAGGCTCCGTAGGCGAGGGCGGCGGTGGCGGCCGGCGCGTTCAGGACGTCCCTGAACTGGAGCACGCTCCAGTCGTTGGCCACGCCTTCGCAGAGCATGAGCATCAAGGCGAGAGCGGCCAGTCCCCAGATCCGCCGGGGAGTCCTGCGCCGGGTCTTCGCAACAGGGCCGGCGGTTTCTTCGGTCCGGGGGCGCTCGGGCCGCAGCAGAGCGGGGGCGGCCGCCGCGGCCACGGCGAGGCCGAGAAGCGCCATCGCGCCGAGGGTGACCGGCGGGCTCCAGTTCCAGCTGAGTGTGCGGGCGCCGACCAGCGCGGCAAGGACGCCGCCGATGGAGAAGGTGGCGTGGAAGGCGGACATGACGGGCCGTTGGTAGCCGCGCTCGACCTGGACGGCATGGGCGTTCATGCTGACGTCCAGGCAGCCGTTGCCGAAGCCGAGTGCGAGCAGCGCCGCCCCGAGCGTCCAGACGTTGGCGGCCAGGCCCGGCAGGATCAGGGTCGCGCTGCACAGTGCCGCGCCGGCCGGCACGACGGCGCGGGCGCCGAACCGGTCGGTGAGCGGTCCGCTGATCTGCATGCCCGCGAAGGCTCCCGCGCCGAGCAACAGCAGGAGCCAGCCGAGCAGGGCATGGCTTATCCCGGCGCGGTGCTCGATGACGGGAATGTGGACGATCCACATCCCCATGAGGAAGCCGTTCAAGGCGAAGTAGGCGAAGGTGGCCAGCCGGCCGGCTCGCAGTGGTCTCTTCATGCTTACGAACGTAACGAACAAATTCTCTGTTCGTAAGGTTGCCGTTTGAACGCAATCAATGTTCAATATGGGCATGGCGAGCAGAGACCGACTCAGGCAGATCACCGATGCCGTGCGCGAGGCGGGCCGCATCGGCGTCGCGGAGCTGGCCGGACTCACCGGCGCTTCGGAGATGACCATCCGCCGCGACCTGGAGGTCCTGGCCGACCAGGGCGTTCTGGAGCGTTACCGCGGAGGAGCGAGAAGCCTGGTGCTGCGCGGCGATGAACCCCCCTTCGCGCTGCGGGCGCAGGAGGGGCTGGAGGCCAAGCGGCGCATCGCCGCCGAGGTCGACGGGCTGATCGCCGACGGCGAGTCCGTCGTCCTCGACAGCGGCACCACCTGCCTGGAGGTGGCCCGTGCGCTCGAACACCGTCGGCTGACCGTGATGCCGCTGTCCCTCCACGCGGTGAACGCGCTGGCCATGGCACCGCAGCTGACGCTGCTGGTCCCCGGCGGCCGGCCGCGGCCGGGCGAGCTGGCGCTGGCCGGCCCTCTGACCGCGGCGTCGCTGGCCGCCCTCCGCTTCGACACCGCCGTCATCGGCTGCTGCGGACTGCAGGCGACGAACGGTCTGACCGCCTACGACCTGGAGGACGCCGCCGTCAAGCGCGCCGCGATCGCCTCGGCTCGCCGCGTCATCGCCGTCGCGGAGGCCGCCAAGCTCTCCCGCACCGCCCTCGCATTCGTCGCCCCCGCCTCCGCTCTGCACGCCGTCGTCACCGACGAGGCAGCCCCCAGCGATGAGACCGACGCACTGGCCGCGGCGGGCGTGGCCGTTCGAAAGGTGTGACCACGTGACCGGCACCGTGCTCTTCGACCTGTTCGGCGTCATCGCACGCCACCAGTCCCAGGAAGGCAAGAACCGGCTGGTCCGGACGGCGGCCGTGCCCGCCGAGGCCTTCTGGGGTGCCTACTGGGCACAGCGCCCGCCGTACGACCGCGGAGAGGTGACCGCTTCCGGCTACTGGCGTCAGGTGGCCGGCTCCCTCGGCACCCACTTCGACGACGACCGGATCGCACAGCTCATCGAGGCCGACATCGCCGGCTGGAGCGCCGTCGACGAGACCATGGTCGCCCTGATCGAAGAGCTCGCGGCGTCCGGCCGGCGTATCGCGCTGCTGTCCAACATCCCCGAGGAACTGGCCGCCCACTACGAAGAACACCACGGCTGGCTCAAGCGCTTCCACCTGCGCGCCTTCTCCTGCCGCATCGGCCACGCCAAACCCGAGCCGGACGCCTACCGGTGGTGCCGGAACGCTCTGCGCGCCGCACCGGATCGCATCCTCTTCGTCGACGACCGTCAGGACAACGTCCGCGCCGCCGAGGCGACCGGCATGCGCGGCCACCTTTTCACCACGCCCGCCCGGCTGAGGGAAGCCCTCGACCGGTGGGACGCGGGCAGCGGCCATGGCGCGGTGCCCGCCTCGCCCCGGATCCGGCCGGGGCCATCGTGATCATCCGTCTCGGTTACCGTCACTCCCTCTCAGGTGCTGTCACAGCGAACGTCTTCCACGGCTTCGTCGGCGTGCTGCGACTGGGAGACGAATCTGCTGCCTACGGAAGCCTGGGAGGCCTGGGAGGTGTGGGGGGCCTGGCACCCACCGGCGGATGTCGAGTCGGCAACGGTCGGTTTCCGGAGCAGAAGCAGCGCCGCGTCGTCGTGGAGCCGGCCGCCCACGTGCGTCAGCAGGTCGTGATGCAGAGCGGCGAGGGTGCGGGACGGTTCGTCCGACATGTGCCGTGCCACCCGCTGGGTGAGCGGGTAGAACTCACGGCTGTGGTTACGGGCCTCGGTGACCCCGTCGGTATAGAGGAGCAACTGGTCGCCGTCGGTGAAAGGCAGCACCTGGAGGCTCGGGGCCTCACCGGTGAGGGCGCTCAGCCCGAGCGGCGGAGCCGGATGGGTCGGTTCGACGGCCAGGACGTCGGATTCGCGGACCAGGAGCGGAGGGGCGTGTCCACAGTTGACCACCTCCAGGCATCCGGCCCGGGGGAACCCGGCGACCACAGCGGTGACGAAGTCGTCGGGACCAAGGTTGCGCGCCAGGCTCCGCTCGATCCTGCCGACGACAGCCAGGAGGTCCGGCTCGTCGTAGGCGGCCTCGCGGAAGACGCCGAGCACGAGCGCGGCGGTGCTCACCGCAGGCAGGCCCTTGCCGCGCACATCGCCAACGATCAGCCGGACTCCGTACGGGGTGGGCACCAGCGCGTAGAGGTCCCCGCCGATTCGGGCCTCCGCCGCGGCGGCGCTGTAGCGGACGGCCACCTGGAACTGGCCGACAGCGGCGGGTACGGGTTTGAGCAGGGCGTGCTGGGCGGCTTCGGCGACCGAGCGGACGGCTGCCAGTACCCGTTCTCGATGCCCGCGCAGCGCGCTGGCCAGGCCGCTCGCCAGGGTTACGGCGACCAGTGTGGACAGCATGATCGCTTGAGCGCGGCCGGATGCACCGCCCTGGGTCCCGAGCACGGCGCCCAGGGCCGTGGCGAGGAAGCCGATACGAAGGACTCCCCACGGCCTGCTGGTGGCAGCGGCCAGCGCAGGCCCGACGGCGAGCAGCGGCAACCAGACCATCCCGGCTCCGTTGACGGCGGCGAGGAGCGCCACGGCGGCGATGATCAGTGCGGGTGCCCCCGCGGCGAGGCGGGCTGCGGTGTGTGGCTGGTCCGGTGCCCCGGAGCCGGGTGCCCGCTTGCTGAGCTTCCAGGTCGGTCGACGGTCGCGCTGAGGGTCTCGGGCCTGACTCATGTTCTCGACCGCAACTCCCCGATCCGTTGGCATACGCCTCTGTGTCCGTTTTGTTAAGAAAACAGGCATTTGCGGGTGAGTCGCAAGGTCGAGAATTTCAGATAGTGAGCGAAAGACCCCTGGTCACGCGACTCGCTGCGGGGAGAAGCCGCGCTCGGACCTGGTCGATGCGGGTGACCTGGTCCGCCCGAAGGGAGACGCCGAGCGAGCCGAGCGAGTCCCCGCTGTATACGGGCACCGCGATGCACACCGTGCCGAGGGCGTACTCCTCCAGGTCCATGACGGCCGAGGCGGTGGGTGACGAGTCGAGCCGTCGGAGCAGTTCGGAACGGTGGGTGATGGTGCGGGGCGTGAGATCGGCGAGTGGGTGCCGGGAGAGGTAATCGTTGCGGGCGTCGTCGTCGAGCTCGCGCAGAACACACTTACCCAGCGCTGTGGCATGCCCGGCATCCTCGAATCCCACCCAGAGGTCGACCCGAGGTGCCCGGGGGCTGTCGACGATCTCGATGACCCGGATCTCGCCCTCCTTGTAGAGGGTCAGATAAGCGGCGGCCGACAGTTCGTCCCGTAGAGCGGCGAGCACGGGACGGACGCGGGTGAGCTGCGTCTGTCCGTGGCTTCCGACGTGCAACGTGTGCAGCTTGTCCCCGATGACGAACCCGCCGTCCTCCAGCTTCCTCAGGTATCCGTCATGGACCATCGTCCGCAGCAGGTGATAGGTGGTGGCCAGGGGCAGCTCTGCCTCGCGTGCCAGCTGCTTCGCCGGGGCACCGCCCTCGTGTGCCCCCACGGCCTCCATCAAGCGGAAGGCTCGCTGCACGGACGTAATGAGCGTAGGGCCGTCCTGAGCACCCACACCACAAGCTTGCGCCCGGCGCACCGTGCCAGCAAGGTTCCTCGGCCGGCATCGCCGAAACGACGGCCGGTCGCCGCCGCGGCGCCGGCCCGATCACCCAAGCCCGGCGCCCGGCCGCGCACGCTCGCGCCCATACCTGCCGGCGCAGGGCGCTTGGCCGCCGCGCCCTGGCAGATCGGACAGGTCGAGGTCCGGGTACGCCGCGGGTGTCGGCGAAGGGGGTGCGGGAAAAGGGTTGGCGCTGTTGTCCGGTGCTGCTCTACGCTCAGCGATGTTCTTGACGGTGGCCTGGAGCTGCCGTCGTCGGCCGTTGAGGAATCCGGGAGGTGAGTACTGATGACTGTCATTGCGATGGGCGTTGCCCGTACCCAGAAGATCATCAATTTCACCTTCGTGGTCTCCGGCTGACTCGACTTTTCGCCTCTCCTCGCGCGTTGCGCGCGCAGCCGGGACTGCACCTTCTTGAAGGGTCATCCCGTTGTTCGACCTCAATCCTTCCGCTGCGCACCCACTGGCCGGTTACGGCTGGGACGAAGCGTTCGCGGAGAGTTTCCTCCCCTTTGCCGGGCAGGGGTTTGTGCCCGGCCGTATCGTCCGCGTGGATCGCGGACGGGTGGATGTTGTCGTGGCTGACAGCGACGGCATCCGGACCGTTCTGGCGGACACCGCACTCGTAGCGACGAGCGATCCGATGCGCGTGCCGTGCACCGGTGACTGGGCCGTGATCGATCTGGAGAACGGGCTGATCGCCGATCATCTCGACGGTGTGGTACGGGCGTTGCTGCCGCGGCGTACGTCGTTTGTGCGGTCGACGTCGTCGAAGCGATCCGAGGGGCAGATCCTGGCGGCCAACGTCGATCATGCGGTGATCGCGGTATCGCTGGCCGATGCGCTGGACCTCGGGCGTATCGAGCGGTTCGTCTCGCTCGCCTGGGAGAGCGGGGCGCAGCCGCTGGTGGTGCTGACCAAGGCGGATCTGGCCGGGGAGGCGGACGGGCTGGCGTATCTCCTCGCGGATGCCGAGTCCGCGGCTCCCGGGGTGCAGGTGCTGGCGGTCAGCTCGACGACCGGTGCGGGGCTCGATGTGCTGGCCGCCGTGCTCGCCGGCGGGACGTCCGTACTGCTGGGGCAGTCCGGGGCCGGCAAGTCCACGCTGGCCAACGCGCTGGTCGGCGCGAGCGCGCAGGTCGTCCAGGCCATCCGGGACCGGGACGGCAAAGGGCGGCACACCACCACGACGCGGGATCTGCTGGTGCTGCCGTGCGGTGGGGTGCTGATCGATACACCCGGGCTGCGCGGCGTCGGGATGTGGGACGCGGCGGGCGGGCTGGCGCGGACGTTCTCGGATGTCGAGGCGCTGGCCGGGGACTGCCGTTTTCACGACTGTGCGCATGAGGCGGAGCCCGGTTGCGCGGTGCTGGAGGCCGTCGGGAGCGGGGCGCTGTCCGAGCGTCGGCTGGAGAGCTACCGGAAGCTGCAGCGCGAGAATCTGCGGATCGTCGCGAAGACGGATGCCCGGCTGCGGGCGGAGATGCGGCGGGACTGGAGGCAGAAGCAGGCGTTGGGGCGGCACATGGGGGAGCGGAAGCGGGGGCCGCTGAGGTAGCGCAGGAGGCGGGGAGCAGTTGCCGGGGGCTGCCTCTGGCGGGCCCCGGCGGTCGCCGGAGCTGCGTCCGATGGTGGGCCCCGGCGGCCGCCAGCGCTGCGTCCGAATTCCGCCGGAGAGGGGGGTTCGGACGGCGCACACTGGGGCCGTGAGGAACGATGTGATGGACGACGAGACCCGGTACGAAGCGGTGTCCAGTCGGGATGCGCGATTCGACGGGGAGTTCTTCTTCGCGGTGCGGACCACGGGGATCTACTGCCGGCCGAGCTGCCCCGCGGTCACTCCCAAGCGGGTCAATGTGCGGTTCTTCCCGTCGGCCGCCGCCGCGCAGGGCGCCGGATTCCGGGCCTGCCGGCGGTGCCGGCCGGATGCCGTGCCGGGGTCGGCGGAGTGGAATGTCCGGGCCGATCTGGTCGGCCGTGCCATGCGGTTCATCGGCGACGGGGTGGTCGACCGGGAGGGCGTCGGCGGACTGGCGCGGCGGCTGGGCTACAGCGCGCGTCAGGTGCAGCGGCAGCTGACCGCGGAGCTCGGCGCGGGCCCGGTGGCGCTGGCGCGGGCCCGCCGGGCGCACACCGCCCGGGTGCTGCTGCAGACCACGGAGCTGCCGGTCACCGAGCTGGCGTTCGCGGCCGGGTTCGCCAGCATCCGGCAGTTCAACGACACGATGCGGGAGATCTACGCCGGTACGCCGAGCGAGCTGCGGGCCGCCGCGGTCCGGGGCAGGGCCCGCAGCGCGGCCGGCGGGATTCCGCTGCGGCTGACCTACCGGGGCCCGTTCGCGGAGGCCGAGCTCTTCGACTTCCTGCAGATTCGGGCGGTACCCGGCGTCGAGGAGATGCGGGGGGAGCGGGGCGGCCGCACCTACCGCCGGATGCTGCGGCTCGACTACGGCACCGGCCTCGCGGAGGTCGACGAGTGCAACGGCGTGCGGGCCCGGCGCACCCCGCCCGCGGGCCGGGTGTGCCCGGCGGCGCGGGGCGCGGACGGCGGCTGGCTGGAGTGCCGGCTGCGACTGACCGATCTGCGGGACCTGTCGACGGCCGTCCAGCGGCTGCGCCGCCTCTTCGACCTGGACGCCGACCCCTACGCCGTGGCGGAGCGGCTGGGCACCGATCCCGTGCTCGGCCCCCTGGTGGCCGAACGCCCCGGGTTGCGTTCGCCCGGTGCGGCGGACCCCGAGGAGCTCGCCGTACGGACGGTGCTCGGCGGGCCCCCGGAGCGCGCCGCGGAGCTGGTGCGGGCGTACGGCAAGCCGCTGGATGCGCCCGATGGCGGGCTCACCCATGTCTTCCCGGCACCGGCCGAGCTGACCGGTGCGGACGTCCCGGCACCGGTGCGCGCGCTGTGCGCCGCGCTCGCCGACGGGGCGATCGCGCTGGACGCCGGCGCGGACCGCAACGCCGCCGAGCGTGCGCTGGCCGCCCTCCCCGGCGTCGGGCCGCGGGCGGCCGCGTACATCCGGATGCGGGGGATGGGGGACCCGGATGTGGGAGCCGGTTCCGGGGCGGCCGGTGTGGCGGACGCGTGGCGGCCCTGGGGCGCGTATGCGCTGCATCATCTGTGGCGCGCCGGGTTGCGGGCGGAGGGGGACATCCCGGGGGTGGCGGAGGCGGCCGCATACGCATGACGCGTAGGCAGGACCCGTACGCGTGACCCCGTATGCAGGGTCCGCCGGTACGCAGGACCCGCCGGTACGCATGACCTGCCCGTACGCCGCTCACTTCGCGAGCACGGCCCCCGCCCAGGCGCCGACGACCAGCAGACAGGCGAACAGCTCGACCAGCACGCTCAGGCCGATGGCCCGCATGACCGTGCGGGTCGAGGCCCAGGCGTCGCCGTGGCTGCCCAGCCGGACCCGCTCGAGGACGTACAGGCCGCCGACGGCGCCGAGCAGACCGCCGATGACCGGGATCACGAAGAACCCGACGATGCCCGCCACCCCCGCCACGAAGAGCGTGCGGAAGGGCGCACCGGCCGCGCGGAGATTGCGGGCCGGCAGCAGCCATTTGAGGGCCTGGTTGAGGAGCAGCAGGACGGTGGCGGCGATCAGGATCGTCCAGGCGACGCCGGTCTGCTCGGTCATCGCCCACCACAGCACCCCGGCCCATACGATCGGCGGCCCCGGGACGCCTGGCACCAGCACCCCGAGCAGCCCGAGCAGCATGACCAGGCCGACCGCGACCAGCTGCCACCCGCTCATGTGACGGCTCTCCCCCTGGGGGCACCCCCCAGCGGAAGCTGGGGGACATCGGCCGAGGGGACCCCCACGCTGCGCTCTCTCATGGCCCAAGCCTGCCGGAAGCGGGCCCGGCGCGCGCTCCGACGGACGGCACCGGCCCGGCGGGAGCCCGTCTTCGCGCCCTGTTTCCGCGGTACGCATCCAGGGACAATGCGGGCCATGACGGAGCAGGGGGCACGGCGCGGCCAGGAGGACCAGTGGTGGCGGCAGTTGTACGGAGAGGGGGAGGCGGGGGACGGGCCGGGACGTGGCGGGGTGCGGGACGCCGGGCCGTCCGATGATCCAGACACCCTCGATGACCGGGTCGACTCGGCACTGCGGGCGGTGGCTCCGCCCCGAGGGAGGCGGCCGGGCCCGGCGCGGAGACGGCAGCCGCTGACGGCACCTCAGCCGCCCGCGGCGCCGGCGCCGCCCACGGCCCGCCGGGAACCCCCCACGGGCGACGTCCCTGGCGATGTCTCTGGCGATGTCATCGGCGACGTCACCGACGACGTCATCGGCGACTGCCCGGAGCCGGTGGCGCTCCCCGCCGCCGACCCCGCCGCGCTCGACGCCCTGGTGCCCGACACCGAGCTGGACGGCGCCGCATACGGCTCGCTCACCCTCCGCGCCGCCTCCCTGCGCGGCGACGCCGCCCGCTACCACGGCACACCCCGCCGCGACGCCCTGCTCACCGCCCGCTTCGGCACCGGCCGGGACACCCTGATCCTGGTCGCCGTGGCGAGCGCCCCGCCGGGTGCCGAGGGCTCCCAGCGCGCCGCCCGCGACGCCTGCACCTGGATCGGCGGCGCGGTCGGCCGCAGTTGCACCCGATTGGCCGACGACATCCGTACGGCCCTCCCCCACCCTCGAACGGACTCGGCCGGGAGGCCCCCCATCGACGCCCTCAGGTCCGGGCTGCGGCGGCTCACCGACCGCAGCTACGGCAAGCTGCGCGGCCGGGCCACGGAACTGGGCACCGCGCCGGAGGAATACACGGCCACGCTGCGCTGCCTGCTGCTGCCCGCCGACCCGGAATGCCGTACCCGGGTGTTCTTCGGCGCCGGCGCCGGCGGCCTCTTCCGGTTGCGCGACGGCGCCTGGCAGGATCTGGAGCCCGCCGCGGCGGACGCCGAGCCGTTCCTCTTCCGGACGGCCGTCGCCCGCGCCGGGGACGCCCTGCTGCTGTGCAGTACGGGCCTGGCGGAGCCGCTGCGCGCGGACGCCGCGTTCGCCGCCCGACTGGCCGACCGGTGGGGCGCCCGGCCGCCCGGCCTCGTCGACTTCCTGACCGCCGCCCGGTCGCGCGTCGAGGGCCATCCGAAAGACCGTACGGCCGTGGGGGTATGGGAGTCGTAGCGCGGGCGAACCGCCCCGCCCCATGGGTTGATGGAAACCAAGCCACCCGCCGTCGGAGGAGCGCGCCACCATGCCCAAGCAGAACGTCGCCGAGCAGTTCGTGGACATCCTGGTGCGGGCGGGAGTGCAACGGCTCTACGGAGTCGTCGGAGACAGCCTGAACCCGGTGGTGGACGCCATCCGGCGGAACTCCGCGATCGACTGGATCCAGGTCCGGCACGAGGAGGTGGCCGCCTTCGCCGCCGGCGCGGAGGCGCAGCTCACCGGCAAGCTCGCCGCCTGCGCCGGATCCTGCGGCCCCGGGAACCTGCACCTCATCAACGGTCTCTTCGACGCGCACCGCTCCATGGCCCCGGTGCTCGCCCTCGCCTCCCACATCCCCTCCAGCGAGATCGGCACCACCTTCTTCCAGGAGACCCACCCCGACCGGCTGTTCGTCGAGTGCAGCCACTACAGCGAACTGATCTCCAGCACCCAGCAGATGCCCCGCGTCCTGCAGACCGCCATCCAGCACGCCATCGGCCAGAGCGGCGTCGCGGTGGTCTCCCTCCCCGGCGATATCGCCGCCGAGCCCGCCCCGGAGCGCGCCATCGAGCACGCCCTGGTCACCGCGCGTCCCTCCGTACGGCCGGGAGACGCCGAGGTCGACACATTTGCGCGGATGATCGACGAGGCCGGCAAAATCACGCTGTTCTGCGGCAGCGGCACGGCGGGCGCGCACGCCGAGGTGATGGAGTTCGCGGAGCGGGTGAAGTCCCCGGTCGGGCATGCGCTGCGCGGCAAGGAGTGGATTCAGTACGACAACCCGTACGACGTCGGCATGAGCGGCCTCCTCGGGTACGGCGCGGCCTACGAGGCCACCCACGAGTGCGATCTGCTGATCCTGCTGGGTACCGACTTCCCCTACAACGCCTTCCTCCCCGACGACGTGAAGATCGTCCAGGTCGATGTCCGGCCCGAACACCTCGGCCGCCGCTCCAAGCTCGACCTCGCCGTCTGGGGCGATGTCCGCGAGACGCTGCGCTGTCTGATCCCCAAGGTGCGGCTGAAGACGAACCGTAAATTCCTGGACCGGATGTTGAAGAAGCACGCCGACGCGCTGGAGGGCGTGGTCAAGGCCTACACCCGCAAGGTGGAGAAGCACACTCCGATCCACCCCGAGTACGTCACCTCCGTCCTGGACGAGGAGGCCGCCGACGACGCGATCTTCACCGTTGACACCGGCATGTGCAACGTCTGGGCGGCCCGCTATCTCACCCCCAACGGCCGTCGCCGGGTGATCGGTTCGTTCAGCCACGGCTCGATGGCCAACGCGCTGCCGCAGGCGATCGGCGCGCAGTTCCTCGACCGCCGGCGGCAGGTGGTCTCGATGTCGGGCGACGGCGGATTCGCCATGCTGATGGGCGACTTCCTCACCCTGGTCCAGTACGACCTGCCGGTGAAGGTCGTCCTCTTCAACAACTCCTCCCTGGGCATGGTGGAGCTGGAGATGATGGTCTCCGGCCTGCCCTCCTACGGCACCACCAACCGCAACCCGGATTTCGCGGCGATCGCCCGCGCAGCCGGCGCGCACGGCGTACGGGTGGAGAAGCCCAAGCAGGTGCGCGGCGCCCTGCGCGATGCTTTCCGGCACAACGGTCCGGCGCTGGTGGACATCGTCACCGACCCCCACGCCCTGTCGATCCCGCCGAAGATCAGCGCGGAGATGGTGTCCGGCTTCGCGCTGTCCGCCGGAAAGATCGTGCTGGACGGCGGAGTCGGCAAGATGCTGCAGATGGCCCGCTCAAACCTGCGGAACATCCCCCGGGTCTAGACGGCATGCGTTCGACGTCCCCCTAGTACTGCAACCGCATGTGGGGTGTGTGGCCTCGGCGTTGGTAGTGGCAGTGGCGGGCTCGGGCTTGGCTG
>NZ_JBVHTY010000008.1:406572-439548 GCF_055565615.1 Streptomyces sp. NPDC028368 | reverse complement strand
ACTGCAGGGGGGACCCTGTGGGAGAGTAGGACGCCGCCGAACAATCTTTGTGGGAAGCCCCGCACCTTATGGTGCGGGGCTTTTCTGCGTTTACGGGGTCAGTACGCCCCCTTCCATGCGCCAGTCGCCTGCGTCGGTCGCCTGCGTCGGCTCTACGGGTTCATCCGTCGAGACCGTCGGAGGGGACGGGCCGGATAGGGACTCTGGGCGTACAGAGGGGCTCCTGAGGCGGACCGGGACGGATTGCGATTTTCGGGGGCGGTCACGGCGGTCAGCGCATCGCTATCGGCCGGCAGGCCCCAGTCGCGTGTCGCGGCGGCGATCTGAGGCTGCTCTGTAGCTGCGGCGAGCGCCGTGCCGGGCAGGGACTGCACCTCGGCTGGTGCGGCACCCGGCAGCAGGTCCAGCGCTCCGCCAAGAGCGACCACTTGCCCTTGGGCCACGGATTGCCCGGCCGGGCGACAGCCGGCTCGGGGGTGGAGTCGGTGAGGCGAAGCCCGGATCTCGGGCTGGGAGAGGTCGTCGGTGAGGGTGGAGCCGGAGAACCACACCGGATCGCCGTGTTTGTTGGTGTCGCCGGGCAGGGCGAAGCTGTAGCCGAGCACGTCGCTGGGTGGTCCGGTCTTCGGCCGTACCTTCGGTCGTACGAACACGGTCGTCTCCAGCAGCGCGAAGAACTCGGCTTCGTTGGAAGCGGCGGCGACCGCGCGGCGGACGCGCATGCGCAGGAGCTCGCGGGCCGTGGTGTCCTGGCGCTGGCGCTTGGCCTTGAGGTGCTCCCTGCCTTGGGACGCCTTGCAGCTGTGCCGTCGCCGGTCTTCAACCGCTTGAGTGCGTAGTCGACTTCGATCTTTCGCGTTTCGCTCTGGACGGTGCGGATGTCGTGGTCGCGGCGGGAGCGGCGGCCGGGGTCGGGGGCGAAGTCGGTCCAGGAGGCCACCGGATGCGGATCGATGTGCTCATTGGCGTCGCCCGGCCGGTACAGGTAGCCGATCAGGCGGCGTGCGGCACGTTTGCCCCTGCCGAGGATGATCTTCGGCATCACCAACTCACCGCCCCGTGATCACCTGGGCGACGGCGGCATCCACGTCTGCGGTCGATGCCTCGACCCGTTCCAGCAGCCGCTGCACGTTGCTGGGTTGTGGCCAGGTGCCGTTCTGGTTGAGGTGCCGGGTGAGCTGGTTGAGGTTGCTGCCGATGCGGCTGAGACCGGTTCCGCCGAATGGTCATTGTTGTCGCGGACACTCCGTACTCCCGGCGGTGCTCGACTCGACCCACGTGGAGCACCAGGCTGTGGGCATCGCCCCCAGCAGGGCGACAGGCGCCCCTACGATCCCGACCGTACCTGGTACGCACCCGAGGACGTCGCTCTGGTTGTCGAGGTCATCTCGGAGGAGTCAGCGGACCGTGATCGGTCCCTGAAACCCTTCGCCCTCGTGCCGTGAACGGTGCCCATCCAGGGAACGCCACCCATCGACCGAACGCCACCCATCAAAAAAGGCAAGACGCCCCCGCTACCCCCGCGGCGTCCGTCCCGTACTCGTCCAGGTGGCCAGCTGGCGGGTCGTCCAGGTGTTGATGACCCGCTCTGCCGGTACCTCGCACTCCTCGGCGCGGGCGCATCCGTAGATCTGCCAGTCCAGCTGGCCCGGGGCATGCGCGTCGCTGTCGATGGCGAACAGCGTTCCGGCGGCGCGAGCCTGACGGAGCAGCCGGCGTGGTGGGTCGAACCGGTCGGGGCGGCAGTTGATCTCCACCGCCGTATGGTGCGCCGCGCACGCCGCGAACACCTGCTCCGCGTCGAACTGTGACTCCGGCCGCGGCTTACCGGTGATCTGCCGGCCGGTGCAGTGGCCCAGCACGTCGACCAGTGGGTTGGTGACCGCGGCCAGCAGCCGACGGGTCATCGGCCCGGCCTCCATCCGCAGTTTGGAGTGCACCGACGCCACCACCACGTCCAGCTGCTCCAGCAGCTCCGGTTCCTGGTCCAGCGCGCCGTCGTCGAGGATGTCGCACTCGATGCCGGTCAGCAGCCGGAACGGCGCCAGCCGCTCGTTCACTTCCGCCACCAGCGACAACTGTGCGCGCAGCCGGTCCGGGCTCAGCCCGTGGGCGACGGTCAGCCGGGGGGAGTGGTCGGTCAGTACGCACCAGTCGTGCCCGAGGTCGCGGGCGGCCTTGGCCATCGCCTCGACTGGGCTGCCGCCGTCCGACCAGTCCGAGTGCAGATGGCAGTCGCCGTGCAGCGCCCGCCGTAGCCGCCGCCCCTGGTTCCCCTCGACCAGCGGCCCGCCGGCTTCCTCTTCCAGCCGCGCCAGATACGCGGGCACCTCGCCCGCCAGTGCCTCCTCGACCACTTGGGCCGTCTTGGGCCCCAGCCCCTTGATCCGGGCGAGCGAACCGTTCGCCGCGCGGCGCCGCAGCTCGTCGTCGGGCAGCTCGCCGATCACCGCCGCCGCCTTGCGGAAGGCCTGTACGCGGTAGGTCACCGCCCCCTGCCGCTCCAGCAGAAAGGCGATCCGCTCCAGCGCCTCGACCGGCTCCACGTACCGCTCCTTCCCGGCCGTGCCGCGCAGCCTTCTCCCACGGTGCCGCAGTCCGGGACCGGCTGCCACCGGCGGTCGGCGGGCGCTGCGCCGGTCGGTGCCGGCAGCCGGAGGTCCGGGGCCGGAGCGGAGGGCCGGTGGGAAATCGCCTATTTCCCTCTCGTCCTGCGTGGCGCCGTTATGTGGTTATGTCCGTTCTCTGGATGGCCGATCGGTTTTTCGTCGTAATGCCGCGTAGATTACGTCGCGCATTCCCGGCAATATCCCCCAGGTAGGCCGGGTGGTACATGTACCGGTAATGCTCGCGCAACACCTCGCGGTAGGTGCCGTGGGCAACCGTCGCAGTTCTTCGGGCGTGTCGGGCCCAGGTCACGTAAAAATTGCGGGCCTTCAGGAAATCTGCACATCGAATACGCAGGCGGCACACTCCCTCCGATCGATCATCTACCGTCTGACCTGCGCATCAGTGAGTTGATGCGGGAATGTCCAGTTCGGGGTCAAGGGGTCGTCAAGACGCGGGGATCGAAACCGTGGAGCATGTGAAGAAGCTGCCACCAAGTGATGAACATGTGTCCACGTCAGGTAATTCAGCGGAGGCCTGACGTCCGGATCGGCGGTTGTCGGATTAGCAGTGCAACGTGCCTGCGTGCTTTGATCCTTCGCACCGCGGAAGTCGTACATGGGTTCTCGATTTCGAGACCCGGCAACTGCCGCCGCGGCCGCACCGCCCTGCCGGACGGCTCGGCCGCAGCTATTTGAGATATACATTCGAAAGGAATCACCATGCGCGAGATTCAGACCCAGGAAATCGCTGACAGCGAGCTCGACAACGTGGCCGGTGGCCTCGTGGGCAACCTGGCGGGCACCGCCACCTCCAGCGTTGACGGCGCCACGGGCCTCAACGTCGGCGGCACCCTCAGCACCGTCACGGGCACCGTCACCGGCGCCGTCAACGGCCTGGGCGTCAACACCGGTCAGGTCACGGGCCTCGTCGCCGGTCTCTGAGACCCACGGCAGGTCGGCGTCCCCTCCTTGCCGACATGCCGGACCGGATGCCCCGGAACCGCCTGGCCTTCGCCGGGTTCCGGGGCACCCGGCCGCCGTGGCCCGGACGCGCCACCGTTACGCTCGGCCCAGCAGCATCGGCCGGGCCGAGCCGCGTTGTCCTGACAGTCAGTGCAGTAGTTGCAGTTGAGGGAAGAGTGTCGTGCAGTTTCGCCAACAGGCCCTTTCCAAGCTGCAGTCACCGGAGGAAATAGACCTCCCGGTGCGTTTCGCCCGGCCCCAGGGCTGGCTGGTCCTGATCGTCACGGTCGCCGTGGTGATCGGCGCCGCCATCTGGGCGGTGACCGGCACGGTCTCCTCCACGCTCAACGCCCCCGGCATCCTCACCCACGGCCAGGGCAGTTACATCCTGCAGAGCCCCGTCGCGGGCCAGGTGACCGCGGTACTGGCCGAAGAGGGCAAGCAAGTCGCCGCCAATGCGCCGGTGCTCAAGGTCCGTACCGCACGCGGCACCACCGTCGTCCGCGCCCTCGCCGCCGGCCGGCTGACGACCATGGTCGCCACCATCGGCTCCGTGGTCACCACCGGCGCGGATGTCGCCTCCGTGGAACGGGTCGCGCGCCCCGACGATCCCCTGACCGCGACGCTGTACGTCCCGGCCGACAGCGCGGCAACGGTCCCGGTGGGCGCCTCGGTCGATCTCACGGTCCAGTCCGTGCCGGCCCAGCAGTACGGCGTACTGCGCGGCCGGGTGAAGGCCGTCGGCCGCACCACGCAGACCCGCCAGCGGATCGGCGCCTACCTGGGCAGCAGCCAGCTCGGTGAGCAGTTCTCGCAGCACGGCCCGCCCGTCGCCGTCCTGGTGCAGCTGGACCGCGCGCCCCGCACCGGGTCCGGCTACACCTGGTCCACCTCCGACGGCCCGCCCTTCGCGGTCGACTCCATGACCATGGCCGACGGCGCCGTCCACCTGGCCGCGCAGCATCCGATCGATTGGCTGCTTCCGTGACCGCACCGAACGACTCCGCCGCGCCCCAGCAGCAGTTGCCGCCCCCCGGTCGCCGGCGGCACCGCCCCGAGCCGGCCCCGAGCGGACGCCGGGCCCGTCGCGTCGCCCCCGCGCAGAGCCCGAAGACGAAGACCAAGAAGGCCAAGACCGTACGCACCCCCACCGTCCTCCAGATGGAGGCCGTGGAATGCGGCGCCGCCTCACTGGCCATGGTGCTCGCGCACTTCGGCAAGCATGTGCCGCTCGAGGAGCTGCGCATCGCCTGCGGCGTCTCCCGCGACGGCTCCCGGGCCAGCAATCTGCTCAAGGCCGCCCGCAGTTACGGCCTGACGGCCAAGGGCATGCAGATGGAAACGGCCGCGCTCGCCGAGGTCCAGGCGCCCGCCATCCTCTTCTGGGAGTTCAACCACTACGTCGTCTACGACGGCATGGGCCACAAGCTCGGCCGCAAGGGCGTGCACATCAACGACCCCGACAAGGGCCGCCGCTTCGTGGCGACGGAGGACTTCGACACCAGCTTCACCGGTGTCGCTCTTGTCTTCGAGCCGTCGGAGTCCTTCGAGAAGGGCGGGCGCAAGCCGGGCATCATGGGCGCCGTGCCCGCCCGGCTGCGCGGCACCAAGGGCACCCTGCTGGCCGCGCTGTTCGCCAGCCTGCTGCTGGTCGCGGTCGGCGCCGCGGTGCCCGCACTCAGCCGCACGTACATCGACATGTTCCTGATCGGCAACCAGACCTCGCTGCTGGGGCCGCTCTTCGCGTCGATGACCGCGATGGTCGCGCTCACCGCCGTACTGACCGGCCTCCAACAGGCGAACCTGCTGCGCGGCCGCATCATCTCCTCCACCCTCAGCAGCGCCCGCTTCCTGCGGCATCTGCTCCGGCTGCCGGTCACCTTCTTCGCCCAGCGCAGCCCCGCCGACCTCGTCCAGCGCCTCCAGTCCAACGACGCGGTCGCCGAAACCCTGGCGCGCGACCTCGCCGCGGCCGGTGTGGACGGCATCGTCGTCATCCTCTACGCCGTCCTGCTGTGGACCTACGATCCCCAGCTGACCGTCATCGGTGTGGGGATCGCGCTGCTCAACGTCGTCGCGATGCGCATCGTGGTACGGCTCCGGGCCACCCACACCGCGAAACTGCGCGCCGACAGCGCCCGGCTGACCAACACCTCGTACACCGGCCTCCAGCTCATCGAGACGATGAAGGCCACCGGCGGCGAGAGCGGCTACTTCCGCCGCTGGGCGGGCCAGCACGCGGCCACCCTGGAGGAACAGCAGCGGCTCGGCGTCCCCAGCGCCTGGCTCGCCGTCGTCGCGCCCACCCTCGCCACGCTCAACAGCGCACTGATCCTGTGGATCGGCGGACTGCGGGCGGTCGAAGGCCATATCTCCATCGGCCTGCTCGTCGCCTTCCAGGCGCTGGTCACCCGCTTCACCGCGCCGGTCACCCGGCTCAACGGCGTGGCCGGCCGGATCCAGGACTTCGCCGCCGACGTGGCCCGCCTCAAGGACGTCGAAAGCTTCCCCGCCGACACCCTCTACTCCCGCCCCGGCGCGGACGGCGGCACCCGCAGGCTCAAGGGTCATGTGACGCTGGAGAACATCACCTTCGGCTACAGCCCGCTCGACAAACCGCTACTCACCGGCTTCTCCCTCGCCGTAGGCCCCGGCCGCCAGGTGGCGCTGGTCGGCGGCTCCGGCAGCGGCAAGTCCACCGTCTCGCGGCTGATCTCCGGCCTCTACACCCCCTGGGAAGGCACCATCCGCATCGACGGACAGCGCCTGGAGGACATCTCCCGCAGCGCGCTGGCCGCCTCCGTCTCCTTCGTCGACCAGGACGTCTTCCTCTTCGAGGGAACGGTGCGGGACAACGTGGCGCTGTGGGACCCCTCGATCCCGGATGACGCCGTCGTCGCCGCCCTGCGCGACGCCGCCCTCTACGACGACGTCATCGCCCGGCGCCCCGACGGCATCCACTGCCGCGTCGAACAGGACGGCCGCAACTTCTCCGGCGGACAGCGGCAGCGGCTGGAGATCGCCCGCGCGCTGGTCCGGCGGCCCAGCATCCTCGTGCTCGACGAGGTGACCAGCGCGCTGGACGCCCAGACCGAGCAGATCATCATCGACAACCTGCGGCGGCGCGGCTGCGCCTGCGTGGTCATCGCCCACCGGCTGAGCACGGTCCGCGACAGCGACGAGATCGTGGTCCTCGACCACGGCGTGGTCGTCGAACGCGGCCGGCACGAGGACCTGGTGGCCGCCCAAGGCGCGTACGCCGAGCTGGTCAAGGAGCACTGACGTGTCATCCATGCACCCGTCCACGGCCGTGGGACCGGGCGAGACCGACGCGGTGACGCAGGCGATGGGCGCCCTCGGCACCCCCGTCGACTGCACCGGACTGCGCAGCGTCCCCCTCGAGGGCCCGTATGTCCTGTGGCTCGTCACTGGCGGGTTCCTCGACCTCTTCGCGGTCGACGCCGCCCAGGAGGGCCACTGGCACTTCCTCGGCCGCCTCGAGGCCGGGACCCTGCTGCTCGGCCCCGTCGAAGGCCCGCAGCACACCCTCCTCGGCCGGCCTTCACAGGACTGCCAACTGCGCCGCATACCGCTGCGCGAGCTGCCCCGCCCCGAGTACGGCGAATACGGGGAGTACGGCACCTACGAGAGCGGCTACGGCGACACCTACGCGGGCCAGGACGGCGGCCCGACGCCCCTGGAGCACGCCTTCGCGCTCGGCACCGGCCGCAGCCTGGGCGTGCTGTTCGAGGCCCCGCTGGACGGCCGGCCCGGCGATGACGCGGTGGCCGACGACGACATCCTGTGGATGCCGGTGCCGCGCGGCAGTGTGCAGTACGGCGCCTCCTACAGCGCGGATGCGGCCGGCGATCTGCTGGTCGACCCCGCGATGTGGCAGCAGATGGTCAATCAGCAGTACCGGCTGCTGTCCGCGGTGGACCGCTGGATCGAGCAGCTGGAGCGGGCGCACGAGGACCGTACGGCGGCCGGCATCAAGGCGGGCGAGACGGTCCGCGAGCGTGCGGACCAGGCGCTGCTGGCCTCCATCGGCCGCCAGGACCGCGGCGGCCGGGGCACCCAGACGGACCGCGCCACCGACGACGCCACCTTCGCGATCTGCCGTACGGTCGCCGAGGCCGCCGGGATCACGCTGACCGAGCCTCCCAAGGGCGGCGCCGTCAACGACCGCATCAGCCCCGTCGAGCGGATCGCGGTCAGCTCCCGCATCCGCACCCGCGCCGTCCGGCTCGGCAACCGCTGGTGGCGGACGAACAGCGGACCCCTGGTGGGGCATCGCGCCAAGTCCGGCGCCCCGGTCGCGCTGCTGTGGCGCCGCGGCCGGTACGAGGCGGTCAACCCGGCCTCCGGGCTGCGCATCCGCATCGGCAAGGACAACGCCGACGAGTTCGAACCGCGCGCCGTCATGTTCTACCGTCCGCTGCCCGAGCGGCCCATGACCATGTGGCGGCTGATGCGCTTCAGCCTGCGCGACACCCGCCTGGACGTCCGCAACCTCGCCCTCAGCGGACTGGTGACCGTCGGCCTCGGGGCACTGGTCCCGATCGCGACCGGCAAGGTGCTGGGCGTGTATGTGCCGGCCGCCGAGCGGAGCCTGATCGTCCAGGTCGCTCTCGCCGTCATCATCACCAGCGTCGTCACCGCCGCCTTCATGCTGCTGCAGAACCTCACCGTGCTGCGCATGGAGGGCCGTATCGAGGCCGCCCTCCAGCCCGCGGTCTGGGACCGGCTGCTGCGGCTGCCGACGAAATTCTTCACCGAACGCTCCACCGGAGAGCTGGCCAGCGCCGCGATGGGCATCAGCGCCATCCGGCGGGTGCTGTCCGGCGTCGGCCCGGTGGCCGTGCAGTCCGTCACGGTCGGCGCGATGAACCTCGTCCTGCTGCTCCTGTACAGCGTGCCCCTGGCGCTGGCGGCGATCGGCATGCTGGTCGTCATCGGCGCGGTGTTCCTCGCCATGGGCATGTGGGAGCTGCGCTGGCAGCGGCGGCTGGTCAAGCTCGGCAACAAGCTCAACAACCAGGCGTTCCAGACCCTGCGCGGCCTGCCCAAGCTGCGCGTCGCCGCCGCCGAGAGCTTCGCGTACGCCGCTTGGGCCCGGGAGTTCGCCCGCTCCCGCGAACTCCAGCAGAAGGCCGGCCGGATCAAGAACCTGACCACCGTCCTCAACGCCGTCTATCTGCCGCTCTGCACCCTCACCATGTTCATGCTGCTGGCCGGACCGGCCCGCGGCAGCATGTCGGCCGGCTCGTTCCTGACCTTCAGCACCTCCCTGACCATGCTGCTGACGTCGGTCACCCAGATCACCGGCGCGTTCGTCGCGGCGGCCGCCGCGCTGCCGATGTTCGAGCAGATCAAGCCGGTCCTGGACGAGGCCCCCGAGGTCCGCGGCGCCAGCGCGCAGCCCGGCGCGCTCTCCGGCGGCATCGAGGCCCGCAAGCTCTCCTTCCGTTACACCGACGACGGCCCGCTGGTCCTCGACGATGTCACCCTCCAGGTCCGGCCGGGCGAGTTCGTGGCCGTCGTCGGGCCCAGCGGCTGCGGTAAATCCACCCTGCTGCGCCTCCTCATCGGCTTCGACAAGCCGACCTCCGGCAGCGTCCTCTACGACGGCCAGGACCTGGCCGCCCTCGACCAGGCGGCGGTGCGCCGCCAGTGCGGCGTGGTGCTGCAGAACGCCCAGCCGCTGACCGGCTCCATCCTGGACTGCATCTGCGGCGCCGAGGCCTTCACCCAGGAGGAGGCCTGGGCGGCCGCCGAGATGGCGGGCCTGGCCGAGGACATCAAGCGGATGCCGATGGGCCTGCACACCATGATCTCCGGCGGCGGCGCGATCTCCGGCGGCCAGCGTCAGCGCCTGATGATCGCCCAGGCGCTGATCCGCCGCCCCCGCATCCTCTTCTTCGACGAGGCCACCAGCGCCCTGGACAACGAGACCCAGCGGATCGTCATCGAAAGCACCCGCGCACTCAGCGCCAGCCGTCTGGTGATCGCCCACCGCCTGTCCACCGTCATGGACGCCGACCGGGTCATCGTCATGTCGGACGGGCGCGTCGTCGAACAGGGCGCCCCGGCCGACCTCCTCGCCAACACCGGCGGGCACCTCCATGAACTGGTGCGCCGTCAGATGACCTGAGCCACCGCGGCGCACCGGCCCTCCGCACCACTCCGGCAAAATTCCCATATCGTGCAGAAGGAGTGCACAAGGGGTGCGCAGCGCGGCCGCCGCCGCGGACGGAGGACGAGATGGCCACGACCAGAAATCTGCTCGACGCGCTGCCGGCCGACGGGCGCGAGCGGCTGACCGCGCTCGCCCGGGAGGTGACGCTGCCGCGCGACGCCCGGGTTTTCGACGAGGGCCACCACGCCGACCGCTTCTGGGTCATCCGCAGCGGCCGCATCGCCCTCGACCAGCACGTCCCCGGACGCCGCGCCGCGATCGTCGAAACGCTGGGCCGCGACGACCTCCTCGGGTGGTCCTGGCTCTTCCCGCCGTATCAGTGGCACCTGGGCGCCCAGACCCTCGGCCCGGTGGAGGCCGACGAATTCGATGCCGCCGAGGTCCGCGCGCTGTGCGAGTCCGACCCCGTCCTGGGCTGCGCGGTGTACCACTACGTCGCCGAGACGGTCGCCGAACGGCTCTGCCGCACCCGGGCCCGGCTCCTTGAGCTGTACGGGCCGCAGGCGGACGGCGCCGCTACGTAAGCAGCCGCGGCCCGCGCGACGTTGTGACGGTTACCTGCCCGCTCTGTGGCCGGGTGGTCTGGGACAACGACGCCTACGGCTTCCTGGACGGCGACTGCCCGCCGACCGCGCACCCCTCGCTGTGGCGCCGGAGCGGACTCGTCGCCCGGCAGGGCCTGTACGAAGTGGTACCGGGCATCTACCAGGTACGCGGCCTGGACCTGTCCCACATCACCTTCGTCGAGGGCGACCGGGGCGTCCTTGTCATCGACCCGCTGATCAGCGCGGAGGTTGCGGCCGCCGCGTGACGCCGGCCCGGTGGGCCCGTACGCCCCGGGGCCGGTCCGGCCGATGAGCCCGTGAGCGACGTGTGGGAACCGTAACGGCCACCCCGCCGACTACCTGTGCCGGGTCGCGCCCGTGGCCCGCCGGAGAGTCAGTCGTAGGGGAGAAGTCCATGCGTCCTTGGAAGATGAGCGCGATGGCGGTGGTTGTCGCGCTGGCCGCCACCGCGTGCGGCGGCAGCGGCGGGGCTACGGGGGCGGCGACGGACGCCGCGGGGCACGGGGCCGGCGGCTTCCCGGTGAAGGTGACCGACTGCCGGGGCGCCGGGACCACCTTCGCCGCCGCGCCCCGCAAGATCGTGACGAGCAATGCGGCCGCCCTGGAGATGCTGCTGCGCCTGGGTGTGGGCGACCGGGTCATCGGGACCGGATTCCCGCCCGGCAAGGGCACGTTGCCGGGCACGCTCGGGGAACAGGCCGGGAAGGTCCCGGTGCTGGGGAAGTCCGTCATCGCCAAGGAGAAGCTGCTCGGGTCGGGGGCGGATCTCTATATCGACACCTTCTCCTCGATGGGGAACATGGGCGGCGCGGGCAATGCGCCGACCGAGGAGGAGTTCAAGGCGGCGGGGATCAAGCACGTCTATCTCGCCTCCACCGCCTGCGCGCCGATGGCCCACAAGCCGCAGCGGGATCTGACCGGGGTGGAGGACGACATCACCCGGCTCGGCGCGGTGACCGGGACCGCCCGGCGGGCGCGTGCCCTGGTGGCCGGGATGCGGGCGAAGGTCGGCGCGGTGCACAAGGCGATCGGCGAGGTGCCGGAGAGGAAGCGGCCCAGCTATTTCTTCTTCGACTTCGATGCGGGGACCAAGCAGCCGATGGCGGTGTGCGGCAAGCAGGTGGCCAACGCCGTGATCACCCAGGCCGGGGCCCGCAACGTCTTTGCCGGCTGTGACGGTGACTTCAAGCCCGTCTCCTGGGAGGACGTCGTCGCCAAGGATCCGGACTGGATCCAGCTCGGGGTACGCAACCGGGGCGACGCGGCGGCCAACGCGAAGGCCTTCGACCAGGCCGAGGCGTTTTTGAAGGGCTTCCCGGCGACGCAGGGTCTCACGGCGGTGCGGGAGGGGAAGTTCCTGCGGATCGGGTCGGAGCGCACCACGATTGCCGGGGTCGGTAACGCGGACGCGGTCGAGCAGATCGCGCGGACGGTGTATCCGGCCGAGTTCCCGGCGGGCCGGTAGTGGCGGCGGTCACCGATGGGACCTGGCGTACGGTGCGCCCGGTGCCGCTCGCCCTGGGGCTCGGCCTTGCGCTGATGGCGGCGCTGACGGCCGCGGTGGCGCTCGGCGCCACGGACATCGCACCCGGCGAGGTGTGGTCGGTGGTCTTCCGCCGCCTGGGCGGGGCGGTGCCCGGACCCGGCACCAACGATCTGATCGTGTGGCAACTCCGCCTTCCCAGGGCCCTGTTGGCCGCGCTGGTCGGCGCGGGGCTGGGCCTGGTGGGCACGGCGACCCAGGCCCTGGTGCGCAACCCGCTGGCGGATCCGTATCTGCTGGGCATCTCCAACGGCGCCTCCCTCGGCGCGGTCGCCGCGATCGTGCTGGGGGCGAGTACCGGCGGCCTGCTGGGGCTCGGCCTGTCCGCGGCGGCCTTCGCGGGCGCGCTCGGCTCCTTCGCGCTGGTGTGGTGCATGGCCCGGCGCGGCGGTGGATTCTCGCCGCTGCGGCTGGTCCTGGCGGGCGTGGGGATCGGACAGTTCCTGTCCGGGTTCACCAGCTATCTGGTGCTCCAGGCCGGGGACGAGCAGCAGACCCGCAGCGTGCTGTTCTGGCTGATGGGAAGCCTGAGCGGGGCGACCTGGGAGGGAATGTGGCTGCCGGCACTCGCCGTCGCGGCCGGGCTGCCGGCCCTCCAGGCCCGCGCCCGCGCCATGAACGCCCTGATCATGGGCGATGAGACGGCGGCCGGGGTCGGCGTGGACGTCACCCGGCTGCGCCGCGAACTGTTCGTGGTCACCAGCCTGCTGACCGGCGTCCTGGTCTCCGTCTCCGGAGCGATCGGCTTCGTGGGCCTGATGGTGCCGCATCTGTGCCGGCTGACCGTCGGCGGCGATCACCGCCGCCTGCTGCCGCTCTCCGCGCTCACCGGGGCGCTGTTGCTGGTGGTCGTCGACGTGGTGTGCCGTACGGCGTTGGACACCCAGGAGCTGCCGGTGGGCGTGGTGACGGCGATGATCGGGGCGCCCGCCCTCCTGTTCATCCTGGACCGGCGGATGGAGGCGGGCCGATGAGGGTCGAGATCGGGGATCTGCGGGTCGGCTATGCGGGCCGGGACGTGGTCGCGGGGGTGCGTCTGGTGGCGGCCGAGGGGGAGATCGCGGGGCTGGTCGGTCCCAACGGCAGCGGGAAATCGACCGTACTGCGGACCGTCTACCGCCATCTGCGGCCCACCGCCGGGCGGGTGCTGCTGGCGGGGACCGATGTCCGCGCGCTGAGCCCGGGGCAGGCCGCCCGCCGGGTCGCCGCGCTGCCGCAGGAACGCGGCAGCGACTTCGAGCTGTCCGTGCGCGAGGTGGTGGTGATGGGCCGCACACCGTACAAGCGGGCGTTCGCGGGGGAGGACGACGGCGACCGGGAGATCGTGGCCCGGTCCCTGGCCGCCGTCGGGATGGCCGGGCAGGCGTCCCGGAAGTTCTCCGCGCTGTCCGGCGGGGAACGCCAACGGGTCCTGCTGGCAAGGGCGTTCGCGCAGGAGCCGCAGGTGCTGGTGCTGGACGAGCCGACCAACCACCTCGACGTACGGCATCAGGTGGAGCTGCTCGGCCTGCTGCGTGCGCAGCGCCGTACGACACTGATCTCCCTGCACGACCTGAACGCCGCCGCGTCCCTGTGCGACCGGCTGCATGTGCTGCACAAGGGGGAGGTGGTGGCGTCCGGTACGCCGCGCGCGGTGCTCACCCCGGAGCTGCTGGCCGAGGTCTTCGGGGTGCGCGCCGCGGTCACCGAACACCCGCTCACCGGCGACCCGCTGATCGCCTTCGACCACCGGCGGCCGCTGCCCGCCGCCCGAGCGCCCGGCTGACCCGGCCTCCGGCTACGTCACGTCTCCCGCTGCGTTGCGTCTTCCGCTGCGTCGCGTTGTCCGCTACGTCACGTCTTCCACTACGCCGCGAAATGGCTCGGCCGCCCCTGGCGCAGCACCAGGCGGCCGAGCCGTTCGGCATCGGCACGGTGCATCAACTCCCGCCGCCCGTCGGCATGGTGGAGTACGCACGAGTGCCAGGGCGTCATCCACACATCCGGCGCCTCGAGCAGCCGGATGCCGAACTTGGCCGAGCCGCGGGGCTGCGGATGGATGGACAGCCGCACCGTCCCCGGGAGGTGCTCGGCGATCAGCTCGCCCCAGGCGCGGCTGCGCTGGATGACGCCGTACGCGCGGGCCCGGCACGCGCGCTGGAGCGCCGACCGGGTGCCGGTGAAGGAGACGGTGTCCTCGAAGAGGAAGCGGGTGATCCCCTAGTACAGCCGACGGGTCTCTTCGTCGCAGCGCGTCTGCGCGCGCAGGGTCTCGAGCGGCGGTGCGTAGCGTGCGTGGACCCGGGCGCGCTTCTCGTCGTACGGCAGGTTGCCGTGGATCTCGCGCAGGTCGAAGATCTCCAGATGCGCCAGGCCCTCGTCCCGGATCAGCGTGCGCAGCGCGTTGCCGTACGCGTCGATGTGCGCGTCGGGGACCTGGACGAGGTCGCTGAAGACATGGCCGTCCGAGCAGATGACGACCCGGGCGCCGGGCGGGTGGACGGCGGCGATACGGGCGCAGAGGCCGTCCAGGAAGCGCAGGGCGAGCCGTTCGCCCTCGTCGGGGAGGTGGCCCAGAACCTTGGCCGGGTTGGGCGATTTGCAGGGGAAGCCCGGCAGAGTGAACCGGATCGGCTCACCGGCCGCGATGGCCGGGGCGAGCTGGCGGAGCTGGGGGCGGAACGCGTCGGGGGCGGCCTCGTGGGGGCCGTCCAGCGTGCGGCGGTAGGGGAGGAGCGCGGCGAGGACCGCTTCGGCGCTCGCCCGGTGGCCGGCGGTATCGCCGGGGTGCGGCCGCGTCGGGTGGGTCAGCATGCGGCATCGGGTCCGTATCCGGCGGGGCAGCGCGGGGCGGCCGGCCCCTCGCCCTCGGTGCCGTACGCCACCGGCAGCCGGTCGACCCCGCGGGCAAGTACGGCCGGAATCCAGGTCAGTTCGGCCTCCGGGACGGCCATCCGCAGGCCCGGCAGCCAGCGCAGCAGCGTGCCCAGGGCGATCTGGAGCTCGGCTCGGGCCAGCGCCGCGCCGGGGCAGAAGTGGATGCCGTGGCCGAAGGCGAGGTGGGGGTTGGGGGAGCGGTCGAGGTCGAGGGTGTCGGCGTCGGGGAACCGGCGAGGGTCACGGTTGGCCGCGCACAGCGAGACGATCACGGAGTCGCCCGCCGGGATCCGGGTCCCGTGCAGATCGGCGTCCTCCGCGAAGAAACGCCAGGTCGTCAGCTCGAAGGCACTGTCGTGGCGGAGCAGTTCCTCGACGGCGCGGGGCAGCAGCTCCGGGCGGGCGGCGAGCGCCGCGAGCTGTTCGGGGTGGCGCAGCAGGGTGACCAGGGCCGTGGTGATCTGGTTGGTGACCGGCTCCTGCCCGGCGACCAGCAGCTGGAAGATCATGGAATCCAGCTCTTCCTGCCGGAGCCGTCCGCCGTCGCAGGCGGCCACCAGCCGCGAGAGCAGATCCTCGCCGCGCTCGCGGCGCTTGTGGCCCACCAGATCGGCGATGTACTGCTGGAGGCCGCGCAGCCGCGCCTCGTACGCCGGACGGCCCGGGTCCTGGGGGCCGACCGGCTGGACGACCTTCCCCCAGTCACGGTCGAAGCGCTCCCCGAACTCCTTTGGCAGGCCGATGACTTCGCCCAGCACCTGGAAGGGGAAGCGCGCCGCGAAGGCGTCGACGAGCTCCGTGCGGCCGGTGCGGGGGAGTGCGTCGAGCAGGGCGTCGGCCATCGCCTGGAAGCGC
This sequence comes from Streptomyces sp. NPDC028368, assembly GCF_055565615.1. NCBI lineage: Bacteria > Bacillati > Actinomycetota > Actinomycetes > Kitasatosporales > Streptomycetaceae > Streptomyces > Streptomyces sp. NPDC028368. Next base: position 423,957 of record NZ_JBVHTY010000008.1, on the reverse strand, counting down.
GGGCGGAGCTCCTCGACGCGCTGGGGGGCGAACGCGTCGGTGATCAGACGGCGCATCGCGGTGTGCTGCGGCGGGTCCTGGTGCAGCAGATGCACCTGAAGCTGTGAGTGCTGCGGCTCGGGCATGATCGAGGCGCGGGCCCGCCAGGCCGCGTTGCCCCGCGAGTGGTGCTTGCCCAGCCGCGGGTCGGTCAGCGCCTGATGGGCGGCCTCGTAGCCGGTGACGAGCCAGGCACACACTCCGCTGGGGAAGCGGACCCGGTGGACCGGGCCGCGCGCACGCAGTTCGGCATACAGGGGGTAGGGGTCGCGTTTGTAGTCCGTCCCGTACAGCTCTACGGGTTCCGGCGCTGCGGCCATGGTGGTGATCTCCTCAACTCCGCGCCCGGACGGCACGGCGTGAGAATGGTCGGATGGACCGGGCGTGCAGTTCCCGCCGGGACGGGGGGAATTAGGCCGGGCGGGTTCCGGATCGCCTCCCTGCGCCGGGTCCGTAAACCCAGTTAGTCGGCCCGGAACGAGGCCGGGTTCCGGCGGACACGAGGGACAAACCTCACGCCCCGACCGGGCGTCATTCGGGGGTGCGACCCTCTCCCTACCTGCCACGATGACGCCATCGCGCGGCGCATGCGCAGCCCGGCGCCTTCCTCTTGCCACGAGCGACGTCCCCACTGGAGCGACGATGTCCCCCTCCCCGGCCGACCGCAGCCGGCCCGTTCTTCCCCAGGCCGTCCAACGGCTGCTGCCCGCCCGGCAGGTCATCGGTTTCGTGGCCCTGCTGGCGGTGCTCTTCGCGCTGTCGTACGCGGTCGGCGCCGCCGCCGGACCGGTCGCCCCGGGGCTGCACCCCGCGGGCGGCGCCCATAGTGGCAGCTCCGAGCCCGCCCGCGACGGCGGCATGGGCGGGATGCACGGGATGGGCGGCGCCCGATGACGACCACGCCCGCCCGCGACGCCACGGCCCCGCCCCGTACCACCACCCTCACGGTCGGCGGCATGACCTGCGCCGCCTGCGTGGGCCGGGTCGAGAAGAAACTCGGGCGGCTGGACGGGGTATCGGCCACGGTGAATCTGGCCACCGGCCGGGCCCGGATCAGCCATCCCGCGGCGCTCCCCGTCGGCGACCTCATCGCCACCGTCGAGGCGGCCGGTTTCACCGCGCACCTCCCCGAGCCCACCCCGGACCCGGACGCCGCGCGCCCCGCCCCCGCGCAGGACACCGCCCGCGCGGAACGCCACCGCCTGCTGCTGACCGCCCTGCTCTCGCTTCCCGTCCTGGTCCTGTCCATGGTCCCCGCCTGGCAGTTCCGCAACTGGCAGTGGCTGTGCTTCGTCCTCGCCGCGCCGGTCGCCGTATGGGGCGCGGCCCCCTTCCACACCCGTGCGGTGCGCGGCCTGCGGCACGGCGCCGCGACCATGGACACCCTCGTCTCCCTCGGCGTGGCCGCGTCGTTCGGCTGGTCCGCCTACGCGCTGTTCCTCGGCGGTGCGGGGGCGCCCGGCATGACCATGCCCTTCACCCTGCTGCCCACGGCCGGTGACGGGAGTGCGCATCTCTACCTGGAAGCCGCCGTCGGCGTACCGCTGTTCGTGCTGGCCGGGCGGCGGATGGAGGCCAGGGCCCGGCGGGGCACCGGCTCCGCGCTGCGTTCCCTGGCCGAACTCGCCGCCAAGGACGTCGCGGTACGCCGGGACGGCACCGAACTGCGTATTCCGGTGGACCGGCTGCGGGTCGGTGACCTCTTCCTCGTACGGCCCGGGGAGCGGGTCGCCACCGACGGCACCGTCACCGAGGGCAGCTCCGCACTGGATCTGTCACTGATCAGCGGGGAGAGCGGTCCGGTCGAGGTGGGGCCGGGGGCGGAGGTCGTCGGGGGCGCTCTCAACTCCGGCGGTCTGCTGGAGGTCCGGGCCGGCGCGGTGGGCGCGGACACCCAACTCGCCCGGATCACCCGGCTGGTGGAGGACGCCCAGACCGGCAAGACCGCGGCGCAACGGCTCGCCGACGCGGTGGCGGGTGTCTTCGTCCCCGCCGTACTGACCGTCTCGGTCACCGTCCTGGGCTTCTGGCTCGGCGCCGGGGCCGACCCCCAGGCCGCGGTCACCGCCGCGGTCGCCGTCCTCGTCGTCGCCTGCCCCTGTGCCCTGGGCCTGGCCACCCCGACCGCGCTGCTGGCCGCCACCGGGCGCGGCGCTCAGCTCGGGATCCTCGTCAGCGGGCCGCAGGCGCTGGAGCGACTGCGCCGCATCGACACCATCGTCCTGGACAAGACCGGCACCCTCACCACCGGCAGGATGAGTGTGACGGCCTGTACGCCGCGCGCCGACGGCCCCGACCCGGCCCAGGTGCTCCTGCTGGCCGCCACCGTGGAGCAGGGCTCCGAGCACCCGTTGGCCCGCGCGATCATGGCGCACGCTCGTCAGAGCGGCCAACTCCCTTTGCGTGCAGGCGATTTCGTCGCGACTCCCGGATGGGGTGTGCGGGGCACCGTGGACGGCCGCCAGGTCACGGTCGCCCGGCCGCCTGGTGACCTCGCCGGCCTCCCGGCGCCCCTCCCGGACGCCGTGCGCGCCGCCGAAACCGCCGGCCACACCGCGGTCCTGGTCACCGTCGACGGCACCCCCGAGGCCGTCCTCGCACTCGGCGACGCGCTCCGCCCCGACTCCTACCGGGCCGTCGACCATCTGCGCCGCCTGGGACTGCGTCCCGTACTGGCCACCGGGGACCGCGCGGCGACCGCCCGCGCCGTGGCCGGCCATCTCGCCGTCACCGAGATCCATGCCGGGGCCACCCCGCAGGACAAGGCCGCGCTCGTCACCACCCTCAAGGAACAGGGCGGCCGGGTCGCCGTCGTCGGCGATGGTGTCAATGACGCCGCGGCCCTCGCGCTCGCCGACCTGGGTATCGCCATGGGCAGTGGCACCGATGCCGCGATCGGCGCCGCGGACGTCACCCTCGTCCGCGAGGACCTCCAGGCCATCGCCGACGCGATACGCCTGGCCCGCCGCACCCTGGGCACCATCCGCGCCAACCTGATCTGGGCCTTCGGCTACAACCTCGTCACCGTGCCGCTCGCCGCCGTCGGCCTGCTCAACCCGATGCTCGCGGCCGCCGCCATGTCCGCCAGCTCGCTGCTCGTCGTGGGGAACAGCCTGCGCCTGCGGGCCTGGCAGCCGGCGCCCGGCGCGAAACGCTCCCCGCGCGCCAACTCCCCCCGTACGCATGCCTCTTGGGAGGTCTCGTGAACCGGCTCCGCGCGGCGGTGGCCGTACCGCTGCTCTCCTGCCTGGCCACGCTCGGCACCCTCACCGCCTGGACCGCCACCGGCGGTGCCGGTACGCCCGCACGTCTCACCGCCTCCGAGGGCCGTGTGCTGATCCCGTACGGCCCGGAGGCCACCGCGGCGTTCTTCACCCTCCGCAACACCGGCACCGCGGATGACGTACTGACCGGCGTCACCGGCCCGCCGGGATACCGCGCCATGCTCAGCCGCACCGTCGATATCGGGCGCAACGCGCGGCGGATGGAGATGGTGCGCGGTGCCACCGTCCCGGCGGGTGGTTCGCTGCGGATGACGGCGACCGGCCTGGACGTCATGGTCAGTCCGCCGCCGCGGCTGAGGCCGGGAGACCGGCTCACCTTCACCCTCCACTTCCGGGACAGTCCGCCGCTCACCGTCCGGGCGCGTGCGGCGGTGACCTTCACCGGACGGTGAACGCCGCGCCGGGACCGTGAACGCCGCGCCGAACTCCGGTTGCACACCCACCCCTTCATCATGGATAGTCACACTATCGAAAGTAGCGCTATCCACTATCTCTCTCTGGGGGTTGGTTCATGCTGTCGTCATTGGGGCGGCTCACGGCTCGTCATCGCTGGTGGGTCGTGGTCGCGGCGGTGCTGTTCGCTGTGCTGGGCGGAGTCTGGGGGACCGGCACCTTCGGGACGCTGACCGGCGGCGCGGGATTCGACGACCCGGGCAGCGAGTCCGTACGGGCCGACCGGATACTGGCCGGGCCGCTGGGCCGGCAGTCGGCCGATGTGGTCGTGCTCTACAGCAGCAAGGAACACACCGTGGACGACCCGGCGTTCGCGGGGCCGGTCCGGGCGGCGCTTGGCGACGTCCCGCGCACGGGCATCGCGCGCCTGGAGTCGTACTGGACGGCCAACGGCGGCACCTCGGGCCGCGCCGCCGACTTCGTCTCCCGTGACCGCCATGCCGCCTACGCCACCGTCCAGTTCACCGCCGACGGCGACCAGGACCAGGTCGCGGCCCTCGCCAAGGTCAAGGACCGGTTCGCGGTGCCGCCGGCATCCGGCGTCACGGTCCGGTTCGGCGGCACCGCGGCCATGACCGAGCAGGTCAACGCCCGCACCGGCGCCGACATCGGACGCGCCGAAATGCTGTCCATGCCCGTCCTGCTGCTGCTCCTGCCGGTCGTCTTCGGCAGCCTCGTCGCGGCCTCCCTGCCGCTGGCCGTGGGCGTACTGGTGGCGCTCGGCTCGCTGGTCGTCCTGCGTACGGTGTCCCTCTTCACCGACCTGTCCAGTTCGGTCATCAACGTCATCACCATCCTCGGCCTCGGACTCGCCATCGACTACGCGCTGTTCATGGTCGGCCGCTTCCGCGAGGAGCTGGCCGCCGGGGCCGCCGTGGACGAGGCGGTCGAGCGCACCACCGCCACCGCCGGGCGCACGGTCGCCTTCTCCGGCCTGGCCGTGGCCATTTCCTTCGCCGGTCTGGCGCTCTTCCCCTCCCGGTTCCTGAGCTCGATGGGGTATGCGGCGGTCGCCGTGGTGATCTTCGCGGTCATCGGATCGCTGACACTGCTGCCCGCGTTGCTCCGCTTCGCCGGACATCGCATCGACGCGGGCCGGCTGCCGTTCCGCCGCCGCGCCGCCCGCAGCCGGCAGGCCCGGGGCCGGGCGGGACAGGGCCGCTGGTACCGGATGGCGCATGCGGTGATGCGCCGCCCGCTGCTCACCACCGCGCTCCTGGTCGTCGCCCTCCTGGGCCTCGCCGGGCCGACGCTCGGCGTGAACTGGGCGCGCCCCGCCGACTGGGTGCTGCCGGCCGACGCCGACGCCCGCCAGGTCACCCGACAGCTCACCCAGCGCTTCGACCACGACCCGGCCAAAACCGTCACCGCCGTCGTCACCGGGAGGGCCGGCCGCGCACAACTGGACGCCTATGCCGAACGGCTCGGCACCGTCACCGGAATCAAGGACACCGCCGTCACCGCAACCCGCGGCGACACCGCCCGGATCACCCTCCACTACACCCCGGACCCGATGTCCCGCGCGGCCCGCGCCATGGTCGGCGACCTGCGCGCCCAGAACCCGCCCGCCGACGCGAAGTCCCTGTTCACCGGCATGCCCGCCTCCCGCGTCGACATCGTCGGCATGATCGGCCAACGGGCCGCGTGGATGGGCCTGTTCGTCGCCGCGGTCTCCGCCCTGGTCCTGTTCCTCGCGTTCCGCTCCCTTGCCATCCCCCTGATCACCGTCGCCATGAGCGGCCTGTCGCTGCTTGCCGCGTTCGGCGTGATCACCGTGATCTTCCAGTACGGCGTCGGGTCGGACCTGCTCGGCTTCGAGACGGTCGGCGCCGTCGACGCGAACTTCCCCGTCCTGATCGTCGCCATCGCCTTCGGACTGGCCATGGACTACCAGGTCTTCCTGCTCTCCCGGGTCCGCGAACGCTATCTGGCCACCGGCGACCCGGCCGAGTCCACCGCCACCGCCCTGCAGCACACCGCCGGCACCATCACCAGCGCCGGGCTGCTGCTCGCCATCGTGGTCGGCGGATTCGCCTTCTCCTCCATCACCTTCCTGAAAATGATCGGCATCGGGCTCATCCTGGCCATCGCCCTCGACGTCCTGGTCGTACGGGCCGTGCTGCTGCCCGCCGTGCTCGGCCTGCTCGGCCACCGCGCCTGGCGCTCCCCGCTGCACCGCGACCCGGCCCGCCGGCCGTCCGCCGCCGTACCCACCACCGAGGCCCAGGTGCGCATATGACCACCCCGACGCCGTCCCCGCCCTCCGCCCTGTCCGATGCCGTCGTCTTCTTCCGGCAGTACACCCGGACCGTCCGCGCCACCGGAGCCATCGCCCCCAGCGGCGCCGCCCTCTCCCGAGCCCTCATCCGCCACGTCCACCCCGGCGGTCCCGACCGGCCCCGCGCCGTCCTGGAGGTCGGCCCCGGCACCGGAGCGGTCACCCGCCCGCTCGCCGCGCGCCTGGGCCCGTACGACACCCTCCACCTCGTCGAATCCAACGGGCAGTTCGCCGACCGCCTCGCCGCCGCCCTGCGGCACGACCCGCGGCCGGCCGCCCTCGCGCCGCGCACCCGGCTGCTCCGCGGCCTCATCCAGGACCAGCACCTCGGCCGGTACGACACCATCGTCTGCGGGCTGCCCTTCGCGAACTTCCCGCCCCGCGAGATCGAGACCGTCTTCCACCAGCTCCTGACCGCCCTCCAGCCCGGCGGCCGGCTCTCCTTCTTCTCCTACGCCGGCGGCAACGCCGTCCAGAAGCCGGGCGGCCGCCGGACCGCTTCCCGCCGCGCCCTGCGCAGCGCGATCGACCCGCATCTGGTGCGCAGTGAGCTGGTCGTCGCCAACCTCCCTCCCGCGTACGTCCATCACCTGGCCGCGCCCGCACCGGACCGCTGCCGATGCGGGGCCGCCGCGCGCTGAACCCGTCCCGCACGGGGCTCATGGACCGGCCCTCGCCGGCCCATGAGCTCCGCCATTGGTCACGGATCACGGATCACCGATCACCGGTCCCGGACCACGGCTCACCGAACGGCCGTCAGGCAACGGCACCCTCGAGGTCCCGCCGACCCGGCACGGATCCCCAGGCGGCCTCCGCCTCCGCATCCGCCCCTGCCTCCGTATCCGTTTCCGCCTCCGTCAGCCGGGCGATCAGCGTCTCCCGCGCGCGTGCCACCCGGGATCTGACCGTCCCCACGGGAGTGCCCATCACCCCGGCGGCCGCCGCATACGGCAGCCCCAGCAACTGCGTCAGCACAAACGCCTCCCGCCGCCCCGGCCCCAGCGCCGCCAGCAGCTCGGCCAGGGCGACGCCCTCGTCGAAGCCGGGCACGCCGCGCGGCTGCACCCGCTCCGCCGCCGACTGCCAGTCGTCGGTCGCCGCCAGCCGGGGCCGTACCGCCTGGGAGCGGATCCGGTCGGCCACCACCCGCCGGGCGATGGTCAGCAGCCAGGTCCGCGCCGACGACCGGCCCTCGAACCGCGGCAGGCTGCGCAGTGCCCGGACATAGGTGTCCTGGACCAGGTCATCGGCTGCCTGCGGATCGCCGCTGAGGTGGGTCACATAGCGCCGTACATCGAGCTGGGTGGCCCGGACGAACTGTTCGACGGCCCGCTCGTCACCGGTACGGGCGGCCAGCGCCCACCCCGTCACCGCCTCGTCATCCCGCATTCCGGGACCGCCCCTCGCCGCGCCCGCACGCTTCGGGGAGGATGGGCGCATGCACTGCTCGCGCATCCGTACGGCACTCTCCGCGCGCCTCGACGGCGAGGAACCGCCGCCCGGCCTCACCGGCCGCCGGCTCGACGACCACCTCTCGGAGTGTGCGGAGTGCCGCCAATGGCGGGCGCGGGCAGCGGCGCTGACGGCGGGCATCGGCCGCGCCGCGGCGCACCGCGAGGGCGATACGGCGTCCGTCGACGCGCTGCTGGCCCGCCTGCGGTCGAGGCCCGCACCCGATTGAGGGGACGCCACGGCGCCCCGTCCGGACAGGAATCATCATCTGGAGTCCTCAGGAGTCCTTCGCGTGATCCGGTCGCCGCGCGCGGCGGGACCGGTGAAGTGAAATTCGACCGAGCTGTCAGACGACAGCCGGCTCACGCGGCGGACCCCGCAACGACATCGCATGGGCGAGCAGCAGCTTTTGCACCGCACGCCGTGGCTCCTGCCGGGCGGCGCGCACGGCGGGCGGCGCGGCGGGCAGCACGGCCCGCAGGACGAACACCAGCGGAGCGAACACCCGCGCCGACACGGCCCGTACGAGCCGGAACGCCGCCCGCTCCCCGCCCCACAGCCACCACGCGCTCACCAGGGCGACGAGCAGGTGGACGGCGAGCATCCCGCCCGCGTCGCCGCCCATGCCGGGCATCCCCGCCATCCCCGCCATGCCCGGCATCTGCTCATGCATCTGCGGCATCTGCTGCTGCATCCGCTGCGCGGCATCGATGTCCGCAAGTGACATCCCCTGCGCGCCGCACAGCCAGGTGCTCGCCCACTCACGGGCCAACGACACCCGGTCCCCGCCGGCGTCGGCGACCGCCTGGCCGAGGGAGAACGCGCTGTGCAGGGCGGCTTGGGTGCCCACCGTGAGCACCCCCACCAGCAGCGGCCCGCGTTCGCGCCCGGCCAGGCACCAGGCGCCGGCGGCGGTGGCCCCACCGGACGCGAGCAGGATCCAGCCGGGAACCGTGGCATCCGACATCGCCACGTGCCCCAGGGCAGCGAGCAGCACACAGACCGCCGCGAACACCGCGGCGCGTAGCCCCCTGAGAACGTGCCCCGCATCCATGACGTGCTCATCGTCGCACCCCGCCCGTCACGCGGTGCGAGAGGGGCATGTGGTCGCGCATCTGACGTCAGGTCGGAGGAGAGTCCCTCGCCTCGGCCACATTCGCCGTCAACTGAAGCGAATCCAGCGTGGACTGCGGATCGCCGCCCGCCATGACCGCGGCGCCGATCCGGTCCCGTACGGCATCGCGGACCTTGGGCCAGGAACTCCGGTTCACCGGATGGAACTCGGCCTTCGGCATCTGGTCGATGAACTTCCACAGGGGCCGCTGCGCCGTCTGCCCCCGCAGCGCATCCGAGCCGGACACCGTCACCGGCAGGGTCCCCTGGCCCGACGCGAACCGGGTGGCGGCCTTGTCGGCGAAGAGGAAGGTGAGGAAGGCGCCGCACTCCTTGCGATGCCCGTTCCGCCGGAACGCCATCAGCCAGTCGCTGAGCCCGACCGGGGGCGCCGCGGCCTTGCCGTCCTTCATCGGGAAGGCGGCGTGCCCGTACGGAATCCGGGCCTGCTCGGCCGCCTTGATCAGCATGGGATGGGCCAGCATCATGCCGACCTCGCCCTTGAGGAACGCGGCGTAGGCGGGCGTCCGGCTGAACTGCGCCGGATCGGCGCCGGCCAGCCCCGGCGCCACCAGCCGGTTCTTGAGCCAGGTCAGCGCCCCGACGTTCTCCTGCTTCGCGAAGTCGTAGCCGGACGGGCCCGAATAGCCGCCGCCGGCCGCCAGCATCCACGCCAGCACCTCGTCCTCGGCCGCCTCCGGGCCGAGTTGCAGCCCGTACGGTTTGCTGACCCCCGTCGCCTTGAGCGCGGCGGCGGCGTCGCGCAGCTCGGCCCATGAGGAGGGCGGGCCGCCGATCCCCGCTTTGACGAAGAGGCTCTTGTTGTAGAAGAGCCGCGGGGTGCTGGCCAGGAACGGAACCCCGTACTCGACGAAGTCGACCTCCCCGGCGCGCGCGAAGGACGTGATGAAGTCGGCCTGTGTGATGACGTCGAAGAGTTCCTCGGCCTTGTAGAGCTGATGGGCCTCGGCGTAGTCGGCGAAGACATAGGACTGCGCGATGTCGGGAGCCTTGCCGTTCTCGACGCGGAGGGCGAGCGTCTTGTCGATCTGGCCGATGGGGACGAGTTCCAGGTCGATCTTGATCTTCGGGTGCTGCTTCTCGAAGGCGGCGATGGTCTCGTGCCACCGGTCGACGAGCGAGGACCCCACGGTCTTTCCGTAACTCGCCGCCATCAGCGTCAAGGTCACGTCCTTGCCGGCCGCGCTCCCCGAGCCGCAGCCGGCGAGCCCCCACGCCGCGGCACCCGCCATACCCGCCATACCCGCCGTACGAGAAAGAAAGAGCCGTCGACGCACTGCTGCTGCCACCTCTGCTGCGCTGCTCGTGCCCATGGAGTGGGCGACCGACCGGATGGATGAAGGTCCAACGGTACGCGGTGGATGGCATGTTGTGCCAATGGGGCATGTGTTGCCAGTTCGCCTCGCGAGAGGCCGAATCGTCAACTTCGGGTTGACGGTCGAGGCGCCGTCAACCTATGGTTGACGCATGGAGAATTCACGTCGTGCAACGCATTCGGTCCGCCTCGACGATTTGATCGAGGCCATCAAGAAGGTCCACTCCGATGCCCTGGAGCAGCTTTCCGACGCGGTCCTCGCCGCGGAGCACCTCGACGATGTGGCCGACCATCTGATCGGTCACTTCGTGGACCAGGCCCGGCGCTCGGGCGCGTCCTGGACGGACATCGGCAAGAGCATGGGGGTCACCAAGCAGGCGGCACAGAAGCGCTTCGTGGCGAAGGGGTCCGGCGAACTGTCGGACCTCGATCCCCAGCAGGGGTTCAGCCGGTACACGCCCCGGGCGCGTGCGGTCGTGGTGGCCGCGCAGGAAGAAGCCCGCGCGGCGTCCGGCGTCGAAATCCGCCCCGAGCACCTGGTACTGGGGCTGCTGAGTCAGCCGGACGGGATCGGCGCGCGGGCGATCGCCGCACAGGGTGTGTCGGCGGAGGCGGTGCGGGAGGCCGTCGTCGCGGTTCTGCCGGCGGCGGCCGACGAGCTGCCGGCGCTCATCCCGTTCGACGCCCAGGCGAAGAAGGCGCTGGAACTCACCTATCGGGAGGCCCTGCGTCTGGGGCACAACTACATCGGCACCGAGCACCTTCTGCTCGCCCTGCTGGAACGCGAGGCCGGTTCGGGTGTCCTCACCGACCTCGGCGTCGACAAGAAGGCGGCCGAGACCGTCATCGGCGCCGCGGTGGCGGCGGTCCTCGCGGCCCAGGAGCGGAACGAGTCCTGACCCCGGGAGCTCCCGTTGAGGCGGGCGGAGCCGCCCGAGCGGCGCCGCCTGTTCCTCCTTGAGGCGGTTTCTCTTCGGGGCGGTTTCTCTTCGGTCCGCTGGGCTAACTCCCCATGCTCCGCGAGGAGTTGGGGACGGCCTCGGCAGGGGCGGCATCGCGCGGGGGTCCTCCCGCGCGATGCCGCGCTGTCCTGGCCGCATGCCGCAGCCCACCGCCCGTCAGCCGCGAGCGCAGCGAGGCCAGCGGCTCGAGCCGGGTGCCGAGGAAGCGCGGGTTCTGGTACGGCACCCATCCGGTGGCGTCGCGGGGGTAGCGGGGCGGGCCGAGGCACAGCCGCTTGGTGATGACGAAGCGGGTTGCGTCGGTGGTGTTGGGCTGGGAGGCGTGCAGGTGGTCTCCGGCGAAGAGGAGGATGTCGCCGGCGCCGAGCTCGATGTCCACCGGACCGCCGGTCCGCTGGCCGGGGAGGAGGGTGTGCCCGTCGTGGCGCAGCGGCCGGCGATAGGCCTCCGGGAAGAACAGCAGCCCGTTGCCCCGGCGGACCTCGCTCACGGCCATCCACAGGTTGACCGAATTCACCGCCGTGTTGAACCAGGAGTCGACATGCGCATCCCGTGGGGTCAAGAACCCGGCGAGCTCGCGCAGTTCGTCGCCGCCGGCCAGGGACCGTTCCGGCGGCATGATGCGGATGCCGAGGTGATCGCTGACGTAGAGGCGCGCGGGCTGCGGGGCGAGGGCCGCGGTGAAGTCGTGCAGCACCCGGGCGGCGAGCGGACGCAAGCGGGTCTCGAGATCGGTGCGCAGTGCCGCCGTCCGCCGGGTATCGGTGTGCCGGTGCAGCTCCTCCAGGCGTCGGCCGGAAGAGGAGAGGAGAGCCGGGTCCGCCGAAAAGCCCCGCGCGGCGTTCCGCGTCTGCCGTCTGATCGCGTCCAGCGCCTCCAGATGCCGTAGCCCCCCTTTGACGACCACCAGCGCGCCGCCGAGGACCTCCCGCAGGGAGACGGCGATCCCTTGCGGGGTCGGTTCGACGGTGTGCACCGATGCGGGACGTACCCCGCCGGTGTCGTTCGCACCCACTGCCTCGTTCGTGCCCACTGCCGTTGTCCTCTCCGGTTGTTCAGCGCACCATCTGGCTGCCCTGCCGCGGTCGCCGGGCATGCCCGACCATCGCCGCCAGTCCGTCCTCCAGCCGGGTACCGGGCCGGAAGCCGAACGCGCGGGCGGCGAGGGTGATGTCGGCGCCGGTGTGCCGGGCGTCGCCGGGCATCGCCGCCCGCCGGTCCAGGGCGACCGGCCCGGCGATCCGCTCGACGGCGTCGATCGCCTGCTGCATCGACACCGGGCGGCTCCCGCCGAGGTTGGCGACACCGGTGAAGCGGGAACAGGCGGCGTCCCGCATGGCGGTGACCACGTCCCGTACGTAGGTGAAGTCGCGGGTCTGCCCGCCGTCACCGTAGAGCGGGAACGGCGGACCGCCCGACGCGGCGGCGATCAGCCGGGCGAAGGCCATGTCGGGGCGTTGCCGGGGGCCGTAGACGGTGAACAGCCGAAGGGCCACCGTCGGCACCTCGTGGGCCGTGCGGTACAGCTCGCACAGCTGCTCGGCGGCGAGTTTGGTCACGCCGTACGGCGACACCGGGCGCGGGCAGGCGGTCTCCGGCGTCGGGCAGCGGTGGGCATCGCCGTACACCGAGGAGCTGGAGGCATGGACGAACTTGCGGAGCGGACGGTCGCGTACGGCCTCCAGCAGGCGCTGCGTGGCCAGCACATTGCGGTCGGTGTAGAGACCGAATTCCTGCCCCCAGGAGGGCCGCACCCCGGGCTGTCCGGCCAGGTGGTAGACGACATCCACGCCGTCGAGGACGGCGCCGAGCTGCGGGTCCAGCAGATCTACCGGGTGCAAGGCGAAGGCCGGCGAGCTTCTCGCCTCGGCCAGATTGCGCCGCTTGCACGCCGGGTCGTAGTAGTCGGTGAACGCATCGATGCCGATGACGGTGTCGCCGGCGGCGAGCAGATGGTCGCACAGGTGGGAGCCGATGAAACCGGCCGCGCCGGTCACGGCCGCCCGCATCAGCGCTTCCTCCCGGCCGGCACATCGTCCAGGGGCGGCAGGACGCGGTCCACGCGGGCGCGCCAGGTGTGGTCCGCGTGCAGCTGCCGCGCCGCCTCGGCGCCCAGGGACGCGCGTTCCGCGGGGGCGCCGGCCAGGCGTTTGACGGCCGCGGTCCACGCCGCGACATCGTCGTACGGGCACAGCACGCAGTTGACGCCGTCCGTCAGGACTTCCCTGAGCACCGGCAGATCCGATGCGACGATCGCCTTGCCGTGCGACATGTACTCGAACAGCTTCATCGGCGAGACCCAGCGGCCGATGTCGCCGACGCCCCCGGCGCAGGCCACCCGCCGCTGGTACGGGGCGAGGACGATGTCGAACGCGCGGTAGTAGGGGGCCAGTTGGGCGGGCGGCCGATGGCCGTGGAAGTGCACATGGGGCGTCAGGGGACGGCTCCGCCAGTGGGCCAGGTCCTCTTCCGTGCCGCCGACCAGGTGGAAGTCCACGTCGCTGAGGGATGCCGCGAGCGCGAGAATGATGTCAATACCCCGGCCGGGGTACAGATGTCCCACGTACCCCACCTTCAGGGCATCCGGCCGGCCGGGCAGGACCGCCTTCGGACCGGCGGCCGGCGGGGGATCGGCGCAGTCGGCCACGGCCACCACCTCCGGCCCGCGGGGCCGCCTGAGCCGGGGGACGGTACGGCGATAGTCCTCGGCGAGCGCTCGGGTGACGGTGACCACCCGGCGCAGGCCCGGCAGCCGGAACAGCAGCCGCTCCGCGACACGTTCGCCTCTGCCGGGCCTGAGCAGGTGGGTTTCGTAGACGAGCGGCGCCAGGCCCGCCGAGACGAGCAGGGCGCGCAGATCCCTGGCGTAGAGCAGATCGACAGGGCCGGAGCGGCGCACGGCCCGGCGGATCCGCCAGGCCCGGATCCAGCCGCCGAGCACCGGTATGCGGGGAGTGGCGAAGGTGTGCACCGGGAAGCGGTTGCGGGTGCCGTAGTACGCGTGCAGATCCTCGGCCGGAGTGGATCCCGGCGAGGCGTAGAGAGCGACGTCATGGCCCGCATCGGCGAACGCGTCGCACATGCGCATCACATGAACTCCGTTGGCGTACACCGAGGGAATGCTGAACGCGTGCAGGTAGGCGATCCGCATGACGGGTGACCTCCGAGCCCGGGGTGGCGGGGGTGACGGGATGAGGGCGGTGGCTCGGGCGGGGTACGCCAGGCTTCATCCGGGTAGCTGGTAGACGGAGACATGCGCAGAGCTGGCGTCCGTGAAGCGGGCGCCGCTCCAGCCGCCGTAACGGCGGTGCGAGCGCAGCCCGGCCGCCGCTCCCATCAGGTCCAGTTCGCCGGGGGAGGCGTAGCGGAAGGTGACGCGGACGTGCCGCAGCCGGTCGCCGTCGAGGACCACGTAGTCGGAGACATAGCGCTGCTGGGCCGGATGGATGCTCCGGGTGCGCAGCACAAAGTCCTCGCCCGGGGTGTCCACGGGCTGCGTGCCGGATGCCACCGTCGCCAGCGCCTCCGGAAGATGTGCGTCCAGGACGAACAGGCCGCCGGGCAGCAGGCGTTGGGCGGCGTGGGCGAAGCAGCGCAGCTGGTCGGTCTGGGTGGTGAGCTCGGCGAAGGTGCCGTTGGCCACGTAGACGAGGGCGTACCTACCGGTTTCGGCATCCACCGGGGGCGCGGAGAAGTCGCCGAGGGTCACCGGGACGTCCTGGCCGCCCGGTTTGGCGCGGAGCTGCGCGACCATCTCGGGGGAGCGGTCGATACCGTGCACCGTCAGGCCGCGCCGGGTGAGGGGCAGGGCTATGCGGCCGGTTCCGATGCCCAGTTCGAGCAGGGGGCCACTGGGCGCCTCCTTGGCGAGCGAGGCGAGCAGCTCGACGGTGGCGTCGGTGGCGCCGGCGGCCGCGAACCAGTCGTCGTAGCGGGTTGCGAACTGCGTCGCGTACGAGGGGCCGGACGGTTCGGATGACGTCGTGGACATGGTGTCCTTCGGTAGAGGCGGCGGCGGGGGCTCGGCGAGGGTCAGCCGAAGGGGTGCGGTGGAATCCCGGGAGTCGTACGAGCGGGCAGCGGCCGTGCGCCCGGGGCGATGAGCCGCACCACGGACAGGCCCTCGTCGTGGGGCGGGCCGGTCGCGCAGTCGACGGCGATGACGTCCATGCCGGTGTGGGCGGACAGCAGATCCATGGCGTGGCCGGGACGGCTCGATGCCGGCTCGGGGAACGGCCCGTCGCTGCGGCCGCGGTCGCCGCCCAGCCAGTACGCCAGGGAATCCTGGCGGTGATAGGCCCACAGGGCGTGCTCCACCGCGCCGCGCGGCCGGCCGGCCGCAGCCAGGCGCGGCAGGCCGCGCCGCGCCGTGGCGGTGCCCATGCTCCAGCGGACCATCAGCGCCTCGTACGCCGCCTTGACCAGCGCGGTCGCCGCATCACGGGCCGGGGCGCAGCGTGCGCCGAAGGACTGCTCGCGTCCGTCCTCCCGGTGCAGACAGACGACCACCGCGCACAGCTGCCGCGGCGCGGGCAGCCGCAGTGCGGTGGCCGACAGCCCCTCACGGACGAGGAGTTCCCCCAGGCCGGGAGGGAGGACGGGCAGCGCGTCGTGCGCCTGAGGCGGATAGCGGTCCGGAGCGCACCAGCTGCGGCGGATCAGCTCGCGTTCCAGGATCTCGCAGGCGGCGTGTTCCGCGGCGGACTCCCGCCGCGGGTGCGCGGCGACGCCGGTCGAGCCCAGGGAGACCGTGGCCGTACAGCCCGGCGGCGGCCGATGCTGCAAGAATGCGGCGCCGGCCGGGACCCACACCTCTTCCTGGGTGTGTAACGACCGTCCGGAGCACCAGAGTTGACGCGCCTGACGCGATGCGCCGCCGTCGCGCCAGACGGCCGGGTCGACGGCCTCGGCCCCGAGCCGGCGCAGATCCGTATAGGTGGCGATACGCGCCCCGGCTGCCCCGGCCGCGCCGCCCGCCCCGCTCGCTACGGCGGACTCCCTGGCCCGCCCCGTCAGCACATTGCCCATCCGCTCCATGAGCTCGCCGCGAGCTCGTAGGGCGGTGTCGTCGGCATCCGGTCCCGCCGCGCTGCCCACCAGGACGGGCTGCCCGCCACCGGCGGTGTTGGCCGCGAATTGGCCCGAGCGCGCGGCCACCCGGGCGAAGTACACCGCGGTGCCGTGCGGATACGGGCGGAACACCTCGGGAATCCACGTGCGGAACGCCCCTGGCGACGCGCCCACCTCGGGCGATACGGCGCTCACGCCCGCCCCGACGCCGTGGGGGCCGGTCCCGCCACGCGGCCGGCCGCACCGTCCAGCACGGCGCTCGCCTCCGCCAGGACGCCACGCCCCGCGGTGGTCAGCGCCGCGGCATGCCGCCCCAGCGTCCCGACCGCCTGCCGGGCCCCGTCCAGCAGCTTGGTGTGCCTGCGCCGCAACGCCTCAGCGGCCCCTCCGTCCGCTGCGCCGCTCTGCAACACCCTTTGGTACAGCAGCACTTGACGCACCAGCACCAGGGTCTGCTGGAACAGCCCGGTCAGCGGCCGGAGATCGGGCCGCAGCGGCGTCCTGACCGGAGCCGTGTCGCCGGCGGCGGGGGCCAGGAACGGCGTCGTCAGCGCCGCCGCGTTGCACCGGGTGTGCGTCCCCTCATGCACCAGCGCGTCCGCCAGCCGCACCCAGCCGGGCAGGCCGTTCGGACGTCCCTCGAGACGCGAGGAGGCGATGAACACCGCCCCGTGGACGGTGAAGTCGGTGAAGCCGTCGATGGCGGGACCGCGGAGCAACGCGATCTGGGTGACGCCCGCCCGCAGCTCGGCAAGCATCTCCGGCCACAGCTGATGCAGCCGCTCCGCCGTCTCGGCAAAGGCGGCCAGGTGCGCGGGCGCCCAGTCGGCCACGGCCGATTCCGCCTCGGACGGCCCGCCCTCCGGCGCTCGCCCCGGTGGCAGCGAGGCCAGGGCCCGCTCGACCGCCGCCTGCAGATGTGGCTGCGGCTCCGCCAGATCCACGGCCCATCGCGACCCCGCCGTACGGGGGCGGAGCGCGCAGGCGCGCCGTAGCGGCGCGGCCGGCCGGGCGCACGGCGCGTCGGCCGGACGGGCGCGCTGGTCCAGCCGTTGTGCCTGGTGAGCGAGGGCCTTGACGGCGGGGTGCACGGGGACGGCGGCCGCGGGGAGCCCGGCGGAATGGAGGACCGCACGGGTGACCCGCCATACGGCCGCTTCGTCGCGGCGGGCTGCGGCCGCGTCAGGCGTCACATGCAAGGTCCCGTCTCCTCCAGGTCATGAATGGTCAGGCAGGTCATGAAGGGCCAGGCAGGTCATGAAGGGCCAGGTGCAGGCGCGGGGGGGGGCCCCGGCGGGGGGGGGGGGGGCCGGGGCGCGGGGGGCATGCGCGGTGCCCGGGGGGGGCGGGGGGGGCGGTGGGTGTGAGGGCGGGGGGTGGTTGATAACTGGGGGAGGG